>NZ_LMGW01000002.1:1287278-1290991 GCF_001427835.1 Rhodanobacter sp. Root627
ATGGGTCTGTAGCTCAGGTGGTTAGAGCGCACCCCTGATAAGGGTGAGGCCGGTGGTTCGAGTCCACCCAGACCCACCATTATGCCAAGGTTTCCTTGGGGCCTTAGCTCAGCTGGGAGAGCACCTGCTTTGCAAGCAGGGGGTCGTCGGTTCGATCCCGACAGGCTCCACCAAGGTTCGATTYCGGGCGTGAAGTATCAGCACACACAAGATTTGTTGAAATCATCCGGCATTGAGGCCGGTATGATGTTCTTTGAAAACCCATAAACGAGTGACAAGCGTCTTGGTTCGAAACCGAACCGAGGCAAGTGTTAAGGCACGAAAACGAAGTAACTTGGCTGCACCTGAAGAGGGTGYATGCCCCGAGGCGACTTGGGGTTATATGGTCAAGCGACTAAGCGTATACGGTGGATGCCTTGGCAGTCAGAGGCGATGAAGGACGTGGCAGCCTGCGAAAAGTGTCGGGGAGCTGGCAACAAGCTTTGATCCGGCAATGTCCGAATGGGGAAACCCACCGCGCAAGCGGTACCGTGCACTGAATACATAGGTGTACGGGGCGAACCCGGGGAACTGAAATATCTAAGTACCCGGAGGAAAAGAAATCAACCGAGATTCCCTGAGTAGCGACGAGCGAACGGGGACTAGCCCAAAAGCACATTATGTTTTAGTCAAACGGGATGGAAAGCCCGGCCATAGATGGTGATAGCCCAGTCGACGAAAAGGCATTTKGTGTGAAATTGAGTAAGGCGGGGCACGTGAAACCTTGTCTGAACATGGGGGGACCATCCTCCAAGGCTAAATACTACTGACTGACCGATAGCGAACTAGTACCGTGAGGGAAAGGCGAAAAGAACCCCGGAGAGGGGAGTGAAATAGACCCTGAAACCGTATACGTACAAGCAGTGGAAGCCCGCAAGGGTGACTGCGTACCTTTTGTATAATGGGTCAGCGACTTACTGTCTGTGGCAAGCTTAACCGTATAGGGGAGGCGAAGAGAAATCGAGTCTGAATAGGGCGCATAGTCTCAGGCAGTAGACCCGAAACCGAGTGATCTATCCTTGGCCAGGTTGAAGGTGCGGTAACACGCACTGGAGGACCGAACCCACATCTGTTGCAATAGATGGGGATGAGCTGAGGATAGGAGTGAAAGGCTAAACAAACTCGGAGATAGCTGGTTCTCCTCGAAAGCTATTTAGGTAGCGCCTCGGACGAATCTTCCTGGGGGTAGAGCACTGTTATGGCTAGGGGGTCATCGCGACTTACCAAACCATGGCAAACTCCGAATACCAGGACAGACTATCCGGGAGACACACGGCGGGTGCTAACGTCCGTCGTGAAAAGGGAAACAACCCAGACCCGCAGCTAAGGTCCCCAAGTCATGGCTAAGTGGAAAACGATGTGGAAAGGCATAGACAGCCAGGAGGTTGGCTTAGAAGCAGCCATCCTTTAAAGAAAGCGTAATAGCTCACTGGTCGAGTCGGTCTGCGCGGAAGATTTAACGGGGCTAAGCCATGCACCGAAGCTCGGGGTGTGCACATTTATGTGTACGCGGTAGAGGAGCGTTCCGTAAGCCTGTGAAGGTGTGTTGTAAAGCATGCTGGAGGTATCGGAAGTGCGAATGCTGACATGAGTAACGATAATGGGGGTGAAAAGCCCCCACGCCGAAAGCCCAAGGTTTCCTCGCGCAACGTTCATCGGCGCAGGGTGAGTCGGCCCCTAAGGCGAGGCAGAAATGCGTAGTCGATGGGAAGCAGGTTAATATTCCTGCACTTTTCTATAGTGCGATGTGGGGACGGAGAAGGTTAGGTCTACCGGGCGTTGGTTGTCCCGGGGAAAGGCGGTAGGCATGGGTCTTAGGCAAATCCGGGACCCTTTATGCCGAGCACCGAGACGAGTCCTATTTTGGACGAAGTGACTGATACCACGCTTCCAGGAAAAGCCACTAAGCTTCAGCTATAGAAAAACCGTACCGTAAACCGACACTGGTAGGCAGGGTGAGAATCCCAAGGCGCTTGAGAGAACTCGGGTGAAGGAACTAGGCAAAATGGCACCGTAACTTCGGGAGAAGGTGCGCCCATTGACGTGGTCACGTGCGTGACTGAGCGTCGATGGGTCGCAGTAACCTGGCCGCTGCGACTGTTTATCAAAAACACAGCACTCTGCAAACACGAAAGTGGACGTATAGGGTGTGACGCCTGCCCGGTGCTGGAAGGTTAATTGATGGGGTCAGCCGCAAGGCGAAGCTCTTGATCGAAGCCCCAGTAAACGGCGGCCGTAACTATAACGGTCCTAAGGTAGCGAAATTCCTTGTCGGGTAAGTTCCGACCTGCACGAATGGCGTAACGACAGCGGCGCTGTCTCCACCCGAGACTCAGTGAAATTGAATTCGCTGTGAAGATGCAGCGTTCCCGCGGCAAGACGGAAAGACCCCGTGAACCTTTACTATAGCTTTACATTGAACGTTGAGTTCTTCTGTGTAGGATAGGTGGGAGGCTTTGAAGTGCAGGCGCTAGCTTGCATGGAGCCATCCTTGAAATACCACCCTGAAGTGCTTGACGTTCTAACCTCGGCCCGTTATCCGGGTCAGGGACCATGTATGGTGGGTAGTTTGACTGGGGCGGTCTCCTCCCAAAGAGTAACGGAGGAGCACGAAGGTACGCTCAGCGCGGTCGGACATCGCGCACTGTGTGCAAAGGCATAAGCGTGCTTGACTGCGAGATCGACGGATCAAGCAGGTACGAAAGTAGGTCTTAGTGATCCGGTGGTTCTGTATGGAAGGGCCATCGCTCAACGGATAAAAGGTACTCCGGGGATAACAGGCTGATACCGCCCAAGAGTTCATATCGACGGCGGTGTTTGGCACCTCGATGTCGGCTCATCACATCCTGGGGCTGTAGCCGGTCCCAAGGGTATGGCTGTTCGCCATTTAAAGTGGTACGCGAGCTGGGTTCAGAACGTCGTGAGACAGTTCGGTCCCTATCTGTCGTGGGCGTTGGAGATTTGAGGGGGGCTGCTCCTAGTACGAGAGGACCGGAGTGGACGTTCCGCTGGTGTTCGGGTTGTCATGCCCATGGCATTGCCCGGTAGCTATGAACGGAAGTGATAACCGCTGAAAGCATCTAAGCGGGAAGCACGCCCCAAGATGAGATCTCCCGAGAGCTTGACTCTCCTTAAGGCACCATCAAGACCAGGTGGTTGATAGGTCAGGTGTGGAAGTGCAGCAATGCATGGAGCTAACTGATACTAATGAGCCGTGCGGCTTGACCATATAACCCCAAGACGCTTCGTGTGTCCTTGGCATAGGCCGAGTTTGTTTTCGAATTCACCTCGACGCTTGTCACTCGTTTATGATTTATTTGACGCGAAGTCCTTTTCGCGAAGAGCAAAACCCGCCATCCATGGCGGACTCTTCAGAAAGGCTTTGTGCTCCAGACTGAAGCCGGCGCTTGGTGCGCTGCTTCAACCCCTTCCCTGGCGGCCATAGCGGCGTGGTACCACCTGATCCCATCCCGAACTCAGAAGTGAAACGCGCATGCGCCGATGGTAGTGTGGCTCGCCCATGCAAGAGTAGGTCACCGCCAGGGGCTTTATCCTGATCAACCCTCACCGGAAACGGTGGGGGTTTTTCTTTTGCRCGGCTTCTTTTTATCCGGCTGACGAAGCGCACCGTCCGGGCATTGGATAGCGCTGTTGAGGACGGCTTCCGTCGATAT
>NZ_LMGW01000003.1:0-434225 GCF_001427835.1 Rhodanobacter sp. Root627
TGGTGGGACGCTTGCATTGCTTGGACAGGTCGTGACCCATTCAACACAAGACGTCCACACAATTCACCTGCGCACACTGTCAAAGATCGTTCGCTTGGTACCGGTTTTCCCGGTACCGCCCCAAGACGTTTCGTCCTAGGTGAGCCGCCCATTCTACATCGCTTTTCCTTACCGTCAACACCCTTGAAACAAAATCTTTCGAGGTGATTTGTGTTGCGGAAGGCCTTCGCGGAGGGCGTCTCGTCGAAGGGGCGTGAATCATAGCGCCGTGCCGTACATCTGTGAAGGGGCCGGTGAACTTTTTTTCTGAATCGTCGTTCGGCAGCGCTGCGGTGCACCGCTAGACTTCCTGCTCTGCCTGCGCGAGCGAAGCGATGAAAACATGGTTTTTAGCGGTACTTGTCCTGCTTGCCGGTTGCGCCAATGCGGCGTCTCCCACGTACACGCCCGTCACGGTGGTGTTGCACGGACAACGTTTTTCGGTGGAGCTGGCCACCGACAACGCGCAGCGGCAACGGGGACTGATGATGCGGCAGTCGCTTCCGGCCGATCACGGCATGCTGTTCGTGTTCCCGCGTACGGAGCCGCAGGCGTTCTGGATGAAGAACACGCTCATCCCGCTGGACATGCTCTATTTCGATGCCGCGCGACAGCTGGTGTCGATGCAGTTGAGCGTGCCGCCGTGCCGGGCGGATCCCTGCCCGGTTTACCCCAGCGAGGGCCCGGCGCGCTACGTGCTTGAGCTTTCGGGTGGAACGGCGCGGCGGACCGGAGTGCAGCCTGGTGATGAACTGAAGATCGAGGGCGAGATCGGCCCCGTGCGTTGATCTGAAGGGCGTGAGTCCAGCAGCCCAACGCGGTAGGGGATCAGATCCTCCGGCCGCAGTGTTTCCAGCATGTCCCATTCATCTTCGAACGGTATGAACTGTTGCATGGGGATGCTCCCGGCAAAGTCGTACGCGGCGCGTACTTGAGGAACATCAGAGCAGGCGGCCCGGCGGTTTTGCTGTCCGGATCGGGCCGATTGCTGGCAGAACGCGGACCTCAGTCCAGCTCGATCATCTCGAAGTCATCCTTGGTGGTGCCGCAGTCGGGACAGGTCCAGGTATCCGGCACGTCTTCCCAACGCGTTCCGGGTGCGATTCCCTCTTCCGGCACGCCTTCCGCTTCGTCGTAGATATAGCCGCAAACAACGCACATCCATTTGCGCAAGGCCGTGGCCTGGTTGGAACTGGCACTCATGATAGGAATTCTTCGATCGTGACTGGATTCGCCATTCTCGCAACTCGCCCCACGATGCGAAAGCGCGCCGCGCGCGATTGCATCCATGGGATCGCCCATATTGCGTGTCAAAACGTCACGCCGATGGCACGGCGGCTGGCGATGGATCGCTGCACAACGGAGAATGGTCGGCCTGATGGCCGCTCCGGCGGCATGTAGCGCCCCCTGCGCATCGCCCCTCTCCCACTTTTTCGGAATTCCACATGACCACCAACCAAGAGCTGTTCCAGCGTGCCCAACGGCTGATGCCCGGCGGCGTGAATTCGCCGGTGCGCGCGTTCAAGTCGGTGGGCGGCGAGCCGTTTTTCACCGCAAAGGCTGACGGCGCCTATCTGTGGGATGTCGAGGGACGGCGCTACATTGATTACGTCGGCTCCTGGGGCCCGATGATCGTGGGCCATAACCACCCGGCCGTGCGCGAAGCGGTGGAACGCGCGGTAAAGGATGGCCTGTCGTTCGGCACGCCCTGCGCCGCCGAAGTGACGATGGCCGAGACGATCACCCGGTTGATTCCCTCGATCAACATGGTGCGCATGGTCAACTCCGGCACCGAGGCCACGATGTCGGCGATCCGGCTGGCGCGCGGTGCCACCGGTCGCAGCAAGATCGTGAAGTTCGAAGGCTGCTATCACGGCCACGGCGACAGTTTTCTGGTGAAGGCCGGCTCGGGCGCGCTCACCTTCGGCGTACCCACCTCGCCCGGCGTACCCAGCGCGAATGCCGATCTCACGCTGACCTTGCCGTTCAACGATATCGATGCGGCACGGGTATTGTTCGCCGAGCACGGCGCCGACGTCGCCGCGCTGATCATCGAGCCGGTCGCCGGCAACATGAATTGCATCCCGCCGAAAGACGGCTACCTCGCCGCGCTGCGCGAACTGTGCACGAACCACGGCGCAGTGCTGATCTTCGACGAGGTGATGACAGGGTTCCGCGTGGCGCTGGGCGGCGCGCAGGCGCACTACGGCGTCACGCCCGATCTCACCACGTTCGGCAAGATCATCGGTGGCGGCATGCCGGTGGGTGCGTACGGTGGCCGGCGCGACCTGATGGAACAGATCGCCCCCAGCGGCCCGATCTACCAGGCGGGCACCTTGAGCGGCAACCCGGTGGCGATGGCCGCCGGCCTGGCGATGCTGGAGCTGATCCAGGCACCGGGTTTCCACGAACAACTCGCCGCACGTACCCGGTTACTTACCGACGGCTTCCAATCCGTGGCTGATGGCGAAGGCGTGCCGTTCAGCACGAATCGTGTCGGCGGCATGTTCGGCTTGTTCTTCAGCGCGGCCAAGGTCGAAAGCTACGCGCAGGCGACGGCGGCGGACAGCGGCCTGTTCAACCGTTTCTTCCACGGCATGCTGGAGCGCGGCGTGTATCTGGCGCCTTCGGCGTTCGAAGCCGGCTTCATGTCCAGCGCGCACAGCGACCAGGACATCGCCGATACGCTGGATGCCGCGCGCGGCGCGCTACGCCAGGCGCGCGGCTGACGAAGACGCGCACCGCACGGGCGTCACCAGACGCCCGTGTTCGGCATCGACGCCCATGGTTCGCGCGGCTCCAGATGCCCGTCCTGCAGCAACTCGATCGAGATGAGGTCGGGCGAACGCACGAAGGCCATGTGGCCGTCGCGGGGTGGCCGGCTGATGGTGTAACCCATCGACTGCAGGCGTTCGCAGGTGGCGTAGATGTCGTCGATGCGAAATGCCAGATGGCCGAAATTGCGCGCTGAGCCGTAATCCTCGTCGGCGTCCCAGTTGTAGGTCAGCTCCACTTCCGCGTCCGGGCTTTCGGCCGCCGACAGGAATACCAGCGTGTAGCGCCCAGCGGGCACTTCCATGCGGCGCACTTCGCGCAGGCCCAGCCCTTCGCAATAGAAGCGCAGGGAGGCGTCGAGGTCGCGTACGCGAACCATGCTGTGCAGATATTTCATCGCAGCTCCGTAGGGTGATGAAAAAACCATGATGCAACGCGGCCGGTGAGCGGCCGGTGCAGGTGTCGATCAATGATCGAGTCGCGCCTTGAGCGTGCGCGCGATGGCGGCGCGCTGATCGGCGCCGCTCCGCGGCGGGACGCCATCGGGATACACGCGCAGCAGGCCGTCGTCGACCCGGCGCGGGTGCACGTGCAGGTGGAAATGGAAGACCTCCTGCCCGCCTGCTTCGCCGTTCGACTGCCACAGGTTCAGGCCCGGCGGATCGTACGCGGCACGCAGCGCGCGGGCCACCCGCACGGTCGCCTGCATCACCGCCGCGGCCTCATCGTCGGCCAGTGTGTAGATATCGGGCACATGCCGGCGTGGTATCACCAGCACGTGGCCCGGTACCGCCTGGCGCCAATCCATGAAGGCCAGCACCTTGCCGTCATCCAGGATCACGTTGGCCGGCGCCACGCCACTGACGATCGCGCAGAACGGGCAGGCGTCATCCATCAGGCGGACGTCAGCTCCTGCACGGCCAGGCGCAGGCGCGACAGCCCTTCGACCACGTCGGCGCCGCCGATGTTCAGCGGCGGCACCAGCCGCAGCACATCCGGCCCGGCCTGCAGCAGCAGCACACCATGTTTCGCCGCGCATTCCAGGATTTCCCCTGCGCGGCCCTTGTAGGCGTCAGCCAGGACTGCACCCAGCATCAGTCCGCGGCCACGGATGCTGGCGAACAGGCCGCTTTCCTCACCGATGGCGGCCAGGCCTGCCCGCAGCGCCGCACCCTGCTTCTCTACATTCTCCAGCAGCACCGGCGACGCCAGTTTGCGCAGCGCCACGCGCGCCACCGCGGCCGCCATGGGATTGCCGCCGAAGGTGGTGCCGTGTGCACCGTATTGCATGACCTCGGCCACCTTGGGCCCGGCCAGCATCGCGCCGATCGGGAAGCCGCAACCCAGCGCCTTGGCCAGGGTGACGATGTCGGGTGTCACGCCGTCCTGCGGATGGGCAAACAAGGTGCCGGTGCGACCCATGCCGCACTGGATTTCATCCAGCACCAGCAAGGCGTCGTGCGCATCGCACAATTCGCGCACCCGCTTCAAAAAGCCCGGCGCGGCAGGCATGACACCGCCCTCGCCCTGCACCGGCTCGACCATCACCGCGGCGATGTCATTGGCGGCGAACGCCGCCTCCAGTGCCGACGCGTCGTTGAAATCAAGGTAGCGGAAACCCTCCGGCAACGGCTCGTAACCCTGCTGGTATTTCGGCTGCGCAGTGGCGGTGACAGCGCCCAGCGTGCGGCCATGGAAGGAGCCGCGGAAGGTAACGATCACCCGCCGCTCCGGTGGCCTGCCTTGCGCGGCCGCCCACTTGCGCACCAGCTTGATCGCAGCCTCGTTCGCTTCCGTGCCGGAGTTGCACAGATATACGCGTTCGGCGAAATCCGCAGCCGCCACCAGTTCCTCCGCCAAACGCAACGGCGGCTCGGTATAGAACACGTTGCTGGTGTGCCACAGCTTGTGCGCCTGCGCGGTCAGCGCGGCCAGCAGGTCCGGGTCCTGGTGTCCCAGCGAATTCACCGCGATACCGGCGCCGAAATCCACGTAATCGTTGCCATCGGTATCCCACAGACGCGAACCCCTGCCGTAGTCGAGCACCATGGCGCGCGGTCGATACAGCGGCAACCAGTAATGGGCGAGGTTGATCAGGGATGCCGTGTTGGGACTGGGCGATTGCATGAGTGGCTCCAGACTTCGCCATCGGCGAAGCCTCGTGGAATCGGAAGGGGATGGTGTCAGTCCACCCGCAAGCGGGTGGCTTCCCGTCAATTATCCACGTACGGCGCCGGAACCTGAAGCGGTGGCCCCCAGGGCACCCCTAGCGCCCCGCACACCCGCTCGCGACCCGCGGATCAGCGCATGTCCTCCAGTTGCAGCTGGTGCTTCTTGCACAACCGATAGACGGTGACCCGGGAGATGCTCAGCCGGCGCGCGCATTCGCTGATGTTGAACTGGCTTTCGCGCAGGCAGGTGACGATGGCGTCGCGCTCGGCCGCCACGCGTGCCAGGCCAAGACTGCGATGGATCATGCCGACGTTGGTGCGCAAATCCAGGTCCGCCGGACCGATCAGCGCATCCTCCGCCACGACGGCGGCACGCTGCACCCGGTTCAGCAGTTCGCGCACGTTGCCGGGCCAGGAGTAGCCGCGCATCGCACGTCGCGCGGCACTGCTGAAGCCACGCGCATAGCTGCAGTGCTGCTCGCGGAAGTGATCCAGAAAATGCTGCGCCAGCAGTTCGACATCGCCACCACGTTCGCGCAGCGGCGGCATGTGCAGGCGCAGGACGTTGAGGCGGTAGTACAGATCCTCGCGGAAGCTGCCTTGCGCCACCGCCTTTTCCAGGTCGACATGGGTGGCGGCCAGCACGCGCACGTCGATACTGATCGGCTGGCTGCTGCCCACGCGCTCCAGCGAGCCTTCCTGCAGGAAACGCAGCAGGTTGGTTTGCGCTTCCAGCGGGAGATCGCCCACCTCGTCCAGGAACACGGTGCCGCCGGCGGCGCTCTCGATGTGCCCGATGCGCCGCGTGTTGGCGCCGGTGAACGCGCCGCGCTCATGGCCGAACAACTCCGACTGCACCAGGTTGGGTGCCAGCGCGCCGCAGTTGATCGGCACGAACGGCCCCGCCCGTCGAGCCGACATGCGATGCAGCGCAGCGGCGGCCACTTCCTTGCCCGTGCCCGTCTCGCCGGTGATCAATACGGGCAGTTCAACGGGCGCAAACTTGTGCACGCTGGCCACCGTGGCGACCATCGCAGGGCTGCGGCCAACCATCTCCGCCAAGTGATCGCCGCCGGTGACGTCCTGCCGCGACGCGTCCCCCGCCCGCCGCAACGCATCCAGCAACTGCGGCATGTCGATCGGCGCCATGAGGATCTCGCGACCGCTTTCCAGCACGTGTTTCACCGACGGCTCCTGCGCGGGGGTTTCCGGTGCGCGCAACACGATCCAGGGGATGCCGCTGTGCTCGGCCATCAGTCGATCCATCGATGCCAGTGCCGGCGCGTCGCAGTGGCGCATGTCGGCCAGCGCGACCACACCGTCACCCTGGTGTGCCCCCGTATCCACGCCAACCGCGGTGCCGACCCGGCGAATCTGCCAGCCGGCCCGGATCAGGATGTCGCGCTCATGTTCGGCGGGGTGGCCGAACCACACCACACAACCCCGGCTGCCATTGACCATTTGCCTCTCCCGCCCAGGCCCTGGCGTGCACCAGAAACCTCGGTTCAGGCAACCCGGCCCCCTTCCGCAGCTGCTCCATGTCCCTGTCGCATCCGTGATGTGCCCTGCACGCCATCCGGCCATTCAGAACGCACCACACCGAGCGCTAATGATGCGCCGTCGTGGCGTGAAGAATCAGTGTGCTTTCAGCCAGTTGGGCATTGGCCTTACGGCCTGCCCCAATCGGCCTACGCGGCCTAGGATTTCTGGAACCGGGGCAGCACGTCGCGCAGCTCGGCGAGCCGCTGCAAGGGGTCGGTCAGCTCCAGCATGTGCTGTTGCTCCTCCACGTCCAGCGGCAGCAGCTCGGCAAGGCGAAACCCGACCCAGCCGGCGTCGTCGTACATCGAACGCGGCGCGTGGCGGGACTGCGGCGCCATCGTTTCCACCAGTCGCTCGGCGATGCTCTGCAGCAGCGCGAATTCCACCGGGACCTCCTGCGGCGGTTCGGGCGGCCACATCGCCACGCTGCCACGCAGCAGGCCGTCTGAGCGCGCGCGGGTGCGGTCGACGCGGAAACGCGCACCACCCTCGACCACGATCGTCAGCAAGCCGTCGCCGCCGGTATGGAAATCGGTGATGCGGGCGATCGTGCCCACCGCGGCGGGGATCGCCGGCGCGCCCGTCTCGCGCCCCTGCAGGATCAGGCAGATGCCGAAACCGCTGTCCTGCCGCGCGCATTCGCGCACCATGTCCAGGTAGCGCGGCTCGAAAATGCGCAAGGCCACTTGCCCACCGGGAAACAGCACGGTGCGCAGCGGAAACAAGGGCACATCGGGGAGAGGAACGGGGCCGGCCATGTGTTCGAGTTAGTCACAAGCCGTCGCGTGAACGCAAGCCACGGCGCACGCCGAGACGCGGACGGAAGTTACTGCTTCGCCATCCGCTCGACAAAGCGGTGCGGCGCGTTGTCGAAGCCGCCGTTGGACATGAACACCACCTGGTCGCCGGGCCGCGCCAGTGCCTGCAGATCGGCGAGCAACGCGTTGACGCTGGGCGCGGTGGTGCCGCGCCCCTTCAGCGCGTCGGTGACCTCGGCCGCATTCCACGGCAGGTCGGGGCGCTGCAGGAAAACCACCGCGTCGGCATCGGCCAGCGACGGCGCCAGCGCGGCGGCGTGCGCGCCCTGGCGCATGGAATTGGAGCGCGGCTCCAACGCCACCAGGATGCGCCCTGCCCCAACCTTTGCGCGCAACCCCGCCAGCGTGGTGGCGATGGCCGTGGGGTGGTGGGCGAAATCGTCATAGACGTGCACGCCACCGGCTTCACCGACCAGTTCCATCCGCCGTTTCACGCTGTGGAAATCGGCAAACGCCGGCAACAATGCGCGTGGATCGGCGCCCGCCGCGGCGGCGGCGGCCAGCGCGGCCAGCGCGTTCATCACGCTGTGGTTGCCCAGCAGAGGCCAGCGGACTTCACCGATCAGTTCGCCGTTTCGATGCACAGCAAATGCCGAGCCATCCGCCTCGATCAGGCTGGCCTGCCAGTCGCCGCAGCCGATGCCGAAGGTTTCCACCGGGGTCCAGCAGCCCATCGCCAGCACTTCGGCCAGGCGCTCGTCGGAAGCGTTGACGATCAGCCGACCGTTGCCGGGCACCGTGCGCACCAGGTGGTGGAACTGGCGCTGGATCGCGGCCACGTCGGGGAAGATGTCCGCGTGGTCGAATTCCAGGTTGTTGAGGATCGCGATGCGCGGCCGGTAATGCACGAACTTGCTGCGCTTGTCGAAAAACGCGGTGTCGTATTCGTCCGCTTCAATGACAAATGGCGCCGTCGAAGACGGCTCCACCCCAACGTCCCCCGCCCGCGGGGGAAGGAGGCGCGCAGCGCCGGAAGGGGGACTCTGGGCGCCACAAGGCTGCTTTCCACCCAACCTCGCCGAGACCCCGAAATTCCCCGGCACGCCGCCCACCAGAAACCCGGGCGCCATCCCCGCGCTTTCCAGCAGATGCGCCAGCAGGCTCGTGGTGGTGGTCTTGCCATGCGTGCCGGCCACCGCCAGCACGTCGCGCCCGGCCAGCACCGTCTCGCCCAGCCATTGCGGGCCGGAAACGTAGCGCAGGCGCTGGTCGAGCATGTATTCCACCGCCGGGTTGCCGCGGCTCATCGCGTTGCCGACCACCACCAGATCAGGCGCCGACTGCAGATGTTTCGCGTCGTACCCGCGCATCAACTCGATGCCGAGGGCTTCGAGCTGGTCGCTCATCGGCGGGTAGACGTTGGCGTCGGAACCCTCGACCGTGAGGCCGAGCTCGCGCGCCAAGGCGGCGACACCGCCCATGAAGGTGCCGCAGATACCGAGAATATGCAGACGCATGCCGGGCTTCCTGAAAACCCTTCCCGGCGGGAAGGGAAAAACTCAGCCGTTGGCTACTGCCGGGTCGCGTTGCAGTGCCTGCTTGATGCGCGCGGTGACTTCGTCCAACTCACCCACGCCATCGACCACCTGCAGCTTGCCGCGGCGGGCGTAGAAATCGGCGACCGGCGCGGTCTGCTCGGCAAAGATGCCCAGCCGGCGACGCACGGTGTCGGGGTTGTCGTCGGCGCGGCCCTCGGCGGCGAAACGGATTTCGCAGCGACGAATGATGGCTTCGTTGGGCACTTCCAGCTTGATCACCGCGTCCAGCGGCTGGCCGATCTTGGCCAGCAGCTGATCCAGCGCATCGGCCTGGGCCAGATTGCGCGGGTAACCATCCAGGATGAAACCGGACTTCGCATCGGCCTGGGACAGGCGGTCTTCCAGCATGCCCAGCAGGATGTCGTCGGAAACCAGCTGGCCGGCGTCCATCACCGCCTTGGCCTTCAGCCCCATCGGCGTGCCGGCGGCCACGGCCGCGCGCAGCATGTCACCGGTCGAGATATGCGGCACGGCAAGATCCGTCTTCAACCGGGCGGCTTGTGTACCTTTGCCCGAGCCGGGCGCACCAAGTAGGACGAGTCGCATAATGCTCCACAAGTTCGACGGGCCGCTGCACACTGCCGCCGCCCGAACGTATCCCGAAAACCAACCGTCAAATTAACGTCTGCACCCGTTTCCGTCAAACCGTGCATGCTGCCGCGTTACGCCGCCGGGCGCTGGCGGCCCGCGCCGGTTGCCGCGTTGAAGTTGCCCGGCGACACTTCGCTTTTGCCGTTTTCCGAGGATAGCCATGAGCCCCGCCCGTCGTTCCTCCGCCACCACCGGAAACCTGTTGTATGCCCAGTCCGGCGGCGTCACCGCCGTCATCAACGCCACTGCCGCCGGCGTCATCGAGGCGGCGCGGGCCAAAGGCGTCAAGGTCTACGCCGCGCGCAACGGCATTCTGGGTGCGCTGCGCGAGGACCTGATCGACACCACAAAGGAGACCGCCAGTGCGATTGCCGCCCTGCGCCATACGCCGGGGGGCGCGTTCGGTTCGTGCCGCTACAAGCTGAAATCGCTGGAGGACAACCGCGCCGAATACGAGCGGCTGATCGAGGTGTTCCGCGCCCACGACATCCGCTGGTTTCTCTACAACGGCGGCAACGACTCGGCCGATACCGCGCTGAAGCTGTCGCAGATCGGCAAGACCTTGGGCTACGACATCCGCTGCATCGGCGTGCCCAAGACGGTGGACAACGATCTGGTGGTGACCGACTGCTGCCCCGGCTTCGGTTCGGTGGCCAAATACACCGCCATCTCCACCCTGGAAGCCAGCCTGGACGTGGCCTCGATGGCGGAAACCTCGACCAAGGTGTTCATCCTGGAAGTGATGGGCCGCCACGCCGGCTGGATCGCGGCGGCCGCCGGGCTGGCCGGCGAAGACGCAGACGCGGCGCCGCACGTCATCCTGTTTCCCGAGAACGCGTTCGACGAGGCGGCGTTCCTGGCGCGGGTGAAGGCCACGGTGGAACGCGTGGGCTGGTGCACCGTGGTGGCGTCCGAGGGCGTGCGCAACGCGGCCGGCCAGTTCCTGGCCGAAGCGGGCACGCGCGACGCGTTCGGCCACGCGCAGTTGGGTGGCGTGGCACCGGTACTGGCGGCGCTGGTGAAGGAGAAGCTGGGTTACAAGTATCACTGGGCGGTACCGGATTACCTGCAGCGCTCGGCCCGTCATGCGGCCTCGAAGGTGGACGCCGACCAGGCTTTCGCCGTGGGCCGCGCCGCGGTCGACTACGCACTGGCCGGCATGAACGCGGTGATGCCGGTGATCGTGCGCAGCGCCGACGCGCCGTACCGCTGGAAGATCGAACCGGCACCGCTGGCCAAGATCGCCAACCGCGAAAAGAAAATGCCGAAAAGCTTCATCACCCGCGACGGCTTCGGCATCACCGCCGCTGCGCGCCGTTATCTGTCGCCGTTGATCCGCGGCGAGGCGCCGTTGCCCTATGGCAAGAACGGCCTGCCCAACTACGTGCGGCTGAAAAACACGGCAGTGACCACCCGGCTGCCTGCATTCAAGCCCTGAGGCCGGTGACCGACCGCTTGCTGAGTGCCGGCTGAAAAGCCAAACCTCCGCACGCGCGGGGTTCAGCTAAGCGTTTCTACGATTCACCCATCCGCTGCGACAGCCATCGTGCGTCGAGCGCTTACCGAGGGAGAACGCCATGAAACTTGTCAGTCGTTTGCTTATTGCCGTGGCCTTGCTGGCTACCGGCAACCTGGCGCTGGCCCAACACGGCCCTCGTGACCATGACCGGCGCGGTCAGCATCATGAGCGCAACGACCATCGCTACGACGGGCGACGCGGCGGCCACGATCGCCATGATGTCCGCCGCCACGACGACCGCCGCTACAACCGCACCCGCGTGGTCATCCACGAGGATCACCGCCGCTATGGCTACGACCGTCCGCACTACCGCCATCGCTGGCAGCGTGGCCATCGCTATGGCGGGCCGATCTACGTGGTGCGCGATTACCGCCACTACCGCCTGCGTCCGCCGCCGCGTGGCTATCACTGGGTGAGGGCCGACAACAGCGACTACCTGCTGGTCGCCATCGCCACCGGCATCATTCTGGACGTGGCGTTGCACTGATCACACGCAGTTGCAATAACCGGGGCCGTGCATTCGTGCACGGCCTCGTTGTTTCCGGCCATCCGAAAGACGCTGCGCCGCACAACGCTCCGCGCGCCAACCTCTGCCTATACTCGATGCGACCGCCCGTCCGGACGGCCACTGACAACTCAAGGGGAGGCTCCGATGCTGCAGCAGTATGGCTGGTGGATCGTTCTGGGGTGTGCCGTAGTGGCGGTGTTGTACGGCGCGTTGTCGGCACGCTGGATCCTGGCGAAATCGCCAGGCAATGAACGAATGCAGGAAATCGCCGCGGCGATCCAGGAAGGCGCCCGCGCCTACCTCAACCGCCAATACACCACCATCGCGATGGTCGGCGTGGTGCTGCTTCTGCTGATCGGTTTTTTCCTCAGCTGGCCGACGGCGATCGGCTTTCTGCTGGGCGCCGCGCTGTCCGGCGCGGCCGGCTACATCGGCATGAACGTTTCGGTACAGGCCAATGTGCGCACCGCCGAGGCGGCACGCGGCGGCCTGGGCAAGGCGATGGACGTGGCGTTCCGCGGCGGCGCCATCACCGGCATGCTGGTGGTGGGGTTGGCGTTGTTGGGCGTGGCCGGTTACTGGCTGATCCTCAACCGCATGGGCATCACCGGCGAGCCGGCGCTGCATGCGCTGGTGGGCTTCGCCTTCGGCAGCTCGCTGATCTCCATCTTCGCGCGGCTGGGTGGCGGCATCTTCACCAAGGGTGCGGACGTGGGCGCGGACCTGGTCGGCAAGGTCGAGGCCGGCATTCCCGAGGATGACCCGCGCAACCCCGCGGTAATCGCCGACAACGTGGGCGACAACGTGGGCGACTGCGCCGGCATGGCCGCCGACCTGTTCGAAACCTACGCGGTCACTGTCATTGCCACCATGCTGCTGGGCAGCCTGATGGTGAGCGAAGTTGGCGCCAACGCGGTGCTGTATCCGCTGCTGCTGGGCGCGGTGTCGATCATCGCCTCGATCATCGGCACGCTGTTCGTGAAGGTGAAACCGGGCGGCTCGATCATGGGCGCGCTGTACAAGGGCGTGGTGGTGTCGGCGGTGCTGGCGGCGGTGGCGTTCTATCCCATCACCACGCGCCTGATGCCCGATTTCAGCCACGGCGCGATGAACCTGTGGGGTTGCACGCTGATCGGCCTGGCGCTGACCGGCGCGATCGTGTGGATCACCGAGTACTACACCGGCACGCAGTACAAGCCGGTGCAGCACATCGCGGCCGCCTCCACCACCGGCCACGGCACCAACATCATCGCGGGCCTGGGCGTGTCGATGAAATCCACCGCGTGGCCGGTGATCGCGGTATGCGCCGCGATCTGGGGCGCCTACGCGCTGGGCGGTCTGTACGGCATCGCCATCGCGGCGACGGCCATGCTGTCGATGGCCGGCATGATCGTGGCGCTGGACGCCTACGGCCCGATCACCGACAACGCCGGCGGCATCGCCGAGATGGCCGACCTGCCGCCGGAAGTGCGCGGCGTCACCGACCCGCTGGACGCCGTGGGCAACACCACCAAGGCGGTGACCAAGGGCTACGCGATCGGCTCGGCGGCACTGGCGGCGCTGGTGCTGTTCGCCGATTACACCCACAACCTCAGCCAGCACTTCAATGGCGCCATCGTGAGTTTCGACCTGTCGAACCATTACGTGATCATCGGCCTGCTGATCGGCGGCCTGATCCCGTACCTGTTCGGCGCGATGGCGATGGAAGCCGTCGGCCGCGCGGCCGGTGCGGTGGTGGTGGAAGTGCGCCGTCAGTTCCGTGATATCCCGGGCATCATGGCCGGCACCGCCAAGCCGGAATATTCGCGCGCGGTGGACATGCTGACCCGTTCGGCCATCCGCGAAATGATCCTGCCGTCGCTGCTGCCGGTGCTGGTGCCGGTGCTGGTGATCTTCGGCTTCAAATGGCTTGGCGGCCCCGAAGCCGGCGCGCAGGCGCTGGGCGGCGTGCTGATCGGCACCATCGTCACCGGCCTGTTCGTGGCCATCTCGATGACCACCGGCGGCGGTGCCTGGGACAACGCCAAGAAGTACATCGAGGACGGCAACCACGGCGGCAAAGGCTCGGAAGCGCACAAGGCCGCCGTCACCGGCGACACCGTGGGCGACCCGTACAAGGACACCGCGGGCCCCGCAGTGAACCCCTTGATCAAAATCATCAACATCGTGGCACTGCTTCTGATTCCCTTGCTGTAATCGAAGCGACACCCGCACGGCACCATCTCCTCTCTCCCGCAAGCGGGAGAGAGGGGTTGGGGAGAGGGAGCTCAAGCGCAGACCAACTCACCTACCTCGCGCTCCTGGCCGACACCACGCCGAATCTCCAAACGAACCCCGCCCACGCGGGGTTCGCCTTTTCTGCCCCATGCCCCACCCTCCGCACTGACTTTAGTCACGCGTGCCCACCGTTACGCAATGGCACACTGGCGACAGATCACTTATCGCAGGACCTCCCATGACAATGAATCGATCGGTCTGGCTGATGCTGGCGCTGGGCGTCACACTGACGGGCATGAACGACGCCCATGCCCGCGACAAGACCACCGCCCAACCCGCCACTACGGCAGCCACCGACGATCCCTTCCTGTGGCTGGAAGACATCCACGGCGCCCGCCCGCTGGCCTGGGTGGAAAAGGAGAATGCGAAGACGGCAGCGCGGTTCGCCGCTGGCGCGGGTTTCGAGAAAACCCGCGACGGCATCCTCGAAGTGCTCGACTCCGACGCGCGCATCCCCGACGTCAACCGGCGCGGCGATTACCTGTACAACTTCTGGCGCGACAAGGCGCATCCGCGCGGCGTATGGCGCCGCACCACGCTGGCCGAATACCGCAAGGCGAACCCCGACTGGGAAGTGCTGCTGGACGTGGACGCGCTGAACAAGGCCGAAGACAAGCGCTGGGTGTTCAAGGGCACGCAATGCCTGAAGCCGGATTTCAACCGCTGCCTGATCTCGCTGTCGCCCGATGGCGGTGACGCGGTGGCCGTGCGCGAATTCGACATCCCCAGCAAATCGTTCGTGAAAGGCGGCTTCGACCTGCCGGTGGCGAAGACCGAAGCCGGCTGGATCGACGACGACACGCTTTACGTCGGCACGGATTTCGGCCCCGGCACGATGACCGAGTCGAGCTATCCGCGCATCGTCAAGGAGTGGAAACGCGGCACGCCGCTGTCATCGGCCACCATCGTGTACGAGGGCAAATCCAAGGACCTGGCCGTCGGCGCCTACCACGACCGCACGCCGGGCTTCGAGCGCGATTTCGTCTCCGTGGCGAAGGACTTCTTCCACAGCGAGCTGTACCAGCGCATCGACGGCAAGCTAGTACGCGTGGACGTACCCACCGACGCCAGCGCCGATGCGCATCGCGAATGGCTGCTGGTGCAGACGCGTTCGCCATGGACGGTCGGCGGCACCACCTACCCGTCCGGTGCGCTGCTGGCGGCGAATTTCGATGCGTTCATGGCTGGCAAACCGCACTTCACGGTGCTGTTCAAGCCCGATGCGCACACCTCGCTGGCCTCGTACGACTGGACCCGGCACCACCTGATCCTGGACATCCTGGACGACGTGAAGAGCCGGCTCGAGGTGCTGACGCCGCAGGCGGGCGACTGGAAGCGTGAAAGCCTGCCCGGCGCGCCGGGCATGAGCACGATCAGCGTGGTCAGTACCGACCCCGACCACAGCGACGAATACTGGCTCGACGTCACCGGTTTCCTGGCGCCCACCGCGCTGCAACGCGGTGTGCTGGGCAGCGAGCCGGCCACCACGATCAAGGCGGACCCGGCGTTCTTCGACGCCTCGGCCTTTACCGTGAGCCAGAATTTCGTGAGCTCGAAGGACGGCACCCGCGTGCCGTATTTTGAGATCGCCCCGAAAAACATCAAGCTCGACGGCAGCAACCGCACGCTGCTGTATGGCTACGGCGGTTTCGAAGTCTCGCTGCAGCCGCACTACAGCGGCAGCATCGGCCGTGCCTGGCTGGAACGCGGCGGCGTCTACGTGATCGCCAACATCCGCGGCGGCGGCGAATATGGTCCGCAGTGGCACCAGGCCGCCTTGAAAGCCAACCGCCCGCGTGCCTACGAGGATTTCGCGGCGGTGGCCGAAGACCTGATCAAGCGCGGCGTCACCTCGCCCGACCATCTCGGCGCCGAGGGCGGCAGCAACGGCGGCCTGCTGATGGGCAACATGCTCACCATGTATCCGCAACTGTTCGGCGCCATCGCCTGCGAGGTGCCGCTGCTGGACATGAAGCGCTACATCCACCTTTCCGCCGGCGCCTCGTGGATGGCCGAGTACGGCAACCCCGACAGCGCCGACTGGAACTTCATCAAGACGTTCTCGCCGTACCAGAACGTGAAAAAGGGCGTGGATTACCCGCCGGTGCTGTTCTACACGGCCACCAGCGACGATCGCGTGGGCCCGGTGCAGGCGCGCAAGATGGCCGCGCGCATGCAGGCGCAAGGTCATCCGGATGTGTGGTTCTACGAGAACCTCGAAGGCGGCCACGGCGCCGGTGCCGACAACCGGCAATCCGCGCACATGCACGCCATGGCGTACGACTTCCTGTGGGATCAGTTGAAGTAGCGGAAAGCCAGCGCCGGGGTATCGCAACCTGCCGGCGGTTCGGCAGGTAAGCTTTGCGCTTCCTCGATCAGCCCGACTGCCCCCACATGTACCCACGCGTCACCATCAGTCCTGAACTGCGCGAATGGATTCTCGCAACCACACGGGCCGGCCATGGCGTCGATGACGTCCTGCGCCTGATGAAGGAAAACGGCTACGACCCACGGCAGAGCCGCAGCATCGTGGCCGAGGTGATGAAACTGCCGCTGGCCGCCCTGCACGCCAGCACCGGCAAACCGGGCGGTTTGCGCACGAGGCACCCGGAGGCACCGGAAGTCGTCATCGACGGGCGCACCATCGGCATTCCGGTCAGCACCGACGCGCCGGCCTTGCGTGTGCTCGACGGCCTGCTGTCGGAACGGGAATGCGCCGACCTGATCGAACTGGCACGGCCGCGCCTGCAGCGCGCGCTGACCGTGGACAGCGAGGGCAAACAGCAGGTCGATCACCGCCGCACCAGCGAGGGCATGTTCTTTCGCGCGGGCGAGACGCCGCTGGTCGCCACCATCGAGCAGCGCCTGGCGCAGCTGCTTGGCGTACCGGCCAGCCACGGCGAGGGCCTGCAGATCCTGCATTACGGTCCCGGGCAGGAGTACGAGCCGCATTACGACTGGTTCGACCCGGCCCTGCCCGGGTACGACAAACTCACCGCCCGCGCGGGGCAGCGCATCGCCAGCGTGGTGATGTACCTCAACACGCCCGAACGCGGCGGCGGCACGGCGTTCCCCGAAATCGGGCTCACCGTGGCGGCGCGACGCGGGTCGGCGGTCTATTTCGCCTACGAGGGCGGCGATCAGAGCTCACTGCACGCCGGCTTGCCGGTGCTCCAGGGCGAGAAATGGATCGCCACCCACTGGCTCCGCGAACGGCCCTTCGGGCAGGGTTCCAAGCGCTGATCCGTCGCCCGCCACGACCCGCGCGGCAGCCCCGGCCGCTGCGATGCAGCAAGGTTTGGCGTATCCTAGGCGGCTGACTTTCCCCCTCTCTTGCCTAGGACACCCCATGGGTCTGCATCTCGTCCCCGCCGGTCGCAACGTGCCGGAAGAAATCAACGTCATCATCGAAATCCCCAAGGACGCGGAGCCGGTGAAGTACGAGGTGGACAAGGAAAGCGGCGCGATCTTCGTCGACCGCATCCTGTCCACGCCGATGCGCTACCCGTGCAACTACGGTTATGTGCCCGGTACCCTGGGCGGCGACGGCGACCCGCTGGACGCGCTGGTGATCCTGCCCCTGCCGCTGACCGTGGGCTCGGTGATCCGCTGCCACCCGGTCGGCATGCTGAAGATGACCGACGAGGCCGGCGAAGACGAGAAACTGGTGGTGATCCCCTCGCCCAAGGTGTTCCCCGGCTACGCACACATCAACGACATGAAAGGCGTCTCGCCGCACTGGCTGGAGCGCATCGGCCACTTCTTCGAGCACTACAAGGACCTGGAGAAGGGCAAGTGGGTCAAGGTCGCCGGCTGGGTCGGCGCCGAAGAAGCCAAAACCGAAATCACCGCCGGCATCGCCCGCTACCAGGCGGAAAAGAAGGCGAAAGCCTGAGGCGAACCGGCAAACCGGACGCTGCCGTAACGGCACGCCTCAAAGCCGGTAAATGCCGTAATCTCCTCTCCCCCGCGGGGAGAGGGTTGGGAGAGGGCACACGCCGCGGGGAAGCTCCAAGAAGCTTCTTCCCGGCGCCCAAACCCACACCCGACCCACCTCAAAGCCGGCACATGCCGTAATCCCCTCTCCCCTGCGGGGAGAGGGTTGGGAGAGGGGGACACGCTGCGGGGAAGCTCCAACGCAGCTTTTCACGGCGCACGGAAGCTGCCTCATCAGCTCTCCCGCAAGCACCCGCCCCCTCTCCCCTACCCTCTCCCCGCAGGGGAGAGGGTATTACGGTGCTCCCTGGCGCTGAGGTTCGGCAGTTACGGCCTCATCCTGCCTCATCCGACCGCCTCGGCTCTTCGCTCTTCGCCCCCGCTCAACCCCGCTTGAGCAACTCCCGCAAATCGATGATCGCCGCATTCGCGCGCGACACGTAGTTCGCCATCACCAGCGAATGGTTGGCGAAGAAGCCGAACGGCGAGCCGTTCAACACCATCGGGCTGTGCAGTGGGCGCTGGGCTTCCTCCAGCTCGCGGATCACCTGCTGCAGGCTCACGTCGGCGTGCTTGCTGCGCAGGATGGGACCGAAATCATGCTGCATGGCCTTGAGCTGTTCCAGCAGCGCCCAGGTGTAGCCGCGCGCCTCGTAGAAGTTGTCGTCGATCTTTGTCCAGGGCGTTTTCACCAGCTGGCTACGGGCGGGCGCGGCCAGGGCACTGGTGCTGGCAGAGGCCGGCTGGTCGGTGCCGGCATCGCCGATGCGCATCTGGCCCACGCTGGCCGACAACCGTTGCGACAACGAGCCCAGTCGCGACGACACCAGTTGCAGGTAATCGGCCAGGTTGTCGGCGCGGGCGTAGAAATGCGCCGACGCCCCCTCGTCGTCGCCCAGGCGCGACAGATAGCCGTCCAGATGGCCAATCGCCTTGCTGTACTGGCTCTCCGAGCTGGGCAGCAGCCAGCGGTCGTTCGGGCTGTTGAGCAGCGGGTCGGCTTCGGCCAGGTCCTTGTCTTCGGTGGATTGCGCCTGCGAGCGGCTGAAGTCGTTGCGCAGTGCGCGCACCAGGTCACGCGAGGCGGTGAGCGAGCCGAACTCCCAGTTCGGCACGTTGTCCATCCACGCGCCCGGCGGCAGCTTGTCGTTGCTGAGGTAGCCGCCGCGCTTGTCCAGCAGCGTGCGCACCGATTCGATCAGGGTGGCGGTGGTGGTGGCGCCCACGCTGGCGGGTCGCTTCAGGTCCTGCAACTGGGCCTGCGCGACGGTGGGCGGATCGAACAGCGGCGGCTCGGCATCCCACCACCACATCAGCGCCAGCACCAGCAGCAACACCAGCGCGATGGCGGCGGCGATACCGCGCAACAGGCCGCGGCGCGGCGGATTCGTTGTGTCCGGAGTGGGCATCGGGATTCCTGTGGCTGGCGGGGATGCAGCAAGCTTACAACGCCGCTCAACACTCCCACGGCGGATGGTCGCCGAACCGTCCGGCCAGGAAATCGATGAAGGCACGTACCCGCGGCGGCACCAATCGGCGCTGCGGCATCACCGCGTAGATGCCGGTGGTGTGGATCGGGTAGTCCGGCAGCAACAATTGCAACTGGCCACTGCGCAATGGCTCGTGCACATGCCACAGCGAATGCATCGCGATGCCAAGCCCGGCTACCACCGCATCGCGCAACAGCGCGCCCTGGTTGCTCTCGAAACGGCCCTGTACCCGTTGCGCGATGTCGCGCCCCTCGCGGTCCGTGAAGTGCCACACATCCTGCCTGCCCTGGCTGCCGACCAGCAGCAGGCAGTCGTGCGTGGCCAGATCCGCCGGCGTGCGTGGCAACCCGTGCTTTTGCAGATACGCCGGCGACGCGCACAGCACGCGCCGGTTGCTGGCCAGCCGGCGCGCCACCAGCGCCGAGTCGCCCATGTCGCCGATGCGGATGCCCAGGTCGAAGCCGGAGCCGACCAGGTCCACGACCTGGTCATCGAGATTCACGCTCAGCTTCACCCGCGGATGCAGGCCGAGAAACTCCGGCAGCAGCGGCGAAACGTATTGGCTGCCGAACGCAGCGGACATGGTGACCCGCAGCGTGCCGCTGACCTCGGTGGCACTCTGGCGCAGTCCACCGGTGAGCGATTCCAGGTCCTCCACCAGCGCGCGACCCTGCTCGGCCAGCTGTATGCCCTCGGGCGTGGCATGCAGCTGGCGCGTGGTCCGGTGCAAAAGGCGCACGCCCAGCTCGCGCTCCAGCCGCTTCAGGCGCTGGCTGGCCACCGCCACCGAAAGATCCAGGCTGCGCGCGGCGGCGCTGATCGAACCCAGGTCGAGCACTCGCAGAAACAGGCTGAGGTCGCCGATGCGATCCATGGCTATCAATGTTTCGTTGAAAATGATTAGCCATCTTGATGGTTACGGAATAAAACGCAACTGCCTAAGCTGCCGCATCGTTTCTTCAGGACTGCCGCCATGCGCTCCCTTTCCACCCGGCCACGCACGCCGCTGGCGCTGTACGCGTTGACCGCCGGCGCGTTCGGCATCGGCACCACCGAGTTCGTGATCATGGGCCTGCTGTTGCAGGTATCCGCCGACCTGCATGTGAGCATCGCCACGGCCGGCCTGCTGATCTCCGGTTATGCGCTGGGCGTGTTCGTGGGCGCGCCGCTGCTCACGGCGGCAACCAGCCGGCTACCGCACAAGACCGCGCTGATCGCCTTGATGATCATCTTCACCATCGGCAACCTGGCCAGCGCACTGGCGCCCGGCTACGCGGTGCTGATGATCGCGCGGGTGATTACCTCGCTGGCCCACGGCACCTTCTTCGGCGTGGGCGCGGTGGTGGCGACCGGGCTGGTGGCGGAGGATCGCAAGGCGTCGGCCATCTCGATCATGTTCACCGGCTTGACCGTGGCGACCCTGCTCGGCGTGCCGGCCGGCGCGTGGCTGGGGCTGCACTTCGGCTGGCGCAGCACGTTCTGGGCGGTCAGCGCGATCGGCGTGCTGGCCACGGTCATCATCGCCACCCTGGTGCCCGCCGACCGCGGCGAGCAGGCGCCGATGAACTTCGTCGAGGAACTGAAGGGCATCGCGCATCCGCAAGTCCTGCTCGGCCTGCTGATCACCGTGCTGGGCTTCGCCGGGGTGTTTGCGATGTTCACCTACATCCAGCCCATCCTCACCCGCGTCACCGGCTTCGCCGACAGTGCGGTGTCGCCGATCCTGCTGGTGTTCGGCGGCGGCATGGTGGTGGGCAACCTGCTCGGCGGCCGGCTGGCGGACAAGCATCTGGTGATGACGCTGCTGGGCTCGCTGGTCGCGTTGGCGATCGTGCTGGGCGCGATGACATTCGCGCTGCACAGCAAGCCGGCGATGATCGCGTTCAGTGCGTTGTTCGGCATCGTGGGGTTCGCCACCGTGGCGCCGCTGCAGTTGCGCGTGCTGCAGAAAGCCACCGGCGGCCAGGTGCTGGCGTCCAGCTTCAACATCGCCGCGTTCAATCTCGGCAACGCGATCGGCGCCTGGCTGGGTGGCGTGGTGATCAGCCACGGTCCCGGCCTGGGTGCCGTGACCTGGGCCGCCGCGTTGCTGCCGTTGCTCGGACTGGCCGTGGCGCTGTACAGCGTGCGGCTGGATGCAAGGCCATCGCGGCGGATGGCCACCACGGCGTGCGTGGAAGCCGCGCCCTGACTTTCGGGAGGACATCACCATGGAATACCGCTATCTGGGCAGCTCCGGCTTCAAGGTGCCCGCACTCGGTTTCGGCACCGGCACATTCGGCGGCACGGGCCCGCTGTTCAGCGCCTGGGGCCGAACCGACGTGGCCGAGGCGAGCCGGCTGGTCGACATCTGTCTCGACGCCGGCGTCAACCTGTTCGACAGCGCGGACGTCTATTCCGACGGCGCTTCGGAATCGATCCTGGGCGCGGCGCTGAAAGGCCGGCGCGATCGCGCCATCATCTCGACCAAAATCAGCCTGCGCGCCGGCGACGGCGCCAATGATGTCGGCGCCTCGCGCCATCACCTGATCGGCGGCGTCGAGCGCGCACTGAAGCGGCTGGACACCGACTACATCGATCTGCTGCAACTGCACCATTTCGATGCGATGACGCCGGTAGAACAGGTGATGTCGACGCTGGACGATCTGGTGCGCGCGGGCAAGGTGCGCTACCTGGGCGCGTCGAATTTCTCCGGCTGGCAGCTCATGAAATCGCAGGCAATCGCCGACCGCCATGGCTATGCGCGCTTCGTGGCGAACCAGGCCTACTACTCGCTGATCGGCCGCGACTACGAGTGGGAATTGATGCCCTTGGGGCTCGACCAGGGCGTCGGCGCCGTGGTGTGGAGCCCGCTGGGTTGGGGACGCCTCACCGGCAGGATCCGCCGCGGCCAGCCCTGGCCCGAAGGCAGCCGCCTGCACGACACCGCGGGTTTTGCGCCACCGGTGGAAGAGGAGCGGTTGTACCGCGTCGTCGACGCGCTCGACGCCGTGGCCGCGGAGACCGGCCGCAGCGTGCCGCAGATCGCATTGAACTGGCTGCTGCAGCGGCCCACGGTGTCCAGTGTGCTGATCGGCGCCCGCAACGAAACCCAGCTGCGGCAGAACCTTGAAGCGGCCAGCTGGCAACTTGCGCCCGGGCAGATCGCCGCGCTCGACGCGGCCAGCGCCGTCACGCCACCTTACCCTTATTACCCCTATTGGAATGGCCCGTTCGCCGAACGCAATCCGCCGCCGGTATGAACCGCACGGCGCATGCCGAATCCCCACCCGAATCACTGGAGCCCCACATGAAAGCCGTTGCCCTCACCCGCTACCTGCCCATCGACGACCCCGCCTCCCTGGTCGACGTGGAGTTGCCCATGCCCGAACCGGGCGCACACGACCTGCTGGTGCAGGTGGAGGCGGTGTCGGTGAATCCGGTCGACACCAAGGTGCGCTCACCCAAGCCGCAGGTGGAGGCGCAACCGAAGGTATTGGGCTACGACGCGGCCGGCGTGGTCGAGTCGGTGGGCGCCAGCGTGGAAGGGTTCCGCCCCGGCGACCGCGTCTACTACGCCGGCGACATCACCTGCGCCGGCAGCAATGCGCAATACCAGGCGGTGGACGCACGGCTGGTCGGGCACGTCCCGAAATCGATCGAACTGGCGGACGCGGCAGCGTTGCCGCTGACCACACTCACCGCGTGGGAACTGCTGTTCCAGCGCATGCCGTTCGACAGCGAGCACGGCGGCGAGGGCAAGACCCTGCTGATCATCGGAGGGGCCGGTGGCGTGGGTTCGATCGCGATCCAGCTGGCGCGGCGCGCGGGCTTCTCCGTGATCGCCACCGCGTCGCGCGACGAAACGGTGGCGTGGTGCCAGACGATGGGCGCGCAGCATGTGATCAACCATCGCGAGGCGCTGGCGCCGCAGTTGAAGACGCTGGGGATGAGCCAGGTCGACGCGGTGTTGAATCTTGCCGATACGGATCGCTACTGGGAAACCGTGGGCGAACTCATCGCCCCGCAGGGTCATGTCGGCCTGATCGTGGAGCCTGCGGGCGCGCTGCGGATCGGCGATCCGTACAAAGCCAAGGCGGTCGGCATCCACTGGGAAATGATGTTCACCCGCCCACGTTTCAGAACCGCCGACCAGGCCGAGCAGGGGCGCATCCTCGACCGCGTGGCCGCCCTGATCGATGCCGGGGAATTGCGCGGCACCCGCGCCGAAACGCTCACGCCCATCCATGCAACCAACCTGCGCGAGGCACACCGCCGCCTCGAATCGGGCACCACGGTCGGGAAGCTGGTGCTGGCCGGCTGGTGAACGAATGAGGGGTGGCAAGCGCCACCCCTCGAAAGTTCAGCCGCGTTTGCCGGCGGCTTTCCCGGGCGACGGCTTGGCCGGCTCGCCCTTCTTGCCGAAATCCTCCATCAGCGTCTTCATGTCTTCGGCGTGCTCCTCTTCCACGGCGAGGATGCCTTCGAGCATGCGCTTGGTGGTGGTGTCCCGGTCGCCCACGTAGTTGATGATTTCGCGGTAGCTGTCGATCGCGATGCGCTCGGCGACGAGGTTCTCCTCGATCATGCCGGCAAGGTCGTCCGGCACCACGAACTCGGCATGGCTGCGCGTGGACAGGCCATCGGGTTCGAAGTTGGGCGTGCCGTCGAGCTGGGTGATGCGCTCGGCAATCTGGTCGGCATGGCCCTGCTCCTCGTTGGCATGTTCGAGGAACTCGGCCGCCACGCTTTTGGCATTGATGCCCGACGCCAGGTAAAAGTGCGCCTTGTAGCGCAGCACGCAGACAAGTTCGGTCGCCAGCGCCTCGTTCAGCAGCTTCAGCACGACATCGCGATCAAGCGTGTAGCTGTCGGTGACCGCGCCCCGCTGCATGTGCTCGCGCGCACGCCTGCGGATGGTCTGGATATCGGAAAGGAAGGGTTGGTTCTTGGCGGCCATGCAGGTTTCCTCGTTACGCCGAAACGCGTATCCGGGAAGCTTACGCCCCGCCTGCGTGGTGATCGTGTAAACGCGGCCGGGCGCATGCCGCGATGCGCCCAACCAATGGCCCGGCGCGCCCGGTTCAAAACAGGGCGCGCGAGGGGCAGCGCACTCAGCGCGGAACGTACGCCCGCAGGAAGGTGTTGACGCCGGTACGCGCCATCGCCTCGATTTCGGCGGCAGCGGTCTCCGGGCATTCGTCGCAACCGAACAGCCGGCGCAGCAGCATGTCGCCCTTGATCAGCGAGAAGAACTGCACGCTGGCCGTCTTCACCACGGGAATGTCCAGCGCGCCGTGGTCGACCGCCTGCTGCAGCAGGTTTTCCATCAAGCGGTGCATGCGCGCCGGGCCCTCTTCCCACAGCAGCTTGCCGTAGCGCGGATTGCCCTGGCGGCAGTCACTGAGGATCGCCCGGAAGGTACCCACATGCTCGGCCTGGCAATCGATATGCATGTGCGCCTGGGCGATGGCGTGCAGGGTTTGCTCGATGCCCACATTGGGGTCGAACTGGTAGATGTCCTCGGGCAGCAGGTCCTCGATGCGGGAACGGATCACCTCGCGAAAGAGGTTGTCCTTGTCGCCGAAATGGCTGTACACGGTCAGCTTGGAAACCTTCGCCTCGGCGGCGATGGCATCCATACTGGTACCGGCAAACGCATTGCGTATGAACAATGCCTTCGCCGCAGCGAGGATCGCCGCCCGTTTTTCCATGTCTTTGGGGCGGCCCGGTCCCTGTGGCTTTATTTGCGCGCCGCTAATCATGCCCGCACCTTCACAAATGAGAGTCTGCCCTTTATTATACGCGGCGGTACAATTATTTTCCAGACGCCATTCTCCCGCGTATGTCATATGCGCTCAATGACGTGCGTCAACCATTCGCGATGACTTCCGGCACTACGTGGCGGCGGGCGGGGCCGTCACGCTGTGATTGTCGGAATGTGGCCAGACGCTTATTCTTCTTCACCTTTTCCGACTCACGGGACACCAGTTGAAATGGCAATGAACTTCGAGCAGGCACGACTGAACATGGTCGAGAACCAGGTCCGCCCGTGGGAGGTGCTGGACGGCCGCGTGCTGGACGTCATCGGCCGCGTGCGGCGCGAGGATTTCGTGGCTGCCGAACACCGCCGGCTGGCGTTTGCCGACCTGTGCCTGCCGCTGGGCCATGGCGAAGTGATGATGAAACCCGTGGTCGAAGGCCGCGTACTGCAGGCGCTGGAATTGCTGCCCACCGACCGCGTGCTGGAAATCGGCACCGGCTCGGGTTTTCTCGCCGCCTGCCTGGCCGGGCTTTCGGCGCATGTCACCAGCGTGGACATCCATGCCGATTTCACCGCCGCCGCCACCCAGCGGCTGCAGGCGGCAAACGTGACCAACGTCAACCTGGCCACGGGCGAGGCCGTTGTCGACTGGCAGCCCGATGAGCAGTTCGACGCACTGGTCGTCACCGGTGCGGTCGCCACCATCCCGCCGCGCTGGCTGGGCTGGCTCAAGCCCGGTGGCCGCGCGGTGATCGTGCGCGGCAAGTCGCCAGTGCAACAAGTTGTGTTGCTGACGCTCGAAGGCGAAGGTCGTTTCCGCGAGGAAATCCTGTTCGAGACCGACCTGCCCTACCTGCAGCACGCCGAGCCACTTCAACCTTTCGTTCTCTGAATTTCCGCCCCCGACTTCCCCTACGAGGCAACCCATGCGTTTGAAGCTGCTCACACTGGCCCTGGCGATGGCCGCCGTTTCACTGCCCAGTCATGGCGAAGACCTGCTGGATGCTTATCGTGAAGCCCGCGCCAACGACCCCGTGCTGATGCAGGCGGACGCCACGCGACTGTCCATTGGCGAAAACGTCGACCAGGCGCGCGCACTGTTGTTGCCGCAGATCTCCGCAGGGCTGTCGCTGCAGCAGACCAACGGCGGCAACCATGAGCTGGTGCGCGATCCCACCGATCCCACCCAGACCATCAACACCAGCGAGTTCGGTCACACCCGCACGCGCAGCGTGAACGCCCAGCTCAGCCAGACAGTGCTGGACTTCAGCGAATACGCCAACCTCAAGGCCGCGCACTCCGCCGCCCAGGCGCAGGACGAGCTGTACCAGTCCGCGCTGCAGCAGCTGTACGTGCGCGTCACCCAGGCCTATTTCGGCGTGCTCACCGGCGAGGATCAGCTGGCCTACGCCAAGGCCAACGAAGACGCCTACCGCCAGCAGTACGAACAATCCAACCAGCGCTTCAAGGTCGGCCTTTCGGCGATCACCGACGTGTACCAGGCCAAGTCGTATTACGAGGCGGCCAAGGCCAACACGATCGCCACGGAAAACGCGCTCAACGATGCCCGCGAAGCGCTGACCGAGATCACCGGCAAGCCCACCGGCGAGCTGAAGAAGCTGCGTGAAGACCTGCCGATGCAGCCGCCCACCCCGAACGACCCGGATACCTGGGTCAAGCAGGCACTGGAAACCAACCCCGACCTGCTGGCCCAGCGCAGCAACGTGGAAACCACCGAGCACAACATCAGCGCGGCGCGTGCCGGCCACCTGCCCACCATCACCGCCAACGTCAGCTACGGCAAGAACACCAGCTGGTACCAGAACATCGGCAGTGGTCGTCAGGACAACCGCGGCGCCACCACCATCGGGCTGACCCTGAACGTGCCGATCTTCTCCGGCGGCGCCACCCAGTCACGGGTGCGGCAGTCCATCTACCAGCGCGACTCGGCCCAGGACGCGCTCGAGTCGCAGCGCCGCCAGGTGGTGCGCACCACGCTCAACAACTACCGCTCGGTGATCGCCGGCATCTCGCAGGTCGAGTCGACCCGGGCGGCGGTGGATTCGGGCAAGAAGGCGCTGGAAGCGACCCGCGCGGGTTTCGACGTGGGCACGCAGACGATGACCAACGTGCTGATCCAGATCCAGAACCTGACCCAGGCCGAAAGCGAGTACTCGCAGGCGCGCCACCAGTTCGTGCTGAACAAGCTGATGCTGAAGCAGTCCTCGGGTACGGCGGACATCAAGGACATGGAAGCGATCAACACGTTGCTGCAGTAAGCCGCGGCAAGCGCACGAAAAAGGCCGGGCATGCCCGGCCTTTTTCGTGTATCAACCACCGCCGCTCATTCCTGCAGCAAGGCGTCCACCATCTGCATGACGCGCCGCACGGCGCCACGCTCGCGATCGAATACCTTGTGCGCGACGCGCCCCATCCGGGCGCGCTTCTCGTCGTCGAGCAAGAGCCGCAACACGTCGCCGCCAAGCTGGTCGCTGCTGCCCACGCATTCGGCACCACCCTCGCGAATCAGGGTGAGCGTGATCTCGGCAAAATTGAACGTGTGCGGCCCGACCAGCACCGGCCGGGCCAGCGCGGCCGGCTCCAGCACGTTGTGGCCGCCGATAGGCACCAGGCTGCCACCCACGAAAGCCAGGTCGGCCGCCGCGTAGAACGGCATCAGCAAGCCCATCGCGTCGATCAGGAACACCTGGTGCGACGCCGCCGGCAGCCCATCGGCACTGTGCGTGGCCATCGGAAAACCCAGCGTGTGCACGGCGTGCTCCACCAGCTTGAACCGTTCCGGATGGCGTGGCGCAATCAGCAGCAGCGCGTCGGGAAACTGCTTGAGCACCTGCAGATGCGCTTCCAGTACCGCCAGCTCCTCGCCCTCGTGCGTGCTCGCAGCCATCCAGACCGGGCGTTCGCCGCCCCATTGCCGGCGCATGCTGGCGCCGGCAGCGGCGGCATCGGGCGGTATGCGCATGTCGAACTTCATGTTGCCGCTGACCACGATTTGCTGCGGCTCGGCGCCCAGCAGGCGGTAACGCGCCGCATCGGCCACCGACTGCGCCGCGATCACCTGCACGCAGCGCAACGCCGAGCGCACGGTGCCGCGCAGGAATCGGTAACCGCGCAGCGAGCGATCGGACAGGCGCGCGTTGACGATCATCATCGGCACCCCGCGCTTGTGGCAGGCGTGATACAGGTTCGGCCAGATCTCGGTTTCCACGATCAACGCCAACTGCGGGCGGATCCGTTGCAGGAAGCGGTTCACCGCGAACGGCAGGTCGTACGGCAGATAGACGTGAAACACCGCGTCGCCAAACAACTGGTGCACGCGCGCCATGCCCGTCGGGGTGACGGTGCTGATGACCAGGGGCGCGTTGGGATAGTCCTTGCGCAGCGCCTTGATCAGGGGCTCGGCCGCATTGACCTCGCCCACCGATACGGCGTGCACCCACAGGCTGCCGTTGAAACCCGGCGCATCGAAAAAGCCGAACCGCTCCGACCAGCGTCGATGGTAGGGCGGCGAGCGCACCCCGCGCAGCAACAGGCGCAGCACGATCAACGGCATCGCCAGGTACATCGCGAAGGTGTAGAGATAACGCACGCGTAGCTCCGTGGTAGCGCCGCAGTATACGAGAGCGGGGAAGGAGCGACCCGATCGCGACGAAGTCGAAGCTTCATCGCGCCCGCCCTTCGACTCCGCCGCTGCGCGGCTACGCTCAGGGCGATCGGTGGAAGTGTGCGATGCCTCCCCCCGAATCCCGGCTCTCAACAGCCGAACGGCTGGTCATCCCGAATCCCGATTCCCCTTTCCCCATTCCCGGCCAATTACACTAGCGCCAATGCCTGGTGCTTCCCGACCTCCCTTTACCCGCTCCCTGTTGTCGCCGCGTCACTGGCCGGCATGGCTGGGCGTGGGTGTGATCCGGCTGATCGCGCGGCTGCCGTATCCCGCGTTGCTGTGGCTGGGCCGGCGCCTGGGTGCGTTGGTGCAGTGGCTGCCTTCGCCGCGGCGGCACATCGTGCAGGTCAACATCGGGTTGTGCTTCCCCGAGCTGAGTGCCACCGAGCAGGCGGCGTTGATCGACGCCAACCTGCGCGACGTGGGCCTGATGCTGGTGGAGTTTGCGCTGGGCTGGATGGGCAGCGACCGCCAGATCGCACGCATTCCGCTGCAGGTCGAAGGGCTGGAGCACCTCGCGGCGGCACGCGCCCAGGGCAAGGGCGTGCTGCTGGTGGGCGGCCACTTCTCGCATCTGGAACTGTGCGCGCGGCTGGTATCGCAGCGTATCCGCATTGCCGGCATGTACCGGCGCATGGATTCGGACGTGTTCGAGTGGAACGTGCTGCGCGCGCGGCTGGATTATGCCGACGCGATGTTCGAGAAGGAGGACCTCCGCGGCACGGTGAAATACCTGCGCAACGGCGGCACGCTGTGGTATGCGCCCGACCAGGACATGCGCAGCAAGGACAGCGTGTTCGTGCCGTTCTTCGGCGTGCCGGCGGCCACCATCACCGCCACCCATCATCTGGCGCGGATGTCCGGCGCACTGGTGATTCCCTTTTTCCACCGCCGCCTGCCGGGCAGCGAGGGTTATGTATTGCGGCTGGGTGCGCCGCTGCAGGATTTCCCCGGCACCGACGTGCACCACGACACCGCCCGCATCAACGGCTGCATCGAACAGATGGTGCGCGAGGCGCCGACGCAATACCTGTGGGCGCACAAGCGCTTCAAGACCCGCCCGCCGGGCCAGCCGCCGATCTACTGATCGCGCCGCTGGCGTCGCGACTCGTACAACTTCGCGTATTTCAGGAACGCGTAGAACGCGTGGATGCGCGCGGCAATGAAGCCGGCCCAGCCCGAGCGCCAGTGTCCGCGCAAAAGGTAGAAGCGCAGAAAGGCCACCGTGGGGTACGCCACCATGCGCAGGCGCAACCAGCGCACCCGCCGCCGGGCGAGGTCGCCCAGTTGCAGGCTTGAATAGCGATCCGCCTTGGCCACGCGCCCGGCAATATCGCGCTCACCATGGTGATCGATGGTGACGTCGAGCACGCCGACGGAGCCGTCGACGCACACTTCCTCGTGCACCGCGTGGCCGCTCATGCGCGCGTGCTGCCGATCGAACAGCCGCACGTAGTGGTTGAGCCGCGCCCGGCCTGACTGCCAGCGCCAGAACTGCCACTCCCGCCGCCACAACTGGTACGCCACGTGCGTCGGCGCGTGCAGCGCCTGCTGCAGGGGCACGGCGGCGGTTTCGGCCAGCGACTCGTCCGAATCGAGCAGCAACACCCAGCGGTGGCTGGCCAGATCGATCGCCGCCTGCTTCTGCGCGCTGTAGCCGGCAAACGGCTGCACGTGGACACGCGCGCCGTAATGCGCGGCGATCGCCGCCGTAGCGTCGGTGGAGCCGGAATCCAGCACCACGATCTCGTCCGCCCAGCGCACGCCGCGCAGGCAGGCATCCAGCGTGGCGGCGCTGTTGAAGCTGGTCACCACCACCGACAGCGGTTCGCGCGCGGCCGTCATCGGCGGCTCGCCCCGTCGACATCCGCCACCACGTACAGCGCCGCACACCAAAGCCCCAGCAACCAGGCAAACAGCAGGCCCCACCAGGCCGAATAGAAGGCCAGACTGGTGTTCAGCGGAAACAGCATCACGCCCAGCGCCAGCGTGACGGGGAAAGCGCGCGAACGCGCCGCCGCACCCACGCTGCGCCACGCACGCCACGCCAGCGCCACCGCCGCCAACCACAGCAGCAAACCCAGCGCGCCAGTTTCGGTGAGAACCTCCAGCACGACCTGATGCGCATGGCAGGCGCCCAGGCCGGTGCCGCAGGGTTCGGCTACCAGGAAGTGGTCATCGGGCGGCGCGTAATGCGGGTAGGCGTAGCGAAACGCGCGCACGCCCACGCCATTGAGCGGGTGATCCGCAATCATGCGCGCGCTGGTTTTCCAGATATCCAGCCGGCCGCTGAGCGCGGCATCGAGCGAGCTGTCGGTGCCGTGCAGGGCCAGCAAGGTGCGATCCATCCGCACCTGGAATCGCGCTGAGGTTTTCCACGCCACGCCACCGGCCAGCGCCAACAATGCCGCGCCCAATACGCAGAACAGCGCAAACCGCCGCAGCGAGCGCGCCTCATGCCAGGCGAAGCCCAGCGCCACCAGCGCATAGCTCAACCACGCGGCGCGCGAACCAGCCAGCAGCACCGGGCCGAGCACCAGCGCGAAGGCGAGCAGCAGCCCGCGCAAGCCCCAGCGCCGCCGCGCCGCCCACAGCGCGAACGGCGACAGCACCGCCAGGGTCGGGCCCAGCTTGAGATTGTCCGCGCCGAAGATGCCTGACACCCGCTCGGCCTCTGCATGGCCGCCCAGGCTCCAGCCGGTAAGTGCCTGCACCCAGGCATCCAGCACCCACAACGCCAGCACCAGCGCCACGGCGACAAACAGCGCCTGCAGCTTGCTGTCCCGCCGTATCGCGAAACAGGCGTACAAGACCAGCGGCACATAGCGCAGTTGGCCCGCCACCGTGCCCCAGCTTTTTCCCGGCGCATACGAATCGAAAGCCGACAACAGCGCCGCAATGATGAACGCCCCCAGCAGCCACAGCGACATCCGGGCACCCGCGTGCTCGCGCAACGCATCACGCTGGCGCGCGAACAGCAGCACCACACCGAGCAGGCACAGGAAGGTCCCCAGTTCCGCGCTGCGGCCAAACGGCAGCAGCGCGATCACCAGCCAGAACGGCAGCAGGGGCGAGCGCAGCGCGGCACCCAGCGTGGTTCCAAGGGAGGTCATGCGCCAGCCTGTGCGGGAGGAAAAGCGCATTGTAGGCGAGCGCGTCGCGGTGGTGGCGTGCGCGCCCCCTGTGGGAGCGGCTTCAGCCGTGATGCTCCTGGCTTCGAGGTGCTTCGGGGGAAAAGCATCGCGGCTGAAGCCGCTCCCACAAAAGCGCCGTCCGCTTAGCCGGCCACCTCGCGATACAGCGCCAGCGTGTTCTGCTGCATGTCCGCCAGGCGGTAGCTGTGCAGCAAGGGAATCGGCGGGGCCACCCGCAGCAGTTCGGCGGCGCGTTCGGCCAGGCGTTCGCGGTCGCCTGGCGGCACGCGGCCGGCGGGGTACAGCTCGGCCAGCAGCTCGCCCACGCCACCGTGCGCATAGCCGAGCACCGGCCGGCACAGCGACAAGGCCTCGACCACGGTGCGGCCGAACGATTCAGGCTGGTTCGACAACTGCAGGATCAGGGTGGACACCGCGTAGATGTCGCGCACATCGTCACGCTGCGGGGTCAGCACCACCTGGGCGCCGACGCCGCGCGCGCGGATCAGCTCGTTCAACTCCGCCACATAGGCTTCGCGGCCCGGCTCGATCACGCCCAGCAGCAGCAAGCGGGTATCGATGCCGCGGCCCTTCAGGTCGGCGACCAGTTCGATCGCGTCGTGATGGCCCTTCAGGCGCGTGCCGCGAGCGGGCAGCGTCAGCAGCGGTGCGCCCATCAACGACGGGTATTCGGAGAAGAACGAGGTCTTCCAGCCATCGTCGGCACGATGGCCGTAGGGGAACGCCTCCGGGTCGATACCGCGCGGGATCACCCGCACCCGGCCCGGTTCCAGCCAGCGGTAGTGGCTGAGCACGTAATCGCGCAGCGTCTGCGATACCGCCACCACGCGTTCGCCGCGCAGCAGGATGGCGCTGTAGCGCGAGGGCGAGTTGAGCCCATGCACGGTGGTGATGAAATGCGGTCGCGACGACAGCCCCTTCATCGCCCACCAGCCCAGCCACGCGGGCAGGCGCGAGCGCGCGTGCACGATGTCGGGGCGAAGCTGGCGCAGCACGCGCCGCAATTTGCCCAGCCGCAACAGGGTGAGCAGCGATTTGCGGCCGATATCCAGGGTGATGTGCTCGCCGCCCTCGGCCTGCAACTGCGCCACCAGCCGGCCACCGGCGGAAATCACCACCGAGCGGTGCCCGGCCTGTACCAGGGCACGACTGATCTCCAACGCCGACCGCTCCGCACCACCCGCGTGCATGGCGGGAATCAGCTGGACAACGGTCAGCAGCTTGTCGGGCGCGATGGTGCTGGACATGGGCTCACGTTTCGGGGCATTGATCGCAGGGGACAAGCAGAAACCATGCCGCCGGTCGCATCACGCCGCGCCCGTGGTCAGTCGCGCAACACGTAATGGGCCGCGCAGTAGGCGCAGGTTGACTCGCCGCCGTCATCGACGATCGGCAGGTACACCTTGGGATGCGAATTCCACAACGCCATGCCGGGCATCGGGCAGGACAACGGCAGGTCCGCGCGCGTCACTTCGTAACGATTTTCGGCATTTGCCGGTATCAGCGGGACGGCCGCGGAAAGGGGGCGCGACATGGACGAAACTCCAGACAGACCATCAAGCCGCAAATGGTAGCAGGCACGGCTGGCCGCTGGCTGACCGGTACGCTGTGTTTTTGGCAGGCCAAACGACAAGGGCGGCCGAAGCCGCCCTGCCTTGGCCGATCTCGACCGGCTTACTTCGCCTTCGGCACCGAGCCTTCGGTGGTGATGCGGATGGTGATCTCATCACTGACGTTGGGCACGTAGGCGCCCACGCCGAAATCGGAGCGCTTCAGGCTGGCGGTGGCGTCGAAGCCGATCGACTGCGCCTTGCTCATCGGGTGCGGGCCGATCTTGTTCAAGGTGGCATCCAGCACGACCGGCCGGGTCACGCCATGCACGGTGAGGTTGCCGGTGACCTTGAACTTGTTGCCGCCCAGCGGCTGCACCGCCGTGCTCTTGAAGGTCACCGTCGGGTACTTCCCGGCGTCGAGGAAGTCCGGCTTCTTCAGGTGCTCGTCCAGCGCCGCCACGTGCGTGTCGAGGCGGTCCAGCGGCAAGGTCACCTGCACGCTCGACTGCGCCGGGTGCTGCTCGTCGTACACCAGCGTGCCCTCGCCCAGGCCCAGGTCGGCGGTGGGGTTGGAGTAGCCGAAGTGGTTCCAGCTGAACAGCACCATCGTGTGGTCGGGGTCGAGCTTGTAGGTCACCGGGGCAGCCTGCACCGAGACGGCGGCGCCGAGCAGGCTGGCCACAACGAGATAACGAAATGCGCGCATGGTGAATCTCCAGGTGGGTAACAGGTGCAAGGGAAAGGATCAGGCGATCCGGCAGGCTTCGTCGAACGACAGCCGCGGGCTGCGCGGGAAGAAATTGCGGCTGCGATCGCCATGGCCGATGGCGATCAGGAAGTTGGATTTGACCGCGGTGCCGGCAAAAAATGCCGCATCCACGCCGGCCTGGTCAAATCCCGACATCGGGCCGCAATCCAGCCCCAACGCCCGCGCCGCCATCAGCACGTAGGCGCCCTGCAGGCTGGCATTGCGAAAGGCGGTGGTGTCGATCAGCGGCTGGTTGCCGACGAACCAGCTGCGCGCGTCGGCGTGCGGGAAGAGTTGCGGCAGGCGCTCATAGAATTCGTGATCGGTACCGATGATGGCCGTGACCGGCGCCTCCATCGTCTTGGCGCGATTGCCGTCGGACAGGTGCGGCGCCAGTCTGGCCTTGGCTTCCTCGGATTTCACGAAGATCACCCGCATCGGCGAGGCGTTGGCGCTGGTGGGCCCGAACTTGGCCAGCGCGTAGAGCTGATGCAACTGCTCGTCGGTCACGTCCTGCGGCAACCAGGCGTTGAACGTGCGCGCCTCGCGAAACAATTGATCCAGCGCCATCTCCGAAAGCGAATCACTCATGGGTATCCTCCAAGGCATGCGCACGCCAACGGGCGGCGCTATCGCGAACTAGAGAGTGTAATGGTGGCCTGGCGCGATCGAACCACGGCCGAGGGGAACGCACTGTGTACGCCAGCGAAACAATTACCCGCAAAGCGCCGCCATGCTGACGCCAGGCGAGTGCTGGGTGATCACGGACAACGCCGCCGGCAACCAGCGTCAGGCGCTTGCGCTGGCCGAGCACATGCAGCGGCCGGTGCGCCACCTGCGACTGCAGCTGCGGGCGCCGTGGTCGTGGCTGTCGCCGCGCTTCACGATGGGAAACACGCGGGCCTTGCCGGCGTCACAGCGCCCGCTGTTCGCGCCGCCGTGGCCCGAGCTGGCGATCGGCTGCGGTCGCTCCGCGGCGCTGCTCACGCGGATGTTGCGGCCGCTTTCCGCAGGGCGCTGCTACACGGTGCAGATCCTGGACCCGCGCATCGACCCGCGCCATTGGGATGCGGTGATCGCGCCACGCCACGACGGCCTCGACGGCGCCAATGTGCTGCGCCCGTTGGGTTCGCTCAATACGGTGGACGAGCGCTGGCTGGCCGACGGCCGCGACGCCTGCCCCTTGCTGGGCGAGCTGCCGCAGCCGCGGGTCGGCGTGCTGCTGGGCGGGCCGCGTCGCGCCATCGATCTGGATGATGACTACGCCGACCGCTTGCTGGGCCACCTGCTGGCCCACCACCGAAGCGAGGGCGGCAGCCTGCTGGTGCTGGCCTCGCGCCGCACGCCCACGGAACTCATCGAGCTTTTCCGCGAGGCGCTGCGCGACGTCCCCGGCATCGTCTGGGCCGGCCCCGACGATGGCCGCAACCCGTTCCCCGGCGTGCTCGGCTGGGCCGACCGGCTGGTGGTGACGCCCGATTCGGTGAACATGCTGTCCGAGGCCTGCGCCGTCGGCTGTCCGGTGCACACCTTCACCACGGCGCCCTTGCCGGCCAGGATCGACCGCTTCCATCAGGCCTTGCGCGCGGCGAACCTGCTGCACGACATCGACGACACCACCGCATCACCGCAACCGCCACTACGCGAAACGGCGGCACTCGCCGGGCAACTGCTGGCGCGCATGGCGCAACGCCAGGGCGACTGAGAGGTTGTGATTTTTTCAACCTCGAAGCCCGGCCACGTGAGGGCATGGATGCCCGAGTTGAGGCAACGCAGGAGCGGTTGCCCGATGGCCGGGCGCGGATCGCTCACGCAATTGATTGATCCGCGTGAGCGCTTCCGGGCCTGTGCCGGAAACGCGATAGAGGAAAACCACAAGGAGTGGTTTTCCTCACAGGCTCGGAGCCCTACTTCGGGCGGCTGGCGTCGCGAATGGCGCTGCCCAGCTGGATCGCGGTGACGCCTGCCACCCCTCGCAGCGCGTCGGTCAACGCGGTCATCCGGGCGCTGTCCACGCCGCGCTCGAAGATCAGGATGAGCTGGTCGTCGGCATCCTTGCGGCAATTCAGGATCAGCTTGAACAGCGGCAGTTGTTGCGCCGTCACCACGGCTTCCACGCCGGCCACGGCGCCATCGTCAGCCAGGCTGAGCAGCACCCGCGGGCGCAGGTTGTGACGCGCGAACAAGCGTCGCTGCAACGGCTTGAGCAGTACCAGGATCACCCAGATCAACGCCGTGGTCATCGCTGCCGCCGCATACAGGCCGGCGCCCGCCGCCAGGCCGATCGACGCCACCGCCCATAGCCCGGCGGCGGTGGTCAGGCCACGCACCACCTGCTCGCGCTGCATGAACAAGATGGTGCCGGCGCCGAGGAAGCCGATGCCGCTGACCACCTGCGCCGCCACGCGCGACGGGTCCAGCATCACGCGCGGGTTTTTCAGTGCGTCGCTGAAACCGTAGGCCGACACGATGATCGCCAGCGCCGCGCCCACGCACACCAGCATGTGCGTACGCAGCCCGGCGGCCCACTCACGCCGCTCGCGGTCGGCGCCGATGACCGCACCGAGCACCGCCGCCAGCACCAGCCGCTGCAGTATTTCCCACGTATCAAGCATGCCTGCCTCCCGTGATCCATCGGACTTCGCGATCCGTGCCGATCCCACGCACAGCCGCGGTCATTCGTCGAAGGTGAAACCCAGCGCCGCGGTGACCTCGCGCACGCTGGCGCAAAGCGTCGCCAGCGCCTCGTCGCGCGGCGCGATCCGCGAACGCAGGTCCATCGTGCAGCGCAGTGCGCGATGCAGCAGTTCGGCGTGGGCGGCGCCGAGCACGGCGGCCTGGTTGGCATTCAACAGGCCGGCGTCGTGGCAGGCGCCGATCACCGACGCGTTGGCGGTGACCTCAAGCAGGCCCGGCCGCTGGGCGTGCGCCAGCACCAGGCCCTGCAGCGCGAACTCGATATCCAGCAAGCCGCCGTGGCCCTGCTTCAAGTCGAATTGGGTGGCGTCGGAGCGGTCGCGTTCGGCGCGCCAGCGCTGGCGCATGCTGCTGACCTCGGCCAGCACGGCGGCCGGATCGCGCGGCACGGCCAGGATCTCGCGGCGCACCTCGGCCAGTTGCGCAGTGAGTGCGCGGTCGCCGGCCACCGGCCGCGCCCGCAGCAACGCCTGGTGTTCCCACGTCCAGGCGCGGCCGCGCTGGTAGGCCACAAAGCCGTCCAGGCTGCTGACCAGCAATCCCTTGGAACCGTCCGGCCGCAGGCGCGTGTCGACCTCGTACATGCGCCCGCCGCGGGTCAGCACGGTCAGCCAGTTCATCACCCGCTGCGCCAGGCGCTGGTACCAGCGCGCGCCTTCCAGCGGGCGCGCGCCGTCGCTCATCGCCTGCGCGCGGCGGCCGTCATAGACGAAGACCAGATCCAGATCCGAGGCGAAGCCCAGTTCCTCGCCGCCCAGGCTGCCATAGCCCAGCACGGCAAAGCCGGAACCCTCGCCCGGCAGCCGGCCGTGCTGCACGGCCAGTTCGCGTTCGGCCAGCGAGGTCACCGTGGCGACCACCGATTCGGCCAGCGCGGCCAGTCGGCGCGCGGTGGCCACGGCGTCGGCGCGGCCATCGTTGAATGCCAGCCCCAATCGGAACGCGGTGCTGGCCTTGAACTCGTTGATGCGCTCCAGCTCCGCTTCGGCCTCGCGCTCGTCCAGCGTGCCCAGCACGCGGGTGATCTCGGCGCTGATGTCGGCGCGCTTCAGCGGCAATTGATCGATGCGCGGGTCAAGCACGTCATCCAGCAACAGCGGCTGCATGATGACCCGCTCGGCCAGGAACGCGCTGTCGCCGAACAGCCGGGCCAGTCGCTTGCGCGCCAGCGGCTGTTCCTCCAGCAGGGCCAGATAAGCGGAGCGACGCGCCACCGCCTGCACCAGGCGACACAACCGCAACATGCAGGCCACCGGCACGGCGCTCTCGCGCGCCACGCCGAACAACTGCGGCATCAGCCGATCCAGCCGTTCGCGCGAGCGCGCCGACATCGCCCGCACCGGCGAGGCCTGCGGCAGTTTCAACAGCGCGTCGGCCAGCTCGGCGCCGGGCACGAAACCGGAGGCTTCCAGCGTGCCCGCTTCCAGCGACTCGTCGCAGGCGTGCTGCCACAGCACGTTGTCGGCCGCGGGCACCTTGGCGGCGCGCCCGCCCTGCGGCATCAATACGGCGGCAAATTCCTCGCTGACGTGGGCGCGGTGGTGCGCCAGCGTGGCATTCAGTGTTTCCCAATCCGGATGGCCCAGCCCCAGCGCGATGCGCTCGCGGCTCAGCTCGTCGTCGGGGATGTCGTGGGTTTGCGCGTCGCGCAGCATCTGCACGCGGTTTTCCAGTCGCCGCAGGAACACGTAAGCCTCGCGCAGCATGCGTGCCCGCGCCGCACCGATATGCCCGCGCGCCTCGCAGGCAGTCAGCGCCGGCAGCAGGCCGCGCACGCGCATCGAGGGTTCGCGACCGCCGCGGATCAGCTGGGTCAGCTGCACGATGAATTCGATCTCGCGGATACCGCCGGGGCCGAGCTTCAGGTTGTCGGCCAGGTCCTTGCGCGCCACCTCGGCATCGATCAGCGCCTTCATCTCGCGCAGGCCGGCAAAGGCGGTGTAGTCGAGATACTTGCGGTAGATGAACGGCCGCAGCAGCTCCTGCAGCTGCTTGCCGGCCTGGCGATCGCCGGCCACCGGCCGGGCCTTGATCCAGGCGTAGCGCTCCCAGTCGCGGCCCTCATTTTGGTAGTACTGCTCCATCGCCGCGAACGACAACGCCAACCGGCCAGCATTGCCGAACGGGCGCAGGCGCAGGTCGACGCGGGCGCAGATGCCGTCCATCGTGGGCTCGTGCAGCAGCCGCACCAGTTGGCGTCCCAGCCGCACGAAGTACTCGCTGTTGTCGAGCGTGCGCGCGCCGTCGCTCTCGCCGCCGTGCGGGTAGGCCAGCACCAGGTCGATGTCGGACGAGAAATTCAGCTCGCTGCCACCGAGCTTTCCGAAGCCCACCACCACCAGTCGCTGCACGGCGCCATCGCTGTCGCGCGCCTGGCCGTAGCGTGCGGCCATCCACCGTTCCGACCAGCCCAGCGCGGCACTCAGCAAAGCCTCGTACAGCACGCTGGTGGCCGACAGGGTTTCGGGAAGTTCGTCCAGGTCGTTGACGTCGCGGAACACCAGCCGCAAGGCCTCGGCGTGACGGAAGCGCCGCAGCGTTTCCATGCAGGCCGCCTCGTCGTCGGACAACTTCAATGCCCCGACACGCGTGGACGCATCACCGCCCGCACGCAGCCGTTGCAGGCCCGGCGCCAGCAGTTCCGGCTGGTGGCACCACACGTCGAAGGCGAAATCGCTGGCCAGCAAGGTGTTCCGGATGCGCTCGGCCACGCCGGCGTCGTCGTGCAGCGGGATGCCGGCGGCGCGGCAGCGAGCCGCCAGGTCGCCGTAGCGGTCGTCGATCAGCGCGCGCAGCGCGGGGGAAGGTTGGACAGGCATGCCCGCATTGTGCCGCAGTGCGGCGTGCAGCCGACACCGTTCCGGGCGAACGTGGCCCATCCATTGAAGCGCGCCCGTGCAGGCCCGAAACTGCGCGATCCGACCAACGTGCGGTTCATGTTGGCTTGATTACATTCGCTGCCCCGCGATGACAGCAACAGGACTGCCATGTCGTTGAAACCCACCCGCCTCCCGCACCGCTGGCATGCCCCGGTTTGGCGCACGCTTGCGCTGCTGGCCGTGGTGTTCGGTTTCGTGCTGCTGACCGGGCTGATCGACGGCGGCGTCGGCGTGGTGCCGAAGCGCCTGCTGGACCAGGCCCGCTTCCCGTTCGCCAATGCCCTGCCCGGCCTGCTGCTGGCGGGCGTGCTGTTGCTGCTCACCCGCCGGCTGCTGCTGTCGTTCGGCCTGGTGCTGCTGTTCGAAGGCGTGGTCTACGGGGTCAACACGCTGAAGGTGGCGAACCTGGGCACGCCGCTGCTGCCGGCCGATTTCCAGATGGTGGGCCAGTTGCGCAAGGGCGGCATGCACCTGCTGTCCGGCTACCTGCCGCACAGCCCGTGGCCGTACCTGGGCTTGCTGGCCGGGCTGGCGCTGGTGGTCGCGATGTGGCGCTACGAGCCGCCGCTGCTGCCGCAACGCACGGGCGGCAAGCGCCTTGTCACCGGCAGTGTGCTGGCGGCAGCGCTGCTGAGCCTGCTGCTGGGCGTCACCACCTGGGAGCGGCTCTACAACGGACGCGTGCTGTGGCTGGAGCCGTGGTCGGCGATGTCCACCGCCAATCACTCGGGGTTGATCAGCGGGCTGATCATGTTCGACCTGCATTACGGCCACGGCAAGAAGAAGCCCGACCTCGCCCTGGCCAGGCAACTGATCGCCGATTACGACCACCCGCTGCGCCAGCGCCTGCTGCTGCCCTCGGCGGGCAGCGCGGAGCTGCCCGACATCGTGGTGGTGCAGAGCGAATCGTTCTTCGACCCGACCATCATGAAGGGCTACGAGCACAGCCACTTCACCCCCAACCTGCGCCGGCTGGCGCGTCGGGGGACCAGCGGCCAGCTGCATGTGCCGACCTTCGGTGGCGGCACCATCCGCACCGAGTTCGAGATGCTGACCGGTCTGTCATTGCGCTATTTCGACAACCTGCAGTTTCCCTACCTGCAGCTGAGCCACGCCACCGTGCCCAGCCTGGTTCGCGTGCTGAACCAGCATGGCTACGACACCATCGCGCTGCACGGCAACGACCCTGCGTTCTGGAACCGCAGCGCGGCATTCAAGGCGCTGGGCTTCGACAGCTTCGTGTCGCAGGCATCGTTCCCCGCCGATGCGCCGATGGATGGCAAGTACATGGCCGACAGCGCCATGACCGACGAGATCCTGCGCCAGCTGAAGGACAGCGGGCCGCCGCAGTTCATCTTCGCCATCAGCATCGAGGCGCATGGGCCCTACGACATCGAGCCGGCCCACACCGCCGAGCGCGACGCCATCGCCGTGCCGGAAGGCATCGAAGGGCGCGACAAGCTGGAGCTGCAAACCTACCTCTATCACATCGGCCACGCCGACGCTGAGCTGGGCCGGCTGGTGAAAGAGCTGGCCACGCGCCGCCGCCCGAGTCTGGTGTTGTTCTACGGCGACCACCTGCCGGCGCTCAGCAACAGTTACCAGATCGCCGGCTTCGTCGACGGCAAGGACATGCTGAGCCAGGCCGGCACCTGGCTGCTGGTCGAGCCGAAGCATCCGATCAAGCCCGTGCACCTGGACACCGCCTCCTGGCTGCTGCCCGGCGTGCTGCTGGAACAGGTGGGCATCCACGACGACGCGTACTTCGCACTGACCCAATTGGTAGGCCCGGAACTGGCGGCGCTCACCGAGGCGCCCGGCGCACCACCGCCGACGGAGGGCACCGAGCAGCGCAAGCTGGACCAGGCCATGTCCAGCATCGACCAGCTGCGCATGAACGGCACGCTCGACAGCCTGCTGCCGAAAGTCCTCGCGCCGATCGGCGGCGTTGCCCACGATGTCGCACCGGCGCCGCCGCAGGCCGCCGCCGTCGGGTTGTGAGGGTCCGGCCCGCGGTGGGCCGACTTGCCGCACCGCGCCGCTGGCTGGCGACGCGGCGGGCGGCTGAACGCGGCTGGAATTACGCCCACGACGTGCTTGCGCGAGGCTGCAAAACCGGGGATGGCGTTGTATCATCGCGCCTTTCTTTATCTTTCTATCCGTACAAAGGGATATAGCCGCGATGTCCAACTACCTGTTCACCTCCGAATCGGTCTCCGAAGGCCATCCGGACAAGGTCGCCGACCAGATCTCCGATGCCGTGCTCGACGCCATCATCGCGCAGGACCCGCGCGCCCGCGTCGCCTGCGAAACCATGGTCAAGACCGGCGTGGCGATCGTCGCCGGCGAAGTCACCACCAACGCCTGGATCGACCTGGAGGCGCTGACCCGCAAGGTGATCCTGGACATCGGCTACGACTCGTCCGACGTCGGTTTCGACGGCGCCACCTGCGGCGTGCTGAACCTGATCGGCAAGCAGTCGCCCGACATCAACCAGGGCGTGGACCGCAAGAACCCGGAAGACCAGGGCGCCGGCGACCAGGGCCTGATGTTCGGCTACGCCACCAACGAAACCAAGACCTTCATGCCCGCCGCCATCCACTTCTCGCACCGCCTGGTCGAGCAGCAGGCCAAGGTGCGCAAGAAGAAGAACTCGCCGCTGCCGTGGCTGCGCCCGGACGCCAAGAGCCAGGTCACGCTGCGCTACGAGAACGGCGTGGCGGTGGCGATCGACGCGGTGGTGCTGTCCACCCAGCACGATCCGGGCGTCAAGCAGAAAGACCTGATCGAAGGCGTGCGCGAGCTGATCCTGAAGCCCGTGCTGCCGGAGAAGTGGCTGCACAAGGGCACCAAGTTCCACATCAACCCGACCGGCAAGTTCGTCATTGGCGGGCCGGTGGGTGACTGCGGCCTCACCGGCCGCAAGATCATCGTGGACACCTACGGCGGCTGGGCCCGTCATGGTGGTGGCGCGTTCTCGGGCAAGGACCCGTCCAAGGTCGATCGTTCGGCCGCCTACGCCGCGCGCTACGTGGCCAAGAACATCGTGGCCGCCGGCATCGCCGACCGCTGCGAAGTGCAGGTGAGCTACGCGATCGGCGTGGCGCATCCCACCTCGATCTCGGTCACCACCTTCGGCACCGGCAAGATCAGCGACGAGCAGATCGAAAAGCTGATCCGCAAGCACTTCGACCTGCGCCCGTTCGGCATCCTGAAGATGCTCGACCTGATCCACCCGATGTACCAGCAGACCGCCAGCTACGGCCACTTCGGCCGCACGCCGCAGGAGCTGAACGACGCCAATGGCAACAAGTTCACCTCGTTCTCGTGGGAAAAGACCGACCGCGCCGAGGCGCTGCGCAAGGACGCGAAGCTGAAGTAAGCGCCCCGCAGATTTGCCGCTTCGACAAAAGGCCCCGCACATGCGGGGCCTTTCGCGTTTCACGACGGCGGAAGCTGCCCATCGCCTCCCCCCGCTCGCACGGAATGGCCGGGGAGGGGTCAGCTTTTGATCTTTCCGCCAGCCGCCGCCCTTCAAACCTCAAGGCGTCAGCGTGCGAATGGCCTGTTCGCGCACGCCACGCATGCTGGCGTTGAGGTCGGCCGGGTTCAAGGCGATGACGGGGTCCAGGTAACGGCGACGGATATCGTTGGCGGCGCGGCCGTCACGCAACTCGTCGAGGGCGTCATGCAGCCGCGTGGCACTTTCGATCGTGTGCGCATCAAGCAGGCCAAGAAGCTTTTCGCGACCGTTCAGCGCCTGCTGATAGGCCACGCGCGCCGCCTTCCAGTTGCCGGCGTCGCTGTTGATGTCGCCGATCAGGGTCAGCGTGCTGAAGACAATCGGATGCTTTTCACCCAGCACGCGGCGTTGCCCCGCCAGTGTGAGCTCGGCCTCGGCCAACGCCTCCCGGTACTGTCCGGCGGCACTCAGGAGGCTGGCGAGACTTCCGTGAGCCATCAGCGTATGGGGATGATCCGGTCCCAAGACGCGTTCGTGCGACGCCAGAATCCCGCGTTCCTGCTTGATGGCCTGCGCGAAATACGCCTGCGCGACGGCGGGGTCGTCTGAAAAATGGCCCTGCTTGGACAGCAGTCGCACCATCACGGTACGCGACGACATCGTGTCTGGATGGTCCGGGCCAAGCAATCGTTCGCGCGTGGCCAACACCCGGTCAAGCAGCACATGCGCCTGCTTGAACGCGACCGGGTCCTGCGCCAGGTAGACCTCGTCGGTGGCCACCATGTTCTGCGCGCGCAACGTCTCGGGGTGATCCGCGCCCAGCTTGCGTTCGCGGATGTTCGCCACTTCGCGTGCCAGCGCCAGTGACTTCTCGTACTCGTGGCGGTAGTGCAGCAGCTTGGCCAGCACCACCATGGCCTTGAGTGTTTCGGGGTGCTCCGCGCCCAGCTTGCCGCGGTCCAGCGCCACCAGCGCCTCGGCCTGCTTGCGCGCTTCGTCGCGCATGCCCAGGCCGATCAGGGTGGTCACCAGGTCCTGCCGCAGTTCCATCACGCCGGTGTCGGTGGCCGGCAACAGCGGCTGCAGTTGCTCATACAGCTTCTGCTGCAGCACCAGCGCCTGCTGCAGGTGGCCTTGCGCCGCCAGCACCCTACCGCGCCCGGCTTCAGCGGCAACGCGCAACGACGCGGCCACCGGCAGCGAGGACGATTCCCTGCCCGATTGCCCGAACAGTTCCGCCGCGGCATCCAGGTCACCCTTGCGATACAGGGCCTGCGCCAGGTCGATCTGCGTCGAAAGCCGCGCTTGGTCTTCGGCGGGGGCGCCTTGATCGCGGGTCGACAGCACCTTGCGCAACTCGGTGACGGCATGCGGGTAACTGCCAATGTTCACCAGCACGCGGGCCAGGGATTGACGCATGTCGGCGGCGAGGGTCGGTGCATCGGCAAACGCCGCGTCCAGGCTGTCCAGCGCGTGCGTCACCACGTAGGTATCGAGCACGTTGCGGGCGGTGTCGGTGGCCGAGATGCCGGCGAAGGCGCGCTGCAATTCCTCGACCGCGCCCTTGTCCGGCACCGGCCCGTCCTTGCCGGTCGAGAGCATGGCGGTCAACTGCCGCTCCTGATCACGCTTGATCGCATGACCCATCGCGTCGATATCCACGCTGTCGAACATCGACTGCTGGAAGTGCACGATGCGCTCCAGTTGCTGCTGCCGGTGTTCGGCCAGCTGTTGCTGGGTGCGCGCCTGGCCTAGCGCGTACAGCGATGAACCCAGGCCGGACAGCACCGCGATCAGCAGCACCGACGCGGCCGCCAGCGGCCAGCGGTTGCGCTGCACGAAGCGGCGTACGCGATACAGCCGCACGCCGCGCCGCGCGTGCACCGGGTGGCGCGCCAGGAAACGCCGCAGGTCCGCCACCAGTTCGCCGACGGTGGCGTAGCGTTCGGCCGCGTGCCGACGCAGCGATTTCAGCACGATCGCATCGATATCGGCAGGCACCGAAAACCCGGGGGTTTTCTCGCCGCCGATCTCTCTTGCCGCCGCCTTCGCGACGCGGCTTGGCGCCACCACGACGCCGCCGATGATGGCGTTGGTCAACAGGTGCGGCGTCACCAGATGCTGGAACGGCCGCCGCCCGGACACCAGCTGGTAAAGCACCACGCCCAGCGAATAGACGTCCGCGGCGGTGGTCAGCGGCTGGCGTTCGATCTGTTCCGGGCTGGCATAGGCCAGGGTCAGCGCCTGGGCGCCGGTGGCGGTGGCGGCAACGTCAACGTGTTCGTCGATGATTCGCGCAATGCCGAAATCCAGCAGCTTCGGCTCGCCATATTCCGTTACCAGGATATTCGCCGGCTTGATGTCGCGATGGATGATGAGGTTGCGATGGGCGTACTCCACCGCCGCGCACACCTTAAGGAACAGCAACACGCGCTCGCGCAGGTCGGCCCCATGGTGTTCGCACCAGGCATCGATGCGCTCGCCCTCGACGTACTCCATCGCCAGGAACGGTTTGCCGTCGGTCAGCACGCCGCCATCGAGCAGATGCGCAATGCCCGGATGCTCCAGCCGCGCCAGCACCTGCCGCTCGCGGGTGAAGCGCTCCAGCAGCACCGGCGAGCCTTCCGCCGACGCCTGCAGGAATTTCAGCGCCACCTGCTGCACGAAATCACCGTCGGTGCGCTCGGCCAGGTAGACCGTGCCCATGCCGCCTTCACCCAGGCGGCGCAGCAAGCGGTAATGCCGGGGCGCCGAGGCCTGCGCATCGTGGCCGCTGAGGTCGGCCGTCTGCATCTGGTCGCCGGGCATCGGCGCGGTGTGGCTGCTCTCGATCGCGCCGATCATCCAGCGCACTTCGCGGCCGAGCTCCTCGTCGCCGGCCACCGCCGACGCGATCATTTCCTCGCGCGCATCCATGCCAAGCTCGATCGCCGCCATGGCGATAAGCTTCGCCTCGCGATAGCGATCCGTCAGTTGCCTGGTCATCCCCCACCCCCGTGTTGGCCAATCAGTATAGACGCCTGAAGCCGGGGCCGTATGGCCCGCCTTTTCGACCCGTGTCCGCGGCCGCTCCCGGGGGCGCCGGCCCGATGCGCCCTTCAGGGAATACCGCCAATTTCTTTCACCATCGCGAACCGTCGCGCGACGGCGTTCAGAGCCGTAACCGCTACAATGGGCGGATGTCTCTTATCCAATTGCAACGCGTCGACTTCAGCATCGGCGGCCCCCTCCTGCTTGAACATGTCGATCTGTCGATCGAGGCGAACGAGCGTGTCTGCATCGTCGGCCGCAACGGCGAAGGCAAATCCACCCTGATGAAACTGATCGCCGGCGAGCTGCAGGCCGACGACGGCGAGGTGCGCATCCAGAACGGCATCGTGGTGGCCCGGATGGCGCAGGAGGTGCCGCACGGCACCGAGGGCAGCGTGTTCGACGTGGTCGCCGAGGGCCTGGGCGACCTGGGCCGGCTGCTGGCGCGCTACCACCACCTGCTCGACACCGGCGACTTCGACGCGCTGGGCGATGTGCAGCACCAGATCGAGGCGCAGCACGGCTGGGACCTGGACCGCCGCGTCAGCGACGTGATCACCCAGCTGGAACTGCCGGGCGAAACCGATTTCGCCGCGCTGTCCGGCGGCATGAAGCGCCGCGTGCTGCTGGCCCAGGCGCTGGTGCGCAAGCCCGACGTGCTGCTGCTGGACGAGCCGACCAACCATCTGGATATCGAAGCCATCGGCTGGCTGGAAACCTTCCTCAAGCAGTTCGCCGGCAGCATCATCTTCGTCACCCATGACCGCAGCTTCCTGCGCGCGCTGGCCACCCGCATCGTCGAGATCGACCGCGGCGCGCTGACCGACTGGCCTGGCGACTACGACAACTACCTGCGCCGCCGCGAGGAACGCCTGCACGCCGAAGCACAGGCGAACGCGCTGTTCGACAAGAAGCTGGCGCAGGAGGAAGTGTGGATTCGCCAGGGCATCAAGGCCCGGCGCACCCGCAACGAAGGCCGCGTGCGCGCGCTGAAAGCATTGCGCAACGAGCGCGCCGAACGGCGCAACCTCAGCGGCAACGTGAAGATGACGGCGGCCAACGCGCAGTCGTCCGGCAAGAAGGTGATCGACCTCAAGCACGTGCACCAGGCCTACGACGGCCGAGTGCTGATCGACGACCTCAGCACCACCATCCTGCGTGGCGACCGCATCGGCATCATCGGCCCCAACGGCGCCGGCAAGAGCACGCTGCTGAAGATCATGCTGGGCGAGCTCATTCCGCAGCGGGGAACGGCGGAACTGGGCACCTCCATCGAGATCGCCTATTTCGACCAGCACCGCCTGCAGCTCAACGACAAGCTCAACGCGCTGGACAACGTGGCCGAAGGCCGCGAATACATCGAGCTCAACGGCCAGCGCAAGCACATCATCGGCTACCTGCAGGATTTCCTGTTCTCGCCCGAGCGCGCCCGCGCGCCGATCACCCGCCTCTCCGGCGGCGAGCGCAACCGCCTGCTGCTGGCCAAGCTGTTCGCACAGCCGTCCAACCTGCTGGTGATGGATGAACCGACCAACGACCTCGACGTGGAAACACTCGAACTGCTCGAAGAATTGCTGACCGACTACCAGGGCACCCTTCTGCTGGTCTCGCATGACCGCGCCTTCCTCGACAACGTGGTCTCCAGCACCCTGGTGCTGGAGGGCGATGGGCAAATCGGCGAATACGTGGGCGGCTACAGCGACTGGCTGCGGCAGAAGCCCGGCCCGCGCACGGCCGGCCACGCCCCAAAGCCGGCCGCCGCAACTCCCGCGCCAGCCGCACCGGTTGCAGCGAAGCGCAAGCGCAGCTTCAAGGAGCAGCATGAGCTGGATCAGCTGCCCAAGCGCATCGAGCAATTGGAACGCGACATCGCCACGCGCAGCGCCGCGATGAACGAGCCGGCGTTTTTCCAGCAGGACAGTGCGGCGATCGTCAAGGCGAATGAGGAGCTGGTGGCGGTACAGGCTGAGCTTGATGCGGCGTATGCGCGGTGGGCGGAGCTGGATGGCTGATTCGCGGGGACGGCGCAAAAGCGGCCCTCATCCGCCCTGTCGGGCACCTTCCCCCGCGAGCGGGGGAAGGGAGCTTGCTGATTCGAGGAGTCCGGTCGCTTCCTTTCCCCGTGCAACGGGGGAAGGTGCCCGACAGGGCGGATGGGGGCTGCTCTTGGCCGTATCATCCACTGACCCCATCCACGGACACACCCCATGTACACGCTCTACTACGCCCCCGGCTCGGCCAACCTGCTGGTGCACCTGGCGCTGCTGGAAATCGGCGCGCCGCACGAGCTCAAGCGCATTGATCTCGACAAGGGCGAGCAGCGCAGTGCGGCGTATCTGGCGATCAACCCGAATGGCGTGGTGCCGACGCTGGTGATCGACGGCGTGCCGCACAGCGAAGCGGCGGCGCTGGCGATGCTGCTGACCGAACGCCATCCCGAAGCCGCGCTGGCCCCGGCGGCTGGCAGCGCCGGGCGCGCGGATTACCTGCAATGGATGCTGTACCTCGCCAACAATCTGCAGCCGCTGTTCCGCCAGTGGTTCTATCCCGGCGACCACCTGCCCGAAGGCGCCGACACGATCGGGCAGGCTGCGCGCGCCGGCATCGAAAAGTGCTGGACGAAGATCGATGCCCACCTCGCCGCACACGGCCCGTACATGCTCGGCGACACCTTCGGCTTGGTCGACCTGTATGCGCTGATGCTGATGCGTTGGTCGCGCAACATGCCGAAGCCGGCGACGGAATGGCCGCAACTGGCCGCCCTGGCCACGCGTCTCAAGGCACGCCCGTCATGGAAGCAGGTCTGCGATGCCGAGGGCCTAGTCGAATGGGCCTGATCGGGTGGGATTGAACCGGTGAACGACGACCCCGGCGCCACCGCCTGGGCTGTCTACCTGCTGGAATGCGCCGACGGCCGCGTCTACACCGGCATCGCCCGCGACCCCGAACAACGCTACGCAAAGCACCTCGCCGGCAAGGGCGCGCGTTTTACCCGCTCCAACCCGCCGAAGCAGATGCTGGGTTGGGTCTGGGTCGCCAGCCACGGCGAGGCGTTGCGGCTGGAGATCGCCTGGAAGCGCCTGCCGCGGGCGCAGCGCATCGCGGCGCTGCACGAAAGCATGTCGCGGTAAACGGCGGCGCACGTGCTAGCATCGCCGGCGAAGGGGAGTAGCTCCCAGTCGCTGTCGCCGTCATTACGGGCTTTGCCCCGGTGCAGCAGCAAGCCGGCAAACGGTTTGCGAGCAAGACCTTCGCCGATCCACGGCGAAGGTGCGTCCATCACAGATGCCCCGCGGCCGTGGCCCATGAGCTTGCCGGAGCAGCTGTACGCCCATGAAACTTCCTTCCCCGTAGCACCGCGCCGCATTTGCCGGCGGCGGTCGAACCGCTGTCAACGTCTTCACCGCCGCCATTCGCTGCCGGCGGCATGCTTCACCTCAATGGCGAAAACCTTCGCCGCCTTCATCCACCCGAGAGATTCCCATGGAAGCACTGGCCAATCCCGAAATCTGGATCGCCCTCGCCACGCTGACCGCCCTGGAGCTGGTCCTTGGCATCGACAACATCATTTTCATCTCGATCCTGGCCGGCAAATTGCCGATCGAGCAGCGCGACAAAGCCCGCCGCCTCGGCATCATGCTGGCGGCGATCACGCGGCTTGGACTGCTGCTGGCGATCGCCTGGATCGTGGGGCTGACCGCACCGCTGTTCTCGCTGTTCGACCACGCCTTCTCGTGGCGCGACCTGATCCTGATCGGCGGCGGCCTGTTCCTGATCGCCAAGGCCACCCACGAAATCCACCAGAAACTGGAAGGCGCCACCGAGCAGGTGACGGCGGGTACGGCGGCCGCGACGTTCGGCGGGGTGATCGTGCAGATCATGCTGCTGGACGTGGTGTTCTCGCTGGACTCCATCATCACCGCCGTGGGCATGGTCGATCAGCGCTGGGTGATGGTCACCGCCATCCTGGCCTCGATCGGTTTCATGCTGGCGTTCGCGCGGCCGCTGGGCGAGTTCGTGGAGCGCCACCCCACCGTCAAGGTGCTGGCGCTGAGCTTCCTGATCATGATCGGCCTGGTGCTGATGGCCGACGGCTTCGGCCAGCACATTCCCAAGGGCTACATCTATGCCGCGATGGCCTTCTCGGTATTCGTGGAGCTGATCAACCTGTGGATCCGCCGACGCGCCGCCAACCAGACCGCGCCGGTGGCGCTGCACGAGAAATACCGCGGCGAGCCGGGCTGACCCGGTGCAGCGGCGGCGCGCCGCATGTGCGCGCCGCCGTCCCGGCAATCAGCCCGTGTTCTGCAAACCCTGCGACACGCCGTTGACGCAGGCGACCAGCGCCTGCAGCAAGGCATCGTCGGTGCCGTTGCCCGCACGCCAGCGGCGCAGCAGGTCGACCTGCAGCAGGCTCATCGGATCGATGTACGGGTTGCGCAGGCGGATCGAGACGGCCAGCCGCGGCGAGTCGTTCAACAGCGTGCCGGTGCTCTTCAGGCGCAACAGCCAACGCCGGGTCCGTTCGAATTCGTCGCGGATCAGGCCGAAGAAGTCGTCGTGCAGCGGCCCGGACAAGGTGGAAAACGCCTCGGCAATGCCGAGGTCGCATTTGGCCAGCACCATTTCGACGTCGTCGAGCATGTTGCTGAAAAACGGCCAGTGCCGCGCCATTTCCGCCAGGGTGTCCTCGCCGAACTGCTCGACGCCCTGCTCCAGCGCGCTGCCCAGGCCGTACCAGCCGGGCAGGATCGAGCGGCACTGGGTCCAGGCGAACACCCACGGGATGGCGCGCAGATCCTGCACGCCGCGCATGCTTCGGCGGCTGGCCGGGCGCGAGCCCAGGGTCATCTTCTCGATCACGTCGACCGGCGTGGCGGTGCGGAAATATTCCACGAAATGCTCGCGGTCGACGAATTCGCGATAGGTCTTGCGGCTGGCGGCCGACAGAGCGGTCATCACCTCCGACCAGCGCACTTCACGGGGATCGGTCTGGCGTGGGCGCAGCGAGGCGCGCAGCACCGCGCCCACGGTCTGCTCCAGCCCGCGCAGCGCCAGCGCGCGGATGCCGTACTTGCGGTGGATCACCTCGCCCTGCTCGGTGACGCGCAGCACGCCGGCCACCGCGCCGCGCGGCGAGGACATCAGCGCCGGCGTGATACGTGCGCCACCGCGGCTGGCCGAACCACCGCGGCCGTGGAAGAACGCCAGCTGGATGTCGGCTTCGCGCGCCACTTCCAGCAACTCGCCCTGTGCCCGTTGCAGCGCCCATTTCGAGGCCAGCGTGCCGGCGTCCTTGCCGCTGTCGGAGTAACCCAGCATCACCCACTGCTGATCGCCGCGCGCCGCCAGGTGCTGGCGATACACAGGGTCATCCAGCAGCGCCCGCAGCGAGGCCGGTGCGTTCTGCAGGTCATCCACCGTCTCGAACAGCGGCGCGATGTCCAGCGGCACGTCGTGCGGCTTCTCGGGCGAGACAAGTCCGCCGCGCCGCGCCAGCGCCAGCACGGCCAGCACGTCGGCGGCCGAGCGCGCCATGCTGATGATGTACAGCCCGGTGGCATCGAGGCCGTAGCGCTGGCGGCTCTCGCGCAGGGTGATGAAAACCGATTGCAGGTTTTTCGCCGAATCGTCGTCGCAGTCACCGAACGCCTGTGCGCCGCTGGCATACGGGCGCAGCCGATCGGCACGCTCCAGCTTCGGCCGGCTGGCCCAGTCAGGGTCGTTCAGCAGGGCGCCGAGCGCGTCGTCGTGCACCCGCGAATCCTGGCGCAGATCCAGCCGGGCCAGGTGGAAGCCGAAGCTGCGCACGCGGCAGATCAACCGCTCCACCGCATAGGCGCCAGCGTGCAGGCCCAGGTTGTCGAACAGGCTGTCGGCGATCAGTTGCAGGTCATCGGTCAGTTCGGCCGCGGACGTATAGCCGTCTTTCTGGTCGTCGCGCGTGGCTTCCAGTCGCGCGCCGATCAGCACCAGGAAACAGCGGTACGGCATGTCCAGGTGGCGCGGCCGGATCTTTGCCGCCGCGGCCGGAAAGCGCTCGCGGTAATCAGCGAGCCGGGTACGCAGGCCGCGCGCAACGCCCACCCGGCCTTCGGTCTGGCTGAGCTGATGGGCCAACGCGTTGATGTCTTCGAGATAGCGCTCCAGCACCTGGGCGCGCTGCGAGGCCAGGCTGGAGGCGATGGTGTCGGAGCCCACGTTGGGGTTGCCGTCCATGTCACCGCCCACCCAGCTGGCGAAGCTCAGCAGCCGCGGCAGCTTCACCGCCACGCCATAGACGTCCTGCAGCGAGCGGGCCAGCGACTCGTACAGCGCCGGCACGATGCGGTAGAGCGGGTTGGCCAGGTAATAACCGACGTGCTCGTATTCGTCCTGCACGCTGGGCCGCACCGGCGAGGCCTCGGCGGTTTGCCAGCCGGCGGAGAGCGCCATGTAGATGCGGTCGTCGTCCTCGATGCGCTCTTGCGGCGTGCGGTTGTGATTGAAGTTGTCCACCAGCGAACGCACGATCGCCTGCTCTTTTTCCAGCAGCGAACGGCGCACCGCCTCGGTGGGATGGGCGGTGAACACCGGCTCGATCCACAGCCGCTCCATCCAGCCCAGCAACTCCTCGGCCTGCACGCCATCGGCCTTCAACTGGCCCAGCACGTCGAGCAGGGATTCCGGCTGCGGGGTGCCGCCCTCGCGCTGGTAATCGCGCCGGCGGCGGATGCGATGGACGCGCTCGGCGGTGTTCACCGCCTGGAAGTAGGTGGCGAAGGCACGGGCCAGCGTCTCGGCATCGGCCGCGTCCAGACCCGCCAGCGAGTCGGCCAGCTCGTCCACCGACGCGCCTTCGCGCCGGCGACGGATCGCCGCGGTGCGCACCTGTTCGACGCGCTCGAAAAAGGCCGGGCCTTCCTGCTCGGCCAACATCAAACCCACCATCGCACCCAAGCGGCTGACGTCCTCGCGCAGGGGGCCGTCATGCGGCAAAAACTCGAGTTCGCGGTTGTCTTGCATTGGGTACGCTCCAGCCGAATCAGTGGGCCAGTTTAGCGAATTGTGCAGCGCAGCGGAAAATTTTCGTTTTGGACGTCTTTACCGCCCTTTCATCGCGTGCTCGTCACGCGTCGGGTAGTCCACGATCACGATTGCTTCGCCTCACGCTTGCCTCCCTGACGGCGCCGGGCACATGATGTTCACGCCCGGCGCGTTATCCGTTGTACCGGGATCGAACCATGTCATCCGCCGATCTGCGGCACCTGCCGCCGCATGGGCGGCCGTGCTCATCTGCTCGCCGTATTCTTCTTGCAGCAGCCAGGGGACCCACCATGAATATGCCCATCGACGCCGCCGCGCACACCGTGTCGGAACCACTGCTGGGCGATGACGGCCCGGTCTCTCCGTGGTGGGTGCGCACCCTGGTGATCGTGATGGTCGGGGGCTTTGCGCTGCTGGTCATGATCACCACGCTGGCCTATCGCCATGCGCCGCCGATCCCCGGCAAGGTGGTCGACGCGCAGGGCACCACGCTGTTCACCGGTGCGGACGTCAGCGACGGCCAGGCGGTGATGCTGCGCTACGGCTTGATGGACAACGGCAGCATCTGGGGTCATGGCGCGTATCTGGGGCCGGACTACTCGGCGCTGGCGCTGCACATGATCGGCGTCGACGTTTCCGAGGCGCTGGCGCTTCAGCGTTTCGGCAAGCCCGCCGACCAGCTCGACGCGGGCTCGCGGGCCGCGTTGCAGGCCGAGACGGCGGTGATCCTGAAGACCAACCGCTACGACGCCGGCACCGACACCTTGCAGCTGACCGCGGCGGAAGCGGATGCGTACCGCAAGCAGATTCCCCACTGGGCCGACTATTTCAAGCTGTCCACCGGGAATGGCGGCCTGAAACCGAACCTGATCACCGACCCGACCGAGATCCGCCAGTTCAGCGCGTTCGTGACCTGGGCAGCGTGGGCATCGGTGGCCAACCGGCCGGGCAAGAACTTCTCCTACACCAACAATTTTCCGTACGACCCCAGCGTGGGCAACGTGCCCACCGGCGGCGCGGTGCTGTGGAGCGCGCTGAGCCTGGTGATCCTGCTGGCGGGCATCGCCACGGTGCTGCTCATTTTCGGGCGCTTCGAGAACCTGGGCTGGATCAGCCATGGCCACCACGTGCACCCGCAGGTCCTGCCCGGTGCCGCCAGCCCGGGCCAGCGGGCGCTGGTGAAGTTCTACGTGGTGGTGGCCGCCTTGTTCCTGATGCAGACGCTGGTGGGCGGCGCCATCGCCCACTCGCGCGCGGAGCCGGGCGATTTCTACGGCTTCCCGCTGGACAACATCTTCCCCAGCAACCTGCTGCGCACCTGGCATCTGCAGACCGCGATCCTGTGGATCGCCACCGCCTACGTGGCGGCCGCGCTGTTCCTGGGGCGCACCCTGCGACGCGATGAACCGCGCTCGTTCGCCATGTGGGTGCACCTGCTGTTCGGCGCGTTCGCGGTAGTGATCGTGGGCAGCCTGCTGGGCGAATGGGCGGGCATATCGCAGTTGCTTGGCGACTGGTGGTACTGGCTGGGCAACCAGGGCTGGGAGTACCTGGAACTGGGGCGGCTCTGGCAGGTGCTGCTGGTGATCGGCCTGTTCGCATGGTTCGCGATGCTGTGGACGCTGGTGCGCCCGCGCGTGGTGACGGCGCAGGCGCGGCCGCTGGCGGTGATGTTCCTGATTGCCGCGCTGGCAGTGCCGGTGTTCTACGTGCCGGCGCTGTTCATCGGCTCGCACGACAACTTCACCGTGGTCGACACCTGGCGCTTCTGGATCATCCACCTGTGGCTGGAAGGCTTCTTCGAGCTGTTCGCCACCACGGTGGTGGCGCTGACCTTCTACCAGCTGGGCCTGGCCCGCCGGAACACCGCGCTGCGGGTGATCTACCTGGACGCCATCCTGTATTTCCTGGGTGGCCTGGTCGGCACCGGGCACCACTGGTACTTCAGCGGGCAGACGCATATCAACATGGCGCTGGCCGGCCTGTTCTCGGTGCTGGAAGTGGTGCCGCTGACCTTGCTGACGCTGGACGCCTGGGCGTTCGTACGCACCACCCGTGGCGAATGCGACGAATGCGGCAAGGCCATCAACATCCCGCACAAGTGGACGTTCTACTTCCTGATGGCGGTGGGCTTCTGGAATTTCGTGGGCGCCGGCGTGTTCGGCTTCCTGATCAACCTGCCGATCGTCAGCTACTACGAAACCGGCACCATCCTCACGCCCAACCATGGCCATGCCGCGTTGATGGGCGTGTTCGGCATGCTGGCGATCGCGCTGATGGTGTTCGTGCTGCGCCAGACCATCGACGACAAGCGCTGGCCGGCGGTGGAGAAGTACATCAAGGTGGCCTTCTTCGGCACCAACGGCGGCCTGGTGCTGATGCTGCTGCTGAGCCTGTTCCCCGGCGGCGTCTGGCAGATGTGGGACGTGATCGAGAACGGCTACTGGCATGCCCGTGCACCGGCGTTCACCGGCGGCACGGTGGCCAAGACGCTGGAATGGATGCGCATGCCCGGGGACATGGTGTTCATCCTGTTCGGCTCGGTGCCGCTGTTCATCGCCGCGGTGAAAGGCTGGCTGCTCATGCGGGCCGACGGGGGCAATGCGCTGGATAGCGCCAAGTAGGCACGCCCACCCCGACGGATTCATGCCGGCGGGGCTTCCGGTTACAATGGGGACTTCGCTTGCCCGCCGAGGGGCGCTGCGACCGTTTGTGAGCGCGAATGCGGATGCCTCCGCGTCTCACGGAAAACGGCCAGGCTCGGCGCGGCACGTTCCACAACGGCGCCCGGTTGTTTCATGCGAGCCCTTCGACAGACCGCCCCTCCGTGGCCGGTCCCACAAGAGCCTCGCCCTGACCGGAGATACCGATGAACGCCGCACTCAAAGAAAACACCCAGGACTACAAGATCCGCGACCTGTCGCTGGCCGACTGGGGCCGCAAGGAGCTGGACATCGCCGAGCACGAGATGCCGGGCCTGATGTCGATCCGCAAGAAGCACGCCACCGCGCAGCCGCTGAAGGGCGTGCGCGTGACCGGCTCGCTGCACATGACGATCCAGACCGCCGTGCTGATCGAGACGCTGAAGGACATCGGCGCCGACGTCCGCTGGGCCTCGTGCAACATCTTCAGCACGCAGGACCACGCGGCCGCCGCGATTGCCGCCACCGGCACGCCGGTGTTCGCCTGGAAGGGCGAGACCCTGGAAGAGTATTGGGACTGCACGCTGGAAGCGCTCTCCTTCCCCGACGGCAAGGGCGGTTTCCTTGGGCCCCAACTGGTGGTCGACGACGGCGGCGACGTGACGCTGCTGATCCACAAGGGTTACGAGCTGGAGAACGGCTCCAAGTGGGTCGATGAAAAGGCTTCCTCGCACGAGGAGCAGGTCATCAAGAACCTGCTCAAGCGCGTGCACAGCGAGCGCCCGGGTTACTGGCACACCGTGGTCAAGGACTGGAAGGGCGTCTCCGAGGAGACCACCACCGGCGTGCACCGCCTGTACCAGCTGGCCGAGGCCAAGTCGCTGCTGATCCCCGCGATCAACGTCAACGACTCGGTGACCAAGAGCAAGTTCGACAACCTGTACGGCTGCCGCGAGTCGCTGGCCGATGGCCTGAAGCGCGCGATGGACGTGATGCTGGCCGGCAAGGTGGCCGTGGTCTGCGGCTACGGCGACGTGGGCAAGGGCTGCGCGCACAGCTTGCGTGCGTATGGCTCGCGCGTGGTGGTGACCGAGATCGACCCGATCAACGCACTGCAGGCGGCGATGGAAGGTTTCGAGGTCAACACCGTCGAATCGACCCTGGGCCGTGGCGACATCTACGTCACCACCACCGGCAACAAGGACGTGCTGACGATCGATCACCTGAAGGCCATGAAGGACCAGGCCATCGTCTGCAACATCGGCCACTTCGACAACGAGATCCAGGTCGACGCGCTGAACGCGCTGGCCGGCGTGGAGAAGATCAACATCAAGCCGCAGGTCGACAAGTACGTGTTCGCCGACGGCCACGCGCTGTTCCTGCTGGCCGAAGGCCGCCTGGTCAACCTGGGCTGCGCCACCGGCCACCCGAGCTTCGTGATGTCCAACTCGTTCGCCAACCAGACCCTGGCGCAGATCGACCTGTGGGAACACAAGGACAGCTACGAGAACAAGGTCTACATCCTGCCCAAGAAGCTGGACGAGGAAGTCGCCCGCCTGCATCTGGAAAAGATCGGCGTGAAGCTGACCACGCTCAGCAACGAGCAGGCCAAATACCTTGGCGTACCGGTGGAAGGCCCGTACAAGCCGGATCATTACCGGTACTGAGGACGGGATTCGGGATTCGGGATTCGGAAAAGCAGGACGGGGCGCAGCAATGCGCTCCGTTTTTTTGTGCCAGCGGCGGCCCTTCGACTTCGGCCCTGCGGGCCTACGCTCAGGGTGAACGGTGAGGGGAGAAGGTCGACGCGCAAAAGTCCGTTCACCCTGAGCGTAGCGCAGCGAAGTCGAAGGGCACCGCCAAGCGCACGTTTCGCTTCAAACGAATCCCAAATCCCCAATCCCGATTCCCGCCCCACCATCCATCGCTTCATCGCGAAACAAAGATATACTTGCCCGCACCACGACAGGGAGCCCCATGATGCCGGCCGTCAGTTTCGAGTTTTTTCCGCCCAAGACCGATGAGCAGCGGGCGCAATTGGACCGCACCGTCGCGGCGCTGAAGGCGTACCAGCCCGACTACGTGTCGGTGACTTTCGGCGCCGGCGGCTCCACCCTGAGCTACACCGCCGAAACCGCGCGGCACCTGCATGAACAGCACGGCCTGCCCGCCGCGCCGCACCTGTCGTGCGTGGGCGGCAACCGGGCCGAGCTGGCCGCCTTGCTGGACGACTACCGCGCCGCCGGCTATCGCCGCATCGTGGCGCTGCGCGGCGACCTGCCCTCGGGCATGGCCACGCCGGGCGACTTCCGTTACGCCGCCGAGCTGGTGCGTTTCATCCGCGAGCACAGCGGCGACCATTTCCATATCGAAGTGGCGGCCTATCCGGAAACCCACCCGCAGGCCGACAACGCTTTGCGCGACCTGCAGCATTTCAAGGCCAAGGTTGATGCCGGCGCCGATGGCGCGATCACCCAGTATTTCTTCAACGCCGATGCCTACTTCCGTTTCGTCGACGACGTGCAGCGGTTGGGCGTGAACGTGCCGATCGTGCCGGGCATCATGCCGATCACCAACTACAGCCAGCTGCAGCGGTTTTCCGACATGTGCGGCGCGGAAATCCCGCGCTGGATCACCCAGCGCATGCGCGCCCACGGCGACGACGCCGACGCCGTGCGCAAACTGGGCACCGAAGTGGTGACGACGCTGTGCCGGCGCCTGCTCGACGGCGGTGCGCCGGGGTTGCACTTCTATACGCTGAACCGGGCCAAGGCCACCGAGGCGGTGCTGAAGCAACTGGCGTGATCGCAACGCTATGCTGGCGGCATGCGCTTGCCATGCCGCCTGTTGTTGTTCGCCCTGTCCCTGATCGCGCTGCCGGCCGGGGCGCAGACGGCCATCCACCACTGCATCGGCAGCAGCGGAAATCCCGTATTCACCGACCAGCCCTGCGCCAGCATGCAGGCCTCGCCGGTGCGCGCATCACCCAGCCCGGAAGGCGCACCGTCATCCGCACCCATGATGTTGTGCGCCGCCACCCGCGACGACTTGCGCCAGGGCGTGATCGAGGCGTTCGCGCAACAGGACGCCAACCGGCTGGCCGGGCTGATGCTGTGGAACGGCTACGGCAAGGGCGCCGCCATTGCCGATATCGAGATGCTGGCCGGCCTGGTACGGCAACCGCTGCTGGGCATCGATTTCCCCGGTGCCCCGACGCCGGCGCGCAGTGCAGCGACGCCCTACCCCACCGCGGTATCGACCACGCCTTCCACGCCGATGCTGGTGCTGGACGTCGCCGACCGCACGGGTACCGGCGCGCGCCAATGGCATTTCGACCTGGTGCATCGCGCCGGCTGCCTGTGGCTGCGCAACGCGGATTGATGCCGGCCGGGCCATTACGCCGGCCTTGAGCAGGCGGCGTTATGATGGTTGTTCCCCACGGAGAAACGACCATGGCGCAGCAGCAATACCCCGACTGGATCTGGCAGAACGGCAGCATCAAGCGCTGGCAGGACGCAACCGCCCACGTGATGTCGCACGCGCTGCATTACGGCTCCTCGGTTTTCGAGGGCATCCGCAGTTACGCGACGCCCGACGGCGCGGCGATCTTCCGGCTCACCGACCATCTGAACCGGCTGTACCAGTCGGCCCGCGTCTATGACATGACGATCCCGTACAGCGCCGACGAACTGGCGGCGGCCTGCCGCGATGTCATCAGCAAGAACGGCCTCGACGCCGCCTACCTGCGCCCCGTGGCCTACCGCGGGCTGGGTGGTTTCGGCCTGTCCGCCGAAACACCGATCGACGTGGCCGTGGCCGCCTGGCCGATGGGCCCATACCTGGGCGCCGAAGCTCTCGAGAACGGCATCGACGCCTGCGTGTCCAGTTGGCAGCGCTTCGCGCCCAACACCATCCCGGCCGGCGCCAAGGCCGGCGGCAATTATCTTTCCGGGCAGTTGATCGCGCGCGAGGCGCGCCGGCTCGGTTTCGGCGAAGGCATCGCGCTGGCGTCCACCGGTTTGCTCAGCGAAGGCGCGGGCGAGAACCTGTTCCTGGTGTTCGACGGCGTGCTGCACACGCCGCCGGCCAGCGCCTCGCTGCTGGCCGGCATCACCCGCCACACGCTGGTGACGCTGGCCCGCGAGGACGGCATCGAAGTGATCGAACGCGACCTGCCGCGCGAATACCTCTATCTCGCCGACGAGATCCTGATGTGCGGCACCGCCGCCGAGATCACCCCGATCCGCTCCGTCGACGGCAAACAGATCGGTGCCGGCAAGGCTGGCCGCATCACCCTGCGGCTGCAGGAATTGTTCTTCGGCCTGTTCGACGGCCGCACCCACGACAAGTGGGGCTGGCTGGAGCAGGTGTGAACCAGCCTGTAGGAGCGCACCCTGTGCGCGATGGCTCTTGCCTGAGGCAAAAGCATCGCGCACAGGGTGCGCTCCTACAGATCCACCATCAGCTGAACTTGATGCAGGCCACCGCGCCGTTGCCGTCGTCGCGCGGGCGCATCGAAACATCCCAGCCGTAGAGTTCGCACAGCCGGCGCACGATTGCCAGGCCCAGGCCGGCGCCGCTGCCGCCGGCACCTTCCCCGCGCACGCCGCGCTGGAACAGGCGCTCGGCGTCTTCGGGCTTGATGCCAGGGCCGGTGTCGATCACCTCGATGCGGCCATCACCCACTTCGACCCGCACGGTGCCTTCCAGGGTGTACTTGATGGCGTTGCCGATCAGGTTGGTCAGCGCCACCGACAGCACGGACGCTGGCGCGTTGACGCTGACTGCCTCGTCCTGCACCACCAGCTCGATCATCAGCGGTTTGCCGCGCACCTGCGGGCGCTGGCTTTCGATGACATCGGCCGCCACCTTGCCCACCTCGGTGGTTTCACCGCGGGTGGGGCCGCGCCGCTCGGCACGTGACAGCAGCAGCAGCGCCTCGATCAGCTCGGTAGCCTGGCGCGAGGCGCGCTCGATCCGCTTCAACCGCTCGCTGAGCTTTTCGGTGAGGTCGGGCGAACCCTGTAGCAATTCAGTGGTGCTGGCGATCACCGCCAGCGGCGTGCGCAACTCGTGGCTGACGTCGGAGTTGAACTCGCGGTCGCGCTCCACCATCGCGGTGAGCCGCGCCGAATATTCATCCAGCGCATGCGCCAGCTCACCCACCTCGTCGTCGGCAAAATACGGCGCCAGCGGCTCGGCCTTGCCCACCTTGCGGAAGTCGCGCAAACGATTGGCCAGCTCGGTCACCGGCTTGAGCACCTTGCGCGAAAGCCAGAGCCCCAGCACCAGCGACAGCAGCCCAAACAGGAACACCGCGCCGATCACGCTGATCAGCAGTTGCTGCTTGCCCAGGTCGTCGCGACTGACGTCGTAGCGGATGAATCCGATCAGGCCATATTTACGGCGCACCGCCAGCTTGTAGTGATGGGTGGTGCCGTCCTCGGCTGTTTCATAGATGTCGTGGACGCCGCTGTCCAGCGCCTGCCACGCCAGCGGCATGTTGTAGAGCGTGCGCTCGCTGCGCATCCACGCCTCGATCAACTCAGAGCCGGCTGGCTTGCTGGGATCCTTGTGAACCTGCTCCACCGCCTGGTCCACGTCCTGCTGCAGCGAGGCGGTGACCAACTGGTCTTCCACCTTGACGCGGATGTTCAGCGCAGCCACGGCGAACAGCACGCTGAGGCCGAAGCCGAACAGCGCGAAGGAGACGATCAATCGAAAGCGAAGCTTACGCCTGGATCGCATCCGGCTCGACCATGCGATAGCCAATGCCGTGACGGGTGTGGATCAGCGGCTTCTCGAACGGCTTGTCGATCGCCGCGCGCAGGCCGTGGATATGCACGCGCAGGCTGTCGCTGTCCGGCAACTCCTCGCCCCACACTTTCTGCTCCAGATCCTGCCGCGTGACCACCGAGGGGCTGGCCTCCATCAGCGCCTGCAAAAGCTTCAGGCCGATCGGGTTCAGCTGGATCGACTTGCCCTCGCGGTTCACCGTCAGCGTGTCGAGGTTGAAGGTGAGGTCGGCCACTTTCAGCACGCGGCTTTGCGGACCCTTGCCGCGGCGGGCCAGCACTTCCAGCCGCGCCGACAGTTCCTGCAGCGCGAACGGCTTGGTCATGTAGTCATCGGCGCCGGATTCGAAACCGGTCAGCTTCTGCTCCAGCGCATCGCGCGCGGTGAGCATGAGGATCGGCGTCTGCTTGTGCGCCTCATGGCGCAGCTTGCGCGCCACGTCCAGCCCGTCCATGCCGGGCAGGGTGAGGTCCAGCACGATCACGTCGAAGTCGTGCACCACCGCCAGATGCAGCCCGGTGACGCCGTCGCCGGCGAAATCCACCACGTGGCCGCGGTCTTCCAGGTAATCGCCGATATTGGTGGCGATATCCGTGTTGTCTTCAATCACCAGAACGCGCATGCGTCACTCCGCTACGCAGCCGGCGACAGGGGCCGGACTGAGGGTTGCAAGCTTAACAAAGCTTGGATGAAGGGCGCTTGCACTCCCGGCTGAAGTCAAGGCTCCAGGCAAGAAAAAGGCCCAAGTGAAACGACTCGCCGTCGCCGCACCTGGGCCCAAGCTACTGCCCCGATACCGTCGTCTGTCGCCACCGCCTCGCGGTTGAGGTGCCAGACAAAAACAGTGGGATCGTTATAGAGGTTCGAAAGTTACAACCCGGTTAATCCGGCGTGTTTTCGCGTCACCGCGCGGGAAATCACTTGCCCGCGTGCTGCTCCAGGTGCTGGATGATGTGGCCGGAAACATTCACGCCGGTGGCCGCTTCGATGCCCTCCAGCCCCGGCGAGGCGTTGACCTCCAGCAGCAGCGGGCCGCGATTGGAGCGCAGCAGGTCGACCCCCGCGATGCCCAGCCCCAGCGTGCAGGCGGCACGCACCGCGATGCGCTTCTCGTCGGCACTGAGCGTGGCCGCCACCGCACTGCCACCGCGGTGCAGGTTGGCGCGGAACTCGCCGGGGCTGGCCATGCGCTGCATCGCCGCCACCACCTTCTTGCCCACCACGAAACAGCGCAGGTCGCTGCCGTTCGCCTCGGCCACGAACTCCTGCACCAGGAAGTTGGCGTACAGGCCGCGGAAGGCCTCGATCACGCTTTGCGAGGCGCTGCGCTTTTCCGCCAGCACCACGCCGGTGCCCTGGCTGCCCTCGTTGAGCTTGATCACGTGCGGCGGCTCGCCCAGCATCGCCAGCACGTCGGCGGTGTCGTCGGGGTTGTCGCCGAACACCGTCACCGGCATGTCGATGCCCTGCGCCGCCAGCATCTGCAGGCAACGCAGCTTGTCGCGCGCGCGCAACACCGCGTCGGACGGATTGGGCGTATACACGCCCATCATCTCCAACTGGCGCAGCACCGCGGTGCCGTAGAACGTGCTGGAGGTACCGATGCGCGGGATCACGCAATCGATATCCCGTACCGGCTTGCCCTGGTAGCGGATCGCCACCGCCCCCGGCGCGATGCGCACGTAGCAGCGCAACGGGTCGAGCACGCGGACGACGTGACCGCGCTCGCGCGCCGCCTCCACCAGCCGCTTGGTGGAATACAGACGGGTATTGCGCGACAGGATCGCAATCTTCATTAGGGGCTCATCGCGGAAAGTCCGCGGCCGCCACCGGCCGCGGCTGGGTATAGGAACGGGCCGGATCGACCACAAAACGCCCCACCAGGGCGCTGCGGCCGAGCAGCATGGGAAACAGCATGTGGCGGCGATCCACGAGGTTGATGTCGATACTGAATTGCTGGCCGGCCAGTTGTACTGCGCTGCGGATGAACCAGCGCTCAGTGCGCCGCCCGCCGGTATCGGTCACCACGCGCCGGTCCAGCGCCGGTGCCTCGCAAAGGACTTCGTGCGGTTGCCGGCGCCCCACATGCATGCCGAAACGCAGCCACGTCGTGCCGTCGCGATCGAAGGTTTCCAGCGTATCCACGTGCAACGCGCTGCTGCGCGCGCCGGTATCGAGCTTGGCCTTGAGCAGGCCGATGCCCAGCTGCGGCAGGCAAACCCGCTCGCGCCACCCCAGCACCAAGAGATCCGCGGTGATCATGCAGGTTCGAAGACGTCGACGAAGGACCACGGGGATGGAGCGGGTGAAGGGAATCGAACCCTCGTCAGTAGCTTGGGAAGCTACAGCTCTACCATTGAGCTACACCCGCGTTGGTCGAGCGATGGTAACCCGGGATTCGCGCGGTTGGAACTGCCCGCAGTGTCGCCGGCTCGGCAAACGGCGGCAGTCGCTACAATGGCCGGCCCTCATCCGGGGTTTCCGACGCGATGGCGCGCCACGTCGCGCCATTGGCTGAAACCCTCTCCACGCCGCACCCGACGACCCGCATGACCGACACGCCTCACGACAACGCCCATTACATGCGCCGCATCCGCAGCTTCGTGCTGCGCGAGGGACGCATGACGCCAGCGCAACAGCGCGCGTTCGACACGCTGTGGTCGCGCTTTGGCGTCGACTATCGCGGTGCGCCGCATGATTTTTCGGCCAGCTTCGGGCGCGTGGCGCCGCTGGTGATGGAGATCGGCTTCGGCAACGGCGAGGCGCTGGCGTGGGCCAGCGAGCATGACGCCACGCGCGATTTCATCGGCGTGGAAGTGCACGGCCCCGGCGTGGGCCGGCTGATGAACGCACTGGCCCAGCGCGACGCCACCAACGTGCGCCTGTACAAACACGACGCGGTGGAGGTGCTGGAACACGAGATCGCCCTCGACACGCTGGCCGAGGTGCGCATCTGGTTTCCCGACCCGTGGCACAAGGCACGACACAACAAGCGGCGGCTGATCCAGCCCGAGTTCGTCGCCCTGCTGGCGTCGCGCATGGCACCGGGCGGCCTGCTGCACCTGGCCACCGATTGGCAGGCCTATGCCGAGCACATGCTGGCGGTGATGGAGTCGGCGCCGGACTGGCGCAACGACATTGGCCCTGGCCAGTTTGCCGAAAAGCCCGCCTGGCGCATCGAGACGCACTTCGAGCGGCGCGGGTTGAAGCTGGGGCACGGGGTGTGGGATTTGTTGTATCGGCGGGTTTAGAGCAAGAGCTTTAACCCTCTCCAACCCTCCCTGCGACCGAAGGAAGTCCCTTTAGGGACGAGCAGTGGAGGAAGCAAAGCGTAGCGCATGGAGTTCGGGCTTCGGCTCCTCCCCCTGCGCGCAGGGGGAGGCCGGGAGGGGGTCAAGCTTTTGGCTTTTCTCCCAGCGCGCGAAAAATCTCCGCCACCACATCGTCCGTGCGCAAAAGCACGTCGTCGTTCCAGAAGCGCAACACGCGGTAGCCCTTGCATTCGAGCCTCGCGGTACGGCGCTCATCGTATGCCAACGCGTCGAGGTGCTGCCCGCCATCCAGTTCAATCACGAGCCGTGCCGGCACGCAAACGAAGTCGACGATATAGCCTGCCATCGGGTATTGCCGGCGGAATTTGTGGCTGGCCAGTTGCTGGCGACGCAGGAAATACCACAGCCGGCGCTCAGCGTCGGTGCTGTTGTTGCGGAGTTGGCGGGCGCGGGTCCATTGGCGCTGCATGGCGAGTCCGTTCGTGGAGCTGGCCGGAAAAGCGTAACCCCCTCCCAACCTCCCCCTGCAAGCAGGGGGAGGAGCAAAGCCGTGTACTCCCCCGCACCTCCAACTGCGCGGTGTGCTCCCTCCCCTGCTTGCCCCTAAAGGGACTTCCTTCGGTCGCAGAAAGGGCTGGGGAGGGGTCGCTCTTGGCTCTTGATTCACCAGCAATCATCCCGCGCCGCTTATACTCAAGCGATCCACCAGGGACGAATCGTCGCAGCGTGAAGCTTCCACTGCCATCGCCTAGCCACTTGCGCGCAACGCCAACGCGGGACGCACGCTGATGGGTCTGTCGCTCACCCCCGACATGATCCTGGTGCTGGGTCTGGTGGGCTTCACCATGATCATGCTGGTGCTGGAGTGGATCCGCGCCGACATGGTGGCGCTGCTGGTGGTGGTGGTGATCGGGCTGACCGGGCTGATTCCCGCCGACCGCGTGTTCAACGGCTTTGCCGGCAACGCGGTGATCGCGATCATCGCGATCATGATCATGGGCGAGGGGCTGGACCGCGCCGGCGTGCTCAACCTCACTGCGAATTTCGTGATGCGCATGGCGCGCGGGGCGGAGTCGCGCCTGGGCGTGGTGATCAACCTGGTGGCCAGCCTGTTCAGCGCGGTGATCCCCAGCCAGGCGCTGGCGGCGATCATGATCCCGGTCAGCAGCCGGTTGTCGGCGCGCACCGGCGTGCCGTTGTCGCGTCTGTTGCTGCCGATGGCGTTCTGCATCCTCACCGCCACCAACACCACGCTGATCGCGAACTCACCGCTGATCGTGCTGAACGACCTGATCGCCAGCGCCAACGCCAACCTGCCACCGGGCGCGCACACGATCCCGAAATTCGGCCTGTTCAGCGTGACCCCGATCGGCCTGGCGCTGGCGTTCCTGGGCGTGGGCTACTTCTATTTCTTCGGCCGCAAGTTGCTGCCCGGGCACGAGGACGAGCGGCTCAAGGTGACGCCCGGCCGCACCGAAAGCTATTTTGCCGAGACCTACGGCATCGGCGGCGAGACGGCCGAGCTCACTGTCACCGCGGAAAGCCCGCTGGTGGGCATGAGCATCGGCGAGGCGGAGCAACTGCACGAGGCGCCGCTGATCCTGGCGATCAAGAGCGGCAACGAGGCGCGCATGGCGCCGCCGGCCGATCACGTGATCTGGGTGGGCTCGGTGCTGGGCGTGCTGGGCCCGCGCGAGCAGCTCAGCCAGTTCGCCAACAACCAGTTGTGCCGGCTGTCGCCGCGCATGCGCCAGTTGGGTGAGTTGTTCAACCCGACCCGTGCGGGTATTTCCGAGGTGGTGATCCCGCCGGTGTCGCGCTTCATCAAGCAGACCATCGGCGACCTGCGCTTGCGCAAGCGCTTCGGTATTTCGGTGCTGGCGGTGAACCGCGGCGACCAGGTGTTTCGCGACGACGTGCGCGCGGTCACCCTGCGCGCGGGCGACACCGTGGTGCTGCACAGCAACTGGCGCGACCTGTCGCTGGCGGCCGAGGACAAGGACCTGGTCGTGGTCACCGACATCCCCAAGGATGAGCAGCGGCCCGGCAAGATCTGGCAGGCGGTCGGCTTTTTCGTGATGGCCAAGTGCCTGGCCCTGTTCACCAACCTCGACCTCTCCGTGGCGATGATGACCGGCGCCATCGCGATGCTGTTGTCGGGCGTGCTGAACATGGACGAGGCGTACAAGGCGATCAACTGGAAGACGATCTTCGTCACCGCCTGCCTGATCCCGCTGGGCTGGTCGATGGATTCCACCGGCACCGCCGCGTGGCTGGCGCAGCAGGTGCTGCACTACCTGGGCGGCGCCTCGCCGTACGTCCTGCAGATCGTGCTGGGCGTGTTGACGCTGCTGTTTTCGCAGGTGATGTCGAACGTGGGCGCCACCGTGATGATGGTGCCGATCGCCATCAGCGTGGCGGTGGCCACCGGCGGCAACCCGTCGGCATATGCGTTGATCGTGGCGGTGTCCTCGTCCAACACCTTCCTGCTGAGCTCGGGCCACCCGGCGCTGATGATGGTGACCGGCCCGGGCGGCTACCGCAGCAAGGACTTCCTGCGCGTGGGCCTGCCGTTGACGGCGCTGGTGCTGACGGTGACCATCGTGGCGATCAACCTGGTCTTCCGCTGAGAGCTTGGGATTGTTTCAACGCCCCCGCCCAGCCTGAACGTCTCAGGCCAACCACACCTCGTCGCCCTCGATCCGCAACGCCACCGCGCGCAGGCTGTCGCCGCGGCAGGGGCCGGCCACGCACACGCCGGCCTGCCGTTGAAAGCTGGCGCCATGCACGGCGCAGATCAGGGTGTCATCCTTGAACAGGAATTTGCCCGGCGCGTAGTCGAGGCGACGGCCGGCATGGGGGCAAACATTGCGATAGCCGCGCACCTGCCCGCCATCGCGCAACAGGATCAGGCTCTGCTCGCCACCGGCCAGCAAGACGTCGACCGCCGTCGCCCCGCCGTCGGGAATATCCGTCAACCGGCACAGCGGCAGAACGGTGGTGATTGTGTCCATCGGCACTTGCCTCGGAGGCCGGTTGGCCCCATGGTTACGCCCGCAAGTCATTGATTTTACCACACGGATTTTTAACACATGCACTTCTCACTCCCCTCCATGCGTCGCTCCCGCCACCCGCTGGCCCGTGCCCTGTCGCTGCTGTTGGGTATGGCGCTGGTCGGCTTGCTGCTGGTGTTCGGGCTGGTGGTGGCAGGGGTGCTGATGGTGGGTGGTGTGGTGTTGCTGGCGTGGCGTTACTGGACCAACGGCCGCAAGCTGACGCCGCCCGGGGCAGCGACGCGCGCGCGCCAACCGGAAGTGCTGGAAGGTGAATTCGTGGTGCTGCACCACCGCCGGCCGGTGACTCACTGAGCCCGCCCGCAAGCGCGCAAAACGGTGGCGAGAAGCGGATAATCCAGCGCCGTCTCCGGATAATCCCACCCCACCATGTCCGATCTTTCGACCTGCGCCGCGGCTGAATCGCCGCGCTCCCTGGCCGATCCCCGCGTTCTGATCCCGCTGGCGCTGTTCGCGCTGTTCGTGATCTGGGGGTCGACCTATCTGGGCATCCACTTCGCGCTGGAAAGCTACCCGCCGTTTCTGCTGGCCGGCGTGCGTTTCCTGTGCGCAGGCGTGGTCATGTACGGTTTCCTGCGGCTGCGCGGCATGGCCGCGCCGACATTGCCGCAATGGCGCAACGCGGCGTTTACCGGCTTGTTGTTGCTGGGGATGGGCAACGGGTTGGTTTGCTTTGCCGAAGAGCGGGTGAGCTCGGGCATCGCGGCCGTTTCGGTGGCCAGCATGCCGTTGTTCGCGGCGCTGTTTTCCGGCATGTACGGGCAGTGGCCCAACCGGCGCGAAACCATCGGCCTGGCAATCGGCTTCGCGGGTGTGATCGTGCTCAACCTGGGCAGCAGCCTGTCGGGCTCGCCGGTGGGCGCGGTGGCGTTGCTGGTGGCGGCCGCGTGCTGGGCCTTCGGTTCGGTCTGGAGCCGTGGTCGCGACATGCCGCCGGGCCCGATGAACACCGCCGCGCAGATGCTCTGCGCCAGCGTCGCGCTGCTGCTGGTCGGCTATGCCAGTGGCGAACACCTGCCCGCGCATCCCACCCTGCACGCAACATTGGCACTGGCGTATCTGGCGGTGTTCGGTTCGATCATCGCGTTCAGCGCTTACTTGTACGTGCTGAAGCACGCGCGCCCTGCCCTGGCCACCAGCTACGCCTACGTGAACCCGCCGGTGGCGGTGCTGTTTGGCGTGCTGCTGGCCGGCGAACACGTGGGACCATATGACCTGGCCGGCATGGCGATCATCCTGGTCGGCGTGGTGGCGATAACGCTGGCCAAGCAGAAGCGTTAGCCTCGCTTTTGCTCCCTCCCCTGCTCGCAGGGGAGGGTCGGGGAGGGGTCGCTCTTGATCTCCGCCAAGGTCAAAAGCTACCCCCTCCCAACCTCCCCCTGCTTTGCAGGGGAAGGGGCAAACGAAACGCCGCCTTTGGCGACGTTGGCACTGATTTCATTGGAGCGGGGAGAGCAGCATGAACGCATCGCAAGACGGCTGGATGGCGCGCGCGGCCCTGCGCAGCGCCGCATGGGCGGAACGCTGGTTTCCCGATGCGTGGGTGTTTGCCGCATTGGGCGTGGTCGTGGTGGCGCTGGCCGCGTTTGCCTTCGGCGCCACGCCGACGGCCACCGTCAACGCGTTCGGCAGCGGTTTCTGGAGCCTGATCCCGTTCACCATGCAGATGGCGTTCGTGGTGATCGGCGGCTACGTGCTGGCCACCGCGCCGGTGGTGGCGCGTTTCATCGACGTGCTGGCGCGGGCGCCGCGCAGCGGACGCGGCGCGATCGTCTACATCGCGCTGGTGAGCATGCTGGCGTCGCTGCTGAGCTGGGGCTTTTCGCTGGTGTTCGGCGGCCTGCTGGTGCGTGCGCTGGCACGGCGCACGGACCTGCACATGGATTACCGCGCCGCCGGCGCGGCGGCGTACTTGGGCCTGGGCGCGATCTGGGCGATGGGGCTTTCGTCATCGGCGGCGCAGTTGCAGGCGAACCCGGCCAGCATGCCGCCGGGGCTGCTGGCGATCACCGGCGTGCTGCCTTTCAGCCAGACGATTTTCCTGTGGCAGTCGATCGTGCTGACGGCGGTGCTGATCGTGGTGTCGCTGCTGGTGTGCTGGTTCACCGCGCCATCGGATACGAACGCGCGCACCTCGAAGGATTTCGACATCGGCGAAAGCTCCACGCCCGCGCTGCCGCCGCGCACGCGTCCCGGCGAATGGCTGGAATACAGCCCGCTGCTGTCGCTGGCGATCGGCCTGCTGGGGCTGGGCTGGCTGGGCCACGAATTCGCCAGCAAGCCGGCGGTCACCGCGATCGCCAACCTCAACACCTACAACTTCCTGTTCCTCACCCTGGGCATCCTGCTGCACTGGCGCCCGCGCAGCTTCCTCGACGCGGTGCATCGCGCCGTGCCGAGCACCGCCGGCGTACTGATCCAGTTTCCGCTGTACGGCGGCATCGCCGCGTTGCTCACCCATGTACCGGGCGCCGACGGCGCGACGCTGGCGCACCGGTTGTCGAACCTGTTCGTGCACATCGCCGGCCAGGAAAGCTTCCCCGCGGTGATGGGCGCGTATTCGGCGATCCTGGGTTTCTTCGTGCCTTCCGGCGGCGGCAAGTGGCTGGTCGAGGCGCCGTACGTGATGCAGGCTGCGAGCGACCTGCACGTGCATCTGGGCTGGGCAGTGCAGGTGTACAACGCGGCCGAGGCGCTGCCCAACCTGATCAATCCGTTCTGGATGCTGCCGCTGCTGGGCGTGCTGGGGCTGAAGGCGCGCGACGTGGTCGGCTACACCTTCGTGCAACTGGTGGTGCACGTGCCGCTGGTGCTGGGCATGCTGTGGCTGTTGGGCCTGACGCTGGATTACGCGCCGCCGGTGATGCCCTGAACACGCACGGGAACGCACAGGGTGCGTTCCCGTGGATCGCTTACAGCTCGCGCAGCGCCGTGGTCACCGGCAGCCTGGCGGCGCGCACGGCAGGGAACAGCCCGCCGACGAAACCGATGGCCATCGCCCACTTGATGCCCAGCCACAGCAGCTCCGGCGACACCTTGAACTGGAACACCACCTGGCTGAAGTTCGCACCCAGCGTGGAGGCGGTATAGCCGTTGAAGATCAGCCAACTGATCAGCCCGCCCAGCACGCCGCCGAGCAGCGCCAGCAGCATGGTTTCCATCAGCACCGAGACCACCACCGGCAGGCCGCGGAAACCGATCGCGCGCAGCGTGGCGATCTCGCGGGCACGTGAGGCGATCGCCGCGAACATGGTGTTGAGTGCGCCGAAGATCGCGCCGATAGCCATGATCACGCCCACCGTGATGCCGACGATGCGGATCACCTTGGTGAGGCTCTCGGACTGCTTGCTGAAGTACTCGCGGGTGGTGCTGACGTCGACCTTCAGGCGCGGGTCGCTGGACAGCGCGGCCTTGAACGTGTCGAACGCCTGCGGCGAGGTCAGCCGCACGGTCACCGACTGCGCACTGCTGCCGCGGCGGTAGGCCGAGGCCACCGTCTGCGCATCGCCCCACAGCTCCGAGTCGTGCGAATCGCCCGACGCGAACTCGCCCACGATGGACCATTCCTGCCCGGCCAGGCGCAGCCGACTGCCCACGTCCAACCCGGCGAACTGGCGCATCGCGCCCTGGCCCACCACCAGCTCGCGCAGGCCGGGCTTGAAGCGGCGGCCCTGCACGATCTTCACGTTCGGCCGCAGGATCCACGCCTCGTCGCCCACGCCGCGGATCGGCACGTTCGCCTCGATGCTGGCATCGTTGCGCTTGGGCAGATTGGCGACCACCGACTGTTCCGCCGACGCCACCGGCTTGCCGTCGGCGCTGCGCGCCACGCCCGGCGCCTGGATGATGACGTTGACGCTGTCGCGGTCGAGCACCGAGTTCAGCTCGGCATTGGAGCCGCCGCGCAGCACGATCGCGGTGTCGTCCGAGCCGGTCTGCTGCAAGGTGCTCTGGAAACCCTCGCCCATCGCCAGCATCGCCACCAGCACACCGACCACGCCGGCGATACCGACCACCACCACCAGCGAGGCGCCGATGCGCTGGCGCAAGGTGCTGATGCCCACGCTGGTGATCGAAAGGGTTTGTCGACCGCGCCGGGTCAGCACCAGCCACAACGCCAGCACCGCCACCAGCGCCAGCACGGCGGTCCACGGCAGGCGCGACCAGATCAGCAGGCCCGCAATCACGATGGCGACCAGGCCGAGGCCGCGCAGGAAAGACTTGAATGTGCGCATATCCGATTCTCCTCAGCGGCCGGCCAGTGCATCGACGATGTTCAACCGCATCGCCCGCCACGCCGGCAACGCGCCCACCACCAGCCCGATCAGCACCATCAGGCCCACGCCCATCGCCCAGCTGCCGGCACCCACCGGCGGCAGGTTGATCATGCCGCCGCTGCCCTTGCCGATGGCCGGCGCCAGCACCGCGGCCAGGCCCAGCCCGATCACGCCGCCGATCAGCAACAGCAGCACCGATTCGGCCAGCACCAGCGCCAGCACGCTGCGGCTGGAGAAGCCGATCGTCTTCAGCACCGCCAGCTCCGACGTGCGCTCGCGCACCGCCTGCGCCATGGTGTTGGCGGTCAACAGGATCAGGGTGAAGAACACCGCGCCCATGATCGAGCCCACGATCAGGCCGATGTCGCCCAGCTGCTTGGCGAACGAGGCACTGAAGGCCTGCTCGGTCTGGGTCTTGGTTTCATGGTCGGAGTTGGCCGATAGCGCGTCGATCGCATGCGCCACCCGGTCGCCCAGCGCCGGGTCGGTGAGCCGGTCGACGTACCAGCCGACCGTGCCGTTGCCGAACGCATTGGCCTCGTCGAAATATTTCCAGTGCAGCATGAACAATTGATCGAGTCCGTTGGCCGCGTCCTTGTCCACCGTGTAGATGCCCTCGATGTCGAAGGTCCAGGTCTTCGAGCCGTTTTTCAGCGGGAAGATGGTCGACTGCAGCGGGATCTTGTCGCCTACCTTCCAGCCGTACTTCTGCGCCAGCTTGTCGCCGATCACCGCACCGGTGCGGTTGTCGTCGAAGGCTTTGCGCTGCTCGGCCGACAGGTGGATCTCCGGATACAGGTCGAGGTAATTCGGGCTCACCGCATAGCTGAAAACGAAGTTCTTCGGATCCTGGTAGATGCCGCCGAACCAGTTCGCGTGGCCCACGTCGCGCACGCCCGGAATCGCGGCGATGCGCGTGCCCAGCGATTCGGGCAGGGGCTGGATGATCGAGTAGCGCGACGAGGTGACCAGCCGATCCACGCCGACGATGCCCTGGCTGCCGGAGTCGAACGCGGTGCGTACCGCGTCGAGCATGCCGAACAGCAGGAACGCGGCGACGATCGACACCAGGGTCAGCACGGTGCGGGTCTTGCGCCGGAACAGCGCCGCCCAGATCAGGTGCAGGTATTTCATGACCGCCTCCTCACGCCGTGGCCGATTCGACGAGCGTGCCCTTGTCCAAATGCAGCGTATGGCTGGCGTATTCCGCCGCCTTGGGATCGTGGGTAACCATCACGATGGTCTTGCCGTGATCGCGATTGAGCTGCTGCAGCAGGCCCAGCACATCCTCGGCGGATTGGCGATCCAGGTCGCCGGTAGGCTCGTCGCAGACCAGCAGCGCGGGGTCGGAGACGATCGCGCGGGCGATCGCCACACGTTGCTGCTGGCCGCCCGACAGTTCGCTGGGCTTGTGGCTGGCGCGATCGGCCAGGCCCACCAGTTGCAGCGCGATGGATGCGTTCTTCTTGCGCTGCGCCGCCGACAGCTTGGTCAGCAGCAGCGGCAACTCCACATTGCGCTGCGCCGACAGCATCGGCATCAGGTTGTAGAACTGGAAGATGAAACCGACATTCGACGCACGCCATTTCGCCAGCGCGCCGCCGCCGAGCTGGTCGATGCGCTGGCCACCCACGCTGATGCTGCCGGCGCTGGGCGTGTCCAGGCCGCCGATCAGGTTGAGCAAGGTGGTCTTGCCCGAGCCGGACGGGCCCATCAGCGCCAGGAAATCTCCTTCGGCGATGTCCAGGTTGACGTGATGCAGCACTTCGACTTTCTGCTTGCCGCGGGTGTAGCTCTTGGCGAGGTTCTGGATCTCGATCAGCGTGGCCATGGCGTTCTCCGACGATGTGCGGTCTTTTGTGGGAGCGACTTCAGTCGCGATGCTCTGCTTCTTGAATCCCCGGGAAAGCATCGCGGCTGAAGCCGCTCCCACAGGGATCTGGAAATTTACGGTTTCGCTATCTGGACGTCCGAACCATCTTTCAATTCAGGCGGCGGCGACACCACCACGCTTTCGCCCGCGCTCACCGCGGTAGGCAACAGGCGCAGGTCGCCGTAGGTCTGAGCGGCCGGCGTCACCGTGCGCTGATGCACCTGCTCGCCGTCGAGCACGAACACCACGCTGTGGCCGTCGCGCTGCACGATCGCCGTGGCCGGCACCAGCACGCCTTGCGGCGCGGCGGCGCCCGCCTTCGCCTTTTCTTCCAGGAACGACACCCGCGCGCCCATGTCCGGCACCACCCGCGCGTCCTTCTGCTCCAGCGCCACACGCACCTTGATGGTGGCCTTGCCGCGGTCGGCGGTGGGCACGATGGCGACCACGTGGGCGGGGATTTTCCAGTCCGGGTACGCGTCCAGCACCGCTTCGGCCGGCATGCCCGGCTTGACCCGACCGATGTAGGCCTCGTTGACGTCGACGTCGATTTCCAGCGAATCCATGTCCACGATGGTGCCCACGCCGGTGCGGGTGAAGCCGCCGCCGGCGGACAGCGGCGAGATGATCTCGCCGACCTGCGCGTCCTTGGTGGTGACCACGCCGCTGAACGGCGCGCGCACCACGGTGTAGTCGAAATTCACCTTGGCCACTGCTGCCTGGGCATCGGCGGCATGCGCCTGCTGGCGCTGCGCGGCGAGCTGGGCGCGCAGGCTCTCGACCTGGGTTTGCGCCTGCTCGGCACTTTGCCGCGACACCAGCCCACGCTCGACCAGTTGCTGCTGGCGCCTGGCGTCGTGTTCGGACTGCTTCAATTGCGACTGGTACTGCGTCACCAGCGCATGCGCCGCATCGGCCTGCGCCTTCACCGCGGCGAGCGTGGCCTTGTAGCCGCTGTCGTCCAGCCGCGCCAGCACCTGGCCCTTGGTGACGCGGTCGCCCTCTTCGATCAGCACGGCGGTGAGCGTGCCGGTGATCTGCGCCGACACGGTGGCCTGGCGCCGCGCGGTGACGTAGCCGGTGGCCTGCAGCACCGCGCCGGACTCACCCGCGGCGGTGGGCGCCACGGCGGTGGCGGTTTTCACCGGCAGCGGCCGCTGGCCCAGCCAAAGCCAGGCGCCGCCGCCAAGCAAGGCGAGCAGCACCAGCACGCCGGCGGCGATCCACGGCCAGCGGCCGGGGCCGCTGTCGTGCGCCTCGCGCTGGTTGCGATCGATGCGCAGTTCCTTCAACAGCTCGGCGTTGTCCACCCTTACTCCCCGACCGGTTTGCCCGGTGTGCGATGCATGCAAGATTGATCGATCGACCGCGGCGTGGTCAGGGTGCGGCATCAGCCATCGTCGATGACAGCTGTCACCCGGTTCCGAACGTCGCATTGCACTTCGGTTTGCTACGCTTGGCGGATGACCTACATCATCGATCCACCCGCCATTCCCAGCCTGCCCGTCATCGGCAGCGACCAGCGTTTTGCCGTACGCCGCGTATTCTGCATCGGCCGCAATTATGCCGATCATGCTGCCGAAATGGGCAGTACGGTGGATCTGGAACAGCCGATGTTTTTCTGCAAGCCGGCCGACGCCGTGGTCAGTGATGGCGCCGACGTGCCGTATCCGTCGGCCACGGCATCATTGCACCACGAAGTCGAGATGGTGGTGGCACTGGCTGCCGGCGGTACCGACATCGAGGCCGGCAAAGCGACGGCGCTGATCTTCGGCTATGGCGTCGGGCTGGATCTGACCCGCCGCGACCTGCAGGCGCAGGCCAAGAAAAAGGGCCACCCGTGGGACGTGGCCAAGGGGTTCGACCATTCCGCACCCGTGTCCGCCTTGCGTCGTGCCGCGGAAGCCAGCCCGAACACGAACACCGTGCTGCGACTGGAAGTCAACGGCGAGCAGCGCCAGCAGACCACGCTGGAACACATGCTGCACGGCGTACCGCAGATCATCGCCGCGCTGTCCCGGCTGTTCGAGCTGAAGGCCGGCGACCTGATCTTCACCGGCACGCCGGCCGGCGTGGCCGCGTTGCAACGCGGCGACCGCTTTCACGCCGAGCTGGCCGGCGTGGCCGAACTGGACGGCCGGATCGTCTGATCCCACCGGGCCAAGGCCGTGGGGTTTTCCCTGTCCGTACACGCGACGAGGGGTTACAGTCGCCATGCCATTCGGCTCGACAAGGGAGTATCTGCGGCATGAGCATGCTTAGTGAGTTCAAGGCGTTCGCCATGCGTGGCAACGTCATCGACCTGGCGGTCGGTGTGGTGATCGGCGGGGCATTCGGCAAGATCGTCACCTCGCTGGTGGATCAGATCATCATGCCGCCGATTGGCTGGCTGACCGGCGGCGTCGATTTCAGCAACCTGAAATGGGTGCTGCGACCGGCCGATGCCACCGACCCCGCGCACAAGGTGGCGGAGGTGGCCATCCAGTACGGCGCGTTCATCAATACGCTGATCCAGTTCCTGATCATCGCGTTCGCGATCTTCCTGGTGATCAAGGGCATCAACAAGCTCAACCGCAAGCAGGAAGAAGCCCCCTCTGCACCGCCGGCCGACGTGGCCTTGCTGACCGAAATCCGCGACCTGCTGAAGAACCGCCAGTAAGGTAGCCATCCCCGTGGGAGCAGCTTCTTGTGGGAGCGACTTCAGTCGCGATGCTTTTGCCTTGGAGCCCCGGAGCAAAAGCATCACGGCTGAAGCCGCCCCTACAATGACTTTTGGCCCAAGCGTGGCCAGCTCACCACGCCATAATCGGGGTTTGATCCGCGGAGTTCCCCGATGCGTCGTCTTCCCTTCACCTTGCTCGCCGCCAGCCTGCTGTTGGCCAGCGGCATCGTCAGCGCCGCCACCGCCATTCCCGCAACAGCCGTAAAGACGGCCGAACAGTTGCGCGACCGCGCCCTGCACGACGACACCGGCTACCGCATCGTCGCCTCGCTGACCACCGAGGTTGGTGCGCGCCTGGCCGGCAGCGAAGCCGACCAGCGCGCCCGCGACTGGGCCGTGGCCAAATTCAGGGCGCTCGGCTACGACAAGGTCTATACCGAAGCGGTCACGTATCCGAAGTGGGTACGCCGCAGCGAACACGCCGCGATCTTGGCGCCGTTTCCGCAGCCATTGGTGGTGACGGCGCTGGGCTATTCGCCGGGCACGCCCGCGGGCGGTCTCAGCGCGCAAGTGGTGAAGTTCGACAGCCTGGACGCCTTGAAGGCGGCCGACCCGGCCAGCGTGAAAGGCCGCATCGTCTACGTCGGCTATCGCATGCAGCGCGCCAAGGATGGCCACGGCTACGGCATGGGGTCGGCCGTGCGTACCGCCGGCCCGGTGATCGCCGCCGCCAAGGGCGCGGCTGGCTATCTGCTGCGCTCGGCGGGTACCGATGCGCACGAACGCATCGCCCACACCGGCGTCACCGGCTTCCGCGACCCGTCCAAGGCGATTCCCGCCGCCGCCCTTTCCAACCCCGACGCCGACCAGTTGGAGCGCGCGCTGGCCTACGGCAAGCCGGTGACGGTGAAGCTGGCTCTGGACTGCGGCCTCGACGGCGAATACACCGGCGCCAACGTGATCGGCGAAATCACCGGCCGCAAGCATCCCGAGCAGGTGGTCGCCATCGGTGGCCATCTGGATTCGTGGGACCTGGGCACCGGCGCGATCGACGACGGCGCCGGCGTGGCCATCGCGATGGCGGCCGGCAAACTGATCGGCGACCTGCCGCAACGCCCCGACCGCACCATCCGCGTCATCGCATTCGCCAACGAGGAAATGGGCCTGTGGGGCAGCCGCGCCTACGCCGAAAAACATGCCGGCGAGGTCAGCCAATTCCAGCTGGGCACGGATTCGGATTTCGGCGCCGGCCCGGTCTGGCGCATGAGCGCCAGCGTGAAGCCCGACGCGCGCGCTGCCGTCGCGCAGATCGCCAACGTGCTGGCACCGCTCGGCGTGGCCTACGACGCCAAGCGTCCCGGCGGTGGTGGATCGGATCTGTCGCAGATGCACGCCAAGGGCATGGCCGCACTGTCGCTGACCCAGGACGGCACGAAGTACTTCGACTGGCACCACACCGCCAACGACACACTGGACAAGGTCGACCCGCAGGAACTGGCGCAGAACGTGGCCGTGTACGCCGCGTTCTCTTACATGGCCGCGCAGGCGGATGGCGATTTCGGCTCGGCGCCTGGCGCCTTCGCCAAAGACGGCACCAACGAATAGCTCCGCGTACCAGCAACACGACAACTGGGGACAAGGCGACGTGCCTCACCGTCGGCAAACGGGAAGCCCTGAAGGTACTGCCGCGCGAGCATGAATGGATCTGGTGCGGCCTCCCCCCGGGGCACCCTCACCTGCCGATGTTGCAGATCCTGCAGCAGGGTTCCTGCCGGGCTTGGCGCCCTACTTCGCGGGGTTCAACGCCGCCTTGATCTTGTCGTTGTCCAGGTACCTCTCCAGGTCGGACATGCCCTTCGCCACTTCCGGGTTGGAAAAGAGCTCCCTGCCAGCCACCTGCCCAAGTACGGTGAAGGCCGCGCCGATGGCGGTATTGCCCTCATATCGCACGGCCAGTTGCATCTCCGACTTGCAGGTGACCGTCACCAGCGACTCGAACAATTTGGCCATGTCGACGTTGAACGCCTTGCGCTGCGCATCCGGAAGAGTGACGAATTTGGCCACGGATGGATTCAGCGACATCGCCGAAAACATCCAGTTGACCAGAACCCCTTTCTGGTCCGACGTCGTCTTGGAAACGAGGCACTTCGACAAATCATCCGTATACACGCCAGCAGTCGCCGGCAGTGAGGCAACGGCAAGCAGGGTGAACAGTGCGGAGAAGGTGATGGCACGTCGTTTCATCATGTTCGGAAAGACTCGCTGCAGAAATGGAAAAGGTCGATACGGAGAGCCAGGTGACACCGCGAGAGCATCCGCCTTGGATGGTTGACTTGAGGCCGCCCACTCCCCGGCCTCGATGCACCTGATGGTGTCGTGGCGCGGCTGCAAACCGAAGAGATTGTCCCCTTGCGCACTATAACCCCGGGAAAGAACCCGGCGAAGCTTGCGGGCCGAAGCGGGAAAATCCAGGTGAGGACCTACCACCAGCTGCAGGGCTGAGCGCAGGCGAACGCCATTGACAAGTCGTCGCGGGATTGGGACGGGACCGCCTCCATCGTCATCGGTCACCCACGTGATCGGGCCCTGCCGGCATCGGCAAGGTGCCTACATAATCTCAAGACCACGCACCGTCCCATTGCGCGCCGAGCGCGGCGGGATTTCACGCCTTACTGTGCAGGCACGCTGGTTGTCGGCGTCGCGAAGCGCCGTTGCAGCCGATCCATGTAGAGGTAGATCACCGGCGTCAGGTACAGCGTCAGCACCTGCGAGAAGATCAGCCCACCGACCACCGCCAGGCCCAGCGAGCGGCGTACTTCGGCGCCGGCGCCGATGCTCAAGGCGATCGGCAAGGTGCCGGCCATCGCGGCCATGCTGGTCATCATGATCGGGCGGAAACGCACGCGGCAGGCTTCGAAGATGGCCTGTGCCGGTGGCATGCCTTCCTCGCGCTGACGCTCCAGCGCGAAGTCGATCAGCATGATCGCGTTCTTCTTGACGATGCCGATCAACATCACGATGCCGACGAAGGCGAACAGATCCAGCGAGGCCTGGAAGATCACCAGGGTCAGCAGCGCGCCGACCGCCGCGGCGGGCAGGCCGGACAGGATGGTCAGCGGGTGGATGAAGCTTTCGTACAGGATGCCCAGCACCAGATAGATCACGAACACCGCCAGCAGCAGCAACATGCCCATGCCCTGCATGGATTGCTGGAATGCCTGCGCCGTGCCCTGCACGCTGCCGCTGATGGTGGCCGGCAGGCCCATCTTCTGCATCGCGCCATCGATGCTGGCCACCGCATCGCCGAGGCTGTAACCCGGCGCCAGGTTGAACGACACCGTCACCGCGGGCAGCTGGCCCTGGTGGTTCACGGTGAGCGCCTGCGGCTCGCGCTTGAAACTGGCCACCGCGTTCAGCGGCACCAGGGCGCCGCTGCGGGAGGTGACGTAAAGCCGCGACAGCACGGCCGGATCGTCCTGCAGCTTGCGGTCCACCTGCAGGATCACCCAGTACTGCGTGGCAGAACCGTAGATGGTGGAGATCTGGTTCTCGCCAAAGCCGATGCCCAGCGCGGTCTGCACCTGCGCCATGGTGAGCCCCAGCGGCGCCAGCTTGCTGCGGTCCACGTTCACCACGATCGAGGGGCTGTTGAGATCGAGGTCGTTGGTGACGTCCTCGAACCCCGGCAACGCCGCGAACGCGCGCGTGACCTTGCCGCTCCAGTCGTACAACGCCGGCATGTCGATCGACTGCAACGTGTACTGGTACTGCGACTTGGACTGGCGGCCGCCGATGCGGATCGCCGGCGTGTTCTGGATGTACGCGCGGATACCGGGAACCTCGGCCAGCTTCGGCCGCAGCTCCTGGATGATCTGCTCCGGATCGAGCTTGCGTTCACTGGCCGGTTTCAGCATCAGCAGAATCGAGCCGTTGTTGACCGTGCTGCGCGAGCCGCCGGCGCCGATGCTGGACATGTAGCCGGCGATGTTCGGGTCCTTCGCCACGATGTCGACCAGTTGCTGCTGGCGCGCGCCCATGCCCTCGAAGGAAATATCCTCCGGGCCCTCGGTGTTGACGCGCAACTGGCCGTTGTCGCCGGCGGGGATGAAATCCTTCGGTGTCACGTAGAACAGCAACGCGGTGGCCAGCAGGCTCAGCCCGAACGTGGCCAGCACGATGCGCGGACGATCCATGCACCAGCGCAGGCTGTCCGAATACCCCTGCTGCACGGCGTTGAAACCACGGTCAAAACCACCCACCAGCCAGTTTTTCCGCGTGTGGTCGTGGCCTTTGACGAAGCGGCTGCACAGCATTGGCGTCAGCGTGATCGCCACGATGCCGGAGATCAGGATCGCCACGCTGATCACCACCGCGAACTCATGGAACAGCCGCCCCACGATGCCGCCCATGAACATCACCGGGATGAACACGGCGATCAGCGACAGCGTCATCGAGAAAATGGTGAAGCCGATCTCCTGCGCACCCTGCAGCGCCGCCTCGTACGGCGGCACGCCCGCTTCCATGTGGCGCACGATGTTTTCCAGCATCACGATCGCGTCATCCACCACGAACCCCACCGCCAGGGTCAGCGCCAGCAGCGAGAGGTTGTCGAGGCTGTAGCCCAGCGCGTACATCACGCCGAACGTGCCCAGCACCGAGATCGGCAGTGCCACCGCGGGAATCAGCGTGGCCGACAGGCTGCCCAGGAACAGGTAGATCACGAACACCACCAGCACGCCGGCCAGCAGCAGGGTGAACTGCACGTCGTCCACCGAGGCGCGGATCGACTGCGAGCGGTCGTACAGGGTGGCCAGTTTCACCGACGGCGGCAGGCCCGCGCGGAAGCTGGGCAGCACCTCTTTTATGCGATCCACCGTGGCCACGGTGTTGGCGCCGGGCTGGCGCTGGATCGCCAGCACGATCGCGCGGGTGCCGTTGTACGAACTGGCCTTCTGGTCATCCTGCACGCTGTCGCGCGCCACGCCGATATCGCGCACATGCACCGGCGCGCCGTTGCGGTACGCCACCACCACGTCGTTGTACGCCGCCGCGCGCTGCAGCTGGCCATCGCTGCGGATCGGCAACTGCTGGCGCGAGCCGTACAGCGAACCGGTGGACTGGTTGACGTTGGCGTCGGCAATCGCGTTCTGCACCTGGTCGATGCCGATGCCGGCGGCCGCCAGGCGATCGGGATTCACGCTGATGCGCACGGCATATTTCTGCGAGCCGTACACGTTCACCTGCGCCACGCCGTCGATCATCGACAGCTGTTGCGCCAGTTCGGTCTCGGCGTATTCGTCGACCTGGGTCAACGGCATCGTCGAGGAGCTCATCGCCAGGTACAGGATCGCCGCGTCGGCCGGGTTGACCTTGCGGAATGTGGGCGGCGTGGTCATCTCTTTCGGCAACTGGCGCAGGGCCGACGAGATCGCCGACTGCACGTCCTGCGCGGCCGCGTCGATATTGCGGTCCAGTTCGAAGGTCAGCGTGATCGAGGTGGAACCCAACGCGCTGGTGGAGCTCATCGAGCTGATGCCGGCGATGGTGGAGAGCTTGCCTTCCAGCGGCGTGGCCACCGCCGACGCCATCGTCTCCGGTGATGCGCCGGGCAGCTTGGCACTGATGCTGATGGTGGGAAAATCCACGTTCGGCAGCTCGTTCACCGGCAATTGCGGGTAGGCCACGAGACCGAACACCAGCAGCGCCGTCATCAGCAGCGTGGTCATCACCGGGCGGCGAATGCAGAGCTGGGGAATGTTCATCGTGCGGCCCAGGGCAATCCAGCGCCAGCCGTATGGACGGCCATACCGACCTCAGCGCGCGGCGACATGCGCGCTCGCCCCGTCAACCAGCAGCATCTGCCCCTCGGTCACCACGTTTTCGCCGCCTTGCAGACCCTTGTCGATCACGGTGCGCCCCGCGCTGGTGGGGCCGGCGGTGACCGGACGCTGCTGCACTTTTCCATCGGCGCCCAGCACGAACACGAAGCTGCCGCTGGTTGAACTCTGCAACGCGTGCACCGGCACGCTGACCACGTTGGTCAGCCGCGTGGTGGGCAAGCTCACCTGCACGAACTGGCCGGGAGTGAGGCGATAGTTGACGTTGTCGAAACGCGCCTTCAGCACGATGGTGCCGGTGCTGGCGTCCACCGCGTTGTCGACGAACTGCAGCGTGCCGGCCAGCGGCGCGCCATGGTCGCCGGAAACCGTCACCTGCACCGGCACGTCGCCGCGCGCCAGCGCATCGCGCACGGCGCTCAGCGTGTCCTCGGGGATATTGAACGCCACGCGCACCGGCTCGACCTGGTTGAGCACCACGATGTCGGTGCTGTCGGCGCTGATCTGCGCGCCCGGATACACCAGCGGCGCGCCGGTGACGCCGTCGAACGGGGCCACGATGCGGGCATAGTCAAGTTGCGTCTGGGCCAGCTCCTGCGCGGCCAGGTCGCTCTGCAACGCGGCCTTGGCTACGGCCAGGTTGGCCTGGTACAGGTCGTAATCGGCGCGGGAGACAAAACCCTTGCCCAGCATGTCGGCATAACGCTTCTGGTCGGCCTGCGCCTTCTGCAGTTGCGCGCGGTCGCGCGCCACGTTGCCGCGCGCCTGGTCCAGCTGTGCCCGCAGCAAGCGTGGATCGATCTGCGCCAGCACGCTGCCCTTGCGCACGTGCGTGCCCGGCGTGAACGACAGCGACTCCAGCTGGCCCGACACCCGCGCCCGCACGGTCACCGTGGACCATGCTTCCACCCGACCCACCAGTTGCAACGAAAGCTCGATATCGCCGCGCCGCGCGCTGGCCACTTCCACCGGTACCGAGGCGGCGGCATGCTCTGCCGTCTTTCCGGCGCTGTCGACCGATTTCCCGAAATGCAGCGCCAACGCGATCACCAGCAAGACAGCGGCAATGAGGGCGACTTTTTTCCAGGACATGTGCGGCGGATTCTCGATCGGCACACCGCGGGGAGCGGCGGGGGAATGGCACGACGACAGCAGTCGCCACAGCGGGGAAAGCGAACAACAGCACTACAACGCGCCCCCCGTGCAACGGTTGACCGGGTATTCGCACGAATCCCCATTATGTCGCCGATCCGCCGCTGCCGGGCCACGACGGTTGGCACTGGTCGCTGCGCGACCGGCCTCAGCTGGTGGTGCTGTCGTCAGCCTGTTCCAGCGCCAGCAGGTTGTCCTTGATGCGGCCGATCACCGCCAGCGCCTGCTCCAGCTCGCTGTGTGCGATGCCCTGGGTGGCATCCTTGCGCAGGCCGCGGGCGATCAGCTCCATGCCGCCAATGACCTCGCGCGACTGCTCGGTGACGTACAGCCGCCAGGCGCGGCGATCCTTCGGATCGGGGCGGCGTTCGACGAAACCGGCGGCCTGCAGGCGGTCAATCACGCGGCCCACGGCGATCGGCTCCATCTCCAGGAACTCAGCCAACTCGGTCTGCCGCAAACCCTCGCGGTGGTACAACACCTTGGTGGCACGCCACTGCGCCCGGGTCAGCCCGAACGCCACCGCGCGCCGGTCGAAATGCTTGCGGAACAGCAAGGTCACATCGCTGAGCAGATAGCCGAAGGAAACGTCTTCTGTTTTTGCCATGATTTGCTGACCCTTCTTCACCCGACACGTACTTCGTTTGCAGCATACGTCGGGGCCATCCGCCAAACCAAGCCTTAAGGCGGCGATACTTGATCAGCGTTGCCTTATGCCCATCCACGTCATCACCGCCGACATCACCCGCCTGAGCGTCGACGCCATCGTCAACGCGGCCAACCCCGATCTGCTCGGCGGCGGCGGCGTGGACGGCGCCATCCATCGTGCTGCCGGGCCGCAGTTGCTGGCCGCCTGCCGTGCGCTGCCGGAACAGGCGCCCGGCGTCCGCTGCCCCACTGGCGAGGCGCGCATCACCCCGGGTTTCGACCTGCCGGCCAGTCATGTGATCCATACCGTGGGGCCGATATGGCATGGCGGCCAACACGGCGAGCCGGCGTTGCTCGCGAACTGCTATCGCCACACGCTGCAATTGCTGCGCGGCCATCGATTGCGCACGATCGCGTTTCCGGCGATCAGCTGCGGCGTGTACGGCTACCCCGCCGAGGCCGCCGCCCGCATTGCCGTGGCCAGCGTGCGCGCGGAACTGGCCGATGCTCCGGCCATCGAAGTGCAGCTATGTGCCTTCAGCGAGGCGATGGCCGCCATCCTGCACCGGGCGCTCAGTGAAGATTGAACGGATACAGCGGCGGCAGATCCTGATCGGTGGACGCCGGGCCTGACGCGCGCCAGACGAAGCCGCGTTTGAACACGGCCGCCAGATCATCTTCGCCCGACGCCGCGCCGGCATAGTGGCGTTGCTGCAGACGATCGATCGCGCGGCGCTGCGCTTCGTCGGCCAGCGCGGCGGAAAGGTCGCCCAGATTCCGCAACAAAGGCCGTTCGGCACGCGCCCACGCCAGCAGGCTGCGCACCTGCGCCGCCGTGTCGCTGCCACGAGCCGCCGCGAGAAACGCCAGCCGCAACTGCCGCGTCGTATCCGGGGCAGCGGCGGTCGTCGAAGCTGTCGGTGTACCGCGCCGGCGCCAGCGCCACAGCAGCCAGCCCAGCACACTCAGCAGCCACAGGCCAATGCTGGCCAGCGCCAGCCAACGCCACCACGGCGCGGCACCGGCGGCGGCCGCGGGTACCGATGGTGATGCCGTTGCGCCATCTGCCGTGGTTGCCGAGGGCGGCACCGCAGCCGCGCTTGCCGCGCCAGCGGCCGGCAGCACGGCCACGCTGCGCGCGGGGATGCGCGCCACCGCCTCCGAGTTGGTCTGCACGTTCCACCACTTCAGCGTGGTGGCGGGCAAGGTCAGCGTGCCGGCACGGGTGGGCACCACGGCGAACGCCTGCTCGCGATGCCCTTTCAGCCAGCGCCCGTCGTTGTCGGTGCCGGTCACCGGCTTGTCCGGGTACACCGTGGCGCCGTCGATCTGGGGCAAGCTGAGCGCGGGCAAGGCTTCGAAGGGAATGCCGGTGGCCTGCAGCTTCATGCGCAGGTTGATCGGTTGCCCCACCCGCACCTGATCGCTGCTGTCGGGCCATCCGCTCAGCGTCAAGGTCAGCTCGCGCGCCGGCAGCCATGCACTCTTGCCCCAGTCCGCCGGCGCGGCCTTGACCTCGACCGACGCGGCCGGCGCACTCGCACTCACCGGCGTGCTGGCCCCGAAAAAGCTGTTCGGGTCGCGTGGGTCGACCATCTCGCCCTGGAACTCCAGCGGCAGAATCTCGATGTGGCCGGCCCGCTGCGGTGTCAACGCAAAACGACGTTCCAGCACGCTGTAGGAGCGGCCACCACGCTGGGTGCTGTACTTGAGATCATCGCCAATGCGGCTGACCTGCACACCGTCGATCTGCGGCGTGTCGAGCGAACCGCCACTGAGGTCGACCGCGTAATACAGCCGCACCACGTAGCTCAGCTGCTGCCCCACATAGGCATGGTTCGGCTCGACCTGCGCCTCCATGAACACGTCGCCCTGCGCGGTGCTGGCCGCGTTCGGATCAGCGGGGTCCACCTGCAATTGCAGTGGCGCAGTTTGCATGCCGGCCAGTGTCAGGGCGGGAATCTGCAGGGTGCCGGTATGCCGTGGCCGCAGCGCCACGCCCAAGGTCAGCTCGGATGTGCGGCTGCCATTGATGATGCTGAGGCTGCGATTCTGTGACGTGCCCAGGATGCTGAAATCCCGGTTCAGCGCGCTGAGATCCGGTGTGGGCAGGTTGCCGTTGTAATCGTTGATGCGCAGGTTGAGGGTGACGGTTTCGCCCAATTGCACGGTGCTGCGGTTGAGCGTGGCCTGCACGCTGGCGGCGTGGCTCAACGCGGGCATCAGCAACCACGGCAGCAAGGCCAGCAGGTGACGGAATTTCACGGTTGGGCATCCTCGTTCGATGCGCCGCCATGGCGCTGCTGATATTCCAGTTCGAATTTCCGCCGCAGCAAGGCGCCCGGATCATCCGGCACCCGTTGCAGCGCCTGGCGCAGATCGGCCGGCAACTTCGAACTGGCATCCTCGTCGCCGACCGCGCCCAGCTGATGCGTGGGCGGCGAATCGCCTTTCTTCGACCCGGCCAGCGCGTCGTCCATCTGCTGTTTCAGCGCCTGCTGCGCCTGTTCCGCACGCGCCTTTTGCTCAGCCGATGGCGGCGATGCGGGCTTGTCGGGCGAGTTGTTGTCGGCGTCCTTGCCTGCATCCTGCGCCTTGTCCTGCTGGTCCGACTTGCCCGCATCCGAATCAGCGTTTTGGCCGTCTTTTTCGGCTGGCTTGGCGGCTTCCGGCTTCGACTTGTCCTGGTCTTCCTGACTCTTTTCCGACGATTTCGGCGGCGGATTTCCATCCGAACCTTGTGAGGAGTCCGGGTTCTCCTGCTTGTTCTTGTCCTGCCCGTTCTGACCCTGTCCGTTCTGGTTCTGGGAGGGCGAGCTCTTGTCACCCTGCTTGCCAGCCTGGGGCTGTGATTTGTCCGACGGCGGTTTCTTCTGCTGCTGGCGCAGCCAGTCTTCCACCGCCTTGCGGTTGGCCTCGGCGTCGGCGTTGGCCGGATCGATTTTCAATGCGCGGTCGTACGCCTCGATGGCCTGCGGGTACTGACCCTGACGCGCCAGCGCGTTGCCGAGGTTGTAGGCAGCGTCGCTACCCGGTGCCTTTTCCAGCGCTTTGGTCGCCGCGGCGTAATCGCCTGCGCGGTAGGCGGCGGCACCGCGCCACTGCGGATCGCGGGCCAGTTGCTGCGCCTGTTTCGGCTTGCCTTGCTGCAGCGCCTGCGCCGCCTGCTGGTCCGGCCGCTGCCACCAGTCCTGCCAGGTGCCGGCTTGCGCCGTGGTGGGCAGGCAGGGCAGCAGGATCAACGGCAGCAGCAACAACCAGCCACGACGGAACGCCAGCGCCGCAATCAACAGCAACGGCAACAACAGCCACGCGCCCTGATCCTGCCACTGATCGCCCTTCTGGGTCGTCGGCACGGTGCCGGACGCGGTACGCAACAAGCCATGCAAGGCCTGCACATCGGTACCGTCGGCGCTCATCGGCACGTAGTTGCCACCGCCGGCGGCGGCCAGCGCAGCCAGCGCGGCGTCGTCGCGTTTGGCCAGCAGCAGATGACCCTGGGCGTCGTGCAGGAAACCATCGGCCAGCGGCACCGGACCACCCTGCGCGGTGCCCACGCCCAGCACCGACACGCGCACGCCGGCCGCGCGCGCGGCGCGTGCTGCGGTTTGCGCGGCGTCATCGGCCTGGTCGGTGACGAGCACCAGCGAGGCGTTCGCCACCTTGGCGCCCTTGATCAGGGCCATGCCGCGTTCGATGGCGCGCGCCGCATCATTGCCGTCGACCGGCATGGTGTCGGGCGCCATCGCATCCAGCAGGTCGTCCAGGCTGTGGACGTCGGTGGTCAGCGGCGCCACCACGAAGGCCTCGCCGGCGTAGCCGATCAGCGCGTTCAGCCCGTCGCGGTTACTGGCCAGCAGGTCGTGCACCTTGAAACGCGCCCGCGCGATGCGGCTGGGGGCAACGTCTTGCGCCAGCATGCGCTGGGACAGCGAGATCGCCACCACCTGCGCCGCGCGCTTGGCGTACAGCGGTTGCTCCACCTGGCTCCAGGTCGGGCCGGCCATGGCCAGCGCCGCCAGTGTCCAGCCCGCGGCAAACAGCCATAGCGGCAAGCGCGATGAACCGGCGCGCCCCTGCAGCAGATGCGGCAACAACTCCGCATCGACCAGCCGTGACAGTTCGCGCTGCGCCGAACCGCGGCGCGCGCCCAGCCACCAGCACAACGGCAGCAACAGCAACGCGGCCAGCCACCACGGCTGCAGGAAATGAAAATTCTGCACGACCTGGTTCATGCGGCCGACTCCAGCGGTCGCGCATCTCGCCGTGACGCCATCGCCAGCAACAGCAGGATCACCGCCGCGCCCAACGGCCAGCGGAACCATTCGTGGCGGGGCCGCAGTGCGGGGCCGTGCTGAGGCATCGGTTCCAGCGCATCGATCGCCCGGTACGCGTCGGCCAATTCATCGCTGTCGGTGGCGCGGAAGAAGCGACCGCCGGTCTGCTTCGCAATCGCGGTGAGCATGTCGGCGTCCAGGTCGGCCGACGGATTCACCAACTGGCTGCCGAAGAAACCGGGCACACGCATCCGCGTGGCGCCGATGCCGATGGTGTAGATGCGCACGCCGGCGGCCTTGGCGGCGCGCGCCGCATCGCGCGGCTCGATGCTGCCGGCATTGTTGACGCCGTCGGTGAGCAGTACCAGCACGCGTGCCGGTTCGGGCAGTGCGGCGAGGCGTTTCACTGCCACCGCGATGGCGTCGCCGATCGCCGTCTCGGTGCCGGCCAGGCCGACCGCGGCACCCTGCAACTGCGCGCGCACGGCGCCGAGATCGTAGGTCAGCGGCGTCACCAGGAACGCCTGGCTGCCGAACAGGATCAAGCCCAGTTCGTCACCACTGCGGCGGCTGATGAAATCACCCGCGATCGCCTCGACCGCGCCGAAGCGGCTGACCCGGTGGCCGGCCAGTTCCATGTCATCGGTCTGCATGCTGCCGGACAGATCCACCGCCATCATCAGTGCCCGCCCGCTGCGCTGCTGCGCCTGCGGCGGGCCGATCCACTGCGGCCGAGCCGCCGCCGCCAGCAGGCACAACCATGCCAGCGCCAGCAGCCACGGCATCATCCCGCGTGTCGCCTGCCCGGCGGTACGCGACAGTTGCACGCCCGGCTGCGGCAGATGCAGCGCCTGCACTGGCGCCGCCGCGCGCACAAAACGACGCAGCAGCCACGGCAACGGCAGCAGCACGGCGATCCACGGCCAGGCGAACTCAAACATGGCTCGACTCCGGCACCGGATCGGCCACCGCGCGATTGCGGCGCTTCCAATATTTGTCGCACAACGCCAGCCGCAACCATTCCCGCGCAGCATGCAGCGCTGCCGTGTGATCGAACGGGCCCGGTTGATAGATGTGCCGATCCAGCGTCACCAGAGTGTCCATCGCACCGGCATCCAGCGGCATCCGCGCCAGCGTCTGGCGCCATGCCTCACCGCGTTGTTGTGCGGCCGCCGGTACGTGTAGACGCGCTACCCGCCGCAACAATTGCTGGATGCCGCCGGCCAGCGCGGCGGCGTTGCCATCCTTCCCGTACTGTGTCGCCACCAGCTCCAGTTCGCCCAGGATGTGTTGACGCCGACGCACCGTTCGCCGATGCCTGCGCCAGCCCCACACCACCAGTGAAATACTCACGAGAACCAACACGGCAAGCACCCACCATCCCGGTGCGGGCGGCCACCAGGAAGGTTCGGGCGGCAGATGGATATCGCGCAGCGCGGGGCCTTGCGTTGAGGCGGCGGATGCGGGCGTGGCGATCGAGGCCATCATCTCGCCCCCTTTGCCGAACCCAGCACGGCGGACACGGCCGTCAGCGGATCTGTCTGCGTGTCCACGTTTTGCCAGCGTGTATTGGTTGACTGGACCAGTTGCCCGAGCCGCGCGCTACCGGCACCCAGCGTCTGCTGGAAGGCGCGGCGCTGGCGTTCGCCATGCAATACCACGTCGTAACGTTCGCCCGCATGCTCGAGGGGATAACGGCCCGACGGTGGCAGCGATTGCTCCAGGGCGTCGGCCACGACCAGTACGCTGGCGCCGACGTGCTGGCGCAAGGCCAGCCATCGCTGGCGTGCGTCCGCATCGCAACTGAAGCCGTCGCTGATCAGCAACACGCGGTTCGCGCCATGCAACAACCGACTGGTGCGCAACAACGCATCGGAGAGTGGCTCGGCGCGCTCTGGCTGCTGTTCGCCTTGAAGATCCCATTCGGCCAGCGCGCCGCAGACTGCCAGCGCGCCGCGCGCACCGGATCGCGGCCGCAGCAGTGCATCGACCTGGCCGAACGCCATGATCCCGACCCGCTCGCCCGCACGTGCCGCATACCACGCGGCACATGCCGCAAGCCGCGCCGCCTGCACCGATTTGAACCGCCGGCGAGTACCGAAACGCATGCTGGCATGGGTATCCAGCAGGATCATCAGACAGCCCTCGCGATCCTCCTGGAACAGTTTGGTATGCAGCTTTCCGCTGCGCGCGGTCAGCCGCCAGTCCAGCCGGCGCACATCGTCGCCGGCCTGGTAGACGCGCGACTCGGCGTAATCCATGCCACGGCCGTATAGACGGCTGGACTGCTGTCCGCTGCGCGCGGCATGGCTGGACATGGGCGCCATGCGCGCACGCCCGACTCGCGCCCGCAGCGCGATCAACTCGGCCAGCGACACGCTGCTGCGGCCGTCGCCATCGGGGCGTGGTGCTGCGACGGCGTTCACGGCAGCGGCACGAGATCCAGCAGGCGGGCGATCACCTGGTCGGGCCGGATGCCCTCGGCTTCGGCCTCGTAGCTCAGCAGCACCCGGTGGCGCAGTACTTCGTGTGCGATGCCGTGCACATCGTCTGGCAACACGTAGTCGCGCCCGGCCAGCCAGGCGCGGGCGCGGGCGCAGCGATCCAGCGCGATGGTGGCGCGCGGGCTGGCGCCCCACGCGATCCAGCGCTTCAACTCGGCGCCATAACGGCCGGCATCGCGCGTGGCCAGCACCAGCTGGGTGAGGTATTCCTCCAGCGCCGGGCTCATGTGCACGGCCATGGCTGCGTCGCGCGCGGCAAACACGTCGGCCTGGCTCAGCAGCGCGGGCGTGGTGGCGACGGGATGCGCGTGGCGGCTGGCCTGTTCGCGTGCCAGCTTGAGGATGGCAAGCTCGGCGGCGGCATCCGGATAGCCGATGGTGACGTGCATCAGGAAGCGATCGAGCTGCGCCTCCGGCAACGCGAACGTGCCTTCCTGCTCGATCGGATTCTGCGTGGCCATCACCATGAACAAGTCCGGCAGATGCCAGGTGGCGCGGCCCACCGTGATCTGCTGTTCGGCCATCGCTTCGAGCAGCGCCGACTGCACCTTGGCCGGCGCGCGGTTGATCTCGTCGGCCAGCACGATGTTGTGGAACAGCGGCCCACGTTCGAACTCGAAGCTGCCCGTCTGCGGTCGGAAAACGTCGGTGCCGGTGAGGTCGGCCGGCAGCAGGTCGGGCGTGAATTGCACCCGGTGAAAGTCCGCCTCGATCCGCGCCGCCAGCGCCTTCACCGCGGTGGTCTTGGCCAGGCCCGGTGCGCCCTCCACCAGCAGGTGTCCGTCCGCCAGCAAGGTGACCAGCAGGCAGTCGATCAGATGCGGCTGACCGATGATGCAGCGCTGCAGGTCGTCGCGCAGTTGCGCAAAGGATTGCTGCAAGGGGTTCAGTGCGGGCGTTTCGGGCATATCCATCATCGATTCCGTTTTTGCTGGCTTGGATGCCTGCGGCAGGCGGGAGCAGGGCCGATGGCCTCGCACCTGCACGATTGAACCGCGTTGCCGTTCAAGAGACGCGAACGGCGCTGCCTTTGCCGATGGGTTCGGTTCGCGGCGGGAATGCAACGCCGGCAGGCGCAGGCGTGCAACTGACCACGATGATGGCCGGAAGTTTAATCGACACGGACAACCGGCAAGAAAAAGGCGGCCGAAGCCGCCATTTTCTTGCGTGGACAAGCCCGCTTTACTGCAAGGTCTCGCTGAGAATGCGCGGTGTCACGAAGATCAGCAACTCGGCCTTGCTCTCGTTGCGCGAGGTCTTGCGGAACAGCACACCCAGACCCGGAATATCACCCAGGCCCGGCACCTTGGACGTGGAGTTGGCCTTGTTGATCTCGTAGATGCCACCGAGCACCACGGTCTGCCCGTTGTCCACCAGCACCGAGGTGTTGATCTCGCGGGTGTCGATGGTCGGGATCTGGCCGCCGCCCGGCACCGGCACGTAACCGGCGATGGCGTCCTTCTTCACGTTGATCATCAGGTAGACGCGATTGTCGGCGGTGATCGTCGGCGTCACCTTCAACTCCAGCACCGCATCCTTGAACTGCACCGTGGCGGTGCCGCTACCCGAGCCGGCCCCGGCGCCGCCGCTGTTCTGGAAGGTCACGTAGCCCACTTCCTGACCCTGGCGGATCACGGCTTCCTGCTGGTTGGCGGTGATCACGCGCGGGCTGGAGATGACTTCGCTGCGGCCTTCCGTCTGTGCCGCCGACAGCTCGAGGTCGAGGGCGTAGTTGGCGCCCAGGATGGCCAGACCGAAGCCGCTGGTGGCACCACCGGCTGGCAGGTTGACGTTCATGCCACCGGCCGGCAACTTGACGGTACCAGGATGTGGGACTGCCCCGGTACCACCGTTGGCCAGCCAATCATTGACGGCGTTGTTGTAGTTGATGTTTCGATTATTGATCTCGGTGCCGTACCGCTGCGCCTCGGAGCCGCTACCGCCCAAGGTGATCAGGTTGTTTTTGTTGGACTGCACACCGGACACGCCCCACTTGGCACCCAGTTCGCGGGTGAAGTCGTCGTTGGCCACCACGATGCGGGACTCGATCAGCACCTGCTGCACCGGACGATCCAGTTTCGCGATCAGCAGGTGCAACTGCTCGATCTTTTCGGGGGTGTCATTGAGCAGCAAGGTGTTGGTGCGTTCGTCGTACGACACGCTGCCGCGGCGTGACAGAAAACCGCGGGAAGCGCTTGCACCGGTACTGGAGCCACCGCCGCCCTGCATGCTGCCGGTGGTCAGCAACTTGGCGATATCGGCCGCCTTGCCATAGCTGATCGGGATGTAGGTGGTGATCAGTTCGGCGTTGTCCTGCGCCTTCAGGCGCGCCTGGGCAACGTCGTCCTCGTACTTGGCCAGCTCCTGCTGCGGGGCGATCCACACCACGTTGCCGTCACGGCGCTTGTCCAGGCTCTTGGCCCGCAGGATCACGTCCAGCGCCTGATCCCAGGGAACGTTGACCAGCCGCAGCGTGACGCTGCCGCCCACGCTGTCGGACGCGACCAGGTTGAGGCCCGAGATATCGGCGATCAACTGCAGCGCCGAACGCACCGGGATGTCCTGGAAATTGAAGGTCACGCGCTTGCCGTTGTACACCGGCGGCGCACCGGCCTTGGTCAAGGCATCGGGCTTGGTTTCGGCGCGGTGCGGAGCGACCTGGACGACGAACTGGTTGCCGCTCTGGTAGGACGACGTCTCCACTTCACCCTTGACCGAGATCTCCATATGGACGCCGCCCACCTTGCCGCCGCGGGTGACGATGGACTGCACCGGCGTGGCGAAGTCCAGCGTATCCAGCCGCTGGGCCAGGTTGGGGGGCAAGGTGGCGTGGTCGATGTCGACCAGCACCTTGTCGCCCTTGTGCACCATTTCGGCATTGGCGCCGCTGCCGCTGAAGGTGATCAGCACCTTGCCCTCACCGTCAGGGCCGCGGCGGAAATCGATGTTGCTGATGGCCGGACCGTTCATCGACGATGGCAACGCCTTCGACGGGTCGATGGTGGCTGCGGTGGTGATGGACTGGTCGGCGGTACCGTTGTTGATCGTCAACAGCAGGCTGTTGCCCTTGACGCTTGACCGATAGGTGGATGCCTGCATCAACTCGACCACCACCCGCGTGCGGCCACCGGCCGACACGGCGGTGACGCCCGAGGTGGAGCCCTTGCCGATGGCGAGATGCCGCTGCGCCGCGTTGTCGGTATCGGCAAAATCCACGGCGATGCGCGGTGGCGTATCGGTGGTGAAGAACTTCGGCTGCGGCACGGCGCCATTGGCAAAGTTGAGGTGAAGCTCAACCGCACCGCCCGGCAAGGTGTCGTAGCTGATGTCTTTCAACGTGTTGCTGGCCGCCATGGCCGTGCTGGCCCAGGTCGTGCCGGCTAGCAGTAGGCCGGTCAGCAGGTAGCGAGTGGCATGGCGCATTACACGGCCCCGGACGGATTGGATTTCGTTGGTCATTGGCATCAGCCCCTGTATTCCTATTGCTCGCCGAGCGCGATGCTGGCAGGACGTTCCATCCAGCCACCATTGCCATTCGAAATCAGCTCGACCAGCTCGATGTGGTCCTCGCTGATGGCGGTCACGCGTCCGTAGTTCTGGCCCATGTACTCGTTGCGGTGCACCTGATGGATCACCCGGCTCGGGTCCTTCACCAGTGCGATGGCGCCCGGCCCGGTACCGATCGTGCCGACCATCTTCAGGCTATCCAGAGCGAACGCTTCCAGAGGCTCCTTCGCACGGTCGGCATCCGGCCGCGGACCACTGCTGGCGGTGGCACCGTTGCTTTCCATTTCGGTGGCGCTGGGACTGAACGGGTCGCGCCGATCCTGGTCGTTGTACTTGAACGTCTCGAACGTCTTGATCACCGGCAACGGCTGGATCGGCTGACCCTTGCGCGCCTTTTCCTGGGCGACCCAGTCGCGCAGGTCGGACATGCCGCGGGTGCATCCGCTCAGCACCAGCGCAGCGGCCAGCATCAGCAACACCCCTGCGGCCCGGCCCGGCTTGATGGCAGCAAACTTGGTCATTTCCGCCCCCCGGCCTTCTTCTTGTGCGTCGACTTGGCCTCGGCGCTTTCGTCATCGTCAAGATAACGATAGGTCTTTACCGTCCCCTGCAACACCAACTGGCCATCGGAGGCACCGCCGGCCTTGGACGGGCTCTTGGGCGTAAGCGACACATCGTGCAGGGTGAGGATGACCACCCGCGGCAGCGAAGCCACACCGCTGATGAAGGCGCCGAACTGGTGGTAGGTACCACTCATGCGCAAGGTGATGGGCTTCTCGGCGTAGAAGTCCTTCTTGGTTTCATTGCCCGGCTGGAACAACTCGGTCTGCAGGCCGGTCGACAGCGCGGTTTGCGAAATGTCGACCAGCAGCTCGGGCATCTCGGTCTTGCTGGGCAACTGGCGCAGCAGCTGCCGCAGCATGTCCTGCATCTCGTCGAGCTGCGTCTGCAACGCTTCGAGATTGACCGCCTTGGCCTGCTTGGAAGCGAAGTCCTTCTTGAGCTGGACTTCCTTGGTGGCCAGCGTGGCCAGTTCGTCCTGCTGGTTGCTGACGGATACGTACCAGCCGATGAACACGATGGCCACGAACAGCAAGCCGGTGAAGAAAATCTTTACCGAGGATGGCCAGCCGCCAACATTGTTGCGGTCGAGATTGCGGATGTCGTCGAAGAACTTCATCAGTGAGTTCCTCCGGTCGCCGCTTTCTTGTCGGCTGGCGCGGGGGCGCTGGCGGCGTCGGCCGGCGCATTGTCACCGGCCACAACCTCGTCGGTCTTTGGCCTGTTCAAGGCCACGGTCAGGCCGAAGTTGTAGGGCATGCGCGTGGCGTTGTGGCTGTTTTCGGTCTTGCTGAGGTCGGCATGCCCCATCCAGGGGGATGCTTCGATGTTGCGCATGTACTCGGCGACGCTGGCATTGGATTGGGCCGCGCCATTGAGCGTCATCGACTGGCCGCCCTGTTTGAGGCTGGTCAGGCGCACGCTGGCGGGGATGGTTTTCACCAGTTCGTCGAACAGGTGCACCATCTGCGAGCGATCGGCCTGAAGCTGCTCGATGATTTCCTTGCGGGCCAGCAGGCGCTGGCGCACTTTTTCCAGATCCTTGATCTTGGCGATTCGTACATCCAGCTGCTTGATCTCGGTCTGCAGATAGCCGTTGCGCTCGTTCTGGTTGTCGATGCGCTGGCCCATCCAGAACATCCACAACAGCACCACCAGCACGGCGGCCACGGCGGCGGCGCCCAGCTGCATGTAGAACTCGCGCTCGCGCTGCTTGCGACGTTCGACGCGCCAGGGAAGTAGGTTGACGTGTGCCATCAGTCGAAGCTCCTCAGCGCGAGGCCGACCGCGATCATCAGCGATGGCGCGTCCTGGGCCAGCGATTGCGATTGCGATTGCACCCGCGGCGCCAGCGACATGCGGGCCAGCGGATTGGCGACCACGCACGGCACGCCCAACTGCTCCTGCAGCATCGGCGCCAGCCCCTCGATGGAAGCGCAACCGCCAGCCAGCATCACCTGGTCGACCTTGCTGTACTCGCTGCCGGCAAAGAAGAACTGCATGAGCCGGCTAACCTGCTGCACCAGCGATTCCTTGAACGGGTCCAGCGCTTCGCTGGCGTACGACTCGGGCAGGCCGCCCTTGCGCTTGGCGCGGCCGGCCTCTTCGTAGGAGAGGCCGTAGCGGCGCATGATTTCGTCGGTCAACTGCTTGCCGCCGAAGACCTGCTCGCGCGAATAGATGGTGCGCTGGTTGCGCAGCACCGACAGCGTGGTCATGGTGGCGCCGATATCGACCACTGCCACCAGCGCATCGCGCGCCACGTTCATCTGGTCGGCGACCATGGCGAACGCGTTTTCCATCGCGAACGCCTCGACGTCGATCACGTTGGCGGTAAGCCCGCCCAGATCCAGCGCCGCCACCCGCATGTCGACGTTCTCGGTGCGCGAGGCGGCCAGCAGGATGTTGTTCATGTCGGCGTTGTCGCGAACCGGACCGATGACTTCGAAGTCGAGGCTGACTTCCTCGATCGGGTAGGGGATGTACTGGTTGGCCTCGACCTGTATCTGCCCTTCCAGGTCGTCATCGGACAATTCGGCCGCCATCGGGATGATGCGGGTGATGACCGCCGACCCCGCTACCGCCGCTGCCGCGTGCTTCACCTTGCTGCCCGAGCGCGCCATGGCGCGGCGGATGGCGTCGCCGACCGCCTCGACCTCGACGATGTTCTTCTCGACCACCGCATTGGGTGGCAACGGCTCGACCGCGTAATGCTCCACGCGGAAACGCCCGCCCGCCTGACTGAGCTGCAGCAGCTTGACGGCCGTCGAGCTGATGTCGACACCAATCAATGCCGGCTTCTTGGGTGTAAAGAGACCCACGGTGTTTCCCCCCTGCCCCTGACGCCCGGACCGGAATCCCGGTCGGTACGCCAAGGCATTAAATCGAAAAATTTACGTAATGGCAACGGCCTACGCGAACTTTCTCAAGCAATTCTCGTGATAGGCGCCACAGTTGAGCGATCCCCCGGCAACCCGGCTCCAGCTTTGCGCCCCCGTGCCATCCTGCGTATCCCCCGGCCTGCTCGGCGCCGGAACGCCTTCAATACTGCAACATCTATACTCTGGCATGTTTTGACTCAAGTCTCGCTAACCGCATCCATGCATATTTTGAAGCGTCTGTTGCGCTGGGCACTGGTCCTGGCTTTCTCCGGTTTTCTGCTGGCCATCCTTGCCGTTGGCGTGACGTACTGGTTGATCGCGCCGCGGTTGCCCTCCGTCGAGGTGCTCAAGGACTATCACATGCAGGTGCCGCTGCGCGTGCTCAGCGCCGATGGCAAACTGATTGCCAGCTTCGGTGAAACGCGACGCATACCGGTGGATATCGGCAACGTGCCGGACCGGCTGAAGCACGCCGTACTGTCGGCCGAGGATGCCGATTTCTACCATCACCCCGGCGTGGACTGGCACGGCATCGTGCGCGCCGCCTGGCACGTGATCGAGACGGGCGGCGACAAGGGCTCGGGCGGGTCGACCATCACCCAACAGGTCGCCCGCAACTTCTTCCTCAGCCCCGAGAAGCTGTATTCGCGCAAGATCACCGAGATCTTCATCGCGCTTCGCATGGAGCAGGAGCTAAGCAAGGACCAGATCCTCGACCTGTACCTCAACAAGATGTTTCTCGGCCACCGCTCGTATGGCGTGGCCGCGGCCGCTTCGTACTATTACGGCAAGACCCTGGATCAGCTGACGGTGGCCGAATGCGCCGCGATTGCGTCGAGTTTCCAGTTGCCGTCGGCGGTCAACCCGATCAACAGCCCCAAGCGCCTGCTGGCGCGACGCAACTGGGTACTGAGCGAAATGCGCCGCCACGGCTACATCACCGAGGAGCAATACGAGCAGGCGCGGGCCGAGCCGAACCACGGCGCGCCGCACGAGCAGCCGATCGAACTGGATGCGCCGTACCTCGCCGAAATGGTCCGGCGCCAGGTGCTGGACCGCCTGGGCAATGACGCGCTGACCGAAGGCTACGTGGTCAAGACCACCCTGCGCAGCGATCGCCAGCAAGCGGCGGTGGATGCGCTGCGCCGTGGCCTGGTGGCGTACGACCATCGCCACGGCTGGCGTGGTGCGGAGGCCCATCAGGACCTGCCCGCCAACGCAGGCCCCTCCGATTACAAGCAGGCATTGGCGGGCTACACCGATATCTCCACCCTGGAACCGGGCCTGGTGACCGCCAGCGGCGCCCATGGCGCCACGGTTTACCTGCGCAACGGCGAACATGTCGAGTTGTCACTGGACGCCGTCAGCTGGGCCAGGCCCCATCTGAGCGACAGCCGGGTCGGTGCCACGCCGACATCGGTGGACAGCGTCATCAAGCGCGGCGACATCGTGCGGCTGTCACATGATGACAAGGGCGCGTGGCAACTGGCGCAGATTCCATCGGTGCAAGGCGCACTAGCGTCGGTGAGCCCCGAGGACGGCTCGATCCAGGCGCTGGTCGGCGGCTTCAATTTCATGCGCAGCAAGTTCAACCGCGCGGTGATGGCCGCACGCCAGCCAGGCTCAAGCTTCAAGCCGTATCTCTACTCGGCGGCGCTCGACCATGGCTTCACGCCGGCGTCGATCATCAACGACGCCCCGCTGGCCCTGCCCGATCCGTCCCGTCCCGGCGGCCTGTGGACGCCCAACAACGACGACGGCAAGTTCGCCGGCCCGATGCGCTTGCGCGAGGCACTGGTGCAGTCGAAGAACCTGGTCTCGATCCGGCTGCTGGCGGCCATCGGCGTGCGCTACACGCGCGAATACCTGACCCGCTTCGGCTTCGCGCTCGACGCCATCCCCGCCAACCTGTCGATGGCGCTGGGCACCGCGTCGGTATCGCCGATGGGCATGGCGCGCGGCTACGCGGTATTCGCCAACGGCGGCTACCTGGTGACGCCGTACTTCATCAGCGAGATCGATGACCGCAGCGGCACGGCCATCTACGTGGCCAACCCGGCGCGCGCGTGCCGCGATTGCCAGGAGCGCCTGCTGGATACCAGCGTCGCCGGACCGCCGCCGGCCAACATGACCGCGACCCCGGCCAACGATGTGGCCCACGCCGCATCGGCATCCGCCGCCGGCGAGGACGGCATCGATGCGGTAGGTGACGCCATCCTGCCGCCGGATGCGCACGGCGACAGCAACCACCCGCCGATCCTGGCCCCGCGCGTGCTGGACCCGCGCAACGATTTCCTGATCACCTCGTTGATGAAGGACGTCATCCTGCGCGGCACCGGCTCCGCCGCGCGCGCACTCGAGCGCGACGACCTGGCCGGCAAGACCGGCTCCACCAACGATCATCATGACGCCTGGTTCGTGGGCTTCAACGGCGACGTTTCCACCGCCGTGTGGGTGGGTTTCGACAACTACGATTCGCTGGGCCGGGGCGAGTTCGGGGCCAAGGCTGCGCTGCCCATCTGGATGGATTACATGGGCAGCGTGCTCAAGGACCTGCCATCGAACGCGCTGCCGATGCCGCCGGGCATCACGACGATCACGATCAACCGCGACAACGGGCTGCCCACCGCGTCCGACGACCCCAACGGCATCAGCGAAATCTTCAAGGTGGAGGATGTCGATCGCCTGCGCGCGCAGGCGCAACAGCAGAAGGAGCAGGAACAGCAGCGCGCCTACGACATCTTCTGACGGCGCCGTGGGCGAAGCCGATGCCGCGCCGGGTCATGTATCCCGGCGCACACCTTCGCCGACGATTCAACGCGACGCGCGGCGGTGGTAGGGTGGTTTCGCCAGCGAACGCGACGGCACACCACCGGCGCACGCGGGCGCGAACGAACGGCACGAACGAGCGGATGGAGCCGTCCACCACGCAACGGAGATTGAGCATGACCCGAGGCGAGCATCACCGCATTCATGCGCATGACCGCCTGCAGCGCAGCCGCCTGCTGGTCGCCCAGGAAGCAGCGCGGCTGATGAGCGAGCACGGCATCCGGGATTTCCACCGCGCCAAGACCAAGGCGGCCGAAAGACTGGGCATCCTGGAAACCCAGGCGCTGCCGCGCAACCAGGAAATCGAAGAGGCGCTGCGCGAACGCCAGCGGCTGTTTCTCGCGGACAGCCAGCCGCAATCCTTGCAACAGCGGCGCGAGGCGGCGGTCGAGGCGATGCGGTTCCTGGCGGTTTTCGAACCGCGGTTGGTGGGCGCCGTGCTGGAAGGCACCGCCGACGAGCACTCGGCGGTTTGCCTGCACGTGTTCAGCGACGATCCCGACGCGGTGACCCTGTTCCTGCACGACCACGGCGTCCCCGCCGAAAGCCAGACCCGGCGGTTGCGCGTGACCCGAGCCGACCAGGCCGAATACCCGGTGTTGCTGTTCGCCGCCGACGGCTTGCCGTTCGATATCACCGTACTGCCGCGCAACGCGCTGCGCCAGGCGCCGCTGGACCGCATCGACGAGAAGCCAATGCGCCGCGCCTCGCTGGCGGCGGTGGAAGCCTTGCTGTCCGGGGACGACGACAGCGACCAACTGGAACGCATGCTGGCCAACGCCAGCCAGCGCCGGTAAAGCGCACGCTTTCTCACCCCCAAACGCAAACGCCCCGGCTAGCCGGGGCGTTTGCTCATGCGATGGCGCGGTTGCTCAGCGCTTGTCGACGCTCACGTAATCGCGCACGTCGGCGCCGGTATAGATCTGGCGCGGACGACCGATACGCGACCCCGGGGTTTCGTGCTGTTCGATCCAGTGGGCGATCCAGCCGGCGGTGCGCGCGATGGCGAACATCACGGTGAACATCTCGGTGGGGATGCCCAGCGCCTTGTAGATCAGCCCGGAGTAGAAATCCACGTTCGGGTAGAGCTTGCGCTCCACGAAGTAATCGTCCTTCAGCGCGGCCTCTTCCAGCTTCAGCGCCACGTCCAGCAGCGGGTCCTTGACGCCCAGCTCGGCCAGCACCTTGTGGCACATCTCGCGAATGATCTTGGCGCGCGGGTCGAAGTTCTTGTAGACGCGGTGGCCGAAGCCCATCAGGCGGAAGCTGTCGTTCTTGTCCTTGGCGCGCAGGATCGCCGACTCGACGTTGTCCGGCGTACCGATCTCCTCCAACTGCTTGAGCACCGCCTCGTTCGCGCCGCCATGCGCCGGCCCCCACAACGCGGTGATGCCGGCGGCGATCGACGCGTACGGGTTGGCTCCGGTTGAACCGACCAGGCGCACGGTCGAGGTGGACGCGTTCTGCTCGTGGTCGGCATGCAGGATGAACAGCAGGTCCAGCGCCTTGGCCGCGACCGGGCTCATCTGCAACGGCTCGCTGGGCACCTCGAACATCATGTGCAGGAAGCGGTCGACGTACTCCAGGTTGTTGCGCGGATAGCGCAACGGCCAGCCGATCGAATAGCGGTAACAGGCGGCCGCAATCGTGGGCATTTTCGCGATCAGGCGGATCGCCGCCATCTTGCGGTCGACCGGGTCATCGACATTCAGGTCGTCGTGATAGAACGCCGACAGCGACGCTATCGACGCGGCCAGCATCGCCATCGGATGGGCGTCGTGGTGGAAGCCCTGGAAAAAGTTCTTCAGCGACTCGTGCATCATCGTGTGATGCGAGACGTCGTGCTCGAACTTGTCGAAATCGGCCGCGTTGGGCAGTTCGCCATTGAGCAGCAGGTAAGCCACTTCGAGGAAGCTGGAGTTCGCCGCCAACTGTTCGATCGGGTAGCCGCGATACAGCAGCACGCCCTTGTCGCCGTCGATATAGGTGATCGCGCTCTTGGTGCTGGCGGTGCTGGCGAAACCCGGGTCGAAGGTGAAGTGGCCGGTGTCCTTGTACAGCGTGCCGATGTCGATGCAAGCCGGCCCCAGGGTGCCGCTGATCAGCGGCAGCTCGCTGCTGCGCTGATTCGATTCATCCAGCAGTTTGACGATCTTGGGAGTGGACACGGAAACCTCCTTCACAAAAGTTCATCGCGAGGGCGAGCCGCAAAGCGACGCCTTTCAGCGGGGGAATGGTGGGCATCGCCTGGGTTACGCATGCGATGCGGCAGACGCGGGGGCGTCAGGAAAAGCGCCATTATCGCACAACGATCCACGCGCATCCGCAGGCGAACGGGGGAACGACGCGCACAAAAAAACACGGGGCGAGTCGATGCTCGCCCCGTGCCCGGCCTGACGAGTTGCCCATGTCGGCAACCCCGGCGGCATTACTCTTTGACGGTGCCCGCGTAGCGGCGACGGAACTTGTCGACGCGGCCGCCAACGTCCAGCGACTTCTGCTTGCCGGTGTAGAACGGGTGCGAGTGGCTGGAGATATCCACTTTGACGAGCGGATACTCGTTGCCGTCCTCCCACTTGATGGTTTCCTTGCTGGAAATGGTCGACTTGGTCAGGAAGGCAAAGTCGGACGACAGATCCTGGAACACCACCGGGGTGTAGTTCGGATGGATATCGGGCTTCATGGCGTGCTCAAAGCGGCGGAAGAAAAGAGCGGCATTGTAGCCGCCTGATGGCAATCACCGCAAGCCGAGGCCGGTTGCGGCGCACACGCTACCGCTCCGGGGCCCCCAGGGCTCGCCGCACCATGGCACCAAAACGCGCCTGATCGACCTCCAGCACGATGTTCGCGTTGGCCGGCGCGCCGAGCCGGCGCGCCCAGTCCACTACGGTGGCGCCGCGGGTGAGCCGGCCATCGAGTTCCACCGCGACGGCGCGCTTCTCGCTGCGGGTGATGATCGTGGGATCGATCGCCACCGCCATCGCCAGTGCATCGGCGGCGATGATGCCGCGTCGATCGTGCTTGCGATTGAACGCCCGTGCGGTACCCGCGATACGGCCGTAAAAATCGGCGCGGTGATCGCCGGCCTGCAGCCATGCGTCGAATGTCTCTTCATCAAAGGCATGTCGCAAGGTCGCCTCCCAGTCGATCAGGTCGAACGACGGAAACGCCTCGAACACGACGTGTGCCGCTTCCGGATCGAAACCGACATTGAACTCGGCCGGGATCATGCCGGTATTGCCGTGCCCGGTGACCGCGCCGCCCATCACAACCAGCCGCGCCACGCGCTGCGGCAGCGCGGGGTCGAGCCGCAGCGCCAGCGCCAGGTTGGTCAGCGGCGCCAGCGCCACCAGGGTCAGCTCGCCGGGACGCTCGCGGGTAAGCCGAAGCAGGGCCTGTGCGGCGGACTCATCGGCCGCGACGGCCTTCGCTACGGGAAAACCGATGTCGCCGAAACCATCCGCGCCGTGCACGAATGCGGCATCCTCCGCCGGCGCGCGCACCAGTGGCGTGGCGCAACCGGCAAACACCGGCGTGGCGCTGCCCAGCAGATCGACCAGCGTGCACGCATTGCGCACGGTATGCGCCAGGCCGACATTGCCGGCGGCGATGCTGAGCGCGGCAATATCGGCATCGGCATGCGCCATCAGGATCGCCAGCGCATCGTCTACGCCAGGGTCGGTATCGATCAGCAATTGCGGTCGGGACATCAGGATCTCGCAGTAATGAGGTGCAGTGTAGTGGGTGCATGTTGGGTGGCGGCAGCGGACTCCGATACATCACGGTCGTCTGGATGCTCTGCATTTGCCAACCAGCGCCCGTCCTCGGTTCGTTCAGGCTGAGCGTAGCCGCGAAGCGGCGAAGTCGAAGCCTTGCTGCAGGTCGCCCTTCGACTCCGCTGCTGCGCAGCTACGCTCAGGGTGATCGGTGATGGGGTACGACGCCTTTCCAATTTCCCATTCTCAACTCCCCATTTCCCGCCCCATTCCCTACCCATCACGCATGCGCATAACGCGCCGCACCGCCGATCCATCGTTCGATGAGTTGGCTGGCCTGCTGCGGATGATCGGCCAGCATGTTCTGACCCACTTGCTGGACGGCGGGCAACAGGTGGGCATCGCGGGCCAGGTCGGCGATGCGGAAGCTCAGCTGACCGGTCTGGCGGGTGCCCAGCACTTCGCCGGGGCCGCGCAATTCCAGATCCTTCTCGGCGATGCGGAAGCCGTCGTTGCTGTCGCGCATCACCTGCAGGCGCTCGCGCGCCAGCTGCCCCAGCGGCGGTTGGTAAAGCAACACGCAGTTGGAGGCGACGGCGCCACGGCCCACGCGTCCGCGCAACTGGTGCAGCTGCGCCAGGCCCAGGCGCTCGCTGTTTTCGATCACCATGACGCTGGCGTTGGGTACGTCCACGCCCACTTCGATCACGGTGGTGGCGACCAGCACGGCGAGCTGGCCGGCCTTGAACGCATCCATCACCCGCTGTTTTTCCGCCGGCTTCATGCGGCCGTGGATCAGCCCGACGCGGGTTTCACCGATAGCCGCGGAAAGCTCCGCGTGCGCCACTTCCGCCGCCTGCGCGCGCAGTTGTTCGGACTCCTCGATCAGGGTGCACACCCAGTACACCTGCCGACCTTCGGCGCAGGCGGCCTGGACCCGCTCGATCACGTCGAAACGCCGCGCGTTGGAGATCGCGATGGTCTGTACCGGCGTGCGTCCGGGCGGCAGTTCGTCGATCGATGAAACGTCGAGGTCGGCGTAGGCGCTCATCGCCAGCGTGCGCGGTATCGGCGTGGCGGTGAGCACGAGCTGGTGCGGCACCTGCTCGGCGCCGTCGGTCACCGCAGCCTCGGGACGGTTCGTATCGGTCATGCCCTTGTCGCGCAATGCCAGCCGTTGCTGCACGCCGAAGCGGTGCTGCTCATCCACGATGACCAGACCCAGCCGGGAAAAATTCACGCCCTCCTGCATCAGCGCGTGCGTGCCGACCAGCACCGGGGCGCCCTGCGCCACGCGCTCCAGCACCTGCCGCCGCGTCTTGCCGGTGACCTTGCCGGCCAGCCATTCCACCTCGATGCCCAGCGGTTGCAACCACTGCCGGAAATTGTGCAGATGCTGTTCGGCCAGCAATTCGGTCGGTGCCATCAAGGCCACCTGATGACCCGACGCCACTGCAGCCAGCGCCGCCAGCGCGGCCACCACCGTCTTGCCGCTGCCGACGTCACCCTGCACCAGTCGCAGCATGGGCTTGGTCTGCGCCAGGTCCTGCGCCACCTCGGCACTGACACGTTGCTGTGCCGACGTCAGCTTGAACGCCAGCGTGGCCAGAAAACGACGTTGCAACGCGCGGTCCACGACCAGCGCCGGCGCATGGCGCATGCGCACTGCCTCGCGCATGCGGCGCAGGCTCAGGTGCTGGGTCAGCAATTCCTCGAACGCCAGCCGCTGCTGGGCCGGGTGCCTGCCCAGCATGAGTTGCGCCAGCGGCGCATCCGGCGGCGGTCGATGCACGTAGAGCAGCGCTTCGCGCAACGAAGTGAGGCCATGTTCGGCGCACAACGCGGGCGGGATCAGTTCCAGTTGCGATGCCGGCGGCAGCAGCGCCAGCGCCTTGCCGATCACGCCGGCCAGGCGCTTCTGGCCCAGCCCTTCGGTGGTGGGATAGATCGGGCTGAGCACGTCGTCGACGGCCACCGCGTCGTTGCCGTCCAGCCGGCGATATTGCGGATGCACCATTTCCAGCGCATGGGCGCCGTGGCGTATCTCGCCATAGCAAAGCAGGCGTGTGCCCGGCACCATTTGCTCGGCCTGGGCGCGATTGAAATGGAAAAACCGCAGCAACAGGGTGTGCCCGTTGTCGTCGCCGATCGCCACCTTCAATTGCGGTCGATAGCGGAAGCCGCGCTCGACCGCCTCCACCACTCCTTCGACCTGCGCCCGCTCGCCGGCGCGCAGGTCGGCCATCGCGGTGACGCGGGTCTTGTCTTCATAGCGCAGCGGCAGGTGGAACCAGAGATCCTGCACCCGCTCCAGCCCCAGCCGCGCCAGCACCTTCACCAGCGCGGGGCCGACACCGGGCACGGTCGACACCGGCGCGAGGCCGGGCTCGGCGGGGGCGGGACGTTGACGGGGAGCCATCTGGCAAGCCTAGCCGAGGCGGCACGCCGCGCGTGGGCGCCCTGCCGGTGCCACGCGTCAGCGCAGGCCCTGGCTGGCGATCAGCCCAGCACCATCACCGCGTCGACTTCCACCTGCGCGGCCTTGGGCAACGCCGAAACCTCGATGGTGGAACGCGCCGGATACGGCTGCTGGAAATACTCGGCCATCACCGCGTTGACGGCAGCGAAATTCGCCAGGTCGGTGACGTAGATGCCCACCCGCACGATCTGCGACAGGGAACCGCCGGCGGCCTGCGCCACCGCAACCAGGTTGTCGAACACGCGTCGCGTCTGCACGGTGATGTCGCCTTCGACCAGCGCGCCGGTGGCCGGATCAAGCGGAATCTGGCCGGAAAAATACACGGTGTTGCCGGCACGCACGGCCTGCGAATACGGGCCGATGGCGGCGGGCGCCTCGGTGGTGGCGATGACGGAACTGGACATGGGCGGCCTCGGATTGGGAAACGGCCATTGTAGGAGCGCACCCTGTGCGCGAAAAGGCGCGGCTGAGGCTTTTGCGAATCCGCCGTTCCCAATCTCGAGTCCCGGCGCAAAAGCATCGCGACTGAAGTCGCTCCCACACACATCGGCAGCGGGCGGGCAATTGCTGTTGCGAATCCCCAATCCCCAATCCCGGCCCCTACAGCGGGTAGCGGTACGCCCCGCTGACGACGCCGGTGCGGCGCACGCGACGGATCACGTCGGCCAGATGCTTGCGGCTCCTCACCTCGATCGCGAACACCAGGGTGGCGGCCGCGGCGTCGCGCTCGACGTATTCCACGTTCTCGATATTGGAATCGGCTGCCGCGATGGCCGCCGCGATGGTGGCCAGCACGCCGGTGCGGTTGATCACCTCAATGCGCAGTTCGGCGCGGTAATCGCCCTGCACGTCGCGGTCCCATTCAATCGCCACGCAACGCTCGGGCGACTTGCGCAACTCGACCACGTTCGGGCATTCCTCGCGATGCACCACGATGCCCTTGCCCGAAGAGAGGTAACCGATGATGTCGTCGCCAGGCAGCGGGTGGCAGCAATTGGCGAAGCTCAGCACGCCACGCTCGGCACCGGTGATGCGGATGTTCTCGTGCGCGTGCAGCACCGTCGGCAGTGCCTCGCCCTTGCGCTTGCCGCGCAACTTCAGCAGCTGGCCGGCCACCACGTCGGGCATGCGGTTGCCCAGTGCGATATCCGACAGCAGCTCCTCCAGCCGCTTCAGCTTGGACGTTTCCAGGAAACGGTCGAGCACGGTGGCGGTGATGTCGTCCAGGCTGCTGCCGCGCGCATCGAGTGCGCGGTCGAGCATGCGGTGGCCGAAATCCACCGCGTCCTCGTGCTGCAGGTGTTTCAGGTACTGGCGGATCGCGGTGCGCGCCTTGCCGGTGACCACCGACTCCAGCCAGGCCGGGTTGGGCAAGGCCGATGGCGCGGTGATGATCTCCACCAGCTGGCCGGATTCCAGCCGCGCGCGCAGCGGCAGCAGTTTCTTGTCCACGCGCGCGGCCACGGCGTGGTCGCCCACGTCGGTGTGCACGGCGTAGGCGAAATCCAGCGCGGTGGCGTTGCGCGGCAGCGACAGGATGTCGCCGCGCGGCGTGAACAGGTAGACCTCGTCGGGGAACAGGTCGATCTTGACGTTCTCGATGAACTCCGACGACGAGGTGGTGTTCATCTGGCTGTCGGCCAGCGACGAAAGCCACTCGCGCGCCCGCGCCTGCGCGCTGTTGGCGGGGCTGCTTTCGGTCTTGTAGGCCCAGTGCGCGGCCACGCCGCTTTCAGCGAACGAGTCCATCTCGGCGGTGCGCAACTGCACTTCGATCGGCGCGCCGAACGGCCCCAGCAGCACGGTGTGCAGCGACTGGTAGCCGTTGGCCTTGGGGATCGCGATGAAATCCTTGAAGCGCCGGTCGACCGGCTTGTACAGCGCGTGCACCACGCCCAGCGCCATGTAGCAGCTCATCACGCTGTCGGTGATGACGCGGAAGCCGTACACGTCCATCAACTGCGCGAAGCTCTTGTGCTCGTTGCGCATCTTGGAATAGATGCTCCACGGCGACTTGATCCGCCCCACCACGCGCACGGTGAGGTGATCGGAAGCCAACCGCGCGGCCAGCGCCGACTCGATCTTGCCCATCGCTTCGCGGCGGTTGCCCAGCGCGGCGCGGATGCGCTCGCGGATCACCCGGTAGCGGTCAGGATAGAGCGTGCGGAAACCCAGGTCCTGCAGTTCGGCCTTGAACTTGTTCATGCCCAGGCGCTGCGCGATCGGGGCATAGATCTCCAGCGTTTCGCGGGCGATGCGGCGGCGCGACGCGGCATCCTTGGCACCCAGCGTGCGCATGTTGTGCAGGCGGTCGGCCAGCTTGATCAGGATCACGCGCAGGTCGCGCGCCATCGCCAGCAGCATTTTGCGGAAGCTTTCCGCATCGGCTTCCTGGCGGCTGCCAAAACGCATCTTGTCGAGCTTGGTGACGCCGTCGACCAGCTCGGCCACTTCCTCGCCGAATTCGCCGGCCAGCGCCTCGCGGCTTAGCTCGGTGTCTTCCAGCGTGTCGTGCAGGATCGCCGCGATGATGGTTTCGGTGTCCAGCCCCAGCTCGGCCAGGATGCCGGCTACGGCCACCGGATGGGTGATGTAGGGTTCACCGCTCTTGCGCGATTGGCCCTCGTGCGCCTTGGCGCCGATGCGGAACGCCTGCAGCACACGCTCGACCTGCGCCTCGGGCAGATAGGCAATGCGCTCCTTCAGCGCCAGTACGTAAGGCGGCAACGTGGACACATCCACATTGTCGCGATCGCCCAGCGCGGTCATTGCCTGTGGCGCCGGATCAGGCGCCAGCCTCGCACGGGCGCGAGGCCATGTCGGTGGCCATGCGGCGCGCAGCCTTCAACGAACCAGCGATGCTGGTCCGGCAGGTTGCGTTCGCGTGATGGCCACCGAGGATCATCAGTCTTCCCCGCCCTTGGAAAGGTCGTCGTCCACCTCGGCCGCGGCCCACTCCAGCGCTTCGCGCTCGGCGCGCTCGCGCTCGCTCTTGTCGATTTCGTCGATCGTGGCCTGGTCGATGCGGCGGTCGGCGATCTCGCGCAGCGCCAGCACGGTCGGCTTGTCGTGACCGGGGTTGACCGCCGGTTCGGCGCCCTTTTCCAGCTGACGGGCGCGCTTGGTCGCCATCAACACCAGCTCGAATCGGTTGTCGACTACCTCAAGGCAGTCTTCCACGGTAATGCGTGCCATTGCTAAATCCTTAGAGAAAAAAATGACTTATCTGACCGGGCAGTGTAGGGCAGCACGGGCGTGACTGGCAATGCGCGCACCATGTATCCTGTCGGGCGCTGTCGCCGCGCGCGACCCGGCGCACCGCCGTCCGGAAAACCGAGCAAAATACAAGACTCTGCAGTACACTTATGCGCTCTCTTACCCCGTGAGCCCAGGCTCCCTCATGCCTTCCCTGCTTCAATCCCCTCGATTGCGCTGGTTTGCGACGCTGATTGCCATGGCGTTGCTGGCCGGCTGCACGATTGCCAAGCCACGTACCGACGATCCGCTGGAAAAGTACAACCGCAAGGCCTACCAGTTCAACGATGCGGTGGACCAGGCCGTGATCCGTCCGGTCGCCGCGGGCTACCGCAAGATCACCAACCCGCCCGTGCGCCGCTCGGTGAGCGATTTCTTCACCAATATCCGCATGCCGATCACGGTGGCCAACGACTTGTTGCAGGCGCGCCCGAAGCAGGCGCTGCAGAGCACCGGCCGGTTCCTGGTCAACCTGACCCTGGGCATGGGCGGTTTCCTGGACCCGGCCAGCAAGTTCGGCATTCCGCTGGAAGACAACGATTTTGGCGTGACGCTGGCACGCTGGGGTTTGCCCGATGGCGATTACCTGGTGTTGCCGCTGCTGGGGCCGTCGACGGTGCGTGACATGTGGCGCATGCCGGTGGACAGCTATTTCTTCGATCCGCTGAGCCTGTACGCCGACAACCACCACTACAACGGGCTGCAGTACCTGCCACAGGCGATCTACCTGATCACGCTGCGCTCGCGCGCGATCGACGCGGAAAATTTCCTGAAGTCGGCCTACGACCCCTACGTTTTCATGCGTGACGCCTACCGCCAGCAACGCCTGTACCGGATCTACGACGGCAGCCCGCCCGCTGCGGTCATCCAGCAGATGCAGGGCCTGGACGACGACAATTTCGATCCCGAGGAATTGCTCGACCAGCAGCATCAGTGGGAAAAAGCGAACCCGAAGCAGGCCACGCAGCAGTAGCTGGCGCCACTGCAAAACGACAAAGGGGCCTTGCGGCCCCTTTGTCGTTTCAGTCTCTGCGCATCGCCAATCAGGCGATCAACCGATCCACCTCGCATACCGTCGCCAGCGCCTGCATGCCCGGCGGCATGCGCACGACGCGCAACGTTTTGCCGGGCAAGGCCGCAACCGCCAGCACGCACGCCAGGCCCGCACTGTCACTGCGCTGCACCTCGCCCAGGTCGAGCCGGTCGAAGCTGCCGGCAGCCAAGGCCGCGCTGATGGCCTGCATCGCCGCCGCGGCGGTGCTGAAGCTCAGCACGCCGCTCACGCCCAGCGTACCCGGCTCCGTCGTGGCGACTCGAAACGCTGGCGCAGCCGGCTCGGTCACGAGGCGTCCTTGTTGTCCTTGGCCATCGTGTCCAGCGCCTTCTCGCCCTGGCTTTCCAGGTTGCTGATCAACTGGTTGATGCCGACCTTGCGGATTTCCGCATCGACCTGGTTGCGGTAATTGGTGACGTAGGAAATGCCTTCGATGATCACGTCATACGCTTTCCAGTCGCCACTGCGGCCCTTGCGGAAGGCGTAGTCGATCGACACCAGCTTGCCGTCATCCAGCACCACCTGCGTGCGCACCACGGTGCGCTTGTCGTTGAGCGAGCCGTTGAACGGCAGCACCTTGACCCGGCCGCGGGTGTAGTTCAGCAGGCCTTCGGCGTAGCGATGGGTGATCGAGTTGTAGAACGCCTTGGCGAAGCGCTCGCGCTGCTGCGGCGTCGCTTCCCGCGCGTGCCGGCCCAGCACCAGGATCGATGCGTAGTCCAGGTCGAAGTGCGGCAGGAAGACTTCATCGATGACGCTGATGAGTTTTTCCTGGTTCTGCTTCAGCTCGTCGCGGTGGCCTTCGATGGCGCTGGCCAACTGATCGGCGATCGTCTGCACGACCTGCACCGGGGTCTGCTGGGTAGCGGCCGCCGCCGGGGCGTCCTGGGCAAAGGCCGGCGCGGTGACGACGACACCGAAGGTGATGGCAGTGGCTAGAGCCAGTTTGCGCAACATGGGGTTTCCTTGGTGGGGGCCGGCCGGATCGGCAGGCGGGGAGACGGGATCACTTTTCGCTGGCTGGCTTCTTGTCGCTGGAGCCATTCACCAGGAACTTCCCGATCAGGTCCTCCAGTTGCATCGCGGACTGGGTCAGGATCATCTCGTCCCCATCCTTGAGCGTGTCGGGCGAGCCGCCGGGCTGGATCGCAACATACTGGGTACCGATCAAACCGCTGGTGAATACCGCGGCGGCCGAATCGTCCGGAATCGCGTCGTAGCGCTTGTCGATCGCCAACACCACGCGGGCGTTCAACTGCACCGGGTCGGCGTTCACCGATTGCACGCTACCGATCACCACGCCGGCCATCTTCACCGGCGCACCGGCGGACAGCGTGCCGACGTTGGTGAAGTTCGCCTTCACCGTATAGCTGCCGCCCACGTTGTCGACGACGCCGCCGGCGCCGAAGAACTTGCCCAGCATCTCCTCCAGCGGCTGGGTGGACTTGGTCCGTGCCAGCGAGCCGCCGTTGGCTACCACCTGTTTGGCGCTGCCGTATTCGATGCCCACGTACTGGTCGCCGAGCAGGCCGCTGGTGAAGATGGTGGCCACCGAATCCTGCGGGATGTGGTCGTAGTGCTTGTCGATCGAAAGCGTCACGTCGGCCACGTCGTGGTCGGGCTTCAGGGTGATCGACTGCACCTGGCCCACCCGCACGCCGGCGATCTTCACCGGGGCGCGCTCTTTCAGCTGGCCGATGTTGGTGAACTGCGTCTGCAGCGTGTAGCTGTCGCCCTGGCGGACGTTGGCCACCGAGCTGGTCTGCGTGGCCAGGTAGGCCAGCGCCGCAAAGCCGAGCACGATGAACAGGCCGGTGCCCACGGCATAGGAACTTCTCGGTTGGCTCACGGCAGAATCCTCGGAAAACGATAAGTCATGGCAGTCACATCAGGAAGGCGGTAAGCACGAAATCCAGCGCCAGGATCGCGATGGACGAAGCGACCACGGTGCGCGTGGTGGCATACGCCACGCCCTCGCTGGTCGGCGGCGTGGTGAAGCCCTGGAACACCGCGATCAACGACACCACCGCGCCGAAAGCCAGGCTTTTCAGCAGCACGCCGTTGACGATGTCGGTGCGCACGTCGACCACCGCGGTCATGTTCGACCAGAACGTGCCGTTGTCGATGCCCAGCCAGGTCACGCCGACCAGGTGGCCGCCGAACACCGCCATCGCGCAGAACACGCAGCACAGCAGCGGCATCGCGATCAGCCCGGCCAGGAAGCGCGGCGTGGCGACGTAGGCGATCGGGTCCACCGCCATCATCTCCATCGCGGAAATCTGGTCGGTGGCGCGCATCAGGCCGATCTCGGCGGTGATCGCGGTACCGGCGCGGCCGGCGAACAGCAGCGCGGTGACCACCGGCCCAAGCTCGCGGTACACCGACAGCGCCACCACCATGCCGCTGGCCGAAGTGCCGCCGAAAATCGACAGCACGTGGTACAGCTGCAGCATCAACACCATGCCCACGAACAGGCCACAGACCATGATGATGGTCAGGCTCATCGCGCCGACGAACCACAGCTGGCGCGTGGTCTCGCGCAGGTAGCGGAAGCTGCGCGGGATCGCCGCCAGCAAGGTCAGCAGGAACAGGCCGCAAAGGCCGATCTGCGCCAGCGACTGGGTCACCACGTTGTTGCGCACCGGCTCGCGCGCGCTCATTTCGGCGCTCCTGCAAAACCCAGCTCGGTCGCGTAGTCGCCAGCGGGGTAGCGGAACGGAATCGGCCCGTCCGCCTCGCCGCCGAAGAACTGCCGCGTCCACGGCGAGCCATCGTCGGCGATCGTCTTCGGGTCACCCTGCGCCACCACCTTGCCGTTGGACAGCAGCATCACGTGATCGGCGATCTGCTGCACCGCGGCCAGTTCGTGTGACACCAGCACGCTGGTGATGCCCAGGGTCTTGTTCAAGGTGCGGATCAATTTCAATACCTGGTTCAGCGCCACCGGATCGAGGCCCACGAACGGCTCGTCGTACAGGATCAGTTGCGGGTCGAACACGATCGCCCGCGCCAACGCCACCCGTCGCGCCATGCCGCCGGAAAGTTCGTTCGGCATCAGTCGCGCCGCGCCACGCAAGCCCACCGCCTGCAGTTTCATCAGCACCAGATTGCGAATCAGCACCTCCGGCAATTTCGTGTGCTGGCGCAGCGGGAACGCCACGTTCTCGAATACATCGAAGTCGGTCAGCAATGCGGAGTTCTGGAACAGGTAACCCACGCCCTCGCGCAGCTTGTACAGATCTTCGCGCGACAAGCCGGCCACGTTGCGGCCATCGACATGGATGCTGCCGGCGTCGGCGTGCATCTGCCCGGTGATGTGCTTGAGCAAGGTGGTCTTGCCGGTGCCGCTGGGGCCCATGATCGCGGTGACCTTGCCGCGCGGGATATCCATGTCCAGCGCGTCGAAGATGGTCTTGCCGTTGAGCACCGTGGTCAGCCCGCGGATCCTGACCAGGGTGCCGTCGTCAGCTGGCGGGCGAACAGGTTGGGTCATGGATGCATCGGCCGGAAAAGGAAACAAGGTAATGGAAGCACATCCACAACGCCATGCAAGCGGCGCCCGTGGATCCTGCGGTCCTCAGCAGCGAACGGCTACGAAGCAAGCAACTCCGCAATCAGCGTTTCGTGGCGGCGCCACTGCAACGCACTGCGCTGGCGCACCGCACGCACGATGGCCTGCAGGTCGTCCAGGGCGTCATTGAAGACATCGTTGATCAGGATGAAATCGAACTCGTGTGCATGGCCGATTTCCTCGCGCGAATTGCGCAGCCGCCGCTCGATCACCGCAGCACTGTCCGAACCACGACCGCGCAGGCGCCGCTCAAGTTCCGCCCGCGACGGCGGCAGGATGAACACGCTGACGCAATCGGGCTTGCTGCGACGGATCTGCTGTGCGCCCTGCCAGTCGATTTCCAGCAACACATCGCGCCCCTGTGCCAGCAGCGCCTGCACCGTGGTGCCCGACGTGCCGTAGAGGTTGCCGTGCACTTCGGCGTGCTCAAGGAAAATGCCTTCGGCGACCTGCTTCTCGAACGCGTCTCGCTCGACAAAGTAATAGTGCCGACCGTACAACTCGCCGACGCGCGGCGGTCGCGTGGTGTGCGAGATCGACAACGAAATCGTCGGCTCACGCTCCAGCAGCGCATTGACCAGGCTGGACTTGCCCGCGCCCGAAGGCGCCGCAACGACAAACAGGGTTCCCGCTTCAATATTCATAACGATGCGCAGCACGTTCGCACCCTCTCCCCCACGGGGAGAGGGTTGGGGACAGGGCCCGGTGCTCGCGGCGAACCATCAACCGCGCCTGCATGGCAGAAACCGGCATGCCTTGCTCATTCAATGTTCTGCACCTGCTCGCGCATCTGCTCGATCAGCACCTTCAGCTCCACCGCCGCATTGGTGCTGCGCGCATCGACCGACTTCGAACCCAGCGTATTCGCCTCGCGGTTGAACTCCTGCATCAGGAAATCCAGTCGGCGCCCGACCGGCTCTTTCAAGCCCAGCACGCGGCGCGTCTCGCCGATATGCGTGCTGAGCCGGTCCAGTTCCTCGTCCACATCGATGCGGGTGATCTGCAGCACCAGCTCCTGTTCCAGCCGGCCCGGCTCGACCGGTTGCTTCAGGTCGGCCAGCCGCGTTTCCAGACGGGTGCGCAACCCGGCGCGAATCTGCGGCATCCAGCCGCGCACGTCGGCCACCACGCGTTCGATCGCATCGAGCTTTTCGCCGAGGATCTCGCCCAGCTTCGCGCCCTCGCGCTCGCGGGTGGCGGTGAGCGCATCCAGCGCACGGTCGAGCACGTCGAACAGCGCCGCCTGCTGCGCCTCGGGATCGTTCTCGGCCTGCTGCATCACACCGGGGAAGCGCAGCAGCTCGGTGAACTGCACCTGCAAACCGGGGAACAGCGCGGCCATGTCCAGGTTCAGTTCGGACAACCGGGTCAGCAGTGCATTGTTGATCTGCAGCGACTCGCTGCGCGCATCGCTGCCGGTGCGGCGCACGGTGAGATCCAGCTTGCCGCGCGACAGCTTCGCCGCCACCCGCTCGCGCAGTTGCGACTCGAAGCTGCGCAAGTCGTCCGGCAGGCGCGGGCTCAATTCCAGGTAACGGTGATTGACCGTGCGCAGCTCACAGCTGAGCGTGCCCGCGGGGCCGGTGGTTTCGGCACTGGCGTAGGCCGTCATGCTGCGGATCATTCGGTGTTTCCGGGCGTGGGTAAAGGACGCAATGGTAAACTCTCCGGTCCCGCCTTGCCCAATCCGGCCAAGCGACGCGAAGGAATCCCCATGAATGCCCCCACCCGCCCCAGCGGCCGCGCCAGCGACCAGCTGCGCACGGTCACCATCGAACGCCACTACACCCGCCACGCCGAAGGCTCGGTGCTGGTGAGCTTCGGCGACACCCGCGTGCTGTGCACCGCCAGCATCGAGGACCGCGCGCCGGCATGGCTGCGCGGCAAGGGCGAGGGCTGGATCACCGCCGAATACGGCATGCTGCCGCGCGCCACCAATACCCGCATGCAGCGCGAAGCCGCGCGCGGCGGCCAGGGCGGCCGCACCATGGAAATCCAGCGCCTGATCGGCCGCAGCCTGCGCGCCTGCGTCAACCGCCAGGCGCTGGGCGAGCGCGTGATCACGCTCGATTGCGACGTGCTGCAAGCCGACGGCGGCACCCGCACCGCCGCCATCACCGGCGCCTATGTGGCGCTGTCCGATGCCGTCGCCGTGTTGATGAAACGCGAAAACCTCAAGCGCAACCCGATCGTGGGCGCGATCGCCGCCGTTTCCGTCGGCATCTACAAAGGCACGCCGGTGCTGGATCTGGACTACGCCGAGGATTCGAACTGCGACACCGACATGAACGTGGTGATGAACGACGGTGGCGGCTTCATCGAGATCCAGGGCACCGCCGAAGGCCATGCGTTCCGTCGCGACGAAATGGACGCGATGCTGGCGCTGGCCGAAAAAGGCATCGGTGAACTGGTCGCCGCGCAGCGAGCTGCGCTGCAATCCGATAACGCGGTCGCGCGCTGACGCAATAACCCCCTCTCACGCTTGCGGGAGAGGGGCCGGGGGAGAGGGCCGTCTGCGGTCACCATAACCCTCAAAAAAACGACTCCACCCCGGCACCCCAGGAACCCACCCATGCACCGCATCGTCCTTGCCAGCAGCAACCCCGGCAAACTACGCGAGTTCAACGCGCTGTTCGCCGACAGCGGTTGCGAGGTGGTCACCCAGGCCAGCCTGGGCATCGACGATGTCGAGGAAACCGGCCTCACCTTCGTGGAAAACGCCTTGCTCAAGGCGCGCCACGCGGCACAGGTCAGCGGCCTGCCCGCGCTGGCCGACGACTCGGGCCTGTGCGTGGAAGCCCTCAACGGCGCGCCCGGCCTGTACTCGGCCCGCTACGCCGGCGGCCACGGCGACAGCGCCGCCAACAACGCGAAACTGCTGCAGACGCTGGATGGCATGGCGCCCGATCAACGCCGCGCCTTCTTCATGTGCGCACTGGTGTTGCTGCGCCACGCCGCCGACCCCACACCGCTGATCGTCGAGGGCCGCTGGCACGGCCGCGTGCTGGATACGCCGCGCGGGCCGGGAGGCTTCGGCTACGACCCGCTGTTCCTGCCCGATGGCCAGACCCAAAGTGCCGCGGAACTCGACCCCGCCCTGAAAAACCGCCTCAGCCACCGCGGCCAGGCCATGGCCAAACTGCAGGCGCGGCTGGCTGAGCTGACATGAGCCTGCTGGCGCCACCGCTGTCGCTGTACATCCACATGCCGTGGTGCGTGAAGAAGTGCCCGTATTGCGACTTCAACTCGCACGGCCTGCGCAACACGCCGCCGCCGTACGCCGAGTACATCGATCACCTGCTGGCCGATCTGGACGCCGACCGCGTGGATTTCGGCGCGGCGCTGGCCGGGCGGCCGGTGGTCAGCATCTTTTTCGGCGGCGGCACGCCCAGCCTGTTTTCGCCCGAACTGATCGAACGCCTGCTCGACGGCGTCCGCGAACGGCTGCCGCTGGCGGCGGATGCCGAGATCACGCTGGAGACCAACCCCGGCACGGTCGAGCACGGCCGTTTCGACGGCTACCTGAAGGCTGGCGTCAACCGCATCTCGTTCGGCGTGCAGAGCTTCGACGACGACAAGCTGCGCCGGCTGGGCCGCATCCATTCGGCCGCGGAAGCCGAGCGCGCGGTGAAATCGGCGCAGGACGCCGGCTACGCCAACATCAATCTCGACCTGATGTATGCCCTGCCCCAGCAGATGCTGGAGGGCGCGCTGGCCGACGTGGATCGCGCCGTGGCGCTGCAGCCCACGCATATCTCGCACTACCAGCTGACGCTGGAACCGAACACCGTGTTCGCCGCCAACCCGCCGCCGCTGCCCGATGACGACCACGCCTGGGCCATGCAGGAGGCGTGCGAGGCGCGCCTGGCCGCCGCGGGTTACGGCCAATACGAAATCTCCGCCTACGCCCAGCCAGGTCGTCGCTGCGCGCACAACCTCAACTACTGGCGCTTCGGCGACTACCTGGGCATCGGCGCCGGCGCCCACGGCAAGCTCAGCGACGCCGCCAGCGGGCAGGTACGACGGCGTTGGAAATCGCGCAACCCGCGCGCCTACATGGACGCCGCGGGCACGGCCGCGCGGATCGGCGGCGACCAGATCGTCACGGCCGGCGAGCTGCCGTTCGAATACATGTTGAACGCGTTGCGACTGATCGATGGCGTGCCGCTGCAGGATTTCGGCGAGCGCACCGGCTTGTCATTGACCACGATCGCCACCTCGCTGAACGACGCGCAACAGCGCGGCTGGCTGCACCCCGACCCGCAGCAATTGCGCACCACCGCACTGGGCCAGCGCTTTCTCAACGACGTGATCGCCAGCTTCCTGGCTTGAGTGGCAGTGACAAAACGCTCATGGTTACGTCACCGCATCGGGCATAGACTCGGCCTCTCGCGTTGTCCGGGATCACTTTGAAGATCGAGCTCACCGAAGACGCGCCGTCCCCTGAAAAGCCTGGTTGGCCGGCGCGCACACAACGACTGGTGGATGAAGTGCGCGGCCTCTGCGCCACCTGGCTGCACGAGCCGCTGCGCGCGTGCCTGGGCGATTTCGACCGCCGCCTGCACGACAAGTCCGACCGCACGCGCAGCCACGTGGATCAACAGCGCTACCTGGCCACGCGGCAAACCCTGCTGCAGGGGCGGCAGGTTTTCGAAGAGCGTTTCGTGGCCAGCATCGACCGTGCGTTTGCGCAGATCGGCACTGCCACGCCACCCACCGCGAAGAAGCCGGGACTCACGCTGAGCCTGCTCGATGCGGTCGAGCACGAATTGACCGCCGCGCTGGATCAGCTGGTGGCGCGCAACGAGGCACGCAACGGCCCGCTGCTGGTGGAGCTGAGCTATCGCCTGGCCGTGCTGGTGGCGGCACCACCGCTGGAAGGCGAACGGCTGCCGCTGGGGCCGCAAGCCATGGCGGCCGCGTTCCGCGACGCCACCGCCGCGCTCAACCTGCCCAGCGAGCACGACGTGCTGCTGTTGCAAAGCCTGGAAAGCACTCTGGTGCCAGGGCTGGCCGGGCTGTATGAAATCATCAATCGCCACCTGCTCGCCGAAGGCCTCCTGCCGCGCCTGCGCGCGTTTCCCATGGCGCGCACACCGGTGCGCAAGCAACCACCCTTGTCGCTGGAAGCCGCGATACCGCCAGCACCCGCCACGCCACCGGGCAAAACCACGGCGGCCAGCGCACTGGACCTGCTGCGCGAACCGTTGATCCGTCGCCGGCGCGCCAGCCCGACTCGCAACGATGCCGGCCTGGTAGCCACGGAAGAGGAATTGCGCGCCGCGCTGACCGCGTTGCAACAGCGCCCCAGCCTGATCCCCGGCCATGCCGGCGGCGCGCCCGCCAGCGCGACGCAACTGCGCCGTGCGTTGCTTGGTTGCCTCAACGTGGCCGGTGCCAGCAAGGCGCCATCGTTTGTCGATGCTGCCAACGTGCGCCTTGGCGACGAGCAGGACGACATCCTGGAGCTGGTGGCGCGGCTGTTGCAGTCGCTGGCCGGCGCCATGCGCCCGGCCGGAAAGGCCCGCGCCCTGCTCGGCGATCTGCAACTGCCGCTGCTGCGCCTGGCGCTCGCCGACCCGGGTTTCTTCGAGGCGGGGCATCCGGCGCAGTCGCTATTGGGCACGTTTGCCGACGCGGCGCGCGACTGGATCGAGGACAGCGACAGCGAGGCCGATCGCGGAGTCATCAGCTCACTGCACCAACTGGTGGATCGCGCCATCTGGGAGCCGCCCACCGCCGCGCTCTACACCGCGTTGCAGGGTCAGCTCGATGCCTACCTGGCGCAACTGCAACGCAAATCGCAGCTGGCCGAGCGGCGTCATGTGGAGGCGATGCAAGGGCACGACCGGCTGGAGCAGGCACGCCACCGCGCGGCGCAGCTGATGGCCGAACGCAAGGACCCCAGCCGCCCGGAAGGCGGCCTGCGTGGGCTGATCGACCGCGCATGGACCGACGTGCTGGCGCTGACCCTGTTGCGCCACGGCGAACAGAGCGAGGCGTTTTCCAGCCGGCTGCTCATCACCGACCAGCTCTGCGGCAAACGCCCCGTCAGCAACCAGCACGCCCTGCGTCACGGGCTGGAAACCGGCCTGCAGCAGATCGGCATGCCAGTGGAAGAAAGCGCGGAACTGGCCCAGTGGCTGTTCGCCAGCGACGCCGACCCCGCCTCGCGCGGCCCCAGCACCACAAGCCTGGCGATGCGGTTGAAACATCGCCTCGGTGACGCGCCGGCAGCGGACGCGACAGGCAATCGCGGCGACGACGAAACCGATCCGCGCGTGCGCGAGGCGCTGCAGCAGTTGCGGCAGAAACCCGCGGGGGACTGGTTCGAATTCGCCGCCACCCAAAGCGCACCCATCCGCGCGCGCAAGCTCGCCTGGTACGCCCCGCATGGCGGGCGTTGCCTGCTGCTCAACCGGCGTGGCCAGCCGTGGGAAAACATCACCTTGCCGCAACTGGCGCAAAAACTGGTCACCGGCGAGGCACGGCCCTGCGCCGCCCGGAAACCACCGTCGCTACCACCCGCCTGGCGCGCCATGACCGACGCCCCGCAGCAACCGTGATGGCTGCTGCCACGGCGCCCGTCGCATGCGCCCCACTGCCGCTGAAACAGCATGACACGCCCACGACAACCGGCATAAACTCGTCGTTCCGGAAAACGACGGGATCTGCCATGGACGCGGAGCAGCTTCGACGCGGTTCACTTGTGTCCGACCCAGCGCCAGATACCAGTCGCGGCCGCTGGCCGGCCCGGGCCCAGCGTTTGCTGGAAGACATCTGCGCCCGCTGCGTGGCCGAGCTGCACCAGCCCCTGCAACGAAGCCTGGCCGCGTTCGACCAGCACGTCTTCATGCGCGCCGAGAAAGCGCACCAGGCCAGCGAGCAACAGGAATATTTCGCCACCCGCCAACGGGTGCAGCAGGATCGCGCGGCCCTGGGCCAGCGTTTCGCCAACCGGCTGGTGGTCTCGTTCGACCGCATCGGCCACCACACGCCGGCGCCGACAAATCATCTGGGCACCTGGGGCCAGCTCGAATTGCTGGACCCGGTCGAACACGAGCTGAGCATGACGCTGGAGCAGTTGTCGGCCCGCGCCGAGGCGCGCCACGGCACCGTGCTGCATGAGCTTGGCTACCGTCTCGGCGTGCTGGTCGCCGCCCCGCCGCTGGAGGGCGAAGCGCTGCCGAACGGCCCGCGCGCGCTTATCCACGCGTTCCACCACGTCAGCGGCTCGCTCGCCCTGCCGCTGACGCAGCAGCAGACCTTGCTGCATTGTTTCGACCAGTCGGTGCTGCGCACGCTGGGGCCGCTGCTGGCCGCGGTGAACGCGCGGCTGCTGGACGACGGCATCCTGCCGCGCTTGCGCGGCACGCAGCTGCCGCGCCACGTCGCCAGCCGGCCGCATGCCGTACCCACGCCCGACGCCGCGCCAGCGGCTGCCGCGCGAAATGCCCCGGCGGCGCACGAGCCGATCGCGGTGCTCGAATCGCTGCGCGACCTGCTGTCGCAGCAGCGCAGCACTGACGGCACTGGTAGCGGCCAGCCCGCCGGTCGCGCCGCCAGCCCGGAAGAACTTCAAACCGCACTCGCCGCGTTGCAGGCGCACCTGGTCGCCGTCACCGATCACGCCAGCCGCGAGTTGCGCAGCGCGCAGCGGCTGCGCGACGAGCTTCTGGTCCACCTCAACAGCGGCAAGCCTGCCGACGCGCCGCGCACCGAGCTGAGCAGCGAGCAGGGCGACACGGTGGAGCTGGTGGCGATGCTGTTCGAGCAGCTCGGCGAGCAATTGCAGCGCAACGGCAATGCCAAGGCACTGCTCGGCGGCCTGCAGCTGCCGCTGCTGCGGGTGGCGATGACCGACCACGATTTCTTCGAACGGCCCGAACACCCCGCGCGGCAGTTGCTGGATACCGTCACCACCACCGCCAACGACTGGTTCGACGGCGGCGACGAGGAAAGCAACCGGCCGCTGGCGGCCAAGCTGGAACAGCTGGTCTCACGTGCCCGGCAGGAGCCGCCCAGCGCGGACTTGTATGCCAGCCTGCTGGCCGACATCAAGCGCCATGTCGAAGTGCTCAGCCGCAAGGCGCAGGCAGCCGAACATCGTCATCTGGAAGCCGCGCAAGGTCGCGAGCGGCTCGACCAGGCCCGCCAGCGCGCCACCGAACTGATGGCCGAACGCTTCGCGCAGTCGCCGCCGCGTGGCCTGCTGCGTGCGCTGCTGGATCGCGCCTGGTCCGACGTGCTGGCGCTGACCCTGCTTCGCCACGGCGAGGACAGCGAGGCCTTCGCGGCGCAGCTGCAGGTCACCGACCAGTTGCTGGGCCGGGTGCCGACGACCGACCGGCAACAGCTGCGCCAGGACGTGGAAACCGGCCTGCAGCAGATCGGCATGCATGCGGAGGAGGCCGAACAGGTCGCCCAGCGCCTGCTGGGCATCGACAGCGCCGCCCCCGCGGTGGACCTGCCCAGCGCCACCGACCTCGCCATGCGCCTGAAGCATCACCAGCGGCTGGGCGAGCAATCCGATCAGCCCGAACCCGCCACGCAGGTCCAGCCACCCGTCGACGCGCACGAGCGCGAGATCCAGCTGCGACTGCGCCGGATGCCGTTCGGCAGCTGGTTCGAGTTCGAGGACGCCGCCACCGGCCAGATCACCCGACGCAAACTCAGCTGGTACTCGCCCATGTCCGGCCGCTGCCTGATGGTGACCCGGCGCGGCCAGCGCGGCGAGGAAATGACCCTGGCGCAACTGGCCCATGACATTGCCCGCGGCCGCGCGCGCGAAATGCCCACGCCGCGCGAAAGCCTGCTCGACCGTGCCTGGCACGGCCTGACCGGCGCCTTGCGCCAATCCACCACCCCGAGCGCCGTGGCGCAGGGATACCGTCGCCCATGAATTCACCCGACAACCCCGCCAACCAGCGCCGCAGCGAGCGCAAGCCGATCAACTTCACCGCCGTGGTGACCGACGTGATCAGCGGCCAACCGCTGGGCCACCTGGGCAACCTGTCGGTGGGCGGCATGATGCTCATCAGCTCCAAGGCACCGCGCAACGAGGCCCTGTACCAGGTCAGCCTGACCCTGCCGGCGCAGCCCGGCCTGCAACCGTCGCAGCCGATCGAAGTGGGTATCCAGGAACAATGGCAGGCCGCCGCCGCCAGCCCGGGGCAGATCTGGGCCGGCTATCGCATCGTGGCAATCAGCGATGCCGACGCCGGCCACCTGGACCGCTGGCTGGCGCAAGCCTGACCTTCTTCACTGGCCGGCCACCCGCCGCCGTCGCATCATCGGGCCACCGCTTATCGCGGCCGTACCCGCGCGACGCCGTGATGAAACCCTTCGCGCCGCCCCGCTGCGGCCGCCTCGACGAAGGGAAAAACCATGCACGATCAGCTCGCCGCCCTGTACCCCCAACACCTGGCCACCTTGCGCGAACGCGCCGACAAGGCACTGGCGCTGGGCGGTTTCGACCATCTGCTGATCGCCGCCGGCATGCCTACGGAAAAATTCCTGGATGACCAGGATTTCCCGTTCGCCGTCAATCCGCATTTCAAGCACTGGCTGCCGCTGACCGACGCGCCGGGCAGCTGGATCATCCACACGCCGGGCCGGAAGCCGAAGCTGGTGTTCCTGCAGCCGCGCGATTACTGGCACGTGGTGCCGCAGGCGCCGCAGGGCTACTGGGTCGAGCATTTCGAGATCGTGATCGTGCGCAACGCGGCCGAGGCGCTGGCTGCCCTGCCCGCCGGCAACCGCGCGGTGATCGCGCCCGGCCCGGTCGAGGGCGTGGAGGTAAACAACCCCGGGGCCGTGTTCGATTATCTGCACTGGCATCGCAGCTTCAAGACGCCGTACGAACTGGCGCTGATGCGCGAAGCCAGCCGCATCGGCACCCGCGCCCATCGCGCCGCCGCCGACGCCTTCCGCGCGGGCGCCAGCGAGTTCAACATCCACATGGCGTATCTCGACGCCGCTCGCCAGATCGACGCGGAGCTGCCGTACGCCAGCATCGTGGGCCTCAACGAACACGGCGCCGTTTTGCACTACAGCAGGTTCGACCGCACACCGCCGCCGTCCAGCCGCTCGCTGCTGATCGATGCCGGCGCCAGCGCCGCGGGTTATGCCAGCGACATCACGCGCACCTACGCCGCCGCGGACGCCGGCGAATTCCAGGCCCTGATCGACAGCGTCGACGCAGCCCAGCAGGGCTTCGTGTCGATGGTGCGCGCCGGCCAGAGCTACCCCGACCTCCACATCCATGCCCACCACGTGCTGGCCGGCGTGCTGCGCGAGCACGGCATCATCCGCATGAGCGCGGAAAGCGCGGTGGAGTCCGGCGTCAGCAGCGCGTTTTTCCCCCACGGCCTGGGCCATTCGATCGGCTTGCAGGTGCACGACGTGGCCGGTTTCCAGCAGGGCGAACGCGGCGGCACCATCGCCCGCCCGGCCGGCCATCCCTACCTGCGCATGACCCGCACGCTGGAGCCGGGCATGGTGGTGACCATCGAACCTGGCCTGTATTTCATCGACATGCTGCTGGCCGAACTGCGCGACAAACCGGTGTCGAAGGACATTGACTGGGACAAGGTCGAAGCCTTCAAACCCTACGGCGGCATCCGCATCGAGGACGACGTGGTGTGCACGGACGACGCGCCGGAGAACCTGACCCGCGATGCGTTTGCGCAAGCCAGCTGACCCGACCCAGCGCCGTCGTCACAACCGCTCCGTACACCTGCCGAGCGGTAGCCGATCCCAACCATTGGCCGAAAGATCGGCACAAAGCGTGTTTTCGCCGGGAAACAACATGGGCATTGGCCTGAGCCCGGCCCTGATCGTCGAGAACAGCGGCCCGGTGCAATAACGCCGGCACCACCTGCTGGTCGAACTGATCGATTCCGGCGCGCAGGGCACCATCGCGCACATCATCGGTCTGCCAACGCCGCTGGCTCGACCGGTTGCGTCTGCGGCAGGACGCCCCGCCGCCTGTACCCGGAGTCCGCGAAGAACGCCAACCAGCGGCATACGTGACGATGGCCGCCGCTTCGGCATTGCCAACGGAAGCTGCCGTGGCAGGTTATGGCCGCGTCGTTCCCTGGGCTACACAAACGCGAGCCGTCCGGCTACCGTGATGACGATCACGAGGTTTCGTTATCCACCGTCAACGTCAAGTGCCGGCGGGAACAGGGGGCAGGCTCTTGGCGCGTATTCACTTTATTTCCGGGTTGCCGCGTTCCGGCTCGACCTTGCTGGCAGCATTGCTGCGGCAGAATCCGCGTTTCCACGCCGGTATGAGCGGGCCGCTGGCCGGCATGGTCGGCGCGTTGCTGGCCGAGATGAGCGGGCGCAACGAATTCTCCCTGTTCATCGATGACGCTCAGCGCCAACGCGTCGTGCGCGGCTTGTTCGACAACTATTACGCCGACTGCAGCGCCGAGGTGATCGTCGACACCAGCCGCGCCTGGTGTGCGCGGATAGGAGCGATGGCGCAGCTGTTTCCCGACGCGAAAGTGATCGCTTGCGTGCGCCACGTGCCGTGGATCATCGACAGCATCGAGCGGGTCATCCAGCGCAACGCGTTCAGCCCATCGTCCATCTTCAACTACTCCCCCGGCGGCACTGTCTACACCCGCGCCAACGGCGTGGCCGGCTCCGACGGTCTGCTGGGCTATGCCTACGACGCGCTGAAGGGCGCGTTCTACAGCGAGCACGCCGACCGGCTGCTGCTGATGCAATACGAAACCCTCACCACCGATCCGGCCAGGGTGCTCAAGGCCATCTACGAATTTCTCGGTGAGCCGGCCTTCACCCACGACACCGACCACGTCGACTACGACGCGACGGCCTTCGACCATCGTGCCGGCACGCCGGGATTGCATACCGTGCGGCCCCGGGTGGCCGCGATCGAACGCAACACCATCTTGCCGCCGGACCTGTTCCGCCGCTTCGAGAACGACGCCTTCTGGCGCGACCCCAAGCTCAATCCGCGCGGCGTGCGCATCGTCTGAAGCCCACGCCGGCCTTCATTCGGGCCGTTTGCCGATAACCCCATCGCGTCAATCGTCCTAACCGGCGTGCCGAGGAAAACACCATGAATCGCATTTACCGTCTGGTCTGGAACCGCGCGTTGCGCGTCATGCAGGTGGCCTCGGAGCTGGCCCACACCACGCGTGGCAACGCAGGCAGCACGCAACGCCGGCCCGCACTGCGCACAACCCGGCTGGCCGCCGCCGTTGGCGCGGTACTGGCGGCGGTGGCCCTGCCGAGCTGGGCGGCGACCACGCCCTGCACACCGAGCGCGACCGTGACCTGCGGTACCAATGGCGGTACGGGTGGCATCGGCACCTTCCTAGTGGGCGGCACGGGCGGTACGGGTGATGCCGGTAATGCCGGCGGAGCTGGTGGCGCCTCCGGCACCGGCTCGTCAGGCCAGGGTACCTACGGCAGCGGCGGCAGCGGCGGTGGCTTCAACAGCATCGGCGGTGGCGACGGTAACAGCGGTGGCGGTGGCGGTGGCGGCGCCTCGGGCGGCGGCGGCTCCAGCTTCGGCAGCGGCGGTGGTGGCGGTGGCGGTGGCGGTAGTTTGCAGACGGGCGGGGTGGGTGGCGGCGGCGGCGGCGGCAGCTCCGGAGGCTACTACAGCGGCGGCGGCGGTGGCGGCGGCGGCGTGGCGGTAACCACCAGCACGACCAACTCGAACACCATCCAGGGCGGCAGCGGCGGCGACGGCGGCTTCGGCGTCGGCTACGGCGGCGGCGGCGGCGGCGGTGGCGGCGCGGCGGTGCTGATCGGCAATGGTTCTTATTTCATCAACAGCGGAACGCTGCTTGGCGGCAGCGGCGGCAGCGGCGGCGCCGGCGGCAGCGGCAGTTACGGCGGCGGCGGCGGCGGCGGCGGCGTGGCGACCACGGGCACCGGGGTCACCCTCACCAACGAGGCTGGCGGCCTGATCCAAGGTGGTCAGGGCGGCGTTGGTGGTTCTGGCAGCGCCGGTGGTGGCGCCGGTGGGGCCGGTGGCGCTGGCGTTGCCGCCGGCACCGGTTCCACCATCATCAATGCCGGCAGCATCCGCGGCGGCCTGAGTGATGATGGCACCACCCGGGCCAATGCCATCGACCTCAGCGGCGGCGACAACACGCTGACGCTGGAGAACGGCTACAGCTTCACCGGCAACGTGGTCAGCAGCAGCGGTACCAGCAACGGCGGCGACACGCTCGGTCTGGGCGGCGACAGCACGACTGACGGCGGCGCCGGCGACGGCAGCTTTGATCTCTCGACCATTGTTGCCAGTGCACCGGCCAGTTACAGCGGAACGCCGGTTTATTTCGGCTTCAACCACTACGAAAAAACCGGCAGCAGCACCTGGACGCTGACGGATACGGGCAGCGGCCAGAACTGGCAATTGCTGGCTGGCACGCTGCAAGTCGGTACGAGCACCACCACCGCCTCACTGGGCGGCTCCCATGGCCAGGACGGCACTGTCGGAAGCGATGGCAGCGGAAGTAGCAACGGTACAGTCGGTGGCAGCGGGACAGATGGCAGCCTCGCAGTTACCGCAGAACGCGGCACCCTTCTGAACGTGACGGCGGGCAGTGAAGTCCACGGTGGTAGCGGTGGTAACGGCGGCAAAGGTGGCAAAGGTGGTGATGGCAGCGCACCGCCCTCTTTCACCCCCGGCGGTAACGGCGGCACCGGCGGTAGCGGCCGGCATGGCGGTGACGGAATCAGCGGCACACAATTCATCGCCACCAATAACGGCACAATAGCTGGCGGTAACGGCGGTAACGGCGGTAACGGCGGTGATGGCGGTAACGGCGGCAGCAGCGGGCTCCCACCGGTGTCCGGCACCGGCGGCAGCGGAGGTAGTGGCGGCACAGCCATCAGCGGCACTGAATTCACCTTTACCAACAACGGCGTTATCACCGGGGGCAACGGCGGCAATGGCGGCACATCCCCCTACAGCGCCCTTACCAACATAGGCGGTACAGGCGGCGCAGGCGGTGCAGCACTCAGCGGTTCCGGATTCACCCTCGTCAACAACAACACCATCCACGGCGGCCATGGCGGTAGCGGTGGCAACTCCTCCCTGCCAAACGGGCCTGGCCTCTCTGGCCAAAGTGCAGCCGGCGTCATTGCCACGGGTAACTCCACCATCTTCAATGCCGGCAACATCAGCGGCGGCACCCAGGCCGATGCAGTGGATTTCAGCGGCGGTGGCAACACACTGACCCTGGAAAACGGCTACAGCTTCGGCGGTAACGTGGTCAGCAGCAGCGGTAGTACCGGTGGTGGTGACACGTTGGCGCTGGGTGGCGACACCGACCCCAGCACAGCTTTCGATGTGTCCCACATCGTGAGTACCGCGCCGACTTCGTACACCGCTACCCCGCAGTATTACGGCTTCACCAACTACCAGAAAACCGGCAACAGTACCTGGGCGCTGACCGGCAACACGACGGCGGTTACGCCGTGGACGATCAGCGCCGGCACCTTGTCGGTGTCAAGCGACAACAACCTCGGCGCTGTTTCGGGTGGCCTGCTCCTTGATGGCGGCGCGCTGCAAAACACCGCTGCGTTCACCACGGCACGGGCCATCGGACTGGCCAGCGGCGGCGGCACCTTCAAGGCCGACAGCGACCTGACCCTGGCCGGCGTCATCAGCGGCACCGGTGCCTTGCTGAAGCAGGGTACCGGCGTGCTTATGCTCGACGGCAACAGCAGCGCGTTCGCCGGCACCAGTACGGTGCAGGATGGCAGGCTCGTCATTGGCAGCGTCGCCGGTAATGGCGCAGCACTGGGCGGCAACGTGACGGTGGACAGCGGCACCACGTTAGGCGGCCACGGTGGTGTCGGTGGCAACGTCGATGTGCTGGACGGTGCGCACCTGGCACCGGGCAACAGCATCGGCACGCTGACCATCGGCGGCAATGCCTCCTTCGCCCACAACAGCCAGCTTGATTTCGAGTTTGGTGCGCCGGGCGCGAACAACCAGACCGCCGGCAGCGGCGACAGCGTGCACGTGGGCGGCGACCTCGCACTGGATGGTGCCGTGCTCAACGTCACCGATGCCGGCAGTATGGGGCCGGGTCTGTACAACGTGTTCACCTACGGCGGCACGCTGACCCAAACCAATGGCGGCATCGGCTTGGGCGCCATGCCAGCCGGTGACACCCTGATGATCCAGAGCCTCACTGCGCAGAAGCAGATCAACCTGCTCGCCACCAGCAGCCTGACGCTGAGCCTGTGGAACGGCGATGGGCTGGCCACGGCTACGCAGATGGGCGGCGGCAATGGCAACTGGTCAGCTACGTCGCCGAACTGGACCGACGCCCACGCGGCGGTATCCGCGCCGATGCAGCCGCAACCCGGCTTCGCCATCTTCGGCGGCGCGGCCGGTGCGGTAACGGTGGACGACAGCGCCGGTGTGGTGAGTGCGCTCGGCCTGCAGTTCGCCACCGACGGTTACACGCTGGACGGTAACGCGCTGACCCTGGTCGGCGATAACGGCATCGCACCGGTGATCCGCGTGGGCGACGGCTCCAGCGCCGGCGTCGACATGACCGCGACCATCGGCAACGTGCTGGCCGGCAGTGACGGCCTGACCAAGAGCGATCTCGGAACGCTGGTACTTACCGGCACCAATACGTACAGCGGCGGCACCACGATCAGCGGCGGCACGCTGTCGGTCGCCAGCGACGCCAACCTCGGTGCCGCCAGCAGCAACCTCAGCCTGAATGGTGGCGTGCTGCAGGTCACTGGTACCACGTTCAACAGCACTGCGCGCACCCTCGCCATGAGCGCCCAGGGTGGCGGCATCGACATCGCCGATGCCGGCAACCGCTTTACCGCGGCACAGGCGTTGAGCGGCAGCGGCGCACTGAACAAGCTCGGCGCCGGCACGCTGGTGCTCACGGGTGCCAACACCTACAGCGGCGGCACCTTGATCACGGCCGGCACGCTGCAAGGCGATGCCAGCAGCCTGCAGGGCAACATCACCAACAACGCCGCCCTGGTGTTCGACCAGACGGCCAGCGGCACCTTCGCCGGTGCGATCAGCGGCAGCGGCTCGCTTGCCAAAAGTGGCACGGGCACGCTGACCCTCACCGGCACCAACACCTACACCGGCGGCACCACGATCAACGCCGGCACCCTGCTGGGTGATGCCACCAGCCTGCAGGGCAAGATCACCAACAACGCCGCCCTGGTGTTCGAGCAGACCGCCACCAGCACCTTCGCCGACGCGATTACCGGCAACGGCTCGCTGAGTCTGGGCGGCGGCGGCACGCTGGTACTGACCGGCAACAGCAGCAGCTTCGCCGGCAGCACTACGGTGCAGGCCGGCACACTGGAGGTGGGCGACGCGGCGACGCCATCGGCCGCCCTCGGTGGCAACGTGACGGTCAATGCGGCCGGCACGCTGCGCGGCCACGGCACCATCGGCGGCAACGTTACCAATGGCGGCACGGTGTGGGCCGGCGGTTCGATCGGCACGCTGACGGTTCAGGGCAACTACGTGCAGGCCGCCAACGGCGTGTTGAAGATGGATGCCACACCCACCGGCCAGGCCAGCCTGTTGAACGTGGTCGGGACGGCCAGCCTCGCAGGCAGCTCGCTGGTACTGGCCGAAGCGGGCACGTGGGCGCCGAGCACCGACTACACCATCCTCACCGCGAGCGGCGGCGTGAGCGGGCAGTTCACCTCGGCCAGCTCCAGCCTGCTGTTCCTCAACCCCGTGTTGAGCTATGGCGCGAATGCGGTGACGCTGTCGCTGCAGCGCAACAGCATCAATTTCAACACCGTGGCGCAGACGCCGAACCAGCTTGCCGTGGCCACCGCGGCCAATGGCCTCGGTTCAGCCAATGCCACCTACCTCGCCCTGACCACGCTCGACGCGGCCAGCGCGCGGCACGCCTTCGACCAGCTGTCGGGCACGATCTACCCCGGTACTCGCACGGCACTGATCGACGACAGCCACCATGTGCGCGATGCCGTCAACCGCCACCTGCTGGGCCTCAATCACGACGGCAGCGAAGGTGCGACGGCCGACGGCGTCAGCGTCTGGACCAGCGTCTGGGGCCACGGCGGGCACGATGACGATGACGGCAATGCCGCCACGCTGCAGGCCAATGGCAGCGGCGTACTGCTCGGTGCCGACCTGCCACTGGGCAACAGCCGACTGGGCGTGGTAATCGGCCATGGCCAGAACTCGATCCGGTCCAACAGCGTGGGCTCGTCGGCGCATGTGCTCGGCGACCATGCCGGCCTCTACGCGAGCAGCACGTTCGGTGCGTTCGAGCTGCGCGCCGGCGCGGCGTATGCGTGGCAGGACGTGCGTGGCCATCGCACGGTCGCGTTTGGCAGTTACAGCGAAAGGCTCACCAGCCAGCATCATGCGCAGACAACACAGGCCTACGTGGAAGGCGGCTACCGCTTCGACGTGAGCGCGAGCCAGCAACTGCAGCCGTTCGTGAACCTGGCACACGTGCGTGTGCATGACGATGCCCTGCAGGAAGGCGGCGGCGACGCCGCGTTGGCCATCGCCGCCAACAGCGCCTCCGTGAACACCGCCACGATGGGCCTGCGCGACACGCTGACCCTCGATGCCGCTGGCGGCATCCGTGCCCATGCCAGCCTTGGCTGGCGGCAGGCCTGGGGTGATCTGACACCCGTCAGCTCGATGCGCTTCGTGGCAGGCGGTGACAGCTTCGCAATCGCCGGCATGCCGGTGGCGCGGCATGCCGTGACCACCGATCTCGGCATCGACTTCAAGCTGGCGAAAAATGTCACCGTGGATGCCAGCTACCTAGGCCAGTTCGCCAGCGGCGTGCAGGACCAGGGCGCACGCATGAGTTTGACCGTGACGTTCTGAGACCGGTTTCGGCCTGCCAACCCGCGAAGTGATTCGCGGGTTGGCAGGCCGAATGTCGCGGGCGAATTCCAGGCCTTGATCGACAGCATCGACGCGGCCCAGCCGGGCTTCGTGTCGATGGTGCGCGCAGGGCAGAGCTACCCCGAGCGGCACGTCCACGCCCACGGCGTACTGGCCGGCGTCTTGCGCGAGCACGGCATCATCCGGAAGGTGCGGAAAGTGCGGTGGCATGATCGCCCGCCCGGCCAGCCATTCGTACCTGCGCATGACCCGCATGCTGGAGCCGGGCATGGTGGTGACGATCGAACCCGGGCTGTATTTCATCGACATGCTGCTGGCCGAACTGCGCGACCAATCCTTGGCCGGCGACATCGACTGGGCGAAAGTCGACGCGTTCGGCCCCTACGGCGTCATCCGCATCGAGGATGACGTGGCCTGCACCAATGACGCGCCGGGAAACCTCAGCCGCAATGCGTTTGCCGCACTCGGTTGATGGGTGCATCACCTGCGCGAGGTGTGCTGCCCCTCGCAACCGCGCCTTGACCCGAAGTCGAGTAGCTCTCGGGAACCACCCCCCAAAGCTCTCACAGAACCGTACGTGAGACTCTCGCCTCATACAGCTCTTCCTGTCCAACCATTCATGTTCAGCATGGCGTGGAACCCCGGTGCGGAAACAACCTGGGTGGGGTACCGCTGCCTGACTCGCGCCAGCCATCGCGCAGCTTGAGCCACACTGCAATACCTTTTCCGGCATTTCTGGTGCACCCAGCTCACCAACCGATTATCGAAGTACCACCACAGCGCAGACAGGCCACTGCGGGTAAAACGCCCGTAGTAGTTCAGCCACCCTTGCAAGGTAGATCGATAGGCACCCGCCAGCTCGAACGCGGTCCGGTGGACTTGTCTGCCCACGCACCAATGCTTGATCTGGCCACCCATCCGCTTCATCGCCTTGCGGCTGACTGCCGGGGTGAATCCCGTAACCCGTTGGCCCGTCCTCAGACGCACACATCGATCACGAAAGGTGTGCCCGGAAAGTCGAACTGCGTGGTCGGCCAGCGGCCCGGATTGCCGTCGCCGTTCGGGCAATACACCAGATGCGTCTTGTGCGGATGCAGGCGTAGCTTGCACGCCGTAATGCGACGCGAGCGGCGACGGTGGGAATGCCCAGCGGTCGCGTGCCGCCATCCGCTTTGGGAATGTCGACACGCTTGACCGCCGACGACACATAGCTGCCGGAACTCATGCGGTTCCACAGCTTGTACAGATGGCCTGATAGATCAGCCTCAAAATCAATGAGGCTTTGATCGTCGATGCCCGCTGCTCCGCCATTGGATTTGACGCGCTTCCACGCCCCCCACACTGCGCATTTGCTGATGTTGAATGATTTTATCGTCTGACCTTGACTCACCCCGCTTCGCGGTTGGTCACGGTCAGCCGACAGGACAGGCTCGCCCCTTCGCTCCAGCGCCATTACAGCCCCTTCATCGCTACTACGAACGAGTCCGCCCCTGTGCCGCGCATCGGTACTCTGGGCCTTGTGGGGTCTCCACTTGGCCGGCTCCCTTTGCACCGCGACGACAGGTTCTCAAGTTCCTTGTAAACGCCTATCCGCAAGTCATGCCACCTTTACGCCGGTTGCCGATTGGCCAACGTAGCGCGGCCACCAATCTCGTCCCGTGCCTGTACCAGCGGCATGGTTTTGACAACATCTGAAAGTATTTCGAAGCCTCATCAGTGGTTCACTTTCGTTCATCTCTTGCGGACCTACCTGACCGATTCTCGACCGGCCTTTTCCCAGCTCGCTCACCACCATCGCTCTTGACGACAGCAGCAGTGGGTGATTTGACACCAACGCCTTGACGCCGATGTCGAGGGGCCTACCCTCATCGTTTACAAAGTTCGAACAGCATGGCTGTTCTCCTCGATACACTGACACTTACTTAAGCCCCCGTTCGTCCTGAGCGTAGGCCGAAGGCCGAAGTCGAAGGACATGCCGGAGATGGGCTGTCCGGGCTTGGCAGCGCTGAGCGTGAACGGTTAGGGGAGTCCGACGGCCGGAGTCAGTGCCATTCCGCTTTGACCCCTGTATGGGTGCAAGCTACCCTCGCTCGCAGGGGTAACGCGGTGCACACTCTGCGCCCGTTTTTCACGGTGGTGACGTTGCCTATGTGACATCGGCGCGCAACGGATGCCAGGACCGTCTTGATGGACGGGAGCCAACGCATGTCGGGGGACATCGCTATCATCCGTCCATTTTCGCTCGCGTTCACGTCAGCGGCAGCGTCGCCGAACCCAGCCCGGCAGACTTGGCCGTGAGCCCGACATGACGGCGAACTCGACAGCTGCCAAGAACCGGCGGGTGGGTTCCGAAGCACCATCAACGCCTCGAAATGTCCTCGCAGGAGCGATCCTCGTGACCGCAGGCAACGTGCGCTCGGCAGTGATCGAGGCGGCCGCCACACAGGCCGCGATGCAACCCTGGGTCGAGATGGAGTGCTATCAACTGGGGCGAGGCAAGCGATTGACGCAGATGGACAGCCTCGATCTAGGTAGCCAACAGATCGTGCGGGAGCACCAACAGGTAGCGGTACAGAAGCTGGGCATCACGCCGCCGAACTTCTGTACCGTTTCGTGTTGCACGCCAGACCCGACATTCCGCTTTTCCCAACATTGCGCGGATGAAGCCGCCACCATCTTTTTCATGCCCGGAAACAGGGAGTTCGATCTTTACGTGCCTGCCGGCGCTCAAACCACGTATGTCAGCTTCAACCAGGATGAATTCATGCGCGATGCGCGGACGCTCAGTCCTGCGGATTGGGAACGTACGCCAACACAGTTGCTGTCGATGGCCACAGGGCAGCAAGCCAGCTTCCGTCATCTCGTCAATGGTTTTCTCGAGACGTACGAAGCGATTGCGGCATCGGGCGAATCTGTTGACCTGTCCGTCGCACACGGCGTCTTGCTGCAAAACATCCTGCAGATGGTTGTCTCGCCAGGAACGAACGAACCCGCACCGCCGCCCATGGAACGCGCGCGTGCGCTCCACACCTGCAGGGCGGCGCGTATCTTTGTCGAAGAGCGTCTCGCTGCCGACAGCGTGCCCACCATCGTCGATATCTGCACGCAACTCGGCGTGTCCGAACGCACCCTTCAGTATGCGTTCCGCGCTTATGTGCAGATGTCCCCGCTGGCCTATCTGCGCATGTGCCGTCTGAATCGCGTGCGCGAAACTCTGCTCACTTCAGACCCGCGGACCACGACCGTCACGGCGGTGGCCATGCGCCACGGCTTTTTGCATCTGGGCCGTTTTTCACTCGACTACAAACGGGCCTTTGACGAAGCCCCCTCCATCACGCTCGGGCTCTGACCACCGCCCCATGAAACCCGGCGCAGCGCTGCCTGCGCCGGGTCTGTTGCGGAAATCGGATAGTCGCGACACCTGCTTCGCACCTACCTTCCGAAAAGGATGACGTGCGTACGCGCACACGTCAGCGGCACGCACCACATTGCAGAACCCGTGACACGTGACGTGGTTGCCATGCCCGCCGGGGAGACAGGGGTCTGCCGCGGACACGCCGTTGGTGGAAACGAGACAGGGGCAAGACCGCACGCACCCGCTTGATCGCGAAACCTGGACGCAAGGCGCACAGGTTTCGCTGGCAGCGGCTTTGCACACAGCTGATCTGCACCTGACAAAAATCACATGGGAAACCACATGAACCGGATCTACCGACTGATCTTCAATCGCAGCCTCAGGATGCTGCAGGTTGCTTCTGAACTGACCGGTGGCGGCCACGGGAGCAGCAGCACGTCAGTCGGCAAGAGTGGCCGTTATGGGCGCAAACGCAATGCGCACGGTGCGAGGCGGATCGGCGCCGTCGTCGGGATGAAAGTCGGCAAGATCATCGCTTTCCATCCCACGGAACATCTGGATTTGCGCCGTAAAATGGGCGCCAATGCCACCACCCTCGCCGTCAGCCTGCTTGCCGCCGCACTCGTCGTCCCCGCAGCTCAAGCGCAAACGACGCACTTCACCGGCGCCACCGACTCCAATTGGAACACCCCCTCCAACTGGGACAACGGCGTGCCGACCAGCGGGACCGACGTCTGGCTCGATCAGAATGACGATGCGCTCCTGGGCAGCGGAACCGAAACCATCGGCAATCTCCGTATCCAGAACAACCGCACGCTCACCATCAATGGGGGCGCCATCCTCAATGCCCAACGCATTGACGTTGGCGCTAGTAATGCCGGCTCAATGACTATCGATGGAGCCGGGACGGTCGTGAACACCGGCTCACCCGGCCTGGCCGACGTAGTGGTCGGCAGTGGAAGCACCGGATCACTCACCATCTCCAACAACGCACTGCTGACAACCTCGGCAAGCCTTGGGGAATTTGGTCTCGGCAATGCTGGCACCGGCAACCTTTTCTTGAATAGCGGCGGCACCTTGGCCACTGGCGGCATCGTAAAAGCCGATGCGGGATCAGTGACTTTCAACGGCGGCATATTCCGCGCCCTGGTATCCACCACGGATGTCTTTCAAAACTTTGCCGCAGGCGAATTCACCCTCGGCACTGACGGCGGCGGATTTGACACCAACGGCCATGACATCACCGCCACCAACGTGATCAATGGCAGCGGAAGCCTCCAGAAACGTGGGGCAGGAACGCTGACGCTCAGCGGCGCCAACACGTACAGCGGCACTACCTATTTGGTGGATGGCACACTGGAAGCAGCTGCCACCGGCGCACTGGGTACCGGCGATGTGCTTGCCACCTCCAACATCGGCACTTCCGTCATGCTGAAGATCGATCCCGGGGTTGTCCTGAACAACGCTATTTCTGCGGCGAGCTACGCAGCCGCCGCGCCGCTGGTCAACACCATGACCATCGACAATGGTGGCAGCCTCACCGCCGACGCCGGGGTATTCGCTGGCGGCGACGGCACGACCACCGTTTACAACCGTCTCAACGCCAGCATCGCCGGGGACGTGGCCGGCGTGACGCTTTTGAACAACGGCTCCGCGAGCGGCACGATTGCAACCACATTGTTCAATGACGGCAGCATCAGTGCGCGCGGCAGCGGCGGCGACGGTTACGGCCTGATAGTCAACGGCGGCGTGGCTCACATCAACAACAGCCAGACCGGAAGCATCAGCGGCAAGACCTATGGTGTTTTTACCCTCCTGGAGGGCAGCGTGTTGACCAATGATGGTCACATCAGCGGAGACACTGGCGCAGGCAGCGGCGATGCCATAACGATTCACAATAACGCCGGCGGGATTATTGAAGGGACGTCCATCGGCGTCGCTTTCGTCAAGGGTGGCAGCATAACCAATGCTGCAGGCGCCACGATCAAGGCAGGCGCGGTCAATCCAGCGGTACTGTCCTACACGGAGGACGCTTTCAGTTTTCTTATGCCTGACTTGGGCGAAGCGTTCATGCTGGCCGACCTGTTCGGATTTGGTTTCACGTTGCCGCCGACCGGCGGCCCCGCCACTTTGAACAATGCCGGCATCATCGACGGTGACGTTGTACTGGATCCGGGTTCGGCCAACACCACGACGTTGACCGCCGGCGGCTCCATCACCGGCAACCTGGTGATCGGCACTAACGCCGCCTCGACCCTGACGCTGGATGGTGACAACACCACGGCACAGTTGTATTCGCATGCCGTCACCGGCACCACCACCTTTGCCGGTGCGCTGAGCAAGGCCGGCAGCGGCAGCTGGATCATCGACAGCAACGATCTGTCCAGCGTGACCGGCACCACGATCAGCGATGGCACCTTGCAGATCGGCAATGGCGGCACCATCGGCTCGATCGGCAACGGCGACGTCGCCAACGCCGGAACATTGTCGTTCGATCGCAGCGATGATCTGACCTACAGCGGCGTCGTTTCCGGCAGCGGCGCGCTCGACAAACTCGGCGACGGCGCGCTGACCTTGACCGCTGCCAACAGCTACAGCGGCGGAACCACACTGAGCGAGGGCATGCTAGTCATCGGGAACAACGCAGCCCTCGGCACGGGCACGTTGACGATCGAAGACGGTACCACCCTGAGCCATACCTCAGGGAGCAAGACCCTGGCCAATGACATCGTCCTCAATGGCGACGTGACCCGGACGGCGTCGATAGGCGACGTGCTGACGCTGAATGGAAATATCGACCTGGGCTCGGCGAGCCGAACGATCACCAACGACGACTGGACCTTGACATTGAAAGGCTCCATTTCAGGCGCGGCAGGCTTGACTCTCCATGCCGGCGCAATCGTCTACATGCGAGGAACTGTCGACAACAGTTATGCCGGGTTGACCACCGTAAATGGATTGAACGGTCTGCAGTTGGCAAAGTCGTCCGGAGCGACAGCCATCGCCGGGGATCTGCAGATCAATGGCGGGTCCCGAGTTGTTCAATCTGCTGATGATCAAATCGCGGATACCTCGACGGTCACCGTCAATGGGAATTATCAATTATTCGATTCCAGCGAAGCCTTCCAGACACTGATGGGGTCGGGCACCGTCGAAGGTTCTCAACTTTTCGGAAATGAGACGCTTGCCATCGGCTCGGGCAACTTCAGTGGAAGCATTTCGGACACGGGGTCTGACGGCACCACCCTGCGCAAGTTTGGCACCGGCACACTGAGACTGAGCGGCGAAAACGCCTACCTGGGCGGCACCCAATTCGATGGCGGCATCATCAGCACGGACAGCGACACGGGTCTGGGAGATGCAAGCGGGGGCTTGAGCTTCGACGGCGGCACGTTGGAAAACACCGCCGCCTTCGCCACCGACCGGGCCACGACCCTTGGCGCCGGCGGCGGCACCTTCCAGACCGATGCCGATCTCACCCATACGGGTGTCATCACCGGAGCCGGCGGGCTGACCAAGACCGGCAGCGGCACTTTGATTCTCGACGACAGCAACAGCTACACCGGCAGCACCGCGGTGCAGGCAGGCAAGCTGATCGTGGGCAGCGACGACACCCACGCCAGCGCAAGCGTTGCTGGTGATGTTGCCGTCGTCAGCGGCGCCACCGTGGGTGGCCACGGCAGCATCGGCGGCAACGTCACGCTGGCCGCTGGCGCCCATCTGGCCCCGGGCAACTCCATCGGCACGCTGAACGTGACCGGCGATTTCACCACCACGCAGGGCAGCGTGCTGGATTACGAGTTCGGCGCCCCCGGTGCCGGCCTCGGCACTTTCGGCCAGAGTGATCGCACCGTGGTGGGCGGCAACCTGACGCTCGACGGTGCCGTACTCAACATCACCGACATCGGCGGCTTCGGCGCCGGCGTCTACAACCTGTTTACCTACGGCGGCACGCTGAGCCAGAGCCATGGCGGCGTCAGTCTGGGCACCGTCCCCAGCGGCACGTACACCCTCCAGACGCTGACCGGCAGCAAGCAAGTCAACCTGATCAACGCGACCGGGCTGACCCTGAACTTCTGGAACGCCAACGGCCTGGCCAGCAACAGCACCAGCGGTGGCGGCGATGGCACATGGTCGACCACGGCCCCGGTGTGGACCGATGCCAACGGCAACGTCACCCTGGCCATGCAGCCGCAGCCGGGCTTCACCATCTTCGGCGGCACGCCGGGCACGGTGACTGTGGACAACAGCGCTACTGCCGTCAGCGCCACCGGCCTGCAATTTGCCAGCGACGGCTACACCCTGACCGGCGACACACTGACCTTGATCAGTGCCGGCAGCATGCCGATCCTCCGTGTCGGTGACGGCAGCAGCACCGGTGCCAACAGCACCGCCACCATCAGCGCCGTGATCGCCGGCACCGATGGCCTGAACAAGACCGACCTCGGCACCCTGATCCTGACCGGCGCCAACACCTACACCGGCGGCACCACCATCAGTGCCGGCACCCTGCAGGGCGATACCACCAGCCTGCGGGGTGACATCATCGACAACGCCACGCTGCTCTTCAACCAGACCACGGACGGCAGCTTTGTCGGCACGGTTTCCGGCGCCGGCTCACTGGGCAAGCTCGGCGCGGGCACATTGACCCTGGCTGGGGCCAACAGCTACAGCGGCGGCACCACCATCAGTGCCGGCACCCTGCAGGGCGACACCAGAAGCTTGCAGGGCGACATCATCGACAACGCCACGCTGGTCTTTGATCAAACCATGGGCGGCGCGTTTGCCGGTGCCATTTCCGGTACGGGTTCGCTGAGCAAACTCGGCGCCGGCACGTTGACCCTGACCGGCGCCAACAGCTACAGCGGCGGCACCACCATCAGCGCCGGCACCCTGCAGGGCGATACCACCGGCCTGCGGGGCGACATCATCGACAACGCCACGCTGGTCTTTGATCAAACCACGGACGGCACGTTTGCCGGGGCAGTTTCCGGCACCGGCACGCTGACGAAACTCGGCGCCGGCACGTTGACCCTGACCGGCGCCAACAGCTACAGCGGCGGCACCACCATCAGCGCCGGCACGCTGCAGGGCGATACCAGAAGTCTGCAAGGCAACATCACCAACAACGCCACATTGGTCCTTCATCAAACAGCGGGCGGCGCGTTCACCGGGGCAGTTTCCGGCACCGGAACGCTGACGAAACTCGGCAACGGCATGCTGACGCTCAACCGTACAAATCCATTCAGCGGCAACACCCGCGTGCAAGCGGGCAAGCTGATCGTCGGCGACGACAGCCACGCCAACGCCAGTCTCGGCGGCATCGTGACGGTGGCCAGTGATGCCAGCCTCGGCGGCATCGGCCGCATCGGCGGACTGGACCTTTCCGGCACGGTGACGCCGGGCAACTCCATCGGCACCTTGCACATTGCTGGCGACGCCACGTTCCGGCCCGGCTCCAGCTATCAGGTCGAGGCCATGCCCGATGGGCAGGCCGATGCGATCGTCGCTGAGGGCAAGGTCGCCATCCTGGGCGGCAGCGCCTTGGTGCTGGCGCAGACCGGCAACTGGGCACCACAGACTGATTACACCGTGCTCAGCGCTGCCCAGGGCCTCAGCGGCCAGTTCGACTCGGCCCGTTCCAGCCTGACCTTCCTCACGCCGGTACTGAGTTACCACGCCAATGCGGTCAGCCTGTCGCTGCAACGTAATGACATCAGCTTTGTCAGCGTGACGCAGACCGGCAACCAGGGTGCCGTGGCCACGGTGGCCGATTCACTCGGCTTCGGCCACTCCGTTTACGATGCTCTGACCACCTCCGACGCCACGATCGCACGACCTGCCTTTGATCAGCTCGCCGGCGCCATCCACGCCAGCACCACCACCGCCTTGATCGATGACAGCCGTTACGTGCGCGAAACGATCAACCGTCATTTGCGTGGTTTCGACGGCAAAAAAGGCCGCACCACCGGCGGCACCAGCGCCTGGGCCAGCGTCTGGAACCACGGTGGTGACCACGCGGGTGACGGCAACACCGCCTCGCTCAACGCCAACGGCAGCGGGCTGCTGATCGGCGCCGATCTGGCGGTCGGTTCCGATGCGCGGTTGGGCGCGGTGATTGGTCATGGACAAAACTCGCTCCAGTCCCGCCACGTCGGCTCCTCCGCCCATTGGCGCAGCGAGCAGGCCGGCCTTTACGCCAACGTCCGCGTGGGCGCGTTCGTGCTGCGCGGTGGTGCGGCGTACGCATGGCAGAACGTGACCACGCATCGCACGGTAGCGTTTGGCGCGTTCGGCGAACGCCTGCACGGAGAGCATGACGCCCAAACCACCCAAGCCTACGTCGAAGGCGGCTATCAGATCGTCCTTGGCCCCAGCCAGCAGTTGGAGCCGTTCCTGAATCTGGCGCGGGTGCGGGTACACAACGACGCGGTGACTGAAGGCGGCGGCGCTGCCGCCCTCGCTGTGGCCAGCCACAGCGCCTCGGTAAACGTCGCCACGCTGGGCCTGCGCGATACCTTTGCACTCGACCACGCCAGCACCATCCATGGCCACGCCGGCCTGGGTTGGCAACAGGCCTGGGGCGATCTGACCCCGCTCACCTCGATGCGTTTCGCCACCGGCAGTGACCCCTTCGCAACCGGCGGCGTGCCCGTGGCCCGGCATGCGTTTACCGCCGACCTGGGGGTGAGTTTCAAGGTGGCGTCCAACATCACCGTCGATGCCAGCTACACCGGCCAGTTCGCCAATGACGCCACGGAACAGGGCGCGCGCATGAGCCTGACCGTGACGTTCTGAGACAGGTTTGGTTGGTTCGGGATTCGGGATTCGGGATTTGCAAAAGCCAACGCGCGGCTCCAGACGGCAACGCTCTTGCCAATCCCCAATCCCGGCTCTCAACAGACGGAAGTCTGGTCATCCCGGCCCTCAGTGATACCCCTCCCCCGCCCTCACCTTGCCGCGAAACACGCGGTACGAGTACGCGGTATAGAACAGCACCACCGGGATCATGATCGCCGCGCCAACCAGCACGAAGCCCTGGCTGGACGGCGGCGAGGCGGCGTCCCAGATGCTCATCGTGGGCGGCACGATGTTCGGCCACATGCCGACCACCAGGCCCAGAAAGCCCAGCGCGAAGAAGCCCAGCGCCAGCACGAACGGCGCCACCTCGCGATTGGCCAGCACGGCACGCCACAGCCATGCGGCCACCACCACGGTGAGGATCGGCAGCGGCGACAGGTAAAGGAAGTTGGGCCAGGCGAACCAGCGATCCATCAGCCGTGAATCCAGGAACGGCAGCCACGCGCTGACCATGACCATGAACGCGATCACCGCCAGCATCAGCGGCCGGGTCAGATCGCGCGCGATGCGTTGCGGTCGGCCCTCGGTCTTCAGTACCAGCCAGGTCGCGCCGAGCAGGCCGTAGCCGAACACCAACGCCATGCCCGTGAGCACCGAGAACGGGCTGAACCAGGCAAACGCGCCGTGCAGGTACTTGCCACCTTCCAGCGGCATGCCCTCGACGATGGCGCCCAGCATCAGGCCCTGCGCGAACGCGGCGACGACCGAACCCAGGTGGAACCCCACGCCCCAGATGCGCCGCGAACGGTGCGCGCGGAAGCGGAATTCGAACGCCACGCCGCGGAAGATCAGCGCGATCAGCATGGCCAGCACCGGCAGGTACAGGCTGGACAGGATGACCGCATAGGCGCGCGGAAACGCGGCCATCAACCCGGCGCCGCCCATCACCAGCCAGGTTTCGTTGCCGTCCCAGATCGGCGCGGCGGTGTTCATCATCAGCTCCTGCTGCGCCTCGTCATCGGCAAACGGCGCGAGGATGCCGATGCCGAGCACGAAGCCGTCCAGCAGCACGTACATCATGATCGCGAAGCCGATGATGAGGAACCAGACCACCGGCAATGTCGTGGAAAGTTCCATGCTCAATCCTCCCTGCCATCATCGACCGCCGCCAGCGGCCGCGCGGCCGTGGCATTGAAACTCACCCGTTCCGGCGCAGTGTCCGGCCCGGTGCGCAGTACCTTGAACAGGTACCAGCTGCCGAAGCCGAACAGGATCATGTAGGTCACGAAGTAGACGATCAGCGAAGTCAGCACGCTGGACGCGTGCACCGGGCTGGCCGCGTCGACGGTGCGCAGCACGCCGTAGACAACCCATGGCTGGCGCCCGATCTCCGCGGTGTACCAGCCGGTAAGCAGGGCGATGAAACCGGCCGGCATCATCGCCATCCAGCAACGCAGGTACCAGCGGCTGTCGAACAACCGTCGTCGCCACCACAGCAGCAGGCCGACCACCGCCAGCGCCAGCATCAGCAGGCCGAGGCCCACCATGATGCGAAAGCTGAAAAAGGGTGCCGCCACCGGTGGCCGGTCTTGCGGCGCGAAGTCCTTCAGCCCCTGCACCTCACCGTTCCAGCTGTGGGTGAGGATCAGGCTGCCAAGATGCGGCACGTCGACGGCGTAATCGTTGCGCTCGGCCTTTTCGTCCGGCCACGCAAACAAGGTCAGCGGCACGCTTTTCTCGGTGGTCCAGCGCGCCTCGATCGCCGCCAGTTTGGCCGGCTGATACTCGCGCACCACCAGCCCCGACATGTCACCGACAAGGATCTGCAGCGGGATCACGATCGCCACGAACGCCAGCGCACAACGCAGCATCAGCTGCGCCTTGTCCTGCCACACCCCGCGCAGCAGGTACCAGGCCGACACGCCGCCAACCACCAGGCCGGTACTCAGGAAGCAGGCCAGCACCATGTGCACCAGCCGCGTCGGAAATGAGGGATTGAAGATCGCCGCCCACCAGTCGGTGGCCTGGATCACCCCATCGACCATCGTGTAGCCCTGCGGTGTCTGCATCCAGCTGTTCGCCGCAAGGATCCAGAAGCTGGAGATCAGCGTCCCCAGCGCCACCATGCAGGTGGCGATGAAATGGGTGCGGTGGCTGACCCGGTTCCAGCCGAACAGCATCACCCCGAGGAAGGTGGCCTCGAGGAAAAACGCGGTCATCACCTCGTAGTTGAGCAGCGGCCCCAGCACGTTGCCGGCCACCGTCGACAGACCGGCCCAGTTGGTACCGAACTGGAAACTCATCACGATGCCGGAGACCACGCCCAGCCCGAACGAGCCGGCGAACACCTTCATCCAGAAGAAGTACAGGTCGCGCAACATCGCGCTGCGCTTGCGCAACCAGAGCGCTTCCAGAAACACCAGCCAGCTCGCCAGGCCGATGGTGAATGCGGGAAACAGGATGTGGAACGACATCACGAAACCGAACTGGATTCGTGACAGGAATTCGGCGGTCGGCACAGTCATCTCCCGCGGGACGAATCCGCGGACTATAGGCTTCGCCATGTGAAAGCCTCACCATCGCGACGATTCGCCACGCCGTTGGTCGGAAGGGTCGCTCCCTTCTACCCTTCGGGAGAAGGTGGCCCGCAGGGCCGGATGAGGGTGCGGTCGAGGACGAGTTCCCCACTCCGGCCGAACCCTCTCCCCAACCCCTCTCCCGAAGGGAGAGGGGCTTCATATCAGCGCATCGCCAACAAGGCTTCGATCTCATCCGCCTCGCGCGGCAGCGCGGCACTGAGCACCTCGTTGCCCTCGCGCGTTACCGCCACGTCGTCCTCGATGCGGATGCCGATGCCGCGCCAGCGCTCCGCCACCGAGAGATCGTCCGGCGCCACGTACAGGCCCGGCTCCACCGTCAGCACCATGCCCAGCTCCAGCAGGCGCGAGTCGCCGCCGACGCGGTAATCGCCCACGTCGTGCACGTCCAGCCCCAGCCAATGGCCGGTTTTTGCCGGGAAAAAGCGCCGGTAGCTGCCGCTGGCCACCGCCGCGTCGGCGTCGCCTTTCAGCAGACCCAGCCGGCACAGGCCTTCGGTCAACACCTGCACCGCCGCCGTGTGCGACGCATTGAATGGCTGACCCGGGCGCACCATGGCGATGGCCGCCTGCTGCGCCGCCAGCACCACGTCGTACAGCGCGCGTTGCGCGGCGCTGTAGCGGCCATTCAACGGAAACGTGCGGCTGATGTCGGACGCATAGCCGTCCATTTCGGCGCCCGCATCGATCAGCAACAAATCGCCATCGCGCAGCGGCGCGCGATTGGCGCGGTAGTGCATCACGCAGGCGTTGACGCCGGCGGCCACGGTGGGAGCGAACGAGGCGACCGCGCCGTGGCGGCGGATCGTCCGCAACAGTTCGGCCTCGACCTCGTACTCGTGCGCGCCGCCGCGCGCCACCTGCCAGGCCGCGCGATGCGCCTCGACCGCGATAACGGCGGCGGCGCGCATCAATTTCAGTTCGCCGCGCGACTTGTACAGGCGCAGGTCGTGCAGCAGATGACCCAATGCCGCGAATTCCTTGGGTACCACGCCACCGCCGCGCAACTGGCGCAGCCGGCGCATCCAACCCATCAGTTGCGCATCGAATTCCGGCTCGCGGCCGAAGTGGCAGTACACGCGCGCGCGCCCTTCGATCATGCCGGGCAGGATGTCGTCGATGTCCTCGATCGGAAACGCGTCGTCCATGCCGTAATCGGCGACGGCACGTTCGGTGCCCACCGACTCGCCGTGCCAGCGCTCGTGCTCGGGATCGCGTTCACGGCAGAACATCACCGCCTCGCCGTGCTGGCGACCCGGCAGCAGGGCCAGCACCGCGGCGGGTTCGGGCCAGCCGCACAGATAATGGAAATCGGAATCCTGCCGATACGGCCAAGCCGCATCGGCGTTGCGCATGCGCTCGGGCGCGGCCGCCAGCAGCAGCACCGCATCGTCGCCGGCCATGTCCATCAGCTGCCGGCGGCGCCCGGCGAATTCGGCAGGGCTCAGCGCCAGCGAACCATCGCGACCGCTCGCGATGCCGCCCGTGGACGCCGGATTCAATGAAGCGTGATTCAATGCAGCGTGCCGCTGGCCGGATCGCTGCCGGCGGCGCATTCGGTGTGCAGCAGCAAGGCGCCCACACGCACGAATTCCTGCACTTCGATCAGCGCGTCCTCGTCTTCCTCCTCGTTCTGGAAGTCGAACGCGGAACCGGCAATCGTGCCCAGATCGCGCAGGATCTCCTGCGCCTCGTCCGACAGCTTGGCGTGGGCCGGCGCGCCGGCGAGGCCGAAGCCACCCAGGAAGCCACGGCACCATTCCACCAGCGCCTCGGCGCGTTCGACCAGCGGGCGGTCGTCTTCGGGCAGCAGCGGCTCGAAGCCCAGCTCGGGATCGGCCAGCTCGGTTTCGCTCTGCCGCGCCAGTTGCCGCAGCAGGGCCACGTCGTTCGCTTCCGGTGTCTCCACCTCGGCATCCAGGTGCAGCGCCGCCAGCACCGAGGTACCGCGCAGCGAGCCGCCGCCGGCCAGGTAGCCGCACAACGAACCGTGCAATTCACTGGCATCGGTGCCCAGTTGCAGGCGCATGATCACCGCGTCCAGTTGGTCATGACTGACCAGTTCGGTGTCTGCCATGGCGTACTCCTCTGAAGATTTGGCGGCCAGTTTAGTGCAGCCCACCGCGACCGCTTCATTCGTGTCAGCGACCCGCTGACTTCGCTGGGCGTACTGCTATAGTTTCACGCATGAATACGCCTGATGCCGTTCAGCATGAGATAGCCGCCCTGGCCGAGCAGCTCGATCGCCTGCTGGAAACCGTGCGGCGCCTGACCGAGGAAAACCGCAGCCTGCGCCATAGCCAGGAGCAGTTGACCGGCGAGCGCGCGGGCCTGATGGCACGCAACGAACTGGCCCGCAGCCGGGTCGAGGCGATGATCCAGCGACTGAAATCCCTCGAGAGCAACGGTTGATGAACACCCCTGTCAGTGATCCGGTCGCACTGCGTCTGATCGATCGTGAGTTCCTGATCGCCTGCTCGCCGGAGGAGCGCGAGGGGCTGCTGGACGCGGCGGTTTTCCTGGACCGCAAGATGCGCGAACTGCGCGCCAACGCGCGCGCGCCGAGCTTCGAGCGCCTGGCCGTGCTGGCCGCCATCAGCGTCACCCACGAGCTGATGGCCCTGCGCAAACAGCATGAGACGCAGGAACAGCGCCTCAGCGAAGGCCTGGCCACGCTGCGGCACAAGCTGGATGCGGCGTTCGAGGAAAACCTGGTCAAGCGCTGAACCGCGGCCGTGCGCCGCACTCGCTTTCCGGCGACCAGCCTTCTAGAATCAACCCCGGCGTTTTCTGTGATGTGCGCCAGCACACTCTTACATTTGCCTTGTTCCTAAATACGGCCCCGGGTCGGCTTCACATCGGTTGTTGTGCATGTCCGCCACGTGCGGAAAGCCTCGAGACCATGTAGCCCTCCCACCTGATCCTCGTGGATCAAGGTCGTTTGGTGGGCAGCGGCATTGCGGTTGACGCCACCCTTTCGCGCCCCGTTCGTCAACCGACGAACGGGGCGCATTTCGATCGGAGACACGCGCCCCGTGGACGCCCCCGCCCAACGCCGCGAACTTCGCCAGCAACTGGCCGAGCGCCGTCGCGCACTCACGCCGCTGGAGCGCATCACCGCCGCGCAAGGCCTGCGGCGCACGCTCGAACAACTGCCCGAATACTTTACCGACGCCCGCGTGGCCGGCTATTGGGCCAGCAATGGCGAGCTGCCGCTGAACGTGGTGATCCCGCCGCTGGCCGCGCGCGAGCAGCAATTCCTGCTGCCGGTGATCGGCACCGACCGGCAGCTGCGGTTCGCACCGTGGCAGGCGGGCGACGCGGTGCAACCGAACCGCCACGGCATCCCCGAACCGGTGGCGCCGGCGACCTGGTTCGCGCCGTTCCAGCTCGACCTGGTGCTGGTACCGCTGCTGGGCTTCGACCGCCGCGGTCACCGGCTCGGCTATGGCGGTGGCTACTACGACCGCAGCTTCGCCTTCCTCAAGGATCAGGTCCGCCCCACCGAGCCGTTGCTGGTCGGCATCGGCTACGCGTTCCAGGAACTGGACGCGATCGACGCCGAACCGTGGGACGTGGCACTGGATTTCATCGCCACCGAGCGCGAGTTGATCGACTGCAATGGCGAACCCGACAGCAAGGTGAGCGCATGAACTACTGGTTGATGAAATCCGAGCCCGATGCGTTCTCCATCGACGATCTGAAACGCAAGAAACAGGAAGCCTGGGACGGCGTGCGCAACTACCAGGCGCGCAACTTCATGCGCGACGGCATGCGCCCGGGCGACCGCGTGTTCTTCTACCACTCCAACTGCGCCGTACCCGGCATCGTGGGCATCGCCGAGGTAGCCACCGACGCCTACCCCGACCCCAGCCAGTTCGACCCGAAAAGCCACTATTTCGACCCCGCCAGCACCCGCGACAAGCCGCGCTGGATGCTGGTCGAGGTGAAGTTCGTGAAGAAGTTGAAGCGCACGATCAGTCTGGACGAGCTCAAGAACGATCCGGCGCTGGAAGGCATGCCGCTGGTGCGCAAGGGCAACCGGCTGTCGGTGATGCCGGTCGATGCCGCCGACTGGAAATACATCCTCGCGATGGAATGAAAGGCCCGCGGGTGCAGCGAAGCTCGCCGCGCCGCCGGACCGTCGTCATAATGGGGTTTTCGCCGAGACGACATGCCCATGAGCAACGCCAACGAGAAGCGCCAGGCCGGTGAGGCCGCCATTCGTTACGTGGAGGATGGCGCCATCGTGGGCGTGGGCACCGGCTCCACCGTGGCATTTTTCATCGACGCGCTGGCCGATCTGCGCGACCGCATCCAGGGCGCCGTTTCCAGCTCGGAACAATCCACCGCGCACCTGAAGAAGCTGGGCATCCCCGTGCTCGACCTCAACGCCGCCGGCCCATTGTCGCTGTACGTTGACGGTGCCGACGAATGCGACCCGCACAAGCGGTTGATCAAGGGTGGCGGGGCCGCGTTGACGCGCGAGAAGATCGTCGCGGCGGCGGCGCAGAAGTTCGTCTGCATCATCGATTCCAGCAAGCAGGTGGACCTGCTGGGCCGGTTCCCGCTGCCGATCGAGGTGATCCCGATGGCGCGCAGCCTGGTCGGCCGCGAGATCGTGAAGCTGGACGGCCAGCCGGTGTGGCGCGACGGCGTGGTCACGGACAACGGCAACTGGATCATCGACGTGCACGGCTGGCGCATCACCGACCCGGTCGAGCTGGAGGGCAAGCTCAACCAGCTGGCCGGCGTGGTTACCGTGGGGCTGTTCGCACGACGTCCGGCGGACGTGGTGCTGGTGGGCGACCGGGAAATCTGAGGCGACGCCAACCCGTCACCACCGGCGCGCGTTGGCACGCCGGTGGCCGCGCTCAGGCCGGCGACGCCGGGTGGCGATGTTTGCCGAGCTTGATGTGGCGATCCTTCAGGCGCGCCTCGCGCAGCCGCCGCGCGTGCGCGGACAGGATGTCGCCGCGGGTGAGGATGCCCACCAACCGATGCGGTGCCGTCTGGCTCACCACGATCAGCCGACCCACCTGCTCGGCCACCATGTGGTCGGCGGCTTCGCGCAGGGAATGGCTCTCTTTCACCATCACCGGCGGGCGCGTGACCAGCTCGCCCACGGTCAACGTGTAGTGCCATTGCGGGTCGAGCAGCGAGCGACGCGTGAGCACGCCACACACCTTGCCGCTGGCATCCACCACCGGGAAACCCTGGTGCTGCGCCTCGGGCGCACCCTCGCTCAGCCAGCGGCGCACTTCGGCCAGGGTCTGGTCCGCGCGCAGGGAGAACACGTCGCGGGCGCAGGCCGTGCCGACCGTCACCTGGTCCAGGTAATCGGCCGCGTATTCCGACGGCACGCGCACGCCGCGACGGGCGATCTTCTCGGTCATGATGGTGTTGCGCATCATCACCGCCGAAATCAGGTACGCCGCCGTGCAGCCGCCCAGCAGCGGCAGCAGCGCCGCGGGCTGGCGCGTGGTTTCGAACGCGAACACCACGGCGGTCAGCAGCGCCCGCGACGAGCCGGCGAAGATCGCCGCCATGCCCACCAGCGCGGCGATGCCCATGTTCACATGGATCCCGGGCAACCAGTGATTGATGCCGATGCCGACCACGGCGCCGAGCGAGCCGCCGATCATGAACAACGGCGCCAGCGTGCCGCCCGACGTACCGCTGCCCAGCGCGATCACCCACGAGATGAATTTCAACGCGCCGAAGCTGAGCAGCACGGTAAGGCCGAAATGCCCCTGCACCAGCGCATCGATGTTGTCGTAACCCACGCCGAGCGTGCGCGGCTCGATCCAGCCGATGAAACCAGCGATCAGCGCGCCGATCGCCGGCCACCACATCCAGTGGATGGGCAGCTTGGCGAACAGATCCTCGACCCCGTAGACGGCTTTGGTAACCCATACGGAGGCAAAACCCACCACGGCACCGATCAGCACGAAGCTGATCAGCGCCATGCCGCCTGGCTCGGCCACGTTCGGCATCGGGAACACCGGAGCGGCACCGTAGGTGGCGTAGCGGATGCCGACCGCGGTGACCGTGGCCAGCGCCACCGGGATCAGCGAACGCGGACGCAGCTCGAACAACAGCAGTTCGACCGCCAGCACCAGCGACGCCACCGGCGCGCCGAACACCGCCGCCATACCTGCGGCCGCACCCGCGGCCAGTAGCACCTTGCGCTCGTTGGCGGTCACATGCAGCAGCTGACCCAGCAGCGAACCCAGCGCACCGCCGGTGGAAATGATCGGGCCCTCCGCGCCGAACGGGCCACCCGTGCCGATCGCGAACGCCGACGACACCGGCTTCAACCAGGTCATCCGCGCGGGAATGTTCGACTCATTGGTGAGGATCTGCTCCATCGCCTCGGGAATGCCATGGCCCTGGATCGCGCGCGAGCCCCAGCGCGCCATGATGCCCGCCAGCAAGCCGCCGATCGCCGGAATCAGGATCACCCAGGCGCCCAACTGGTTGCCTGCCGGCGACAGCACGAACGAGCCCTCGCGCGCCGTGGGGCCGATCACGTCGGACACGCGCCCGTAAAACGCCACATCGGTAATCACGTTGATCATGAACATCAGCAGCTGCGCCGCCCAGGCCGCCAGGGCACCGAGTGCGATGGCGAGCACGCTGATCAACAGGATGCGGTGCGTGACCAGGGTGGACTTGCGCGGCATCTGCGCCGCATCCAGCGACAAACCCAGCGCCGGCGCCACCGGCAGTGCGTCGGTGCTGCCAACAGTACGTACATCGGCTTGACCCGGTGGCTTGCTTGTATCTGGGTTGGTCATGGTTTTCGGCGAGGCAAAGGAGTGAATGTTACTTTGTTACGGAAGGGGAGCAAAGGTGGAGTGGGGTCTTGGGCTGGGTTTCGTGGGGAAAAATGGCTTGGATGTGGACGCGGATTGCGAGTCCATGAGGGGCGCAGTGCGGGAAATGTCGAGTTACGCGGTTCGTTTCCCGCTGGATCAAAAGCCGCCATGGAACGGGACGCTGGTTTGCGTGGCGAGGCCTGGGATTGTTTGGCCCATCCATGGGCCAGGCCGCGCTGCGCGGCCTGCGGCTGTCCAACAAGTTCAGACAAAATTGTCTACAGCGAAGGCAGGATGCCGAAGCGAACATCGGCGCAGCCGATGGGCTGAAGGGCGAGGTACGAGACGTGCCGAAGGAGGTGGTTCGTCTCTGTGTCCCAGTCAAAGCAAAAAGACCGCCACGAACGGAGTCCCGGTTTGGCTGGGAGACTAGGATTGTTTGGCCCATCCATGGGCCAAACCCCGCTTCGCGGGGCCAGCCTGCGGCTGTCCAACAAGTTCCAGACAAAATTGTCGAACGTGGTTTGCCTCCTGTGTCCCAGTCAAAACAAAAAGCCCCGCCATGGGCGGGGCTTTTTGTTTTGGCTGGGAGACTAGGATTCGAACCTAGATAGACAGCGTCAGAGGCTGTTGTCCTACCGTTAGACGATCTCCCAATAACACGCGGTTCGGTGGGCTCTGACTGGTGGCACCGGACCGTGAAGCGTGGGCCTTTCGGCTTAGCGCTTCGAGAACTGGGTGGCGCGGCGGGCTTTGTGCAGGCCGACCTTCTTGCGTTCCACTTCGCGGGCATCGCGGGTCACGAAACCGGCTTTGCGCAGCGGCGACTTCAAGGCTTCATCGTACTCGATCAGTGCACGGGCGATGCCCAGGCGGATCGCGCCGGCCTGGCCGGTGATGCCGCCACCAGCAACGGTGACCGTGATGTCGAACTTGCCGGTGTTCTCGGTCAGTTCGAGCGGCTGGCGCACGATCATGCACGAGGTTTCGCGACCGAAGAACTGCTCAAGCGCCTTGCCGTTGACGACGATGTCGCCCTTGCCCTTGCGCAGGAACACGCGGGCGGCGGAGGTCTTGCGGCGGCCGGTGCCGTAATTCTGCTGGATTGCCATGTCGATTCCTTAAATTTCCAGCGCCTGCGGCTGCTGTGCGGTATGCGGATGCTCGGCGCCGCCATAGACCTTGAGCTTGCGGTACATCTCGCGGCCCAGCGGGTTCTTCGGCAGCATGCCCTTGACGGCGATCTCGATCACGCGCTCCGGGTAGGTCGCCAGCAGGTCTTTCAGGCTGGTGGTCTTCAGGTTGCCGACGTAACCGGTGAAGCGGTGGTACTTCTTGTCGTCCAGCTTGGCACCGGTGACGTGCACCTGCTGCGCGTTGATCACCACGATATAATCGCCGGTGTCGCAATGCGGGGTGTATTCCGGCTTGTGCTTGCCGCGCAGACGACGAGCGATTTCAGTCGACAGGCGACCGAGCGTCTTGCCCGCGGCATCAACCACGAACCAGTCGCGCTTGACGTTGTCTGCATTGGCGCTAAACGTTTTCATTTCAAATACCTGGTATGCCGCCATGGAGGCGGTACGCGTCATCGGTGGATCAAAGGCGCGAGATGATAGCGGAGCCATCACTCGTGGCGCAAGCCCACCGACCGGCGGGCTGTGAGCTGGCAATGATAGCATGATGGGCATGCCGCTTGAAAAGTCCCCCACTCCCGGTTCGGCCAGGCGCATCGTCGAACTGGCCGACCAGTGCGTGCAGTGCGGCCTTTGCCTGCCGGTTTGCCCCACCTACCAGATGGACCGCAACGAGGCCGAATCGCCGCGTGGCCGCATTGCCATCGCCGCCGCGCTGGCGCGTGGCGAGGTCGAGCCCACGGCGGCGTTGCGCCTGCACCTGGATCACTGCCTGGGCTGCCTCGATTGCGAAAAGGTGTGTCCGGCCCACGTGCAATATGACGAGTTGCTGATCGAAACCCGCGCCCTGCTGGGCCCTTCCACGCGGCGGCCGCGCTGGTTGCTGAAGCTGCTGCAGCGCCCGGCATGGATGCGCGCGCTGCGTCGCCTCGGCCACGCGCTGGCGATGGATCGCTGGAAAGGCTGGCTGGCGCGACGCCTGCCGCGCGATTCGACCACGCGCGCCGCCTTGCTCACCTTGCCGACCGGCGCGGTCGCCGCACCGATCGATACGGAAATCGACGAAACCCGTTCGGGAACGCCGACGCTGGCGCTGTTCCCCGGCTGCGTGGCCAGCGTCGAGGACGCCGAGGCGCAGGCCGCCGCCGTAGTCCTGTTGCGTGCGGCCGGCTTCCAGGTGAGCGTGCTGCCGGCGTTCTGCTGTGGTGCGATGGATCTGCATGGCGGTGAGGCGCAAGCCGCGGAAAAGGCGGCGCAGCGCGTGCGCGAGGCATGGCAATCCAGCGGCGCCAGCGGGTTGGTTTCGGTGACACCCGGCTGCCTCGGCAGCTTGCGTCGCGCCTTGCCCGGCGTGGCGGTGACCGACCCCTTCGAGCTGCTGGCTACGCGCGCCAACACGCTGCGGTTTCGCCCGCTGGCACGGCGGATCGCGGTGCACCTGCCATGCACGCAGGTCAACGTGGCGCGCAGCGAGTCGGCGATGCTGTCGTTGCTACGGCGCGTTCCGCTGCTCGACGTGCAGCCGCTGCCACGCCCGCCGTATTGCTGCGGCGCGGCCGGTAGCCACATGCTGGAGTTCCCCACCCGCGCCGCCGAGTTGCGCGACGACACGCTGGAGCAAGTCGCCTTGCTGGAGCCACAGGCTTTGCTGTCATCCAATATCGGTTGCCGCCTGCACCTGGCCGCCGGAGCCGACGGGCAGTGGCCGACGCAACATCCGCTGACCCTGCTGGCGCAACAGCTCGATACTGGCCATCTCGCCACCGATACCCTGCACAGGCAACCCCATGAACATCCGCACCCTGAGCCCCTTCGATCGCCTGCTTGACCGCTGCGAGCGCGCGCTGGAAGCGATCGCCGGCATGCCCATGGCCGAGCGCCCGTCGCCGGCCAGCGGCATTGCCGAAGCGGATCTCGACGATGCCGAGCGCCGCCACGCCGCCGGGCTGATGCGCGTCAACCACACCGGTGAGGTCTGCGCGCAGGCGCTGTATTTCGGCCAGGCCGCGCTGGCCCGCGACGCCGACAACCGCGCCCATCTATTGCACGCAGCCGCGGAGGAAACCGACCACCTGGCCTGGTGCGCGCAGCGCCTGCAACAACTGGACAGCCGCCCCAGCCTGCTCAATCCGCTGTGGTATGCGGGCAGCTACGCGATCGGCGCGGCGGCGGCTCTGGTCGGCGACCCGGTCAGCCTGGGCTTCGTGGTGGAAACCGAACACCAGGTGGAAGCGCACCTGGCCGAGCATCTGGAAAAACTGCCTGCCGCGGACGAACGCTCGCGCGCCGTGCTGACCCGGATGCAGGCCGACGAAATCCGTCATGCCGATGCCGCGCAGCAACGCGGCGGCATCGCCCTCCCATTTCCGCTGCCGCAACTGATGCACGCCAGCTCGATGGTGATGAAAACCGTGGCTTACCGCATCTGACCCGAGCCGCCTCCTGGGCAATAGCCCCAGCCCGTGGCCTCGATGTGGAAATGCGTGCGGTGGGCGGCGTTGTAATCCGGCCCCAACAGCATGCCGGCGACCGCGCAGCCGCGACCATGCACCTGGCGAAGAAACCGGCCCGCTTGCCCTGAATCGCTCCAGCCTTTGCCGACCTCGACACGCCGGCCATCGGCCAGCCGAAACCCGGTGATATCGATGGCCTGCGCGCGGGCATGCCGGCTGAGCGGCGCATCGTTGCGGTGATAGACATTGCGGCAGGCATAACTGCCCACGTGGTCGATGCGCACCACCGGCTGATGAAACGACGCGTGCGCCGCCGGCTGCAACGCATCGCGGTCGAACAGCACCAGCGTGGCGGCCAACGGGCACGACATCACCGCCGGGCTGGACAGCGTGGCCACGCCGGTACCGCGCAAGCGCACCGCATCATGCCAGCCGCAACCGCCTGGACCCGTGCGATCGGGCACCAGCGCAAACCGCACGTCCGCCTGGCGCAACGCCGCCAGGCAACGCGCTGGATCGGCCGCGAGGCGGCGCATCTTGTAACGCAGGAAACGGTCCGGTTCAGCGCGCAGATCCAGCGGCGCCCAGGGGTTGTAGCGATCCGGCGGACGCCAGCCGCGAACCCAGACCAGGGCGACGAGCGAACCGAGAAGTAGCAGGAGCAGCCACGCGCGCATGGCCAAAGCCTAGGGCGGCAGGCGTGAAGGCATCCGCCGCCTGTCCGTACCCGCGTCAGCCAGCGCTCGCCACGCTGTCCAGTTCACGCCGCACCTCGTCCGACAACACCAGATCGGCCGCCGCCAGGTTCTCGTGCAAATGATCGACCGACGACGTACCGGGGATCAGCAGGATGTTGGGCGAGCGCTGCAGCAACCAGGCCAGCGCCACCTGCATCGGTGTGGCACCGAGGCGCGCGGCCACGTCGGACAGGGTCGACGATTGCAGCGGACTGAAACCGCCCAACGGGAAAAATGGCACGTAGGCGATGTCGTCGCGGGCCAACTCATCGATCAAACCATCGTCGTCACGATGCGCGAGGTTGTACTGGTTCTGCACGCAGGCGATGTTGCAGATGCCGCGCCCTTCCGCGATTTGCGTGGGCGTGACGTTGCTCAGGCCGACATGGCGTACCAGGCCCTGCCGTTGCAGGTCGGCGAGCACCGAGAGCGGCTCCGCGATCGAGCCTTCGGCCGGCCCATGCGTGTCGAACATGATGCGCAGGTTGACCACGTCGAGCGCCTCCAGGCCCAGGTTGCGCAGGTTGTCGTGCACGGCGACCGTCAGCTCCTCGCGTGAAAACGCGGGCAACCAGCCGCCCTTGTCATCGCGCCGCGCGCCGATCTTGGTAACGATGACCAGATCGTCCCGATACGGATGCAGGGCGTCGCGGATCAGTCGGTTGGTGACGTGCGGGCCGTAGAAATCGCTGGTGTCGATATGGTCGACACCGCTTTCGACCGCGGCACGCAGCACCGCCAGCGCGGCGTTGTGGTCCCGTGGCGGGCCGAACACGCCGGGGCCGGCCAACTGCATCGCGCCGTAACCCAGCCGATGGACGCGACGGTCGCCGAGCTGGAAGGTGCCGGACTTCGTGATGTGGGACATGGTCAATCTCCTGTCGGGGGGAATCCAAGCGTAGAACCTGCCGGATAGCGCGATAAGCGGTAACAATCCGCACGACTTGTACCGTTTCCCGCACAATGGAGCTGCGGTGGAGAAAGCGATGAAACCCAACCTGGCCGATCTGAACGCATTCGTGACCGTGGCGACCGCCGGCGGTTTCCGTGAAGGCGCGCGCCTCAGCGGCGGCAGCGCATCCATGCTCAGCGAGGCGGTGCGCCGGCTCGAAACGCAGCTCGGCGTACGCCTGCTCCATCGCACCACACGCAGCGTGGCGCCAACCGAAGCCGGCATGGGCTTGCTGGAACGGCTGCGCCCGGCCCTGGCCGAGGTGGAAGGCGCGCTGGACGTGGTCAACCGCTTTCGCGAGCGCCCCGCGGGCACCTTGCGGCTCAACGTACCGATGAGCGCCTCGCGGCTGGTGTTGCCCGCCATCGTGCCGCCGTTCCTGGCGGCCTATCCCGAGATCCGTCTGGAAGTGCTCACCGACGAAAGCTTCGTCGACGTGCTGGCCGCCGGCTGCGATGCGGGCATCCGCTACGACGAACGGCTGGAGCAGGACATGATCGCGGTACCGATCGGGCCCCGCGTGCAGCGCTTCGCCACGGCCGCGTCGCCGGCCTACCTGGACCTTCACGGCCGCCCGCAGCATCCGCGCGACCTGCTCGCCCACGCCTGCCTGCGCGGCCGCTTCGCCAGCGGCAACATGCCCGCCTGGGAGTTCGAGAGGGACGGCGAAACCGTACTGGTGGAACCGACCGGGCCGCTGGTGGTGCGCATGGGCGGCGCCTCCGACCTGGCCGTCGACGCAGCGGTCGCCGGCTGCGGCATCGTGGCGATGTTCGAGGACTGGATCCGCCCGCAGCTGGACAGCGGCGCGCTGGAAGCGGTGCTGGAGCCGTGGTGGCTGTCCTTCCCCGGACCCTTTCTTTATTACCCCGGACGGCGGCTGGTGCCGGCACCGCTGCGCGCCTTCATCGATTTCATCAAGGCGAACGGCTGACACAAAAAAACCCCGCTTTCGCGGGGTTTTTGATCACAACGTGCGGACAGTGCGGATCACTTGCCGCCCTTGTCGGTCGAGAAGCGATAGACCATGCGGTTTTCATACACCTGTCCCGGCTTCAACACGGCCGAGCCGAACTCCGGATGGTTGGGCGTGTCCGGGAACAGCTGCGGCTCCAGCACGAACGCGTCGCCCTGGCGATACGTGTGCCCGGATTTGCCCACCGTGGTGCCGTCGAGGAAATTGCCGGAATAGAACTGCAGGCCAGGCTGATCCGAATACAGACGCAGCACGCGACCGCTGTCGGGCGATTCCACCTGCGCCACCAGTCGCGGCTGGGCGCTCTTCGCGTGGCTGATCACCCAGTTCATGTCGTAACCCTTGCCGGTCATCAACTGGTGTGAATGGCCATCGCGGACGTCCTTGCCGATCGCCTTGGCCTGGCGGAAATCGTAGGGCGTGCCGGCCACCGCAAGGAAAGCGCCGGTCGGGATCAGGGTGTCGTCCACCGGCGTGATTTCGTCGGCCGGGATCATCAGCCGTTGATCCATCGCCGTGCCCGAGCCCTCGCCGTTGAGGTTCCAGTAGGTGTGGTTGGACAGGTTGACGATGGTCGTCTTGTCCGTGGTGGCGCGGTGATCGATGGTCAGCTGATTGTCTTCATCCAGCGAGTACGTGACCGTGAGGGACAGGCGGCCGGGATAACCCTGGTCGCCGTCGGGGCTGACGTCGCTCAGCGTGACGCTGGCCGTCGGGCCCTGCTTCACGGAAGTGACTTTCCACAGCCGCGTGTCGAGACCGCCGGTACCCCCATGCAGGGAGTTGGGGCCGTCGTTGAGGGTGAGCTGGTGGTGCACGCCGTCAAGCGTGAACTGGCCCTTGTCGATGCGGTTGGCGAAGCGGCCGACGGTGGCGCCGAAGAACTGGCGTTTGGACAGATAGCCGTCCATCGTGTTGTAGCCCAGCGCCACATCCGCCAGCTTCCCGTTGCGGTCGGGCGTGATGAGCGACTGCACCCGCGCGCCGTACGCGATCACCGTGACGCTGGTGCCGTGCCCGTTCTGCAACTTGACCGCCTCGACCTTGCTGCCGTCGGGCATCGAGCCAAAACTGGAACGCGTGGCGGTCGTGGCCAGCGCGGCACTCGGCAGCAACAGCGCGCAGGCGAGGCTCAACATCAGGTGGCGATGGGGGTTCTTCACGGACAGGCTCCTCGCAGTGGAATGGAACGGCATCGTGCGCGCCTCGCGAACCAGCCGGCCGCGAGGCGCACGCCGTCAGATGCCGATATCGCGCAGGCGTACACCGGACATCAGCTTGCGTTCGATGTTCTCCAGGGTCACGCCCTTGGTCTCCGGCAACAGTCGCCAGACCAGGCCGATGAACAGGAAGTTGAGCACCGCATAGAGGGCGAACGTGGGCCCGGTACCCAGCGCCGTCAGCAGCGACAGGAAGGTGGCGCCGACGACGAAGTTGCTCACCCAGTTGGTCACCGTCGAGCAGGACACGCCGAAGTCACGACCGTTCAGCGGCTGGATCTCCGAGCACAGGATCCACACCACCGGCGCGGCGGACATCGCGTAGGCGATCACGAACGCGACCAGCAGCGCGATGGCAATGGCGGCGGAATATCCGGACCCCAGCCCCACATGGAACAGTGCCGCCATGCCCAGCATGCACAGCCCCATCACGGAGTAGCCGATGTACAGCAGCGGCTTGCGGCCCAGGCGATCGACCTGGTTGATGGCGATGAAGGTGGCCAGCACCATCAGCGCGCCGATGGCGACCGTGCCCCACATGCGATTGGCCCCGGTGGCGATACCGGCCAGGCCCAGGATCTTCGGCGCGTAATACAGGATCACGTTGGCGCCGGTGAATTGCTGCATGAACTGCAGCAGCATGCCCAGGAAGGTGGAGCGGCGGAAATTCGGATTCGTGCGGAACAATTTGAAGCCGTTACCCTCCACCTGCAGGCTCACGCTGATGGCCGCCATTTCCGCCTCGGCGACGCTGAGGTCGTTTTCCCTCAGTTTCAGCAAGACGGCGCGCGCCTCGTCATCCCGCTTCTTGGACATCAACCAGCGCGGGCTGGTCGGCAGGAAGAACATCGTGATCACAAGGATGGCCGCGAACGGTGCCATCGACCCCAGCATCAGGCGCCAGTTGCCGGAATAGCTGAGCCCCGCACCGATCAGGTAGGCGAGCAGGATGCCGATCATGATCGACAACTGGTAACCGGCGATCAGCGCGCCGCGATTGCGTTCAGGCGACATCTCCGACAGGTAGATCGGCGCGATGTAGGACGAGATGCCCACCGCGATACCCAGCAGGCCGCGCATGACGATCAGCGTGGTCGACGACATCGCCACGGCGCAACCGACCGCGCCCACCACGAAGATCACGCCGCTGATCAGCAAGGTCACCCGGCGACCGAAACGGTGCGACAGCCAGCCGCCGCCGATCGCGCCCACCGCCGCGCCGGCCATCATCGCGGCGACGATCATTTCCTGGACCAGGTCGGAGGCGTGGAACGCTTCGGCGATCAGCGGCAACGCGCCCGAGATCACGCCGATGTCCATGCCGAACAGCAAGCCGGCAAGGGCGGCGATGGGCCCCACGATGTAGATGATGGGCAGGGGCTTCCTGTGCTGCCCCTTGGGTACATCGAGAGGCGTCACGGCGGTTGCCTCACTGTCGGACTGATACATGCTCTTCCCCCTTCGAAACCGGTTATGTGGTGCTGTCGATACAGGTGCCGCCCCGCTCCCCGCGGGATGCACACGCAACTCCGATCTGCGGTATCAGGTCGCCATGCAGGCCGCCTTCACCGCCGTGTAGAACTCCGCCGCGTACCGTCCGTGTCCCTTGCGCCGTCTCTCGATCCCTTGCCGGCCATGAGGCGCCGGCATGTCTTCGTCGTGGCTGTCGTCACAGCCTACAGTGGCTGCACGCCACCGATCGAAAAGTCGTCCTCGACGACCTGCAACGTATTGCGCAGTGGCGCGCCCATCGCCGGCAGGTCGATCTCGAACTCGTCGCCCGGCTCCACCCGGATGCCGTCGGCGAAGCTCAGCGTCGCCGTGCCCATGAAGTGCAGATGGACGTCGCCCGGGCGGCGGTGGGCGGCGTACTTGAAGTGATGGTATTCAAGGTTGTCGAGCGTATGGCACATGTTCGACTCGCCGGTGACGAAGGGCTTTTCCCAGATCACCTTGCCCTGGCGGCGGATGCGGCTCTGCCCGCGCAGGTCGTCCGGCAGTTCGCCGGTCCACAATTCCGGCCCCACGGCGCACTGGCGCAATTTCGAGTGGGCCAGATAGAGATAATTCTGACGCTCGGTCACGTGGTCGGAAAATTCGTTGCCCAGCGCGAAGCCCAGGCGCCGCGGCGTACCCGCGTCGTCGATGAGGTAGATGCCGACCAGCTCCGGCTCCTCCCCCCCGTCCAGCGCGAAGCCGGGCGACGACAGCGCCGCGCCCGTGCCCACCACGATGTGGCCATTGCCCTTGTAGAACCATTCCGGCTGCACGCCGGGGCGACCGTCGGTCGGGCGGCCGCCTTCCAGGCCCCAGCGGAAGATACGCATCGAATCGGTCAGCGTTTCCTCTTCGACCTTCGGCTTGGCTTCCTGCTGATGCATCGCGTCGCGGGTGGCGGCGCTGCCGGTATGGGTCAGACCGGTGCCGGTCACCAGGCAATGCGCCGGGTCCGGGTGCTGCAGCGGTGGCAGCACGCGGCCATTGGCGAGCAAGGTGGCGTAGTCGAACGACTCGTCGCGCGGCCGCGCGCCGATCAGCGCGGCGAGTGACTGGCCCGAAGCCAGCGCCTCCTGCGCCAGGGCGTACAAGGTCTGCGCACCGGCCAACGCCTTCACGGTGGCGCCACTGGCATCGACCTCGCCCACCCGGGGCGTCCGGGCATCGTCGACGAACTGGATCAATCGCATACAAACGTCCTGACAGCTGGGGAATGCGCCCGGCCAAGGTCGGGCAGCGGGAGCAAGCCAAGCCTGGCTGTCCCGGATCATTGCCCATTCTGCCGGGGCCATGTATACACAACAAATATGGCTTTTAGGTCAAGTGATACCTAAACGCGTATGTTGTTTTTCGCGCAGGAGTGCCCGCTGTGTCCCAGGAAAAACCGTGGTTTCTGCGCGCGCGACTGAAGACGCGGCAGTTGCTGCTGCTGGTCGCCATCGATGAGCAGGGCAATATCCACCGCGCGGCGGAGTCGCTGGACGTGTCGCAACCGGCGGCATCGAAACTGCTCAAGGACCTCGAGGACCTGATGGAGGTGCCGCTGTTCGAACGCATGCCGCGCGGCATGCGCGCCACCTTGTACGGCGAGGTGATGATCCGCCATGCGCGCATCGCGCTGGCCAGCCTCGGCGAAGCCGGCGACGAGATCGAATCGCTGAAGGAAGGCTACGCCGGCACCGTGCGCGTGGGCGCCATCCAGGGGCCGGCGGTCACGCTGATTCCAGAAGCCATCAAGCGTGCCTTGCAGGAGCGCCCCCTGCTGCGCGTCTCGATGCTGGTGGAGAGCAGCGACGTGCTGATGGAGCGCCTGGCGCAACGCAAGCTGGACATCCTCGTGGCCCGGCTCTTTGCCCGGCACGACAAGAGCCAGCTGCACTACCAGGCGCTGGCCGAGGAACAGATCTGCGCCATCGTCAGCCCCGACCACCCGATCCTGGCCCTGAAAAAACCCTCCCTGGCCGACATGGCGCGATACGGCTGGATCGTGCCGCCTCCGGGCAGCGTGCTGCGGCACCGGTTCGAGCTGCTGTTTCACAATACCGGGCTGGCCCTGCCCGAGCGGCTGATCGAATCGACGGCGCTGGTGTTCGTGCTCAACATGTTGCGGCGCACGGATTACATCAGCGTGATCCCCACCGATGCGGCCGAGTACTACGTGGCGCACGGCGTCATAGCGCAGGTGCCGGTGGAGCTGGCCTGCAAGATGGACGACTTCGGCATCATCACGCGCAAGGACTGGCTGCTGTCACCGGCGGCCCGATGCATGCTGACCGCGCTGAAGCAGGCCGCCAGCGACGTCTACGGGTTGCCACGGCTCGACTGACGGACGTGGCCGGTCAGGTCCAGCCGGCGTCGACCACGAACTCCTGCGCGGTGCAGGCGCGCGACGCGTCCGAGGCGAGAAACAGCGCCATCGCCGCGATGTCCTCGGGCATCACCTTGTCGGGAAGGCACTGGTTTTTCATCAGCTCCTTCTCGCTCTCGGCATCCAGCCACTGCGTGATCTGGCGCTCCGTCATCACCCAGCCCGGGCTGAGCACGTTGATTCGGATGCGATGCTCGCCCAGCGCCTTGGCCATGCCGCGCATCATGCCGTTCATCGACGACTTGGCGGTGGCATAGCAGGGGTAGCCCGCGTTCTTGGTCTGCCAGCCGGTCGAACCCAGGTTGATGATGGAGCCGCGCCCCTGCTCACGCATGCCCGGCACCACCGACTGGATCGCAAAAAATGCCGCGCGCTGGTTGACGCCGATGCGCTGGTCCCAATAATCGGGCGTGACATCCTCAAGCGCGTGGCGATCGTCGCTGCCCACGTTGTTCACCAGCACATCGAACGTGCCCAGCGCCTGCGCCGCGTCGGCGATCGCCTGCTGCAGCGACGGCACATCGGTGACATCGCAACGGCGCCACCACGGCGCGGGGCCGAGACCCTGCGCGCGCAACCGCTCGACCAGGGCCTCGCTCACCGCGGCATTGATGTCGACGAACGCCACCTGCGCACCCTGGCGCACGAACGCTTCCACCAGCGCTTCACCGATGCCGCTGCCGCCACCGGTGATGAACACCCGCCGCGAGCGCAGGTCCGGATAAAGCGTGTCGCCAAGGGCCGCGCCACTGCCCTGTTGCCGAGCGGATGATGCCTGCATGGGTAACGATCTCCACCGTTCTTTCGATACGTTTACGTGTATCAATAACGCTATAAATATTATTTTATTTGTATCAATATGCCCTGTAGTCTGCCGCCTGTAAAGCCAGTTTTCACAGGCGCGCCAGCGGATCCACGGATCCCCCAGCAAAGGACATCGCTAACCCATGACTTCTCCCAAAGACACGAAAAGACGCAGCCAATCCTGGTTCGGCCACGAAGGCAAGAGTGGCTTCCTCTACCGAAGCTGGCTGAAAAACCAGGGCTATCCCAGCGATCTTTTCGATGGCCGGCCGGTGATCGGCATCTGCAACACCTGGTCGGAACTGACGCCGTGCAACGGGCATTTCCGCGAGCTGGCCGAGTACGTCAAGCGCGGTGTCTACGAGGCGGGCGGCTTCCCGCTCGAATTCCCGGTGATGTCGCTGGGCGAGACCCAGATGCGCCCCACCGCGATGCTGTTCCGCAACCTGGCCAGCATGGATGTCGAGGAATCCATCCGCGCCAATCCGATCGATGGCGTGGTGCTGTTGATGGGCTGCGACAAGACCACGCCGTCGCTGATGATGGGCGCGGCCAGCTGCGACCTGCCGACCATCGGCGTGTCCGGCGGCCCCATGCTCACCGGCCGCTGGCGCGGGCAGAAGATCGGCTCGGGTACCGGCGTGTGGAAAATGTCGGAAATGGTTCGCGCCGGCGAAATGGAGCAGGAGGATTTCGTCGAGGCCGAGTCCTGCATGCACCGCTCCAAGGGCGGCACCTGCATGACCATGGGCACCGCCTCCACCATGGCCAACATGGTCGAGGCCCTGGGCATGTCGCTGCCCGAGAATGCCGCCATTCCCGCCGTGGATTCGCGCCGCTACCGGCTGGCGCAACTCAGCGGGCGGCGCATCGTGCAGATGGTGCACGAAGACATGCGCATGTCGAAGATCATGACGCGCAACGCCTTCGAGAATGCCATTGTCGCCAACGCGGCCATCGGTGGATCGACCAATGCGGTCATCCACCTGCTGGCCATGGCTGGACGCATCGGCGTGGAACTCAATCTAAAGGACTGGGATGACCTTGGCTCGAAGCTCCCGTGCCTGGTCAACCTGCAGCCCTCCGGCGAACACCTGATGGAGGACTACTACTACGCCGGCGGCCTGCCTGCCGTACTGCGCGAAATGGCTCCTCACCTGCACCTGGATGCGCTGACCGTAAATGGCAAGACATTGGGCGAAAACGTGGCGTCGGCGCCGTGCTGGAATCGCGACGTCATCACGACCGCCAGCGAACCGTTCAAGCCCGATGCCGGCATCGCCGTGCTGCGTGGAAACCTGGCGCCGGATGGCGCGGTGATCAAACCCTCGGCGGCGTCCACGCACCTGCTGCAGCATCGCGGCCGCGCCGTGGTGTTCGAGAACATCGAGGACCTGAATGCGCGCATCGACGATGACGCACTGGACATCGACGAGCACTGCGTGATGGTGCTGAAGAACTGCGGCCCGCGCGGCTACCCCGGCATGGCCGAAGTGGGCAACATGCCGCTGCCGCCCAAGCTGCTCAAGCGTGGCATCACCGACATGGTGCGCATCTCCGACGGCCGCATGAGCGGCACCGCCTACGGCACCGTGGTGCTGCACACCTCGCCCGAGGCCGCCGCCGGCGGTCCGCTGGCGCTGGTGCAGAACGGCGACATGATCGAGCTCGACGTGGCCGCGCGGCGCATCCACCTGGATGTGACCGACGAGGAACTGGCACGGCGGCGCGCGCTGTGGAAAGCACCCGAGGTGCCGAAACGCGGCTGGTACAAGCTCTACGTGGACCACGTGCAGCAGGCCAACCTCGGTGCCGACCTGGACATCCTGGTCGGCGGCAGCGGCAGCGAGGTGCCGCGCGATTCGCACTGAGCCGGCCTGGCGCCGAGCGCGCCACGCCGCAGAAAAAACCCGCCTTTCGGCGGGTTTTTTCGTCACATCAGGTTGCGGCCGTGGAACAGTTCCTCGATCTCGCGGCTGACCAGCGACTCGATCCGCTGGCGCTCCTTGAACGACAGGTCGTCGGCGTGCGACTCGAACAGGTAGGTGTCCAGGTCGAAGTCCTTGATGTGCATCTTCGTGTGGAACATGTTTTCCTGGTACACGTTGACGTCGAACATCTCGTATTTCTGGCGGATGTGCTTGGCCAGGTAGTCCTGCACCGAGTTGATCTTGTGGTCGATGAAGTGCTTCTTGCCCTTCACGTCGCGGGTGAAGCCGCGCACGCGGTAGTCGCACACCACGATGTCCGACTCGAAGCTGTCGATCAGGTAGTTCAGCGCCTTCAGCGGCGAAATCACGCCGCAGGTGGCCACGTCGATATCGGCGCGGAAGGTGGCGATGCCGTTGTGCGGGTGCGTTTCCGGATAGGTGTGGACAGTGATGTGGCTCTTGTCCATGTGCGCCACGACGGCGCCCGCGATCGAGTCGCGGCCCAGCTTCTCCACCACCGGCTCTTCGGAAATCAGCATCGTCACCGAAGCGCCCTGCGGATCGTAATCCTGGCGTGCGATATTGAGGATGTTGGCGCCGATGATCTCGGCCACGTCGGTGAGGATCTGGGTCAGGCGGTCGGCATCGTACTGCTCATCGATATACTCGATGTAGCGGCCACGCTGCTCCTCCGACACCGCGTAGCAGATGTCGTAGATGTTGAAGCTCAACGCCTTGGTCAGGTTGTTGAAACCCTGCAGGCGTAGGCGGGGGAGTGGTTTCACAAGCGGCTCTCCATGACCGAAAGGCTCGGTCAGCTGTAGAGGCGGGTTAGCGACAAGGGTCCCCGCTGAATCGTATTGAAGCGCAGGCTCAAACCTGACGCGACCCTCGCAATCGGCGGGCACAGGCTCAGCGCCGCCGAAAGACCGCGAAGTATGGGGCAAACGGCAGTAAAACAGAACCTCCGCAAGACGTTCTTGTTTGCCATAATGTTCAGCTGGCGGCAGGGGACGGAAACGGCACCGCGACAGATGCGTGAATTTACCAGTAGGGGAAAACTGAATTGGCCCAGCTCAAATATCAACTTCAGCAAGCTTTCGAAAGCTCGCAGGCGCCACTAGGTTTCGCACCCGATCCGGCCTCGATGGAGCGCTTCCTGGCGCTGTGCCATCGCCGCCGCTACCCGGGCAAGACGGCGATCATCCGTCCCGGCGATCCGGCCAATACGCTGTACTACGTCGTCGAGGGATCGCTGGCCGTCTGCACCGAGGATGAGCAAGGTCGTGAACTGATCCTGGCCTACATCAACCGCGGCCAGTTCATCGGCGAGATGGGGCTGTTCGTGGCACAGGCGGCGCGCGAATCGGTGGTGCGCACGCGCACGCCCTGCGAGATGGCCGAGGTCAGCTACGAGCGGCTGTTCCAGCTGATGGAAGGCCCGCTGCGCGAGGAATGCCCCAAGATCCTCTGCGCGATCGGCTCGCAACTCACCCACCGGCTGCTGCGCACCTCGCGCCAGGTCAGCCGCATGGCATTCATGGACGTCAACAACCGCATCTCGCGCACGCTGCTGGATTTGTGCCAGGAGCCCGATGCCATGACCCATCCCGACGGCACGCAGATCCGCATCTCGCGCCAGGAAGTGAGCCGCATCGTGGGCTGCTCGCGCGAGATGGTGGGGCGCGTACTGAAGCAATTGGAAGAGCAGCGGATGATTGACGTGTCCGGCAAGACCATCGTGGTGCGCGGTACGCGCTGAGGCCCTCCCGCGGAACGGCTACCGGAGCGCGCTTATTGTAGGAGCGGCTTCAGCCGCGATGCTCTTTCTTCGGGCATCAGCAGAAGCATCGCGACTGAAGTCGCTCCTGCATTCAGTCGTTCAGTACCAGGCCACCCGGGTCACGGCGCGGCCCAGCGCCCTCTCCACTTTCTTGCACAACCGCGGCGTGCCGTTGACCAGCACGGCTTCGTCCGCCGGCTTCAGCATCGGCGCATCCTGCAGCGAATCGCTGTAGGCCAGCTGCCACGCGCTGACGCCGTATTGCGCCAGCGACTTCACCTTGCGTGCGCCCACGTTGTGGCGCAACAGGCGCATGCCGATCGCGCTGGGACGCAGCTGCGAGGCCACGATCTCGATGTCGGTCAGTCCCAGCTCGCTCAGCATGCTGCTGACCAGATGGTGCTCGCAGCCGGTGACCACGATGACCCGATCGCCGGCCGCCTGGTGCTGCCGCAACGCACGCACGCCGTCGCGGCAGAACTGGCGCGGGCGACGTACCAGCACGCCGGCGAACGCTTCCGCCTTGCGCTGGTAGGTGCGCTCGCTCATGCCCAGCAGGGCAATCCGCGCCAGCAGGCGCATCGGCCAGTTGCGCGAAAACGGCAGCAGCAGGATCAGCACCGGCGAGCACAGCAGGGCCATCAGCTTGCAGCCCAGCGAGCGCGCATAGCGTTCGCGCGCGAACAGCGCGAACGCATCGCCATGCATCAGCACGCCGTCGAAATCGAACAGCACCACGCGCGCAGCGGCAGTATCCGGCGATGCCGCCGGGGGTTGGGTTTCATCGGGGGACATGGCGATCAGGCGGTGGTGAACAGCCGCTGCAATTCGCTGCCGGGGTTTTCCGCCCGCATGAACGCTTCGCCGACCAGGAAGGCCTGCACGCCACCCTCGCGCAAACGCGCCACGTCATCCGGCGTGTGGATGCCGGACTCGGCCACCATGATGCGGTCGTATTCCATCAGCGCCTGCAATGACAGCGTGGTTTCCAGCGAGGTCTCGAACGTGCGCAGGTTGCGGTTGTTGACGCCGATCAGCGGCACCGGCAAGGCCAGCGCGCGCTCCAGCTCGTCCTCGTCGTGCACTTCGCACAACACGTCCAGATCCAGCTCGGACGCCAGCAGCGAAAGCTCCAGCAACACGTCGTCATCCAGCGCGGACACGATCAGCAGGATGCAGTCGGCGCCGATCGCGCGGGCCTCATGCACCTGGTAGGGGTCGATGATGAAATCCTTGCGCAGCAGCGGCAGCGAGCAGTTGGCCCGCGCCTGCTGCAGGAACGCCTCGCTGCCCTGGAAGAAATCCTTGTCGGTCAGCACGGACAGGCAGGCGGCCCCGGCGGCCTCGTAGCTGCGTGCGATGGCGGCCGGATCGAAATTGGCGCGGATCACGCCCTTGCTGGGGCTGGCCTTTTTCACCTCGGCGATCACCGCCGGCAGGCCCGCATCGATCTTCGCCTCCATCGCCGCGGCAAAGCCGCGCGTGGCAGGCAGATCCGCGATGCGCGCGGTCAGCTCCGCCACCGACAGCTGGGCGCTGCGCTCGGCGATTTCTTCCTGCTTGCGGGCGAGAATCCGGTTGAGGATGTCGGTCATGGCGTGCTCGCTATTCGGGTAAGGCGCTAGGACAAACCGGCAAGGCGGCGGGTCGTGGCGATGAACGCGTCCATTTTCGCACGGGCGGCGCCGCTGGCAATCGTGGCTCGGGCCTGTTCGATGCCGGCGCCGATACTGTCGGCCACACCGGCGGCGTACAGTGCCGCGCCAGCATTGAGGCAGACAATGTCATGCGGCACGCCCGGCTCGCCGGCGAGCGCCTGCAACAGCATCGCCTTCGATTCCTGCGCGTCTTCCACCTTCAAATTGCGGCTGGAGGCCATGGCCAAACCGAAATCCTCCGGCTCCACCTCATACTCGCGCACCACGCCATCGCGCAGTTCGCCCACCAGCGTGCAGGCGCCCAGCGAGATCTCGTCCATGCCGTCGCGGCCCCACACCACCAGCGCCTGCTGCGCGCCCAGCGCCTGCAGCACGCGGATCTGGATGCCAACCAGGTCGGGATGGAACACGCCCATCAGGATGTTCGGCGCGCCGGCCGGATTGGTCAGCGGGCCCAGGATGTTGAACAGCGTGCGCACGCCCATTTCCTTGCGCACCGGTGCCACGACCTTCATGGCCGGGTGATGGTTGGGCGCGAACATGAAGCCGATGTCGGTCTCGGCCATGCATTGAGCGACCTGCGCGGGATTCAGGTCGATCACCGCACCCAGCGCCTCCAGCACATCGGCGCTGCCGGATTTCGACGACACGCTGCGCCCGCCGTGCTTGGCCACCCGCGCGCCGGCCGCCGCCGCCACGAACATCGAGGCGGTGGAGATGTTGAAGCTGGACGCGCCGTCGCCGCCGGTGCCCACGATGTCCAGCAGGTGGCGATCGTCGGTACCCGCCAGCGGCACTTTCAGCGACAGCTCGCGCATCACCCGCGCCGCGCCGGTGATCTCGCCGATGGTTTCCTTCTTCACCCGCAGGCCGGTGATGATTGCCGCCGTCATCAGCGCGCTCACCTCGCCGCGCATGATCTGGCGCATCAGCGAGATCATCTCGTCGTGGAAAATCTCGCGGTGTTCGATCGTGCGTTGCAGCGCTTCGCGTGGCGTGATCGCCATGTCCTCGGCCGGCATGCTCATGCCGCCAGCTTCAGCGGCAGGCCGAGGAAATTGCGCAGCAGGTCGTGGCCGTGCTGGGTCAGGATCGACTCGGGATGGAACTGCACGCCTTCGATCGGCAGCGCCTTGTGGCGCAGGCCCATGATCTCGTCGATCGAGCCATCCGCATTTTCCGTCCACGCGGTAACGTCCAGGCAATCGGGCAGCGACGACTGCTCCACCACCAGCGAGTGGTAACGCGTGGCCTCGAACGGATCGGGAAGACCCGCGAACACGCCCTGCCCGCGATGGCGCACCGGCGAAATCTTGCCGTGCATGATCTGCTTGGCGCGAATCACCTTGCCGCCGAACGCCTGTCCGATCGCCTGATGCCCCAGGCACACGCCGAACACCGGAATCTCGCCGGCCAGGCCGCGCAGCAGATCCAGCGTCACCCCGGCGTCGTCCGGCGTGCCCGGCCCCGGCGAGATCATGATGTGCTCGGGCCGCAGCGCACGGATGCCGGCCACGTCCAGCGCATCATTGCGCACCACCTTCACCTCCTGCCCCAGCTCGCCCAGGTACTGCACGAGGTTGTAGGTAAAGCTGTCGTAGTTGTCGATCATCAGAAGCATTTCGAGCGCGTCCCAGTGATTGCCTGTCTATCTTTACCACGGTCTCGCCGCAGCCGCCGATCCCGCCAGGACCGGCGCGCCTGCTGATCGCAAAGTCCGTGCAAGACGGCCATTTTCGCATGCATCCGGCCTTGAACGTAGTCACGGGACTCCCCCGGCCCTCACCGCCGGCTTGCTGATGCCTCATGGCGCGCCGCAGGGAAGCGCGGTTTCATTTCATGTTTCAGCGCATCGGCACAAGCCAGTTCGGGCTTCGCCTTCAGCGATCCTGATCGTGGTGCCGGTGGTGCGGCGCATCCGATGCAGGCGCCGGCCGTGAGGTCGGCAGGTGCCAGCCATGCCGGATCGCCATGAAACGCAGCGCGAAACAGACGCCGCCGCCGGCCACGGCGGCCAGCATCGGCGAGAGGTGCAGCAGGTGGGCGCTCACCACCACGCTGGCGCCGGCCAGCGCCGCCAGCGCATACAGGTCGGCGCGCAACACGGTGGGGATGCCGGACACCAGCACGTCGCGCAGCATGCCGCCGCCGATGCCGGTCACCATGCCCAGCAGCGCCGCCATCACCGGATCGATGCCGTGGGCCAGCGCCTTCTGCGCGCCGGCTACGGCGAAGAACGCCAGCCCGACCGCATCCAGCCACAACACGTCATTGCGCAGGCGGTTGGTCATCGGATACCAGAAGAAGGTGATCAACCCGGCCAGCGCGGACACGCCGGCATACTTCAGGTCGGCAATCGCCGCCGGTGGCACCGCGCCGATCATCAGGTCGCGCGTGATGCCGCCCGCATTGCCCGCCGCGAATGCCAGCACCAGCACGCCGAAGATGTCGAGCCGATGCCTGACCGCGACCATCGCGCCGCTGATGGCGAAGACGAAGGTGCCGCCCAGATCCAGCAGCTGCAGCAGGATGGGCAGCACGGCCTGGGTGGCGAGCGTCGCGTGTTCCATGCTCAGCGTGCTGTCGACAACCACGCCCGCGCGGCCACCATCAGCGTTTCCACGCCGACCTCCAGGGTCGGGTGGAGTACCGGCAGGAAGCGCGGGTTGTGGTTGGTCGGGATTTCGTTGAGCCGGTTCTCGACCTTCGCCTTCGCGTAGACGTCCGGGTCGGTGCTGCCGACGAACCAGAACACCGACGGCACCTTCCACGCGGCACCGAACGAGCCGAAATCCTCGCTGGCCGAGGTGGGCCCGGTCTCGCGGATGCGCCCGGCCGGGAAGTGCTTGCGGAACGCATCGACCACCCTGGTGGTGGCGTCGTCGTCGTTGGTCACCAACGAGTAATTGTCCAGCGGCGTGATTTCCGGCGGCTTCGGCGCACCCGAGGCCGCCGCCTCGGCGTTGACGATGCGGGTGATCGCGGCCAGCACGCGCTTGCGCACGCCTTCGTCGAAGGTGCGCACGTTGAGCTTGATGACGGCCTCGTCGGGGATCACGTTTTCCTTGGTGCCGGCCTGCAGCGAGCCGATCGTGAGCACCGCCGCCTCGGTCGGCGCCAATTCTCGCGCCACGATGGTCTGCAGCCGCAGCACCGTCGATGCCGCCATCACCACCGGGTCGATGCTGGCCTGCGGCATCGACCCGTGCGCGCCCCGCCCGAACAGGCGGATCTGCAGGCTGTCGGCGGCCGAGGTGATCACGCCCTTGCGTCCGCCGATGGCACCCGCCGGGCCCACCATCACGTGCTGGCCCAGCACCACGTCGGGTTTCGGGAAACGCTGGAACAGGCCGTCGTCGATCATCGCCTGCGCGCCCTGGGCAGTTTCCTCCGCCGGCTGGAACACCGCCATCAGCGTGCCCTGCCAACTGTCGCGATGCTGCGCCATCAAGGTGGTGGCACCGACCAGCCAGGCGACGTGCATGTCGTGGCCACAGGCGTGCATCACCGGCACGGTGTTGCCTTCGTGATCGACCGCCGTGACCTTGCTGGCGTACGGCGCGTCGGTGGCTTCCTGCACCGGTAGCGCATCCATGTCCGCGCGCAGCATCACCACCGGCCCGTCGCCATTGCGCAACAGGCCGACCACGCCGGTCTTGCCGACGCCGGTGCTGACTTCATAGCCGGCCGCGCGCAGGTGCTCGGCGGCCAGGCCCGCGGTGCGGGTTTCCTGCATGGAGAGTTCGGGATGCGCGTGGATGTCGGTGTACAGCGCCTCCAATCGTGGCAGCAGCGCGCGGAGATGGTCCTGCAGCGTTTCGTCGGAGGGGGTGGGGTGGTCGGTCATCGCGTTGGCACTCCTGGCGCGAAACGTGAGGAAGCATCATGGGCGGCCGACGGCGCTGAGCCCACGGATGGCGGTGATCTGTTGATTAGGCGGCGGCCCAAAAACTGAAGTGGACGTCATAAGGATGATGCGCCCGGCCTGCGTTTCGAAGGGGTGAACTCCCGCCCTCACGCCGTCGGGTACGTACTCCACGCAACAGTTGACGATGCGATCGCGATCCAGCGCCTTACAGCAGATCGGGCGCCGGCGCCGTGTCGTTGCGCGACTGCCGCGCCACCACGCTGGTGGCGGTCAGGTCGCCGGTGACATTGCCCAGCGTGGCCAGCGCATCAGGGATGGTGTCCACTGCCAGCATCAGGCCCAGCGGGCTCAGTGGCAGGCCCATTGCCTGCGCCACGGGCAGGTTGGTGGCGATGAAGGTGACCTGGCCGGGCAGGCCCACCGAACCCAGGCTCACCACCACCGCCAGCAGCGCACCGGCGATGAGTTGCGCGGTGGACAGGTCCACGCCGTAGGCCCAGGCGATGAACGCAGCCGAGGTCATGTACTGCACCGGGCTGGTGAGGCGAAACAGGGTAACCGCCATCGGCAGCACCAGGCCGGCCACGGCCTTGGGATAGCCCAACCGGCGATCGGCGCTTTCCAGCATCGCCGGCAGCGAGGCCAGCGACGACTGCGTGCTGATCGCCACCACCTGCGGCGGCACCAGCGCCAGCGCGAAGCGGCGCCAGCGCTCGCCACCGAAACCCACCGCCAGCGGCAGCATCATCACGGTGACCGACAGGTACAGCAGGCACTCGACCAGCACGTACACGCCCAGCGCGCTGAGCATGCCCAGACCCGAACGCGCGCACACCGACAGGATCAGCGCGAACACGCCCAGCGGCGCCGCCCACAACACCCAGCGCACGATCACGATCATCGCGTCGGCAATCGCCTGGAAGAAATCCAGCAGCAACGCGCGGCGCTCCACCGACACGTGGGTCAAGGCAAAACCCAGGAACAGCGCAAACACCACCAGCGGCAGCATCGCACTTTGCGCTGCAGCCATGATCGCGTTGTGCGGCACGATGGCGGTGAGCGCATCCACCCAGTCGACCGGCGCGGCCTGCGCCGCCGTGGGCAAGGCCGCGTGGCCCAGCGCGGCGGTCAGCGCCGGGTCGTGCGCAAACAGCGAAAACACGAACGGCGCGGCGAACGCGGCGAACAGCGCGCCGCCGGTCAGCACCACGATGAACACCACGATGGCGCGCCGCGCGATGCGACCCGAAGCGGCCGCGTCGCTGGCGGTGTTCACACCCAGCACCACCAGCGCCAATACCAGCGGCACCACTGTCATCTGCAACGCGTTCAACCACAGCTTGCCGATCGGCTGCACTACATTGGCCACCTGGATGGCCACGGCCGGATGCCAGCCGGCGAGCACCAGGCCGATCACCGCGCCGGCGGCGAGGCCGATCAGGACGCGGGCGGTGGCACTCACCGCGCCTCCCCGGCGGCAAGCGCCGGCAATTGCCAGCTGGAACGCAGACGCTGGTACTCGGCCTGCGGCAACAACACGAACACCGGATGATCCTGCGGCTTCAGCCAGGCCAGCAGCGACTGCATTACCGCCGGCGTCATCGCGGTGCAACCGGCGGTGGCCGCGGTGGGTGATTTCCACAGGTGGGCAAAAATGCAGCTACCCGCCTGTGGTTTCGCGTCGGGGTTGTGTTCGATCACGAAGCCCTGGCGATAACGCTGGTCGCCATCGAAATGCAGGTCGCGCCGCATCGGCTCGCTGGCGCCTTTCACCGCCGCGGTGCCCACCACCTTGGCGTCGACGATGCGGTTGTATTGCGGCGAGGTGCTGACATCGACGCACCAGTCGCTGGCGCTCAGCGCGCGATACGGCATGGCGGTATCGGCATGGGCCGCGTAGCCGAAGGCCTCGCCGATGCGGAACACACCGGCCGGACTGCGGTTGTCGCCCTCGCGCTTCACCGGGCCATTGCTTTGCGGCGCATGCAATCCAAGCCCCCAGCCCGCGCCGTTCTTGCCGATCGTCACCGGCGTGGCGCTTTTCACCATCTGCCAATGGCCGTGCTCTCGTTCGAAGGTGTGCAACACGCCGTGGTCGGCGTTCCAGTCGGCGGTGGTCACCACGATCATCTGGCGAGCGTCGTGCCAGGGAACGCTCGACGTGCCGGCATGACCCGCGCCGATGAGGGCGAACGCAAGAACGGCCGGCAGGGAGGCGTGGACGGCCAAATCAAGGCTCCAGCATCAACTGGATGCGGTCGAGGTTGGCCAGCAATTGGGCATGGCGATCGTCATGGCCTTCGCACAGCAGGACGAACAGGCCATCGAGCAGATGCTGCAACGCCGATTGGTACAGCAGCGGCTGGATGTACGGCAGCTCGTCATGCGCCGATACCACCAGCGCGATGTCGGCCAGCGTGCGCAGCGGGTTGGCGGTGTGCCGCGTCACGGTGATCACCTGGCCACGGCGTTCGCGGAAATAGCGGGCGATCTTGCACAAGGCCTGATGGTTGCCGTGCTCGGAAAACACCAGCAGCACGTCGCCCGCGCTGGCGGCGGACACGTTGGCGGTCATCCGCGCGGTGTCGAAGTTGTGCACGGTGAGGATGCCCAGCAGCGACAGCTTCAGCGCAAAGCCGCGGGCGTAGATGTCGTCCTCGCCCAGGCCGATGATGAACACCTTGCCGTTCTGGCCGGCCTGGCCGATGGCGGCGGCGACGGCCTCGATGGTTTCCGCCGGATTGATCAGGCGGGTGGCCTCCTCCGCCTCCGACTTGCGCCGCCACAGGTTGCCGGCAAACACGCCGGCCGCTTCGCCATCGGCCGACGCGGCATGCTCGGGTGCATCGCCATTGTCGGCGCGGGCATTGGCCTCGCCCACGGAATACTTCAGGTCGGGATAGCCCTTGTAGCCCAGCTTCTGGGTGAACTTCACCACGCTGGACTGGCTGATGCCCAGGGCATTGGCCAGTTGCTGCGAGGAGTAATCGCGCAGCAACTGCGCGTTTTCCAGGATGAAGTCGGCGATACGCCGCTCCACCGCCGACATCCGGTCACGTTCGGAGCGGATTTTGACCAGCGGCGACATCAGGCTTCGATCTCCTCCAATCCCCTGATCTCGCGAATGCCCAGGCCGGGCGCGTCCGTCACCGAGATCTCCGATTCGTTGAAGATTACCCCACCGTCGACCGGGTTGAACTGGGACAGCGACGGCCCGTCCAGGTCGATCTTGGTGATCACGCTGGATTTGGCCACCGCCACGTGCACGGCGGCGGCCACGCTGATGCTGCTTTCCAGCATGCAGCCGATCATGCATTCCACGCCGTACATCGCGGCGATGTCGGCGATCTTCACCGCGTTGGAGATGCCGCCGGTTTTCATCAGCTTGATGTTGATGATGTCGGCCGCGCGCAGGCGGATCAGCTCGATCACCTCCATCGGGCCGAACACGCTTTCGTCGGCCATCACCGGCGTGTGCACGCGCTCGGTGACGTAGCGCATGCCGGCCAGGTCGCGCGCCTTCACCGGCTGCTCGATCAGCTCCAGCTTGATGCCCGCATCCTCCAGCGTCTGCAGCGCGTACACCGCCTGTTTGGCCGTCCATCCCTGGTTCGCATCCAGCCGCAACAACGCGCGCCCTTCCACCGCCGCGTAGATCGCCTTGACCCGGTCGATGTCCACGCCGATGTCCTTGCCCACCTTGATCTTCAGCGACTCGAAGCCGCGCTCCACCGCCTCCACGGAGTCGGCCACCATCTTGTCGATGTAGTCGACACTGATGGTGATGTCGGTGGTGATCACCGGGTCGCCGCCGCCAAGCAACTTGTACAGCGGCGCGCCGTAGAGCTGGCCCCACAGGTCGTAGATGGCGATTTCCACCGCCGCCTTGGCGCTGGTGTTCTTCTCCATCGCGCCTTGGATCAGCTGGGTGAGGTGGTTGAGGTCGGCGATGTCCTGGCCGATCAGCCGCGGCGAGATGTAATGGCGGATCGCGTCGATGATCGAGCCGTGCGTGTCGCCGGTGATCACGGCCGTGGCCGGCGCCTCGCCGTAGCCGACGTTGCCGCTGTCGGTGTGCACCATCACCACGATGTCCTCGACCATGTTGACGGTGCGCAACGCGGTCTTGAACGGCGTTTTCAGCGGCACCCGCAACATGCCGAACTTGATGTCGGTGATCTTCATTCGTAAGCCTTCATGGAATCCGTGTCCTCGAACTTTTCTTCGTGATGCGGCTAGGGGCGGATGCGCACGATGCTGGTCATGCGATCGACAAACGTCTGCTTGTCGTTGAACAGCAGTGGCAGCAGCGGCGTCACCGAGACCGCGTTGAGCTTGATCCGCGCCCGGCTGCCGTCGGCCTTGCGGTAACTCATGCCGCCCACGTCGTGGATCACGTACGGCTGGCCGTTGAACTGACCCAGCACCATCATCACGTGGCCGGGGATGTAGACCAGGTCGCCCGTCTGCAGCGCGTACGCCGCCGCGATGCGATCCTGGCGGTTGTCCTTGTCGGCGAACACGCGATGCGTCAGCGCGGGGCTGATCGCCTGCTTGCTGGTGTTGCGCGGCATCTGCACGCCCATGCTGCGATAGACGTCCGACACGAAACCGCTGCAGTCGCGGCCGTCGTAGGCATGGCCCCAGCCGTAGCGTTCACCCAGGAACTTGAACGCCTGGCGGATCAGGTTGGCGCGGGTCAGCGGCAGGTAGTCGGCGGCGGTGTCGGTGTTTTTCTGCAGCAGCGCGGGCGCGAATTGCAGTTTGCCGTCGGCGTCGCGCAGCGGCAGTTGCAGCACGTGCGAGGTGTACGGCGTCTGCCCGTTCACCGGCTGGTCCGGCGGCAGGTCGGTCAGCAGCGGCACGCGCGTGCCCATGTCCAGTTGCAGTTGCGACAGCGCCGGCTGCTCGCGGGTGAATACGGTGTGCACGCTGGCGCCCGTCACCACGCGATACGGTTTCTTGTCGGCATAACCGAACACTTGCGCCGCGCTGCCTTCGGCCACGTTCTCTTTCCCGGTCCACGCCGCGTAGCGCGGGCTGACCACGAACAGCCACTTGCCGTCGGCGCTGGTGTGCGCGATCACCACCGGGGTGCCGGGGAATTCCGCGGTCTCCTGGAAGCGGTCGATGTCGGTGTCGTCGTCGGAACTGAACACCCGCAGCGTGGTGGGAAAGCCGCGCAGCGCGGCGCGGCGCACCACCAGACCGTAGCGGGTTTCCTGTTGCGCGGGGATCGCGTCCAGCGCCGCATTGGCGGCTATCGCCTGCAGCGCAGAGGCGGGTACCGGCTTGCCATTGACGTCGTACAGCGGATGCGTGGGCAGCGTGGACAGCGATTTGATCCAGCCCGTCACCCGCGGGCGATCCAGTGTGGTCGGCAGGGCGCGCAGGTCGTGCATCGACGGATCGCGCTGCATAAGCTTCGCGTTCTGCGCCGCGATCGCCGCGCTATCCAGGATCACCCGATCCGGTTGCGCCTGCAGACCGATCCAGAACGCGGGCGTCAATTGCGCCTCGCCCACGCCCAGCACGCCCGAGGGCGGCACCGTCAAGGTGGATGGTGTCTGGCGCGCCGACACCGGCGTAGCAACGAAGGCGAACGTCAGCAGGGAAACGAGTAAGGGCAATCGCATCATCCGGGTCCTGTAGAAGTTCAACCGAGCGCCATCATCGACATCAGGTGTGCCACCACGATGCCGAAGCCGGTACCGAGGATATAACCCAGCAGAGCCAGCAGAATCCCCACCGGCACCAGCGATTTTGAGTAACTGGCCGCCAGGATCGGTGTGGCCGCCACGCCGCCGATATGCGCCAGCGAAGCGATGCCGCACAGGAACAGATCGAAGCGGAACAGCTTGGCGAAACCCACCAGCAGCACCGCGTGGATTGCGATGACGGTGACACCGCACAGCAGGTACAGCGGCGCGGCGGCGATGCCATGGAAGTTGCTTTGCGAGGCCAGCACCGCCACCACGCTGATCAACAGCGCACCGGAAATCGCGCCCGCACCGGGGTAGCGCGCCAATGGCGTATGCGCCACCACCAGGCCCGCGCCGGTGGCCAGCAGGATGGTCCAGGTGGTCGCGCTGAGCATGCTGGAGGTGGGCAACTTCGTGGCCAGCCAGCCGGCCAGCGCGGCCGCCAGCAAGGCCATGCCCAGCCACAGCAGCACGCTTTCCGGCGTGGTGGGCCCGGTCGGTTTCGCCGCCGCCACCTCCAGATCGCCACTGGATTTCGCGCCAGTCCAGCGGTTGAACGCCGGCGCCAGCCGCGCCACCGAAAACAGCACCACCACCCACATCGAGTAGCACAGCGCATCGGTCAACAGCGACATCGCCAGCAGCGCATCCGACATGCCGATCGATTGCTTCACCGCGATCATGTTGGCGGTGCCGCCGACCCAGCTGCCGCTCAGCGCCGCCAGCGGCTGCCAGGTATCGCCCGGCAGCCAGCCACGGTAGATCAGGAAAGTGCTGATGAACGCCACGAACAGGCTCACCGACGTGCAGGCAAACACGGCCAGCACGCGCGGGCCCAGCGCCCAGATCGCGCGCAGGTCGCAATTGATCATCAACAGGAACAGCAGCGCCGGCACCAGATGCGACACCAGCATCGATTGCGCCGCATGGATCTCCGCGTTGACCTGCCACAGCCCCGACACCGCCAACGCGGTCACCAGCAGGTAGGTCAGCACGATCGGTGGCAACACCGAAAACAGCTTCCAGCCGGTACGCCGTTCGACCGCCGGAAACAGCCCGGCGGCCAACAGCATCACCGCCAGGTAGGGCCAGACCGTTTGGATCACATGCGTCCCCTTGTGGGCCGTTCGCCGATGCGCGCCAACGGGCCGGTTTGCGCCGCCAAGGAATAGGTGATTCTTTTCAAGTTCAATCGAAGCATAAATTATTGACCAGCATTTGCAAGCGTGTTACACAGCCGCATCTGGGGTCTTCAAGGCGGGCATGGCGCGATGCACTCACGGTTACCTGTCGCAGTGAAACCACGTGGGCGGCGTTTGGCGCTGGCGCTGCTCGCGCTGCTGTTCGCCGGCCCGCTGCTGGCCAACCCGCAGGATGACAACCGCGTCGTGGCGCCCATCATCGCGCAGATCGACGCCGGGCATTTCCACGAGGCGCAGGCGGCGATCAACCGCGCGCTGGCCCAGCCGCAACTTTCCGCCGAGCGGCGGCGCGCACTGACGTTCCAACGCGAGCGCATGCGCCGCATCCTGCTCGACTTCACCCTCGATGCCGACGACGTCGAGACGCGCGTGCGCAAGCAGATCCCCGACCTCACCGACGCCGAGTTCGCCAAGTGGAACGCGGCCGGGCTGTTCGAACACCAGGTCATCGACGGCCGCACGCTGTACTTCAAGCGCTCGCCGGGCAACCTGTTCCGCCTCAGCCCCGAAGCGGTGGCGCGGCGCGCGGTGCAGACGCCGATCACCGACGGCCCGATGGAATCGTTGAACGACGCGCAGCGCGCGATCTACCACGCCGCGCTGGCCGAACACCGCAGCAGCGTGCTGCCGCGCCGCGTGCGCATGACGCAAACGCTTACCGTGGATGCCGACGCCGTGCCCGCCGGTGAAACCGTGAGCGCGTGGATTCCCTACCCGCAGGCGGTGCCGGGCCAGCAGCAGGACATTCGCTACATCGCCAGCGTGCCGGCGCAGCATCGCATCGCGCCCGCGTCCGCCCTGCAGCGCACGGTGTACCTGGAGCAGCCCGCGGTGGCGGGAAAGAAGACCGAATTCTCGGTGACCTACGAGCTGACCCTGTTTGCCCAGTACCACGCCATCGACCCGGCCAGGGTGACACCGCTCTCCGCCGCCAGCGCGGAAGCCGTGCAGTGCAGGGATGGCCACGACGATGCAGCGCCCTGCTCCATCTTCCCCGTCCACGGCACGGCCCACGCGGAGGCCGAACTGGCGCCGTACCTGGCCGAGCGTCCGCCGCACATCGTGTTCACCGACGCGATGCGCGCGTTCTCGCGCAAGGTCGTTGGCGACGAGAAGAACCCGTACCGCATCGCGCAGAAGCTGTTCGCGGCGGTCGACAGGATTCCCTGGGCCGGCGCGCGCGAGTACTCCACCATCAGCAACATCAGCGACTACGCGCTGCACGCCGGCCACGCCGATTGCGGCCAGCAGACCCTGCTGCTGATGACCCTGCTGCGGCTCAACGGCATCCCCACGCGCTGGCAGTCCGGGATGGTGTTTTCGGACGACGGCACCGATTACAGCAACATCCACGACTGGGGCTATCTGTACCTGGCGCCGTACGGCTGGGTGCCGATGGACGTGACCACCGGCCGGCTGCAGCCCGGCGCCGGCGACGACCAGGCGCTGGCGTGGTTCTACCTCGGCGGCCTCGACAACTACCGCATCGCATTCAACAACGACTACGGCCGCACGTTCGTGCCGCCGAAGCAGCATTTCCGGTCCGACAACGTGGACTCGCAGCGCGGCGAAGTGGAGTGGCGCGGGGGCAACCTCTACTTCGACCAGTGGGATTACGGCTTCGATTGGCAGATCCAGGCAGCGACGCAGGGACGCAAAAGCAACTAACCAGCAGCTTTCATAAAGAGGCATCGACGGCGTCGATGGGGAGAAGGGGTATGAACAGCAACAACCGCAAGCTACGCAGGACCGTGCTGTGCATGGCGCTGGGCCTTGGCCTGGCGTCGCTGGCCGTGCCGGCCGCCTTTGCCGGCAGCAACGACGGTTCCGTGGTGGGCCATACCGCCGCCGGTGCCGTGATCACGGTGAACAACACCGCCACCGGCTTCACCCGCTCGGTCACCGCCGACGCCAAGGGCAACTACCGCTTCCCGTTCCTGCCGGTGGGCACCTATACGCTGGAGAGCAGCAAGGACGGCGCACCGGTGGGGCACCCGGTGAATGTCACCGTCAGCCTGGGCAATGCCACCACCGTCAACGTGGGCGCCGCGGACAACGCGACGGCGCTGGAAGCGATCAGCGTCAGCGGCACCATCCTGCCCGGCGTGGACGTGAGTTCCACCGAATCGGCCACCAATGTCACCCGCGAGCAGTTGAGCCGCATCCCGGTGGACCAGAACATCACCTCGGTGGCGATCCTGGCGCCGGGCGTGAACCGGGGCGTGGCCGGTTTCGGCGGCATCTCCTTCGGCGGCTCGTCGGTGGCGGAGAACTCGTTCTACGTCAACGGCCTCAATGTCACCGACTTCTACAACCGCAACGGCTTCTCCTCGGCGCCGTTCGCGTTCTACCAGGAGTTCCAGGTCAAGACCGGCGGCTACTCGGTGGAGTTCGGCCGCACCACCGGCGGCGTGATCAACGCGGTGACGCGCTCGGGTACCAACGACTTCCACTTCGGCACCGAGATGACGCTGGAGCCGGGCAACTGGCACTCGCGCGCCGACGACCACTACCGCGCCGACGGCACCCGCTACATCACCGCCGGCAAGGACCGCGACTCGCTGGTCAAGCTCAACGGCTACGTGTCCGGCCCGATCGTCAAGGACAAGCTGTTCTTCTTCGCGATGTACGAGGCGCGCGGTGCCACCCCGCGCAACACCAACGACGACGGCACCGTGCTCACCAGCAACGGCTCGGACACCGGCTTCTGGGGCGCCACCATCGACTGGCACGTCAACGACAGCAACCTGCTGAGCGCCATGGCGTTCTCCGACAAGGACAAGAACGTCGGTGATGTCTACGACTACGACTACGCCACCGACACGATCGGCAGCAAGACCAACGAGATCTATACCGACACCGGCGGCAAGAACTGGGCCCTCACCTGGACCAGCTACCTCACCAACGACTTGTCGATGAAGCTGATGTACGGCCGCAACAACCGCGAATCGTTCAACCGTGGCCTCAGCGACCTGGAGTGCAACCGCGTGGCCACCGATGGCGACATCCCGCTGCCGGGCATCGGCCTGGGTTGCACCACCAACAGCGCGGTGAGCCAACGCAATGACGTGCGCAAACAGGCGCGCGCCGACTTCGAATGGACGCTGGGCGATCATCTGCTGCGCTTCGGCTACGACAGCGAGAAGAACACCTCCGATTACGACCGCTACTACCCTGGCCCCGGCGCGATCTACTACAACGTCTACCAGGCCGCGCCCGGCTCTTCGATCCCCAACCCCAGCGGCGGCGTTGTGCCGGCCGGCTACACCGGCTACGTGCGCGCCCGGCGCTACGAAATCTCCGGCACGTTCGAAACCACCAACTCCGCCTATTACATCGAGGACAACTGGCAGGTCACGCCCAACCTGCTGTTGAACCTGGGCCTGCGCCGCGACGGCTTCGACAACAAGACCGGCGATGGCGACAGCTACATCAAGATGGAAAACATGATCGCGCCGCGGCTGGGCTTTTCGTGGGACATGCACGGCGACGGCACCACCAAGCTGTTCGGCAACCTGGGTCGCTACTACCTGCCGGTGGCCAACGTGATCAACATCAAGCAGGCAGGCGGCCTGCTGGACGAGCGCACCTACTACGCGTTCGACGGCTGGGAAACGCGCGACCGCAACGGCTCGCCCTACGCGATGCCGATCCTGGGCCCGCAACTGGGCGGCGTGGATGTGTCGCAGGGCGATGGCAGCGTGGGCGACCTGCGCTCGGAGGTCGACCACGACATGGACCAGGTCTACCAGGACGAGTTGATCCTGGGCTTCCAGCAGATGCTCAACGACAAATGGTCGTGGGGCGTCAGCGGCACCTACCGCCGCCTGCACAACGCCATCGACGACATGGGCATCACGCAGACGCCCTGCGGCCCGCTGCTCGACAGTGATGGCGACCCGAGCACGCAGTGGGTGATGGCCAACCCCGGCTCCAAGGTCTCCATCTGGGGCGACACCAACTGCGACGGCACGCCCGACGGCTACGTGGACATCGACACCGCCAAGCACGGCTGGGCGATGTACGACAGCGACGGCAACTACCTGGGCGAGCGCGGCTGGGTGAAGCCCAAGCGCACCTACACCGCGATGGAATTCCAGATCGACCGCGCGTGGGACGACAAGTGGGCGTTCAACGCGTCGTACACGCTATCGTGGAGCCGCGGCAATGCGGAAGGACCGGTCAACTCGGACACCAACTTCGACGACACCGGCCGCACCGAAAACTTCGACGACCCGTGGGTCAACTTCGGCGGCGACGGCTACCTGCCCAACGACCGCCGCCACCAGATCAAGCTGCGCGGCACCTATGCCATCACGCCGCAATGGCAACTCGGCGCGGATCTGCAGATCCTCTCCGGCACGCCGGTAACCGGTTTCGGCAGCGGCAATCCGTACGACGCCACCTCGTACCACAGCTATTACATCTGCGTGCAGAACTGCGGCTTCATCCCGGGCGAGGTGGACGCCGATGGCGACCCGGTGCCGTATCCGTCCGAGCAGCGCGTGTACGAACGCTCGCCGCGCGGCAAGTACGGCCGCACGCCGTGGAGCTACGACCTGGGCGCAAGCATCAGCTGGCAGAAGCCGATCGGCACCGACGGCCGCATCAAAGCCAAGTTTGCGGTGTACAACCTGCTCAACTCGCAGCGCACGCTGGGCGTGAACCAGGACCTGCAGACGTCCATTTCCGACAGCACCAGCGACACCTTCGGCGAAGGTATCCGCTTCCAGTCGCCGCGCTTCGCCCAGCTCACGGTGAGTCTGGATTTCTGACGCATCTCCCCCTTGGCGACCCGCCTGCGCTGCAGCGGGTCGCCATTTTTTCTTTCAGGGTGCGGCCATGCCAGGGCCACACACACCGCAAACACCATCGGGGCTATGGTCGAAGCCGGCCCGTAACCGGGAAACCGCATGAAGACGATCGCACGCCTCGCCATCCTCGCCGCACTGGCCGCGGGCGCCGCCCAGGCGCAGGACCCGCCAGTCACCATCGACAGCCACGTCGACATCCCGTTCGACTACATGGGCGAGCCGCGCTTCGACGTAGGCAAGCCCACGCCGCTGCTGGTCGACCTGGGCAAGATGGAGCGCGGTGGATTGAATGCCGCGTTCTTCGTGGTCTGGGTGCCCCAACACGGACTCGACGCCGCCGGCTACGCCCAGGCGGTGAAACAGGCCAGCCAGAAATACGACGGCATCGGCCGCATGCTGATGATGTATCCCGACCGCATCCGCCTGGCCACCACACCCGAGCAGTTGATGGCCAACCATCACGCCGGCCTGCTCTCGGCAACCATCGAGATCGAAAACGCCTACTCGCTCGGCCACGACATCCATCGCCTGGACGCCGCGTTCGATCGCGGCGCGCGCTCGGTAGGCCTGGTGCATGTCGGCGACAATGACCTGTGCACCAGTTCGCAGCCCGATACCAAACACGGCGAGCCGGCGATGAACAGCGCCGCCGATACCGGCATGAGCGACTTCGGCCGCGCCGTGGTGAAGCGGGCCAACCAGCTCGGCATGATGGTGGACGTATCGCACGCTTCCGACGCCTGCGTGCGCGACGCCTTGAAGGTGTCGACGGCGCCGATCATCGCCTCGCACTCCGGCGCCCGCGCCGTGCTCGGTCACCCGCGCAACCTGCCCGACGACCTGCTGCGCGCGATCGCCGCCAAGGGCGGCGTGATCCAGGCGGTGGCGTACAAGGAGTTCCTGAAGCACGACCCGGCCCGCGAAGCCGCCGAGGAGAAACTGCAGGACGCCGTGGCAAAAGCCGCCGGCGACACGAAGTACGACAGCGACAAGCACGACTACCTGCCCGCGATGGCCGCCGGCATGGCAAAGATCCAGCAGCAGCATCCGCTGCCCACGCTGGACGACTACCTGAAACAGATCCGGCACATGGTGCAGGTCGCTGGCATCGACCATGTCGGCATCGCGTCAGACTTCGACGGCGGTGGCGGCATCACCGGCTGGGCCGACGCCAGCGAAACCCGCAATCTCACCGCCGCGATGCGCCGGCACGGCTTCAGCGACGCCGACATCGCCAAGCTGTGGGGCGGCAACCTGTTGCGCGTGTGGGGCGAGGTGGAGCGTGATGCGACGCGGTGAAGCCCCCCTCACCCCAACCCTCTCCCCCAACGGCGTTGCCGTCGGGGGAGAGGGAGTTGCTACGGCGCGCGTCGAACAGGCTCCCTCTCCTCCGGCCCCGCCGGGGGAGAGGGCTGGGGTGAGGGGGCGCTTTTGGCTTTTCCTGGCGCTGGTCATCAACGCCACCACCTCCGCGGCCACGCCAGCCGAAACCGCTGACACCGCCGCCCTCAACCGCATCGTCGACGCCACCATCGCCCGCTACCACCTGCCCGGCATCGCCGTCGGCGTGATCGAAAACGGCAAGATCGTCTACACCCGCACCGCCGGCGAAACCGTGGCCGGGTCGGGCGAAAAGATCACCCCGCAAACGCTGTTCAAGATCGCCTCCAACAGCAAGGCGATGACCACCGCCCTGCTGGGCCGGCTGGTCGATCAGGGCAAGCTGCGCTGGGACGACCCGGTGACGACGTACCTGCCGCAGTTCCGCATGCACGATCCCTGGGTCACCGCCAACATGCGCGTGGCCGACCTGCTCACCCATTCCAGCGGCCTGCCCGAGGGCGGCGGCGACCTGATGCTGTGGCCGGAGCCGAACGCGTTCACCCGCGCCGACATCATCCATGCGCTGCGCTACATCGAACCGGGTTACAGCTTCCGCTCGCAATACCAGTACGACAACCTGCTCTACGTGGTGGCCGGCGAAGTGGCCGCCGCGGCCGGCGGCGCGCCGTACGAGACGTTGATGCGGCGCGAGGTGTTCAAACCGCTGGGGCTGGACCGCTGCCAGGTCGGCAGCTGGAATCGCGACGCCGTGGGCAACGTGGCGCAACCGCACTACCGGCACGACGGCCGCAACGTGCCGATGCAGGAGGACGGCGCCACCATTCCCGCGATCACCTCGGCACCGGCCGGCGGCATCCGCTGCGATCTCACCGACATGCTGGTTTGGGCGCGCAACTGGCTGGTGCCCACGCCGGCGCAATTGCAGTGGCTGTCGTGGCCGCAGCGCACCACGCTGCAGGCGCCACACATGCTGATCCCCGTATCCACCCAGCGTCGCCAGTGGGACAACACGCATGTGATGGCCTACGGCTACGGCTGGCGCATGGCCGACATCGATGGCGCATGGGCCGTGTGGCATACCGGGACGCTCGGCGGCATGTATTCGATGCTGGCGCTGCTGCCCGACCGGCAGAGCGGTTTCGTTTTCATGATCAATGGCGAGGCGGAGGACGCGCGCACGGTGCTGGGCGAAGTGCTGATGAAACACTTCACCGCGCCGCAAGAACGCCGTGGCGTGGCGTGGTACGCGGACGCGCTGGACGAGCAGGCGAAACAACGCCCGGCGTCGGCGTCGGCACCGGACACCTCGGCGCGCCAGCCCGTCGGACCCGCCGAACTGGCGGCGTTCACCGGCATCTATCGCGATCCCTGGCTGGGCGAGGCCGCCGTGTGTCCGCGCGGCGGCCAGGTGCGTTTCGCCGCGAAGAAATCGCCGCGTCTGGCCGGCACGGTGATGCGGCTGGGTACACGCTATTTCGTGCACTGGGACGAAGATGGCGTCGATCCCGATGCGTGGATGGACTTCCGTACCCCCGGTGAAGGGCCGACCACGCTGCGCATGGCCAAGCTCGACCCCCAGGGCGACTTCAGTTCGGACTATGAAGACCTGCGCTTCGAACGCGTGGGATATTGCCCATGAGCACGATCCCGACCCTTCCTCCGCTTGCGGGGGAAGGAAGGTGGTGATGGTGGCGGTGGCGTGTCTGCTGATCGCCAGCGCGCGGGCTGCCGATCAGGTCACGCGCTCATCCGCCCGCACCGCTGCCGAGGCCGGCCTTGTCGATATCCGCACGCGGGTGCCCGACATCGCCGAGGACATCAAGTACGCCGGCCGCGACAATTTCGTGGGTACACGTATAGACGGCTATCTCGCACCCAAATGCCTGCTGCTGCAACCGGTGGCCGATGCGCTGGCACGCGTCGAGCATGAGCTGCGCTCCCGACATCTGCGTCTGAAGATATGGGATTGCTACCGCCCCGCCCGCGCCGTGGCGCATTTCGTGCGCTGGGCGCACGACCTGGGCGACCTGCGTACCAAGCCGCAGCATTACCCCGACCTGCACAAATCGCAACTGCTGGGCGGCTACATCGCGCCGGTGTCCGGACACAGCCGTGGCGCTACCGTCGATCTCACGCTGCAGCGTTGCACCACCGACGACGCTTGCGCGGCGCTGGACATGGGTACGGATTTCGATTTCTTCGGCACGCGTGCGCATACCGACGCTGCCGACGTCACCGCCAAACAACGCGCCAACCGCCAACTGCTGCTCGATGCGATGGCACGCGAAGGCTTCAGGAACTACCCGCTGGAATGGTGGCATTACACGCTGCAACCTGAGCCGACGCCGCACACGCTCTACGACGTACCGGTGCAATGAGCGCCCATGAGATCGCCATGCCGATTCACGCGCTTTCCGCGCCGTCGACGGGATGATGCATCGATGCCCAGACCCTTCGATTCCCGACGCTGGCGTAGCGCCACGCTGCTGCTCCTGATCGCGCTGCTGGCCGCCTGCGCCCATGCGCCGCCGCGCAACCCGCTGGCCACCTGGGTGCCCTCGCCCAACCACGACATCCGCCGGCCGGTGCTGATCGTGCTGCATTACACCGACCAGGATTCGGTGCAACAGAGCCTGCACACGTTGCGCACCGCCAACAGCGGCGGTCCGGTGAGCGCGCATTACCTGATCGGCGCCGACGGGCACATCTACCAGTTGGTGTCCGACCAGCTGCGCGCCTGGCACGGCGGACCGGGACGCTGGGGCACGATCACCGACATCAACTCCGCCTCGATCGGCATCGAGCTGGACAACGATGGCGCCACCCCGTTCGCCCAGCCGCAGATCGCCGGCCTGCTGCGGCTGCTCGCCGACCTGACCACACGGCTGCACATCCCGCCCACGCAGATCGTGGGACACGAGGATTTCGCGCCCACCCGCAAGGTCGATCCCGGCCCGCTGTTTCCCTGGCAGCAACTGGCCGCCGCCGGCTACGGGCTGTGGCCGCGGGCGCCGCTGATCGACCCGCCGGCCGGCTTCGACCCCTGGATGGCACTGGCGTTGGTGGGTTACCCGCTGGACGATCGCGCCGCCACGGTACGCGCGTTCCACCACCACTATCGCGGCATCGAGGGCGAGACGCTGGATGCGACCGATCTGCGCGTCCTCTACAGTCTGGTGCAGACGGTCGAACGCGGCGACGGCGCGCACTGACTCCCACCACGGCGTCGAGCCGGATCGGGCGCGGGAATCCACAACCCTGTGGCAATTGCGTTGTGCAGGCACACCTGCGCGGACCGCGTGCGCTACCCTCGCATGCTGGTTCGACACGACGAGTCACCCTACCTGGAGAGGACGCCATGACACCCATCATCCGCACGACCTTGCTGCGCGGCTCGGCCTTGCTGCTGGCCTTTGGTTTGCCGACGCTGCATGCCACCACCTACGTGTACATCTCCAACGCCACCGACGGCACCATCTCGACGTACCAGCTGGCCGAGCAGACCGGCAAGCTCACCCCCGGCGCCACCGTGACCGCGGGCGGCAACGTGATGCCGATGGCAGTCAGTCCCGACCATCGCTACCTGTATGCAAGCGTGGACAAGCCCACCCACGCGGTGCAGACCTTCACCATCGATCCCGCCACCGGGGGCCTGGACAAGGTTTCGCAGTCGCCAGTGTGGCATCCGATGGCCTATATCTCGCTGGACCGGACCGGCAACTACCTGTTCGCCTCCTCCTACGATGACGACGTGGTGACGGTGACGCCGATCCACGCGGGCAAGCTGGCCGACCAGCCCACGCAGACGCTGAAGACCGACCGCAACACCCACTCGGTGCACATCGACAACAGCAACCGCTACCTGTTCGCACAGACCCTCGGCGGCGCCAAGGTGTTCCAGTACCGCTTCGATGCGAACACCGGCAAGGTCACCGCGAATGATCCGCCCGCATTGCAGTTGCCGACCGGGCTGGGCGCACGCCATATCGCCTTTTCACCTGACGACCGCTACGTCTACGTGCTGGACGAATTGCAGGACAAGGTGATCACCTACGCGCTCGATCCCGCCACCGGCCGGCTCACCCAGCAGGCCGTCACCAGCGCGATGCCCGCCGACACCACCCTGGTACCCGGCGCGCCGCGCTTCGTGCGCAACCCCACGCCGGCGCAGCGGCCGCACGCGGACACCAGCAACGATATCTGGGCCGCCGATATCCACGTCACGCCGGATGGCAGGTTCCTCTACACCTCCGAACGCACCAGCAGCGTGCTGAGCGCGCTCAAGGTCGACAAGGCCAGCGGCGCGCTGACCCTGGTCGGCACCTACCCCACCGAGAAGCAGCCGCGCGGCTTCGCCATCACGCCCGACGGCAAATACCTGATCTGCTCGGGCGAGAAATCGGATCACATCTCCGTGTTCGACATCGACCCCACCAGCGGCGCGCTGAAACTCAACGGCCGTTATCCCGTCGGCCAGGATGCGAACTGGGTCGAGGTGGTGAAGTTCTGACGGCCGCGGTTGAGGGGACTTTTCTTTCGCGGCACCAAGCCACCGCAAAGCTCAAACGCTACCCGAAGGGCTGAAGGGGGCTTTTCGTTCGTGCGGAAAAGCCAAGATCAAGAGCACCCTCTTCCGCCTTACGTGCCGCTCCTGCGGCACGCCCTTCGGGCCGGCTTCGCCGTTCGCTTCGGCATCCTGCCTTCGCAGTCGGGCACCTTCTCCCGCAAGCGGGAGAAGGGAATCCACGTTCTCAGCCGCGCGGGGGTGCTGCGGAGGATTCGCGTTTGACCAGCGAATACTTCATCACCTGGTGATTGCCGGCTTTGGGTTTGCCGCTGCGCTTGCAGCGGATTTCCTCCAGCATCAGGCGCACGGCGGTGCGGCCCATCGCCGTTACCGGCTGGTGGATGGTGGTGAGCGTGGGCCAGATGGTGGTGGCCACAGGAGTGTCGTCGAAGCCGGTGACGGACAGGTCGCCGGGCACGCGCAGGCCCATGCCGTGGGCCACTGCAACCACGGCCGCGGCCATGTCGTCGTTGCTGGAAAGAATCGCGGTGGGCCGGTTTTTCAGCTTCAGCAGCGTGCTGGCCGCCGCCAGGCCGGAGCGGTAGGTAAACAGCCCCGGCACGATGTGCTCGGTCGGCACCGTGAGGCCCGCACGCGCCATGGTGTCGATGAAACCCTGTGCGCGCAGTACCGCCGGCGTGTGCTTGGGGTCGCCCTTGATCAGCGCGATCGCGGTGTGGCCCAGATCCAGCAGGTGCTGGGTCATCGCACTGGCGCCCTGGTAGTCATCGATGCGCACGGAACTGACGTCCGCCACCGGTGCGCCGGTGGCCACCGCCACCACGGTGATGTTGGCCAGGTCCAGCTCGCGTTTGGTCTGGCGCGAATCGCACAGCGGCGGCGGCAGGATGACGCCGTCCACGCCGGTGTCCAGCAGCCGCTGCATCGCCGCGCGCTGGCTGCGGATGCCGCTGCATTTTTCCACCAGGATCTGCGCACCGCTGAGGCTGCCCTCTTCCAGCACGCCGATCATCAGCTGGTTCAGATAGGCCGCGCTGGGGTTGCTGTAGAGCAGGCCGATCCGCGCCGCGTTGGACGAACGCAACGAACGCCCCGCCAGATTGGGCCGGTAGTTGAGCTCGGCCGCGGCGGCCAGCACGCGATCGCGCATCGCCTCGCCCACGCGCGGGTTGTTGTTCATCACCCGCGAGGCGGTCATCGGCGAAACGCCGGCGCGGCTGGCGACATCGAGGATGGTGACGGTTTGCGAAGTGCGACGCTTGGTCTTGGCCATGAAGCCTCCTGAGCGTCCAGTTTACCCGGCGTGCGGCGAAACGGCGGCACCCGCGGCCACGTGTCCGACGAGGAAGTGGCGCACCTCGGACATGTCCGGCATGGCAGAGAACGAACCGCGCCGACCGACCGCCAGCGCACCGCAGGCGGCAGCGAAACCCAACACCGCGTCGCGCGTGTCCGCGTCGACCATCAGATCGGCCAGTGAATTAGGTTGCGCCTGATGCTCGGCAAGGCTGTAGAGCAAGCCGCCCACGAAGGCATCGCCTGCGCCGGTGGTGTCGACGGCAGCTACGGCATGCGGTTGGAAACGACCCGCCTGGGTGGGCGTCAGCCAATGGATCGCGGCCGCGCCGTCGGTGACGATGAGGCAGCGGGCGTGGCCCTGCCACAGGCGTTGATATACCGCCTCGCGGCTGCCCGCCTCGGCGGCCATGAAATCCAGCTCTTCCACGCTCAGCTTGACCAGGTCGGCGGCGTCCAGCGTTGCCCACAAGCGTGGATGTGGCTTCTCGCCCGCGGGCCACAATGCCGGACGCAGGTTCATGTCGAAGCTCACCAGCGCGCCCGCCTTGCGAGCCCTCGTCATGCCTTCCAGCGTCACCGCCGCGATCGCCTCCTCGGTGAGGCTGTTCGAGCACACGTGGAAGATCACCGCGTCGGCGAAGGCGCGTTCGTCGAAGTGACGGCTGCGAAACAGCAAGTCGGCCGATGGTGGCCGATAGAAGCTGAAACTGCGCTCGCCGCTGGCATCGAGCGACACGAACGCCAGCGCCGTGTTCGCCTGGTCGGTGCGCTGCACGTAGCGCATGTCCACGCCCGCATCGGCCAGGCTGCGCAGCAGCAGATCGCCGAACGCATCGGCACCCAGCATGCCGGCGAACGCCGCGTGTCCACCCAGCTTCGCCACCGCCACCGCCACGTTCGCCGGCGCGCCGCCGGCATGCGGCAGGTAGGCCGGCGGCGACGACGGATCGGTGGGCGGCTGGGCGTGGAAATCGATCAGCGCCTCGCCGAAACAGAGGATGCTCTTCATGCCAGGCGCGATCCCTTGAAGCCGTAATACAGGATGTAGACGTAGCACAGCAGCGGAATCACGAACGCATGCTGGATGCCGATCTGGTCGGCCAGCGCGCCCTGCGCGATCGGCAGCACGGCCCCACCCACGATGCCCATGATCATCAACCCCGAGGCGCGACCGGTCAGCGGGCCCATGTTGTCGATGCCCAGGGTGAAGATGGTGGGGAACATGATCGAGTTGAACAGGCCGATCGACACCACCGCCCACACCGCCACGTTGCCGTGCGAAGCCATGGTGCCGATCACCAGCAGCCCGGCGATCAGCGCGAACACGCCCAGCAGCGTGCGCGGGTCGAGCACCTTCATCAGCAGCCAACCCACCGCGCGGCCCACCACGGCACCACCCCAGTACAACGCCACGTAATGGGCGGCGGCGGCTTCGCTGATGTTGCCGATGTCGGGCCGGGCGATGAAGTTGATCAGGAAGCTGCCGATCGACACTTCCGCGCCCACGTAGACAAAGATGGCCACCACGCCCAACGCCACGCGCGGATGGCGCAAGGCGTCGATGAAGCGATGCTCGCTGGCCGCCGAGGCGTCCTCACTGGTGGCCAGCGGCGGCAACCGGAACAGCCAGATCGCCAGCGCCAGCAGCACCAGCACGACGGTCAGTACCAGATAAGGCCCCTGCACCAGCCGCGCCTGCGACATCCGGTAGGCGACCTGTTCGGCTTCCGGCAGCGCGGCCAGCGCGGCGGCCCCCAGCGTGGCGCCGGACAGGATCAGCGGCCCGATGATGTACGGCCCCAGCACCGTGCCCACCGAGTTGAACATCTGCGCCAGGTTCAGCCGGCTCGACGCCAGCCGCGGCTCGCCCAGCAGGCTCACGTACGGGTTGGCCGCCACCTGCAGCGCGGTGATGCCGCTGGCCATGATGAAGAACGCGAACAGGAACAGCGGATACGACGACACCGCGGCCGCCGGCAGAAACAGCACGGCGCCCACCGCGGTCACCAGCAAGCCGGTGATGATGGTGGCGCGGTAGCCGATGCGCGCCAGCAGCGCGCTGCACGGCACCGACATGATGAAATACGCCCCGAAGAAGGTGAACTGCACCAGCATCACCTCGAAATAATTGAGCGTGAAAAGGCCCTTGAGGTGCGGGATCAGGATGTCGTTGAGTACCGTCATCAAGCCCCACATCAGGAACACGGCATTGATCACGATCAGCGCGGTACGGGTACTGGCGTTGCTACGAGGCATGGCGCGGCTACCTTGGTGAAAAACGATGGGTGGGCAGAATCGATGTCGATACCACGCGGAGCTTCCGCCATCCGCGCCGTGGGCGGCAAGCACGGTGACGCTGACGACGACACGCTGCCTGATCCCCGGCTGCCGACGAATCACTCGCCGACCCGTGTGATAACGTTACCCGCAAATCGCGATCAGGAAAAGCCTGCCGCCACATGGGCGCAAATCCGTCGTCTGCGTCTAGGGCAACGCTGATCAAGTATCGCCACCGTCACCCATTCTCTCTGTTCGCAGGCCACAGGGCCGTCGGCGAAGGCAGACTGGCCGTCTGTCGAGGCGGCGGACCGAAGGCATGTGGACAGAGAGGATGGGCCTCAACGTGTTAAATCTGAAACGACGAGGTGATGACTGGAAGGCTCGCAGGCGATGCCGCGCGGCTTGGCAAGACGGCCAGTCTTGCCGGCGCCACGCATCACCACCTGCGAGCCTTCCAGTCATCATGACGGCGGTGATACTTGATCAGCGTTGCCCTAGGCCCCTCTCGGAGAAACCCGCATGAACCTCACCCACGTTGGCCGTGCAGCACATCGATCAAGCCGACCCTGGATCAGACTTCCAGCCGCCCTTGCGCTGTTGCTGCTGGGTATCGCCGGCTCCGCGCTGGCGGCGCCCACCGCCGGCACATGGGTGGAAACCTGGGGCCAGGCGATGGTTTCCCATGTCCAGCCTTCGCCTGGTCACGAGGGCGTTTACGCCGCACCGCATCTGCGCGATGCCACGGTTCGGCAAATCGTGCGGGTCAGCGTGGGCGGCCAACGGGTGCGCGTGCGGTTGTCGAATGTGTACGGCTCGGCGCCGTTGACCATCACCGCGGCCAGCGTGGCGCCGGCCGCCGATGCGGCGGGCGATCACACCGCCATCGAACCTGCGCATAGCCACGCGCTGCGTTTCGGCGGCAAGCCCACGCTGACCATTCCCGCTGGCGCCACGGCGCTGAGCGACCCGATCGCGATGGCTGTGCCGGCATTGTCCAACCTGGTGGTGAGCCTTTATTTCCACGACGACAGCGCCATCGCCGATTACCACGCCGCCCAGACCACGACCACCACGGCGGTGGTGGCGGGCAACGCGCTGCGGGCAGCATCGCTGGCGTCGCGGCCACAGCTTGCGGCGCTCGACAAGGATGCGGCGTCCCATATCTATGTGCTCGAAGGCGTGGAAGTCGAAGCGGCGCAGCCCACCCGCGTCATCGTGGCGTTCGGCGATTCGATCACCGACGGTGCCTATGCCACCGCGCCTGACAAGACTTGGCCGGGCGTGTTGGCCACGCTGGCAAACCGGACAACGTCACCCGGCGCCGGCGTCATCAACACCGGTATCGGCGGTAATGAATTGACCAGCGACCAGACCTATCTGCCGTTCGGCCCGGCCGCGCTGAAGCGTTTCGAGCGCGACGTGATCGACCGCGCCGGGGTGACCGACGTGATCGTGCTGCTGGGTACCAACGACCTCAACCGTGGCATCGATGCGGCCGGCCAGCCGCGCGGCGCGGCCGCTCACGACATCATCGACAGCTTGCGCATGCTGGCCGATGCCGCCCACGCGCATCACCTGCGCATCCACGGCGGCACCATTCCGCCGTTCGCCGGATTCACCGGGGACGGCTGGTATTCACCGGCCACGGAAGCCACGCGCCAGAGCGTCAATCAATGGATTCGCAGCGCCGGCGCGTTCGACAGCGTGGTGGATTTCTCGCCGGCATTGGCCGGCGCGTACAACCCATCGCCGCTGGCCGCGCAACAGCCGACCTTGCCGGAAGGCATGGCCCAGGTGTGCGCCGGCGATACCGGCCTGCATCCGAACGATCGCGGTTACGCGGTGATGGGCACGCTGGCCTACAACATGTTGTTCCATGCGCAGGAGCAGCCGGCCGCGCGCTGCCATTGAGGCAGGTTACACACCGTCGAACAGATCGCAGATCGACCCGCCCAGATGGGTGCCTGCGTGCACGCCGGCGGCGCTCATGTCGACATAGGCCCCGGTGTCTGGCGTGAAGCGGGGCCACGACGGCAACCCCGCGCCGTTGGGATCGCCGGTCTCGATGAAGTTGATGAAGTAGGCCTGCGGGCTCACCGCCGGCCGCGCGGCGTTCAATGGCGTGCCCTCGTACAGGTAGGGCAACTCGGCGCTGTGGTGCGATGGCTCGAAGGAGAACTGCGCCCGCCACGCCGGCGCGCCGTGCGCCGCGTAGCGCGCCAGCACGTGATTGCCCGCGCAGCGGAAATCGGTATCGGTGCCGATGCGCTCGGCCAGCGTTCCCAGGTTCGCCGCATCGGCAGCGGCTCCTGCGTTCCCGTCCACACCGTAATGTCGCGCGGCGGCGGCGTAATGCTGGCCAAATACCTGGTGCAACCGGCGTTCGATCTTCGCGCTGCCGCCGGGCACCTGCAGTTCGATGCGGTTGGTCGAGAGTACATAGGGAATCGCCGTTGCTGGAACGTCGGCGAGACTCGATGCCGGCGGCTCGGTGACGACTTTCCCGTCGACCACGGCCTGCAGCCACAGATAGCTGTCGTCGGTGATGGCATCGGTGTGCAGTTGCAGGTCGGCCGCCAGCAGCGCCTTCAGCGGGGCGTTGCGCAGTTGCTGCAGGTTATCCACGCGCAGCCGCTGTTCGAGCTGCGTGCCCAGCGCCTCGTTCTGCGCGAGGTTGCGCACGCTCTGGCCGAAAGCGGGCGTACCGCCGGTAGCCCATGCGCCGGCGAACAGGTGCTGGTCGCGCGCTTCCAGCGTCAGCAAACCCACGTCCATGCCGCCGGCCGATTGACCGGCGATGGTGACGCGCTGCGGATCGCCACCGAAGCGGCCGATCTCGCGTTGCACCCACTTCAACGCGGCCAGCTGATCCATCAAGCCGTAGTTGCCCGAATGCCCGCCCTGCTCGGCCGACAACGCCGGCAGCGAAATGAAGCCGAGCACGCCGAGCCGGTATTGCACCGACACCACCACGATGCCCGCGTGCGCCAGCTTGATCCGGTCGATGTCCGCCGCCGAGCCGGCCCGGTTCGAGCCACCGTGGATCCACACCAGCACCGGCAGCGGCCGCGACGGGTGCAGGTTCGGCGTGTTGAGGTTGAGGTAGAGGCAGTCCTCGCTGGAATGCATGGCGTCGGCCTTGTTCCAGCCGTAATCGTTCTGCGCGCAGGCCGATGGTGCATGGGTGGCATTGCGCACACCGGACCATGCCGCGACGTCCTGCGGCGCCCGCCAGCGCAGTGCGCCGGTGGGCGGAGCCGCGAACGGTACGCCGAGAAACACTGCGCCGCCCTTGCCGTCCGACTGCCCGGCCAGCCTGCCGTTATCGGTGGAGACGGTGACCTTCGCGGGCGCGGCCAGCGCCGACAGCGACGTCAGCAGCACCAGCCCGAAAAGCAGGCTGCGCAGGCGATGCGGCCTGGAGCCAACGGCGCGCGATGCGCGATGGGAATACGGGTTCCGCATGCGTTTCTCCGGCAACGGTGCGCCTTGTGGCGATGTTCTGGTAACCTTACCACGACATCGCCGCGTGAACCCTCAGTCGCGCGCCGCGGTGCCCGTCCACCGGTCCGGTTTGTGGGAAAGATAGACATGACACTCAGCGAAAGCACTGCCCGTCAGGCGCTCCCCGATTTTCGCTCGCGCGAATTTCTGCTTGGGCATGCCGCTGGCATCATGCGTTTCTATCACCCGCGGTGTATCGATCCGGCGGGCGGTTTTTTTCATTACTTCCGCGACGACGGCAGCATCTACGATCGCGGCGGGCGGCATCTGGTCAGCAGCACGCGCTTCATCTACGACTACGCCATGGCGTGGAAGGCGTTCGGCGACCCGGCGTACCAGCAGGCGTTGCAGCACGGCCTGGATTACCTTCGGCAGGCGCATCGCAACCCGCAAACCGGCGGCTATGCGTGGGAGCTGCGCGATGGCGTGGTCACCGACGCCAGCCAGCATTGCTATGGCCTGGCGTTCGTGGCGCTGGCCTACGCCAAGGCGTTCCACGCCGGCGTCATCGAGGCCGAGGACTGGCTCGACGAAACCTGGGAGCTGATGGAGCAACACTTCTGGGACGCCGACCACGGCCTCTACGCCGACGAGGCGGACGCGGAGTGGAAGCTCAGTGACTACCGCGGGCAAAACGCCAACATGCATGCCTGCGAAGCGTGGCTGGCCGCCTATGCGGCCACCGGCAAGCCGCGCTACCTGGCACGGGCTAAATTGCTGGCCGAGCACATGGTCAATCGCCAGGCCGCGTTGACCGGCGGGCCGGTGTGGGAGCATTACCGCCCCGACTGGTCGGTGGATTGGGAATACAACTTCAACGACCGCAGCAACATCTTCAAGCCGTGGGGTTTCCAGCCCGGTCACCAGACCGAGTGGGCCAAGCTGCTGCTGATCCTGGAGAGCTACGCCCCCGAGCCGTGGTACCTGCCCAAGGCGCAGCAGCTTTTCGACTACGCGCTCACGCAAGCCTGGGATCACGAACACGGCGGCATGGTCTACGGCCTCGACCGTGACGGCGCGTTCTACGACACCGACAAGTACTACTGGGTGCAGGCCGAATCGCTGGCGGCGGCGGCCGTATTGGCCACCCGCACCGGCGAGGAGCGCTACTGGCAGGCCTACCAGAAGCTGTGGCAATACAGCTGGCAGCACATGGTCGACCACCGCTACGGCGCCTGGTACCGCATCCTGAGCCGCGACAACCAGTCGTACAGCGACGAGAAGAGTCCGGCCGGCAAGACCGATTACCACACCATGGGCGCCTGCTACGACGTGCTGGCCTGGATCAGCTGAGCCTCACCAGGCGTCGCCTCCGGCGGGCATGACGCCCGCCTGTCGGGTCGGTTACGGCGTGGCCTCGAACTTCAGATGCTTGCTGAAGAACGGCAGCGCCTCGTCCTGGAAGCGGAACGCCACGTTGCTGACGTGGGTGCCGGGGTAGATCGTGAAGCTGTTGCTGATGCCGTAGCTGTCGAGCACCTCGTGCAGCTTGCGCGCGTCGAAGCGCAGCCCGTCCTGGTCGCCCACGTCGATGGCGATCGCGCCATAGCGACGCAGGTTGCCGATGTACTGGTCGATGAAAACCAGCGGCGCATTGGCCGTCCATTTGGCCAGCACGTCGGGCTGCAGTTCCCCGTTTTTGGTAGGCAGGTCGAAATAGAACGGCGGCTTGGCCGGGTCGGGCGACCACGCCGCGGCGGTGGCCAGCGTGGCCCGCGCCATGAACGGCAGGTCGGTGGCGTCGGCGGCGGATTTGAGCGATTCCAGCGACGCCAGCGCCTTGGCGTCGAGCTGGTCGCCGGTGCGTGGCGACAGGCAGCACGGGCTCATGATGTACAGCGCGCCGAACACGTCGGGGTGCTTCATGCCGATGCGCGTGGCGCCGTAGCCGCCCATGGAATGGCCGACCAGGCCGCGGCTCAGGCGATCGGGCAGCGTGCGGTAGTGGGCGTCGATGTAGGCGACCAGGTCATGTTGGATGAAGGTCTCGAAATCGCCCACGGTGGGCGAGCCCGAATACATCGAACCGCCAAAGACCGTCTTCGAATCGGGCAGCACCACGATCATCGGACGCGCGCCCCTGGCGAACGCGTTTTCGATGGTCTGCGGAACGTGGATTTCCCTGGTCCACTGCTCGGCGCCGATCGAATAGCCGTGCAGCGCATAGACCACCGGATAGTGGCGATCCGGATGGCTGGCATAGCCGGGCGGCAGCACCACCAGCACATCGCGGTCGGCGGACTCGTGCTCCAGGTTGCCCTCCAGCGACGCGCCGTGCACCTTGATGCGCTCGACCGTCACCGCCTTCGCCCCGGCCACGGCCGGCGGGCTGTTGTTCAGTGCCTGCGCCTGTAGCGGCGTACCCCAGAACGCCAACGACACCAGCGCCGCGCCGGCCAGGGCAACCACTCGCCTGATGCCTCCGGATGGGCTCGCGCTCACGGCGTGCCGGTCACGGCAGTGGGTCTTGTCCATGGCTTGGTCGATCATCGGTCACCCTCCAGCGGAAATTCGTAGATCGCGGTGGAGATGGCCGGCACCACCAGCTTCGTACCCAGCGCGGGCACCGTCGATTGCTTGATCGTCACGCCGGGCGCCGCACCGACCTTGTTTTCCGCGGTCAGGCTGGCACCGCTCAGGCGCCAAAGGGTGCCCTTGCCGATGGTGCGGGCGCCGTCGATCGTGATCGATACCGGCTGCGGTTTGTGCGTGGCGTTGACTACGGCGATGGTCAGCGTGCGGCGGTCGGGCGTCAGCGCGGCGACCATGTCCAGCGGATAGGTGGGGCTGCCCGCGTTGACCTTGGGATGGTCGAAGCCCACCGGGTATTTCGGGTCGGGCTGCGGCGCGTTGCCGCTGAGATCGAGCGGGATCATGCCTTCGCCGAAGTGCTCGCCATACAGCTTGAACACCATGCCGGTGGCGTTGAGCGTGGACGCGGTGGGCGTGATGTCCATCGTGGACGAGCCCGTGGTGAACGCGGCCATGCGCAGGAAATCGGAATGGCGCAGCATTTCCTGCATCACCATCGAGTAGGCCAGCGACAGCTTCAGGTTCGGCTTGGCGCCGATGTACGCGTACTCGTCGATCGACAGGAAGGTGTTCGCCGACTTCATCTTCGGGAAGCGCTGCTGGTAGATGCGCCACTCCTCGGCCTTCATGCGCACCTGGTTGGACGGCGCGCGGGCGAACTCCAGCAGCTCGTCGGCGGGTGGCGCGTCGGGGCGCTGTTCGGCGCGGTCGTACCAGTGCTCGCTGATGCCGTCGAAGTTGCCCCAGGCCTCGCGCAGCAGGCCGCCGGTCCAGTCTTCCTCGGTGCCGAACTTGTGCTGGATGCTGGCCAGCGAGGCGTTCTCCTTGGCCTCGCGCGGATGCAGTTGGTCGGGCATGGCGCCCGATCCGATCAGGATGATCGACGGGTCGACCGCACGCATCGCCGCCGCAAAGCGGTTGTGCTTCTGCATGAAGTAATCGAGCGTGGTGCGGCCGATCTGCCACCAGCCGTACGGCTCGTTGCCGATGTTCCAGTAGCGCACGTCGTAGGGTTCTGGGTGGCCGTTGGCGGCGCGTTTGGCGCCCCATTCACTGCTCGCCGGGCCATTGAGGTATTCCACCTCGTCCGCTGCCGAATGGGCGTCGCCCAGGCCCGCGTTGACGGTCACGTAGGGCTCGACGCCGATCAGCCGGGTGAGCGTCATCCACTCGTCCATGCCGAAGTCGTTGGCCTGCATCGCGCTCCAGGCCCGGTCGTACATCGGCGGGCGCAGGTCGCGTGGGCCGATCGCCTCGTGCCAGTCCCAGTTCGACAGGAAATTGCCGCCGGGCAGTCGCCAGAATCCGGAGTTGAGCGTCTTCAGGATCGCCACCGTATCGGCACGCCAGCCGTCGATGTTGTCCGCCGGCATCAGCGACACCACGCCGACGCGGAAGTGGCCCGTACCGGTGCCGGTGATGGTGAACTTCGCATCATCCGTCCGGCGGCCGGCCACGTAATGCAGCGGCACCGTCTGCCACGACGAGGTCGCCGCGGGCAGCTTCACCGTCTGCTGCTGGCGAGTGCCATCGCCCCACGCCAGCGTGACCGAAACGACCGCGCCGGGCGTGCCGCTGAAAACGATGTGGCCGTCATAGGACTTGCCCTTGGCCACGCCGAGGCCGCTCTGGCCGATGCCGCGGACATGCGAGCCATCCAGCGCCACCACCACGTCCTGCGCGCCAACGTAGGGATGGTCGCTGGCCATCGTCACCGCGGTGACGTCGCCGATCGGCCGCCACTTGCGCAGCGGCGGCAGCGGCGGCCCGTCGGTTCTCGGCGGTTGCACGGGATCGTGCGCGGCATCCACCACGGGGAAATAGAACTTGCGGTCGTCGAGCATTTCGGCCCACAAGGAGCGCGCCACCAGGCTGCCGATCGGCTCGATGAACATGCCGTATTCGTAGCGCGACACCGGCTGGTGCTGCCGATCGACATGGATCTGTGCCTGCACGGCCGCCGCCTCGGCAGCGGCGGCGCCGAGTGGCAGCATGGCGACCGCGCAGGCCGCAAACAGCATCCCGATTCGAAACTTCCGCATCATCCCTTCCCCTTCGATGTGTTGTCAGCGCCGCGCCGCGGCTGTTGTCAGTTGGGCATCACCACCGCCCGATCCACCGAGAAACGCGCCTCGCGCGTCGCCACGCCGGTATCGGGCTGGCCCGAACCCACGCTGACGGTGTAATCGCCCTGCATCACCTCGCGCTGGCCGTCGGCGGTGACTGCGCTGAGGTCGCGTGGCGAGAGGTCGAAGCTGACGGTGCGCGTTTCGCCGGGTTTCAACGCCACGCGCTGGAAGCCGCGCAACGCCACCTGCGGTGCGCCCGGAATAGCCGGGAAGCGCAGGTAAAGCTGTGCCACGTCACCGCCTTCGCGCTGGCCGGCGTTGGTCACCACGGTGGACACGTGCAGGCCGTTGGCGGCGCCACCGGCGGCGGGTGTCACCTGAAGCGGCCCGTAGGTGAACTCGGTATAGCTGAGGCCGAAGCCGAACGGATAGACCGGCTCGCCCTTGAAGTAGCGGTAGGTACGGCCTTCCATGCGGTAATCGCCGAACGGCGGCAAGTCGGCCACGCTGCGGTAGAAGGTCAGCGGCAGGCGCCCGCCCGGATCGGTCTTGCCGCTGAGCACGTTGGCGATGGCGAGGCCGCCGGACTGGCCCGGATACCACGCTTCGAGAATCGCCGCGGCGTTCTGCTTGCTCCACGCCAGGTCGATCGGGCTGCCGTTCATGGCCACCACGACCAACGGTTTGCCGGTGGCCTTGGCCTGCTTGAGCATGGCGATCTGGTCGGCCGGCAGGTCCAGCGTGGTCTTGTCGCCGCCGGCGAAGCCGGGCACGGTGACGCCGGTTTCCTCGGCCTCGAGGTCGGAGGTGAGGCCGACCACGGCCACCAGCACGTCGGCCTGCGCCGCGGCGCGATCGAGATCGGCCTCCGGCGTGGTGGAGATGCGCTTCCACGCCAGGTCGACGCCACCAGTCGCATCGACGGTGACGGGATAACGGTGGCCGCGCTCCAGCGTCACCGTCTTCATCGTCGCCAGATCGTTCCAGCGCGACTTGGTGCGATCGATGAAGGCCGCGCCGTCGAACGTCATGGTGCCGAGTGAGCCGGACAGGCCGAGCCGGTAGGTACCGCTTTCCGTGGGCACCAGGAAGCCGGTCCACACAGTGCGGTGATGGTGGTTGACCTTGGCCAGGTCGAGATCGCGCTTGCCCACGTCGGGCTCGATGCGGCTGACCACCGGCTTGGCCTGGTAACGGATGGCGGCGAGTTGCCTGGCCATGTCGGCGGCGTTGAACTTGGCCGGCGGCGGCGTCACCGGGTTGTAGTAGCGCGCCAGCAGCCCGGGCTTGCCATCGGGCGTTTGCAGCACGGCGGTGGGCACGCGGTCACCATCGGTGATCGACGGCCCGAACGGCACCAGGGTGACCTGGGCCGCGGCCAGCACCTGCCGCAGGCCGTCCAGCACCGAGATCGGCGCGCCGCTGAGCGGCGACGAATAGTTGCCGCGCAGCACGCGCGTGGCGTCGCCCAGCGGGCCGATCACGGCCACCTTCACGCCGGTCTTGAGCGGCAGCACGCCGTCGTTCTTCAGCAGCACCAGGGTCTTTTGCGCGGCATCCAGCGCCAGCTGGCTGTTCGCCGCGCTGCCGATGGCCGACGGCGGCACCGCCGGCGCCGTGCCGGGCAGGCCGGCCAGGTCGCCCACGCGGTAGCGCGCCGCGAACAGGCGCACCAGCGCGCGGTCGATGTCGGCCACCGAGATCAGGTCACGCTGCAGCGCTTCGCTGTAGCGATCCTCCAGCCCCGCGGTATCGGACAAGGTCGCGCCGTTGCATTCGTTGTCGACGCCCGCCCGCACCGCGGCGGCGACGGCGGTGGCGCCATCGGGTGCGTAATGATGGTGGTCGCTGATGTCCTTCACCGCATCGCAGTCGGACACCACGTAGCCGGTGAAACCCCACGCGCCGCGCAGGTAATGCTTCAACAGCATGTCGTTGGCGCAGGCGGGCTGGCCGTCGATGCGGTTGTAGGCGCACATGATCGAGCCGGCCTTGGCCTCGGTGATCGCCGCGCGGAAGGCCGGCAGGTAGGTGTCGACCAGGTCGTGTTTCGACACGAAGACGTTGGCCTCATGGCGGGTCGACTCGGGCCCGTTGTGCACGGCGAAATGCTTGGGCGTGGCGATGACCTCCGGCCGATCCGGATTGGGCCCCTGCATGCCTTCGACGAAGGCAACGCCCATGCGCGCAGTGAGGAACGGGTCCTCGCCATAGGTTTCCTGGCCACGGCCCCAGCGCGGGTCGCGGAAGATGTTGAGGTTGGGCGACCAGGTGTCGAGCCCGGTGCCGATGCGACCCAGACGCCCCGTCTCGCGTGCCAGCGTGTGCAGCCCGCGCACTTCGGTGCTGATCGCCGCGGCAACGCGCTTGACCAGCGGCGCATCGAAGCTGGCACCCAGGCCGATCGGCTCGGGGAAGTTGGTGGTGGGCAGCGTGCCCAGCGCGCCGTGCAGCGATTCGGTCCACCAGTTGTAGCGCGGGATGCCCAGCCGCGGGATGGCCGGCGCCACGTTGAGCAGTTGCGGCAGTTTCTCGGCCAGCGTCATCCGCGCCACCAGCGCCTCGGCCTTCGCGGTGGCCGCATCGGTGGCGGTCTGGCTGGCGGCAGGTGCCGCTTGTGCCGCCACCGTGAGTGGAGCCAGTGCCGCCAACGCGACGACGGCCGAGATTCCTGTCCAGATACGCATGCTTGGCTCCCCTTCGATGGTTTGCGCAGTCAGTGACTGCCATGTTTCGCGTTCGATATGTGGCCTTACAGACCCTTGGCCGCCTGCGCCACGGCGCGGAACAGCGCGCGGCCCTTGTTCATCGTCTCCTCCCACTCGGCGGCGGGGTCGGAGTCGTAGACGATACCGGCACCGGCCTGCACGTGCAGGCGGCCATCCTGGATCACCGCGGTACGGATGGCGATGGCGGTGTCGGCGTCGCCCCACCAGCCGATCCAGCCGATCGCGCCGGCGTAGATGTTGCGCTTGTACGGCTCCAGCTCCTGGATGATTTCCAGCGCGCGGATCTTCGGCGCGCCGCTGAGCGTGCCGGCGGGGAACGTGGCTTTCAGCACGTCCATGTAGCTGAGGCCGGCGCGCGCGGTGCCCTGCACTTGCGACACGATGTGCATCACGTGCGAGTAGCGTTCGATCGCGAACGAGTCGCTGACTTCCACGCTGCCGGTTTCGCTGATGCGGCCGATGTCGTTGCGGCCCAGGTCGATCAGCATCACGTGCTCGGCGCGCTCCTTCGGGTCGGCCAGCAGCTCGGCTTCCAGCGCCTGGTCCTCCTCCTCTGTGGCGCCGCGCTTGCGCGTGCCGGCCAGCGGGCGCACCAGCACCTTGCCGTCCTTCAGCCGCGCCAGGATCTCCGGCGAGGAGCCCACGATCTGGGTGGCGCCCAGGTCCACGAAATACATGTACGGCGAGGGATTCAACGCACGCAGCGCGCGATAGACGTCCACCGGCCGCGCATTGAAACCGATGCTGAGCCGCTGCGACGGCACCACCTGGAAGATGTCGCCGGCGCGGATGTACTCCTTCGCCTTCTCCACCATCGCCTCGAACTCCTCACGGGTGAACGAGGATTTGAAATCGCCCTCGTCCAGCGCCACCGACTGCGCCAGCTGCGGGTACGAGGCGCCGCCCTGACGCAGCCGGTAGACCAGCGCGTCGAGCCGGCGCTGCGCCTCGGCGTACGCCTGCGGCTGCGATGGATCGGCGTGCACGATCAGGTAAAGCCGGCCCTTGAGATTGTCGAATACGGCCACTTCCTCGGCCAGCATCAGCAGCACGTCGGGCGTGCCCAGCTCGTCGGCGCGGTCCCACCGGGCCAGCCGGGGCTCGATGTAGCCGATCGTCTCGAAGCCGAAATAGCCGACCAGGCCGCCGGAGAACGCGGGCAACTGCGGTAGCCGCGGCACGTCGTACTGCGCGCGCAGTTTCTCGATCTCGCCCAGCGGGTCATCGAGGTGGCGGTGTTCGGTGACTTCGCCCGAATCCTCCACTTCCAGCTCGTGGCCGCGCAGGCGGTACACGCGTTTCGCCGGCAGGCCGATGATCGAATAGCGTCCCCAGGTGGCGCCGCCCTCGACCGATTCGAACAGGAAGGTGTACGGGCCATCGGCCAGTTTCAGGTACACCGACAGCGGCGTGTCGAGGTCGGAAAACACCTCGCGCACCAGCGGTATGCGCGTATGCCCTTGGGCAGCCAGCGCGTCGAACTCGTCTCGGGAAATCACGTGGATGATCCGGATGGCCAAACGGGGAACGGCCATTGTAGGGGCAGTCGCAAACATCCCGCGAATCGGGCCTTTCGCTCCTCCCCTGCAACGGAGGGAGGAGCGATCTCAAGCCAGCCGCTGCCGCGGCATGTGCCGCAGCCGCAGGCTGAAGGCCACGCCGCTGCCGTCATCGAGATTGCGCGCGCTGGCGCTGCCGCCGTGGCGCTCGGCCACCAGCCGCACCACGTACAGGCCCAGACCGAGATGCGGCGCGTCGCCGGGCACGGCCTTGTCGCGCAGGCTCACCAGCGAGTCGAACAGACGGCCCTGCATCGCCGCCGGCAACGGCGCACCTTGGTTGGCCAGCTCGATCTCGGCGCCGTCGTCGAGCGGGCGCAGGCTGAGCCGCAGCCAGCCATCTTCCGGGGTGAACGACAGCGCGTTGTCGAACAGCTTGTCCAGTGCCTGGGCGATCAGCTCGGGCGCGCAGTGCATGGGCAGCGATGACTCCGGCAGCACGCAGTCGAGGCGGCGCGTGCCGGCCAGCGCGCGGTACGCATCGGCGCAACCGCGCACCACATCGCGCAGGTCCACATCCTCCGCCTCGGCAGCGGCGATCGCGCGTTCCATGCGGCTGGCCTCGCCCATGGCGCGCACTAGCGCACCGAGACGTGCCGCGCCATCGCGGGCGCGGGCCAGGTAAGGCTGCGCCTCGGCGGGGAGCTGGGCATGTTCGAGGTTGTCCAGCGAGGACTTCACGATGGCCAGCGGCGTGTTCAACTCGTGCGACAGCTTCGACGCCAGCGTGCGCAGGTAATCGGTATAGCCGCCCACCACGTCGAACAGCTTCTCGAAGCTGCGCGCCAGGTCGCCGATCTCGTCGCGCGCGTCGCTCATGGGAAACGTGATGCGCTGGGTTTGGCCGTCCAGCTGTCCATCGTTCAACTGCGCCCGTTCGGCCGCATTGCGCAAGCGAGCCAGGCGCACGCTGAGGCGGGTGGCGAACGCCAGCAGGATCGCGCCCGCCAGCAGCAGCACGCCGACGCTGGTCAGCAGCAGGCCCAGCAGCGCGCGATTGGCCAGCAGCGGCACCGCGCGGCTGGCCTGTTCCAGCAGCAACACGCCGTCGATCCGGCCATCGCGAACGATCGGCACGGCCGCCGACAGCACCACGCTGCCGCGCTCCTCGCCGGCGCGCCACACGCTGGCGGGATGGCCCGAGGCCGCGGTGGCCACTTCACCGGTTGCCAGCCGCGGCACGTCCTGCGACCACAGATCCGCATCTTCCAGCCGCGCTGCCAGCAGCGAGCGATAGACCAGCGAGGCGAACCAGCCGGGCTGGGCATCCACGCCGGGGCGGGTATTCAGCCCACCGCTGCGTGCCAGCAACCAGCCGCCCGGTGCCAACACGCGTGCCTGCACGCGGTCCGGCGCCAACTGCGCCAGTTCGGCCGACAGCGCCTCCGAGTAGCCCAGCAACGGTCGCACCGGGGCCGCCATGCGGTCGCCACCGGTGGCGGCGACGTAGGCACCCACGCCCAAGCCGCGCAACGGCAGCGTGGCCGGCAGGCGCAGTTCCACCCGGAAGCCGCTGCCGTCCTCCTGCCATTGCGCCGCAAGCTGGTCGGGCAACCCGGGTACCGGCGGATCGAGCAGTTGGGCCACGACGGCACCCGGCGCCGCACTGGCCAGCAGATAGCGTTGTTGCCCGGCGTCGTTGGCCAGCGCGAGGATCAGGTGATCGGCGGCCAGCGCGTTCGCGTCGCCTGCGTCGGCGCGCGTGCGTTGGGTGTCGCTGACCTGCGCGTACAGGTACAAGCCGTCACCATCGCGCGCCAGCAACAGACTGCCGTCGGTCCCGCGACCCGGATTGAGCGGCTGACGCCACGGCGTCAGCGGCGCCCAGTCGTCGGCGTAACCATCCACGGTGATCGGGTTGACCGCGGTCTGCACGTACCAGCCCGCGTCGCCTTGCGCCTGCACCGCGCCGGTGACCGCCAGGCTGCGCGCCACCGCCCGTGCCGAGGCCAGCAAGGCTTGCGCCTGGCCTTCGCGCAGCAGCGATTCCATTTGTCGCGCGTACTGCCAGCCAGCCACCGGCAAGGCCAGCGTGCACAGCGCCACCAGCAACAGTTTGCGGCGCAGCGTCATGCGCCAGCGGCCCGCATCAACGGCATGACCGTTCAGCCACCACGCGGGCCAGTTGCATGCGCCGGTACGTGCGCTTCATGGTCGCGGTGATAGCGGGTGGCCACCACCACCCGCATGAAATCATCGAGCAGGGCGCGCCGCTGCGGGTCGTTGTCGTTCACCGTCATCGACCAGCTGAGACGAACCCCGCTGGCCTTGCCCGGGTCGCAAAACACCAGCACATCGTCGATGTGGTCGCTGCCCTGGTAGACCGTGGCCTCGCAGCTCATGGTCCGGTGCCGCACGGCGAAGCTGGATACCTTGCCGGCGGGATCGAGCTGCAGGTAGCGCTTGTGGTCGGCCTCGATTTCCGCCGCCATCGTGGGCAGTTTCTGCGGCCACACATTGAGCACCATCACGCGCTGCGGCTTGCCGGTCCATTCGCCCTGGTAGAGCACGGCATCGACGCCGATCGCGCGGGCGTACAGGCAGCAGTCGCGGGTCCAGCCCGCCGGTGTGGCCACGTCGATCGACCACGCCGGCGCCGCACCATCGCGGGCACCGTGCGCCAGCGTGTCATCCGCCGCCGTCGCGGCGACCGTGCCAGCGAAGAACGACAGCACCAGCACCATCCACATGCGTGGCATCACGGCTTCCACCGGTAGCCCACGCCGTGCACGGTTTCGATCGCATCGAACTCCGGCGCCACCGCGATGAATTTCTTGCGGATGCGCTTGATGTGCGAGGTGATGGTGGCGTCGTCCACGACCAGTTCCGCCTCGCGCATCAACTGGTCGCGGTTTTTCACGTGGCCGGGGAAGCGGATCAGCGTGTGCACCATCCAGAATTCGGTGACGGTCAGCGGCACTTCGGCATCGTTCCAGGTAATGCGCATGCGCTCGGATTCCAGCTTCAGCGGCCCATGCTCGATCACCGTCTCGCTGGACGCCGGCGCCTGCAACGACGCGATGCGCCGGAACAGCGCCGCGATGCGTGCGGCCAGCTGATGCAGGCTGGTGTCCTTGCTGAGGTAGTCGTCGGCGCCCAGGCGCAGGCCGGAGATCACGTCGAAATCCGAATCGCGCGCGGTGAGGAAAATCAGCGGCAAGGTGGCCGACTTCGCCCGCAACTCGCGGCACAGGTCGAAGCCGCCTTCCGGCTCGTCGCCCAGGCCGATGTCGATGATCACCAGCTCCGGTAGCCGCATCGCGAATGCGCTGGACGCCTCCTGCCGCGAGGCGTAACCGCGGGCGTCATAGCCGAAACGGTTCAACGCCTCGACGTAGTTGGCGCGAATGGACGGCTCGTCCTCGACGATGGCAATGCTGCGACCCATGGCTGGCTCCCGTGTGGAGCGTGCAGCGTGCTATGCGCGCTGCCGCCACGCAAGGCGCGGCGGCGCGACGCCCGCGTTTTGCCATGGGCAACACCCGGGATTGCCTTGCCAGTGCCTACTTCGAGGGACCTTCGACCGCCTTCAGCGCGCCGACACTGACATGCCCGGCCCAACCGTCGAACAACTGCTCGGCGTACACATCCAGCTTCTTCGCCACGAGCTCCACCGGCATGTCGGCCCCGCCGCAGGCGGACATGTTGTTGTTGGCCTGGTATTCGGGCACGACCGTACCGATGTGGGACACGTTCAAGCCGGCGATGCAGACCTGCTGACCCGCGCTGGACCGCGCCACCAGGGCATCGCGCTCATGCTCGAAACGCATTTCCGCGCGCCGCGCCGCGTGCGCATCCTCATACGTGGGCAGCATCGATTGCCACAGGGCCTGCGCCCGTGTCCGCTCTTGCGGCGTGGCCTGTTGCCACGCCGAGGCGAAGATCGCGCTGTAGTTCGGGTCCTTGCGTTCCGCCGCCAGGCCCATCCAGGCCAGCCCGAGCGGGCGGTCGAGCCGGCCGGTGTCGCCCTTGAAGTAGCCGATGCCCAGCAGGAACTGCGCCGACTTGTTGCCCCAGCCGGCTGCAATCCGCAGCATCCTCCTGCTGCGGGGATAATTTCCCTTGGCCAGGTCGCGAACCCCTACGCAGTAGTAGTAGCTGCCCGGCAGGAAGTGCTCCAGGCCCTGCGGGCAATAGACCTTGCTCAGGTCATCGACCGTCCGGTCGATTTCAAACAGGCTCGCCGAACCGGTGCCGCCGGTTGTCGGGGCAGATTTTTGCTGGTCGATGCTGGCGGCGCTCGCGCATGAGGCAAGGCCCAGTGCCCCGGCGAGAATCGCTCCACCCAAGCTCTTGAAATCCATGACCGCCACCTCCTTCGATGTGCGCCGAGGGCCCGGCAACGCCGGTGCCCCGGTATCGCCAGAAATCTGCCGCCGAATTGCCTGCTTCGGACAGTAATCCCACCCCACGAACCGTTCAAATTCGTCGTGTACCCCCAACCCCGTGAACGCCATGCCTGCTTCCGATCGATTGAACGTGGACCCCAATGCCGAGCTGCGCAGCTTCGAACCCTTGCGCGTCACGCTGGCCCTCGGCGCGTTGCTGCTGGGCTTCCTGCTGGGCGCGTACTGACGGCGACACGGATGCGCCAGCGGCGGAAACCTGAACAAATCCGCCGTGTTGGCTCGGGAACCAACCCGGTTTGCCCGGGTCAGAACAGGGGATTGGCTTCGTCATGCCATTGCCGTGGACACCGAGGTCGTCGCTGATCCCTCTCTGCAGCGGCGGCACCGGTCGGCGGGGCCAATCGAGTGGTGACTCACACGTCGACGATGACGTTTCTCCCGGCCAGTCCCTGCTGGCCGGGATTTTTATGCGTGGCTCGGCGGCTCGGGGTTCAGCGAGCCTGGGCGATGGCTTCGCGCATCGCGGCGATCTCGGCGCGGTAATCGCCGGCGTGGAAGATCGCCGAGCCGGCCACGAAGGTGTCGGCGCCAGCGGCCGCGATGGCCCCGATATTCTGCGCCGTGACGCCGCCGTCGATCTCCAGCCGGATCGCGTGGCCGCTGGCGTCGATGCGCTGGCGCACCTGGCGCAGTTTCTCCAACGCGGTGGGGATGAACTTCTGCCCGCCGAAGCCCGGGTTGACCGACATGATGAGGATCATGTCGAGCTTGTCCATCACGTAATCGAGATGGTCCAGCGGCGTGGCCGGGTTGAACACCAGGCCGGCCTGGCAGCCCGAATCCCTGATCAGCCCCAGCGTGCGATCGATGTGCTCGCTGGCTTCGGGGTGGAAGCTGATCAGGCTGGCACCGGCCTTGGCGAAGTCCGGCACGATGCGGTCCACCGGCTTGACCATCAGGTGCACGTCGATCGGTGCGGTGATGCCGTACTTGCGCAGCGCGCCCAGCACCATCGGGCCCATGGTGAGGTTGGGCACGTAATGGTTGTCCATCACGTCGAAATGCACCCAATCCGCACCGGCCGCCAGCGCGGCGGCGGTGTCCTCGCCCAGCCGCGCGAAATCGGCGGCGAGGATGGAGGGGGCGATGATCGGGGCTTGCTTGGTCATTTGAGGGCCGGGAATCGGGAATGGGGAATCGGGAATGGGAAGTTCACGAGGTCCGTGAGGAATACGGTAATCATGATGCTCTGAAACCGATGTATCCAGCCGGCACGTCACGGCCAAGCGCCTAAACCGATTCCCTATTCCCCATTCCCGTCACTTGAACCCGCGCGCTTCCTTGATCCGGTCGTACGCCGCGTTGATCTCGCTGGCGCGCGACTCGGCGCGCTTGCGCATGTCGTCGGGCAGGTCACCCAAGCGGTCGGGATGGTGTTCGGAAATCAGCTTGCGGTAGGCGCGCTTGATCGCGCGATCGTCGGCGTTGCGGTCGACGCCCAGCACGGTATACGGGTCGGGGCCCTGGCTGGAGCGTTGCGGCGGCACGTAGCCGCCCGGACCCGCACCCGGGCCATGGCCGCGTCGGCCGGGGCCGGCATTCCAGGCATAGCCCTTCATCGCCATCAGCGCCATCAGCTCCATGTCGCTGATGCGCAGCGCGAACGCCAGCTGGCGCAGGATGGCCATTTTCTCCGGCGGCGGGTTGCCTTCGGCCAGCACGGTCTCGATCACCACATCCAGCACCGGGAACGCGTGGTCGCGGCGCATGCCCACCCATTGGCGCAACTCGTTGATGGTGTGGGTGACGTCGAACTCCGGCTGCTTGCCCACATTGAAACTGGTGGCCGCCTGCTTGCGCTGCTCGGCGCCCAGGCCCATGCGGCTCATCAGGCGCTCGGCGATGGCGATTTCTGCCTCCGACACGCGGCCATCGGATTTCGCCACCGCGCCCAGCAGGGTGAACAGCGGACCCACGAAACCGCCCGCCTCCGGCGTGGCGCGCTTGCGTTGGCTGTGGCGCAGGTTGTCGAAGATGAAGCCGATGATCGCGCCGGTGATCGCGCCGGCGCCGTGCCCGATCAGCAGGCCGAAGAACGTGAACCACAAGGTATACGAGTAACTCATGGCTGCGCCTGCCGCGTGGTGGGCTGCGCGCTGTACCAGCGCGCCAGCGCGTCGAGGTCGGCGGCGCTCACGGCGCCGATGGCGGTGCGCATCACCGGTACGTCGCGGCGGCCGTCGCGATACTGCGCCAGCGCGTCGCGCAGGTAGTCGAGCCGCTGGCCGGCCAGGTTCGGCACGCCGGGCATGGTGGATTCACCGTTGGCGCCGTGGCAGGCCGCGCACAAGCCCAGCCGCGCGGGGCGCGGCACGGTCTGGGCGCAAAGCGTGGAAGCGGCGACAAGGCACAGTCCCGCGAGCAATGAAATTCGCATCGGCAACACATGGGGCTAAAGGTCGACAATTCTAGCAGTGCACCCGCAACCCGCCGCGCGGACCGGACGCCGTGTGCGCCGATGCCGCATTTCCGGCCACCCGGCCGCAGCCGTTAGAATGGGCATCTCTCCCCCAGCGGAACCGCCGTCGTGCCCACCACCTTGCTGCAATCGAACCTGCCCGGCCTGGAATTGATTCACCGTGGCAAGGTGCGCGACGTCTACGCGCTGTCCGACGACCGCTTGCTGATGGTGGCGACCGACCGGCTCTCGGCCTTCGACGTGGTGCTGCCAAACCCGATCCCGGGCAAGGGCGAGATGCTGACCCAGATCTCCAACTTCTGGTTCGCCAAGACCGCGCATCTGGTCCCCAACCATCTGCTCGACGTGCCGCTGGCCGAGGTACTGCCGCCCGGCACCGACCTGGCGCTGTACGAAAAGCGCGCGGTGGTGACGCGGCGGCTGAAGCCGGTGCCGGTGGAGGCGATCGCTCGCGGCTACCTGATCGGCTCCGGCTGGAAGGATTATCGCGCCACGGGCGCGCTGTGCGGCATCACCTTGCCGGCCGGACTGCAGCAGGCACAGCAACTGCCGGAACCGATCTTCACCCCGTCGACCAAGGCCGCCGTGGGCGACCACGACCAGAACGTCAGCTACGAAGTGATGGTTGACGCGGTGGGCGCCGAGCTGGCCGGCAAGGTGCGCGAGGCCACGCTGGCGATCTACCGCTGGGCGGCGGCGTATGCGGCCGAGCGCGGCATCATCATCGCCGACACCAAGCTGGAATTCGGCACCGATGCCAGCGGCAAGCTGTACGTGATGGACGAGATGCTGACGCCCGACTCCTCGCGCTTCTGGCCCGCCGACGAATACCGCGTGGGCATCAGCCCGCCCAGCTACGACAAGCAGTTCGTGCGCGACTGGCTGGAAACGCAGGACTGGAACAAGACCGCGCCCGGTCCGGTGATCCCCGACGAGGTGATCGCCCGCACCGCCGCGAAATACGGCGAAGCGCTGCACAAGCTGGCCGGCATCCGGCTCGACTGATCGGCCACCAAGGTCCGGAGATCCCCATGCGCACCATGCAGGATTGGCTCGACAGCTACAGCCGGGATCACCAGAATCCCACCAACCAGGTGTTCCACTGGCTGTGCGTGCCGCCGATCGTGTGGTCGGTGATCGCGCTGCTGTGGACGGTCCCGGTGCCGGCGTCGTTCGCGCGGCCGGGCGCGTGGTCGGTGCTGGTGATGGTGCTGGCGTTCTACTGGTACTGGAAGCGCTCGCACCGGCTGGCGCTGGGGTTGCTGCTAGTGTTCGCCGTGCTGGGGCTGTTTACCAACCTGCTCTATTACCGGCTGGGCGCCATGATGTTGTGCTACGTGGCGATCGCCGTGTTCGTGGTGGCGTGGATCGGCCAGTTCATCGGCCACCAGTACGAAGGGCGCCGGCCCAGCTTCCTCACTGATCTTTCCTACCTGCTGATCGGCCCCGCATGGCTGATGGCCAAGCTGCTGCGCAAACTGGGGTTCAAGCAGATCACATGACCACCTTTCTTACCGTGATCAGCAGCCTGCTGTGGTGGGTGCTCTACAGCAGCATGGCGGCGCTGGTGTTCGCGCTCATCGGCTGGTCGGTGCTGCGCTGGACCGAACGCTGCGCCGTGGTGTTCAACCGCATCTACCTGGCCTGCCTGGTCTGGACCATGCTCGGCATGCTGCTGGTGGTGGGCGTGGCCGCCTACGAGGGACACCTGCAGCCGCCGTATGGCGCCCTGCTGACCTCCGGGTTGCTGCGCTGGGCGCTGGTGCTGGACATGCTGATCGGCACCGTGCTGCTGTGGCGGCTGGTGCCGCGCATCGACGCCCGCCGCATCCGCCCCGGCAGCGCCTGCATGGCGGTGGCGGCAATCATGGCGATCAGCTTCGGCGTGGCGACCAGCCTGGCGTAGTTCTGCTCCCTCCCCTGCGATGCAGGGGAGGAACCGAGTCGGACATCATCGCTGCCGGCGATTCGCCTCGCGCACCGCATCCACAAACCCGCCAAACGGGATGTCGGTGATGCCGACCAGCCCCACGTGGCTGTTCTCGCCATCGAGCAGGCGGCCGGTCACCGGCTGATCCAGATACTGGAACCAGTGCGCGCCCACGATCTGCGGATCATCGGCGGCCGCCGCCAGGAAGTGGGCGTAGGCCGGGCCGCGTTGCGCCTCGTTCGCCACCGAGACCACGCCCTTGCCGAACGGACCGCGGTCGTCGGAGCCGAAGTGGAATTCGCTGATCAGCACCGGTTTGTCCAGCGCACGCATCGCGGCGGCGTCGAAGCCGTGTTGCGGCAGGTCGGCGTAGACGTTGAAGCTGACCACGTCGCAATAGCGGGCGCAGGCCGCCACCGCTTCCGGCGTGTTCACCGCGAAGCGGCCGCCCAGGAACAGGTGGTGCGGATCGTGCCGGTGGATGGCCTCCGCCACGGTGCGGAAATAGGCGTCCGCGTACTGCCGCAACCACGCCCGATAGTCGTCGGCGATGGCCGGATGCGCCGCGCTCGGCAGCGGCGCGGCAAAACCGGTGGCGTCGAGCGCGCTCCATGAGGTCAGCGCGATGCCCCAGGCATTGGCCAGCGTTTCGGGCGCCACGTATTTCTTGCGCAGCGCGGCGATGAACGCCCGCTTGGCGGGACTGGCCGCATCACCCGCCAGCGTGCCCTGCGCCAGTCCCCAGCGCCCCTGCGCACCCGCGCCGGCCCAGGCCAGTTCGTTGTCGGCGAAATAGCCCAGCAGCCACGGGTCGTCGCGCACGCCGGTGCTGGCCTTGATCACGGCGGCATCGGTCGCCTGCACGAATCGCGGGTCGAACGGATCGGGCATGCGGCCCCAATAATCCAGCCCGCTGGCGACATTGGCGTAAGCGCCGGCGATGTTGATCGAGCGCGTGTACGGCAGGCGATGCGCCTGTCCCAGCACCGGGTCGCTCCAGTCGCCCAGGGTGTTGAAGCCCCAGGCCTGCAACCGCTCCAGCGTGCGCGTACGCCATGCGGCCAGCCAGCCCATGCCATCGACGCGATACAGGTTGGCCGCGTAGAAATCGAACCAGCGCCCGTGGTTGTAGCCGATGCCCTGGCTGGCGCCCTGCTCCACGCTGCGATTGTCGCCCGTGCCGTAAAAGGCGGCCCATTCGCCATCGCGCGGCGGCAGACCGGTGAACATGAACTCGCGGCCTTCGACATAACTGCGCCCACCATCGGCAGCTACCGCGTTGACACCCAGCGAGAAGAACGCATGGCCTGTGGGTGTCACCAGGTGCCAGCGTCCATTCACCTTTTGCGTATGGAACCAACCGGTTTTTGTCAGATTTTGGAAGTCCAGACGTCCGCCGTACTCGTCCTGACCGACGTGCATTTTTGCCTTGTCGAGTGCCACTCGTTCGCTGGCATGCGCGGCACGCAAGGCGGCGTCGGACGTGATCTTCTCCGGCCACCGGCCGCGCGCGGCCTGGCCATAACGATCGACGATGCCGGTATAGGCTTCACGCTGCAGCGCCTGCCCGGAAACCGCCTCGACGCGCCCAAACAGCAGCGTCTGCTCCGCCTGCGGCGCCGGCACCCCGAAGCGCAGCGTGTGCACCGTGCGCGGTTCGAGCCGACCTTCCACCGTGGTGGCAAGCAGGATGGGGCGGCCGTGATCGTCGAATGGCATCGGTGGCGCGACCTGCATGCCCATCTGGCGCGGACTTGTCGCGTGCAACGGGATCACCAGCGTCTGCGGCGGCCCGGCCGGCAAGCCCACCTGCGCGTGCAGGTGCTGATCGGGGTTCGCACCGCCGATGTCGATGGTCAGCGTGACTGCCCAAGGCATCGCGTTCTGCACCTGCACCTGCAGTTCGTCGTCGGTCGCCAACGCGTTCGCCGACGTCACCGTCAATGCCGGCGAAACGGCCGCCTCGAAGGTGAAGCGTTGCAGGGTGAAACCGTCGATCACCTGCGGCGCGCCGTCGCGGTGCACACGCTCCAGCGTGACGGGTGCCGTCGCGGCAGGCGCGGCCAGGTCGATCGGCGTCATCGACGCCTGCGCGTGGCAGCCGCACAACAGGCCCAGGCAACCGGCGAGGACGATCCGCTTCATGGCTCCGCCGTCTCGATCGAAACGTCGAGTATGGCGCGCGAAGGTGAAGCGCAGCCATCGCGGTGCGCGCAACGCGCGGTCGCCAGGCAACGGCACGGCCACCGCATCGGTTGCCCACCGAGTGCCGATCTCAGCGCCGCATTCAACCCGCCTTGCGACCTTCCAGCCAGCGCCAGCCGTAATACACCGGCACGCCCAGCGCGATGATCAGCAGGCTCATGCCCGCGTCGCCGGGGCGGTTGATCGCCGAGGCCACGATCACGCCGAACACGGTGATCACGAACACCAGCGGCAGCAGCGGATAGAACGGCACCCGGTACGGCGCCGGCTCGTCGATGAAATGCTTGCGGTACCAGAACAGCGTGGCGATGCCGAACACGTGGCCCAGCCACTCGCCCACCGTGGTGTAGTTGAGCAGCTGATTGAAACTGCCCGACAGCGTCAGCACGATCGCCCACGCGCCCAGCGCCAGCAATGCGATCTGCGGCGCCCGGGTGCGCGCATCGATGCGCCCGGCCGCGCGAAAGAACATGCCGTCGGCGCCCATAGTCTGCAGCACGCGGGCACCGCCGGCGATCGCGATGCTGCAGTAACCGAAGGTGGAACAGGCGATGCCCGCCGCGATCACGGTGGCGCCGTGCGGGCCGAACAGCTTCGCCATCAGGTCCGCCGCGGGCGCTTCGCTGGCGGCCAGGCCCGCATGACCCAGGCCGCCCAGATAAGCCAGGTTGGCCAGCACGTAGCAGATCACTACCCCGCCCATGCCCAGGCCCAGCGCGCGTGGCAAGGTGCGTTGCGGATCGCGCACCTCGCCCGCCAGATCGTTCAGGTAATGAAAACCGCCGTAGCTGAAAAGCACGGGCAGCAGCGCGCCTGCGAAAGCCCACGACGACACCGGATGCGCGCTGTCGGTCGAAAGCGCCAGGCCGAAATTGCCGTCGGCCAGGATCAACCCGGCCACCACCAGCAAGGCCAATGCGGCCAGCTTCAACACGGTGAACGTATTCTGGATCAGCGCACCGGCACGGATGCCGAACAGGTTGACGCCCACGATGAACACGATCGCCCCCACCGCCACCGGCGACGCATACAGCAGCGGCAGGCCGATCGCCGCGCACAGGTAACGGGCGAACATGGTGGCCACCGCCGCCACGCTGCCGGGGTAGTTGATCAGCGCCATCGTCCAGCCGAACAGGAACGCCGGCAGCAGCCCGAACGCCTCGCGCAGATAGACATAGATGCCGCCCGCCTGCGGCCGCCGCGCGCCCAGCTCGGCGTAACACAGCACGCCGGCCAGGGTCAGCAAGCCGCCGACCGTCCACAGGATCAACACCTCGGTACCCGAGCCCGTGTTGCGCGCCACCGTGGACGGCGTGAGGAAGATGCCGGCGCCGATGACGCCGCCGATCACGATCATCGCCGCGTCCCAACTGTTCAGGCGGCGGGCATAGGCGGCAGGTTGGGTCGTCATGGCCGCCACCTTGCCATTGTGCGGGTGGTTTCGACCAGCCCCATTCGTACCGCGGAGTCGGCCATCCGCATCACTGCTGACACATGGTGACCGTGGCGGGTTCTAGAATCCGGGCATTGGTATTCCGGTTGCCCGCGTGTCCGTCCCTCCACGAAAAATCCTGCACATCGACATGGACGCGTTCTACGCGTCGGTGGAGCAGCGCGACGATCCGTCATTGCGCGGCCAGCCGGTGGCGGTGGCCTGGCGTGGCGCGCGCTCGGTGGTGTGTGCGGCCAGCTATGAGGCGCGCGTGTTCGGCGTGCGCTCGGCGATGCCGGCGATGCGGGCCGAGCGCTTGTGTCCGCAGCTGATCTTCGTGCCGCCGGATTTCGTGCGCTACAAGGCGGTGTCGCGGCAGATCCGCGAGATCTTCTCCCGCCACACCGACCTGATCGAGCCGTTGTCGCTGGACGAGGCCTACCTGGACGTCACCCACCCGAAAACCGACTTGCCCTCGGCCACCGCCACCGCCGAGGCGATCCGGGCGGCGATCCGCGCCGAGACGGCGTTGACCGCATCGGCCGGCGTGGCGCCGAACAAGTTCCTGGCCAAGATCGCCTCGGACTGGAACAAGCCCGACGGCCTGTGCGTGATCCGCCCGCACCAGGTCGAAGCGTTTCTAACCCCGCTGCCGGTCGGCCGGCTGCCCGGCGTGGGCAAGGTGATGGAGGCGAAGCTGGCGGCGCTGGGCATTGATACCGTGGGTGCGCTGCGGGCGCATGCGCTGGCCGAATTGGAGGGCCGCTTCGGTCGCTGGGGTCGCCGCCTGCATGAACTGGCGCGCGGTATCGACGACCACGCGGTGCAGTCCGAACGCCCCACCCTGCAGATTTCCGCCGAAGACACCTTCGAGCATGATCTGCCGCTGGACGAGATCGAGCCGCACATCCGCCGCCTGGCCGAAAAAGCCTGGGCCGGTCACCTGCGCCAGCACGGCACCGGCGATCACCGCCGGGTGGCGCGCACCGTGGTGCTGAAACTCAAGACCTCGGATTTCCGCACCCTCACCCGCAGCCTGACGCCGTCGACACACCCGTCATCGGCCCACGCGCTTGCCGATATCGCCTGTGCGTTGCGCGATCGTGTGGACCAGTCAGCGGATCACCGCTATCGACTGGTCGGCGTGGGCTTGTCCGGCTTTATCGAAGCGGAGGACGAGGCGATGCAGGGCGATCTGTTTGTGGGAGCGACTTCAGTCGCGATGGCTTCGAATGAGAAGCATCGCGGCTGAAGCCGCTCCTACAGGAGCATTCGCGCACACGGTGCGCTCCTGCAGTCTGTCGAGGGTCACTTCTTTTTCGGGATGTACAGGTCGGTGATGGTGCCTTCGTAGACTTCGGCCGCCATCCCCACCGACTCGCCCAGGGTGGGATGCGGGTGGATGGTGAGGGCGATGTCAGCCGCTTCGCTGCCCATCTCGATCGCCAGCGCCAGTTCGGAAATCAGGTCGCCCGCGTTCACGCCGACGATGCCGCCACCGACAATGCGATGGGTCTCCTCGTCGAAGATCAGTTTGGTGAAGCCTTCGGTGCGGTCGATGCCGATGGCGCGGCCCGAGGCCGCCCACGGGAACTTGCCCACGCCGACCTTCAGGCCCTTTTCCTTCGCCTCGCGCTCGGTCACGCCGACCCAGGCGATTTCCGGGTTGGTGAACGCCACCGACGGGATCACCCGCGCATCGAAATGACTCTTCAGCCCGGCCACCACTTCGGCCGCCACGTGCGCTTCGTGGGTGGCCTTGTGCGCCAGCATCGGCTGGCCGACCAGGTCGCCGATGGCGTAGATGTGCGGCACGTTGGTGCGCATCTGCGTGTCGACGTTGATGAAACCGCGATCGGTCACCGCCACGCCGGCCTTTTCCGCGCCGATCTTGCCGCCATTGGGCGAGCGGCCCACCGACACCAGCACGCGATCGAACAGCGTGGTTTCGGGAATGCTGTCGCCCTCGTAACCGACCTCGATGCCTTTTTTGGTGGCCTTGGCGCTGACCACCTTGGTCTTCAGGTGGATGCCCTTGAGCCGGCTGCCGAGGCGCTTGGCCAGCGGCTTGATCAGGTCGGCATCGGCGCCCGGGATGATCTGGTCCATGAACTCGACCACGGTCACTTCGCTGCCCAGCGCCGCATACACCGTGGCCATTTCCAGGCCGATGATGCCGCCGCCCACCACCAGCAGCTTCTTCGGCACGTCCTTCATTTCCAGCGCGCGGGTCGAGTCGAGGATGCGCTCGTCGTCCCACGGGAACATGCCCAGCTTCACCGACTGCGAGCCGGCGGCGATGATGGCGTTCTCGAAACGGATCAGCTTCACGCCGTCGTTCGTCTGGACTTCCAGTTCGTTCGGCGAAACGAAGGTACCGGTGCCCTGCACGGTGCGCACCTTGCGCGCCTTGGCCATGCCGGCCAGGCCGCCGGTGAGCTGGCCGACCACCTTTTCCTTGAAACCGCGCAGCTTGTCGAGATCGAGTTTCGGTGCACCAAAACTCACGCCATGGGCAGCCATCGCCTCGGCTTCATCGATCACGGCGGCGGCATGCAGCAGCGCCTTGGACGGGATGCAGCCCACGTTGAGGCAGACACCGCCCAGGCTGGCATAGCGCTCCACCAGCACGGTGTCGACGCCCAGGTCGGCGGCGCGGAACGCCGCGGTGTAGCCGCCGGGGCCGGAGCCGAGCACGACCAGCTTGCATTCGACGTCGGGCGTGCGACCGGACGCGCCTGCGGCAGTCGGCGCCGGCGAGGCGGCAGGTGCCGGGGCGGGCGCAGCAGCCTTCGGCGTCTCGGCCTTGGGCGTCGGTGCCGGGGCGGCCGCCACGGCATCGCCGGCGACCTCCAGCACAACGATCACCGCGCCCTCGGAAACCTCGTCGCCCACCTTCAGCTTCAACTCCTTGACCACACCCGCGGCACTGGAGGGAACCTCCATGGTCGCCTTGTCCGACTCCAGCGTGATCAGGCTCTGTTCCTTTTCCACGGTGTCGCCGGCTTTCACCAGCACCTCGATCACCGGCACGTTGTCGTGGCCGATATCGGGAACTTTTACTTCGATGGTGTTGGCCATGGTTTTTCCTCGGGAGTTGCGGGCTGGCGGTTGTGGCCGCCGGCCACGGGATTCAGGAGACAGGGATAGCGCGTTGGGGCCGGCGCAACTGCACGTCGCGCTGCGGCAGGGGAATCGTTATGCCATGCGCCAGCAAGGCATCATGCAGCGCCCAGTTGTAGGCGGCCAGCGCGGCGCCGGGTCGGCGGGTGGCATCGGCATTCAGCCACACCACCAGCTCGAACTGCAGCGCCCATTCGCCGAAAGCCACCAGTCGCACCTGCGGCGCCTTGTCGCCCTCGGCGTCCAGCGTGAACTTCACTTCGTGCACCGCCTGGAGCGCGGCTTGCCGCACGGTTTCCTTGTCGCTGGCGTAGGCCACGTGGAACGGAACCTTCAGGCGCCGGAAGCCCTCGCGCACGGTCCAGTTGACCACGCGACCGTTCACGAATTCGGAGTTCGGCACCAGGATATCGATGTCGTCGTTGGTGGTGATGCGGGTGGCGCGGATATGGATGTCGCGCACGCGGCCGTGCACGCCGGAAGCCAGGTCGACGAAGTCGCCCACCTTGAGGCTGCGGTCGAACAGCAGCACCACGCCGCAGACGAAGTTGTTGAAGATGGCCTGCAGGCCAAAGCCGAGGCCCACGCCCAGCGCGCCGGCAAACACGGTGAAACGGGCGATCGGGATGCCGCTGGCATTCAGCGCCAGCAACACGCCGACCAGCAGCAACAGGTAGTGCATCAAGCGGCCGAACACGTAGATGGACGACAGGTTGACGTGCTCGTAGCGGCGCGCGTAACGGCGCAGCAACTGCCGCACCAGCATCGACAGCAATACGCAAAGACAGAACAGCAGCACCGCCGCCGCCAGCGAGCCGACGGTCAGATCAAAGCCGCCGCCGTGGAACAGCGGGCGACTCAACCACTCGCTGACCGGCGTAGCTGCGGGCTCCGCGGGAATCAGTGCCGCCGCCAGCAGCATGCGGCCTCCGTCACAGCAGCAGGCGGCGGATGTCGGCCAGCTGGTTGGCCACGAACACGGCGAAACGGGCGGCCAGCGCGCCGTCGATCACGCGGTGGTCGTAGGACAGCGACAGCGGCAGCATCAGCCGCGGCGCGAACTCCTTGCCGTTCCACACCGGCTTCATCGCCGACTTGGACACACCCAGGATGGCCACTTCGGGCGCGTTGACGATCGGCGTGAAATACGTGCCGCCGATGCCGCCCAGCGAGCTGATCGAGAAGCAACCGCCCGACATGTCGGCCGGGCCCAGCTTCTTGTCGCGCGCCTTTTTGGAGATCTCGCCCAGCTCGCGCGCCAGCTCCAGCAGGCCCTTCTTGTCGCAGTCGCGGATCACCGGCACCACCAGGCCATCGGGCGTGTCCACCGCGATGCCGATGTGGAAATATTTCTTGAGCACCAGCTTCTCGCCGCTCTCGTCCAGCGAGGCGTTGAACTGCGGGAACGCCTTCAGCGCCGCCACCACCGCCTTGATCTGGAACACCAGCGGGCTGATCTTGGTGTCCTTGTTCTCCGCGCCAAGCTGCTTGCGGAACGCCTCCAGCTCGGTGATGTCGGCGTCTTCGTGCTGGGTGACGTGCGGGATCATCGCCCAGTTGCGGGCCAGGTTGGCGCCGGAAATCTTCTGGATGCGCGACAGCGGCTTTTCCTCGATCTCGCCGAACTTGGCGAAATCCACCTTCGGCCACGGCAGCAGGCTGAGCCCGTTGCCAGCGCCCGCCGCACCGCCGGAAACCGGCCGCGCGCCGGAGGCCAGCGCGTGTTTCACATAGCCGCTCACGTCGTCGCGCTGGATGCGGCCGCCGCGACCACTGCCCTTGACCTGCGCAATGTCCACGCCCAGCTCGCGGGCAAATGCGCGCACCGCCGGGCTGGCGTACGGCGCATCACCCGGCATCACCACGCTGGCATCCACCGGCGGACGGGCCACCGGCAGGTTGCTGCGGTCGGCTTGCGGCGCGGGGGCGGGCGCAGGGGCCGGTGCAGCCGCCACGGGTGCCGGCGCCGGGGCCGGTGCGGCTGCCGGTGCGGCAGGCGCGGCATCGCCACCTTCGATCATGGCGATCACGTCGCCCTCGGAGAGCTCGTCGCCCACCTTCACCTTCAGTTCCTTCACCACGCCGGCGAACGGCGACGGCACTTCCATCGTGGCCTTGTCCGACTCCAGTGTGATCAGGCTCTGATCCTTGGTGACGGTGTCACCCACCTTCACCAGCACTTCGATCACCGGCACGCCGGAGTGGCCGATGTCCGGCACCAGCGCGGGGCGCACGCCGCCGGCGGATGGCGCGGGCGCGGCAGCGGCGGGCGCCTGGGGCGCCTCGGCCTGCTTGGCGGGCGCCGGGGCGGCGGCGGCCTTGGGTGCTTCCTGGGCGACGGGTGCGGCGCCAGCGCCGTCAGCCTCGATGATGGCGATCACCGCGCCTTCGGAAACTTCATCGCCCACTTTCAGCTTCACTTCCTTCACCGTGCCGGCGAACGGTGCGGGGACTTCCATCGTGGCCTTGTCCGATTCCAGGGTGATGAGGCTCTGTTCTTTCTCGACGCGGTCGCCGGCCTTGACCAGTACTTCGATGACCGGTACGTCAGCGTGGCCGATGTCGGGAACACGAGCTTCTTTGAGATCGGCCATGAATGGCTCCTGGAGATGGCGGGGACAATGGTGCGCCGCCGGAGGGGATCGCGGCGGAAACAAGTGCCAATCATAACGAACAGGCGGGTCTTTCGCCCACTATGCGGCGGAGTATGCGGGTCGCGGAGGACGCTCGACGGGGCCGAACCCGCCCATGGCGGATGCGGCAACGCGGGTCACGGATCGGCGGCTGGCGTCGACCGCAGGGCGGCGGCGCCCGGGGCCGAAATCACCCGGGTTGCGCCTGGCGGGTAGCGCGTTCTCAGCGGCGCCGGTCGTCGATGTCACCTACCGTGCCATCGATGATGGTCACCGTGGTGAGGTGGTTGCCGCGACGGTATTGCCACTGCTCGCCGCGGTCGGCATCGGTGATCACGCGCACGCCACGACCGCCGCGCGACGTGGCGGGATGGCGCCGGAATTTGCGCGACGGCTTTCCCAGCAGCTCAACCACGCGCATCACGCTGTCGCCGGTGGTGAGGACCTGATTGCCGACACGCAAGGTGTTGGAGGCGAAAGTCGCCGTACTGGAGAGGCCGAGCGCGCAGGCGAGTGCCAGCGCGAGCGGCAGGGATGTGGCGGGTTTGGGCATGGTCGTTCCCGATGGCGAGGTAGCCCGTGATGGGCGCCGATCAGGCTGGCGCGGTGCGCCGCGGGACGGTATCGGAAACCGCTGCATGTACGCGAAGGGGTTTGCCGGCATCGGCGCCAGCGCGGCACCGGTCGATCAGAAGCCGGCGCCCGGCTGTGCCAGGTAGATCGCCTCCTGCGCCGTCGACGAACGGCCCCGCACCGCATTGCGGTGCGGGAAGCGGCCGAAGCGCTCGATGATGTCGCGATGGCGCCGCGCGTAGTCGAGAAAGCCCTCGAACGATGCCCGCTGTTCGGGGCCCGACTCGGCGCAAAGCGCCTCGAACAGCGCCACCGAGCGATGCTGCACGGCGAGATCCTCAGCGTGTTCCAGCGGAAGATAGACGAACACGCGCTGCAGCGGTGGCAGGGCCTGGTCGTCGCCGCGTTCGATGCCCGCCAGCGCCAGCGACAACGCCTTGGGGTCTTGCGCCCAGGCCTTGGCATCGTTGCGGTGGAGATTGCGGCTGAACTGGTCCAGCAGGATCAGCAGCGCCAGCCAGCCCAGCGGTGTACGCGTCCAGCCATCGAGTTCACCGTCGGCCGCGGCGGTGGCGACGGCACCGAAACGGGTGCGGATCTGCGCATCGAAGGCGGCGTCGGCGGCAAACCAGTGCGCGGCGCTTTCCTCGGCAAACCAGAAGGCAAGCACGGCCTCGGCGGTCGGCGACATGGGATCTTCCTTCAATGACGCGCGGTGCCACCCAGGCCATGCATGTCCAGGTGGATGCCGTGCAGGCGCGGCAGTTGCCGGCGCAGCACCAGCGCCACGTCGGCAGGGGCGGTGGCAATGGTGGCGCGTTCGAACAGGTGCAGCAAGCGCACTTCGTATTGCCCCAGTGCGTGGATCCAGTCGTTGTCCGTGCGCGAGGCGTTGTTGGGCATGCCCGCCGCCCACTGTGCCCGCAGCGTGCCGCGCAAGGTGCCACGCTGCCGGGACGGTTCACCGGTCCTGCGCTGTTGTGCCTGCAGGTCGGCGACCACCAGCATCAGCGTCTGGGCGTTTTCATTCAGCACGCTGCGCAACCCCGGCTCGCGCGCGGCGGTGGCGGCACGGCGGTACAGCCGGCACAGGTCGATGCTGTGCTGGATGAGGGGTTCGTAGATGGAACGGGGAGCGAACAGCGCCACAATCGGCTCCAGCGGGTGATGAAGCGAGATGACGCGTCATCCTCGTCGCTCACCGCTTAGGGAGCCCTGAACGGCGATCAGGCAATCACTGCCCGATGTGCAACAGGTTCAGCGGCTGGCCGTTGCTGCCACGCACGCCCTGCTGCAGATCGGCCAGCCGGGTGATCGCGGGGCACAAGGCGGCGATCTGCGGTTGCAGCGCCTGCATCCGCTGTTCCAGTCGTGGTCGCAGGCCGCTGGCCAGCCCGGTGGCCTGGTCGCGCAGCGTCGCCGCCGCCTGCAGATCACCCCGCATCGCCGCGTCGAGCGCCTGCTGGCCGAGGTCGTTGGCCAGCAACGGCAGCACGTCGGCGGCGATCTGGTTGGCGTACTGGTCGATGACGTCGCTCTGCCAGTCGTGGGTGCTGTTGCTGGCGGCGATGCGCTGCTTGAAGGTGGCCGCGTGGCTGGCCAGGCGACGATCGAGCTCCGCCCGGGTGTCGGCGCCGAGGCTCATGCCCCGGGTCTCCTCCTTCAGCGCCCGCACCGCCATATCCAGCCCGTGCTGCGCCACCGTGCGCACACGCGGCGCCAGCGCGCGCAGCTCGCGCTCGAACAAGGTCAGGCGATCCTGCTGCTCCGCATTCAGCGCTACCGCTGTGCCGTCGGTGCGCAACGTGCCTCGCTGCATCTCGACGTGGAACGGGGCCGGTGACGGCCGGTCGAACAGGATGCTTGAAGGCTTCAGGGTGACGTCGTAACTGCTGCTGGCGTGGCAGGTGGTCGCCCATTCCTGCGCCGACAGCGAGGTGGCCGTCAACGTTGTGCACAGCAAGACAAGCAGGCGAAGGCGCATCGGATGGATCCCTGAAAAACGTTGATCACCCATAACGGCCGGCGCACCAATCCCTGCTGAATGCGCCTGCAGGCAAACGTCCATCAGCGCCGGCGCATGAACCGGGCACGCACGTCCGGCCGACCCAGCCGCCAGGCCAGCCACAGCAGCACCGGCACGGCGACGGCCTTCATCCCCAGCGCCAGCAGGTAACTGTGCGGAAGCTGCGCCACCATCAGCGACACGGCGGTGTCCGCCGGAAACAGTGCCCGCATCGCCGAAGCCAGCAGCACGCCGCTGGCCAGCGCCCACGCCGCCAGCAGCACGGCGGCGACGCGCAAGGCGGAACGCGCCCAGGCCTGACGCAGGATCACGCCCGCGCACAGCACGATGATGACAAACGCGACCAGCAGGTAAGCCGCATCCCACGCCAGCATGCGCTGCAGCGCCGGCACGTGGTCGGTGTCGCCCGCGGGCCAGCGTTGCAGCTCACCCCAGACGGCGCTGCCGTGGTTGATGTATTGCACGCCACCGATCGCGGCAAACAGCAGCAACAGCCAGGTCACCACACGCCATGCCGCCAACCCGCGTCCGGGCGCCACCCGGCCTTCGGCGCGAACCAGCAGCGGCATCAGCCCGCCGCCTTCGACGCGGCGAGGTCGGCCAGCACCTGGGCGGAGTTCTTCTCCGGGTCAACGTCCTCATAGACCTTGGCCACCTTGCCCTGCGGATCGATCAGGAAGGTGGTGCGCCGTGCGTAATGCGAGCCGCCGCGGGACGCCAGTACGCCGTAAGCGGCGGCGACGGTGGTGTCCGCGTCGGACAGCAACGGGAAGGGCACGTGGTATTTGCGCGCGAACTCGGCGTGCGATTTCACGTCGTCGAGGCTGATGCCCACCACCTTGGCGCCCGCCTTGCGCAGCTTGGCGATGTCGTCGCGGAAGGTGCACACCTCGGTGGTGCAGCCGGGGGTGAAATCCTTCGGGTAGAAATACAGCACCAGCCATTGGCCGTGGAAATCGGACGGCTGCAGCCAGTGGCCGTTCTGATCCTGCAAATGGAAGGCCGGCGCGACCTGCCCCACCTGTGGTCCCGCTGCCCATGCCGGGGCCGCCAGACCGAACAACAAGGCCACGACAAGCAAACAGGAAATGCGACGCATGGGCGGACTCTCCATGGATGACGGGAAAAAACGACAGTCCGCAGTTTACGCGTAGAAACGAGGAAGGGCGCCACCGGCGCCCCTCCTTTTTCATCCCGCCTGTCGGCCCCGCTCAGCGTCGCGTGATGGTGAACTTGCCCACCGACACACCGAGGTTGACGCCCTCGCCGGTGCCCGCCAATGCCAGGGACGTGGTGCCCTTGGTCAGCACCTGCGCGCCCGAGCTTTTCACCACGCCCGCCTCGGCGCCGGCCTGGGCGTAATCACCGAACACATCGGAAATATCGTGCACGTCGCTGATCTCGCCCTTGCCGTTGTTGATGCGGTACTTGCCGGCGGTGAGGCCGCCGCCGACCACCTCGATCTTCACATTGGCCGTCTGGCCGTTTTCGCAGGTGATGGTGCCGGTGCCCTCGGCGTGCTTGTAGATCAGCGACCAGCCGGACAGGTTGTAGACCAGGTGGCAATCCACCTTGGCATCGGTTGCCTGGGCCTGGCCGGCCGGCATCATCGTCGCCGCACCCGCGCAGGCCAACACGAGTGCCGCCATTCCAAAAGTACGCTTGATCATGGTCATCTCCTTGAGAGGGTGGGAGGGCGAAGCGTGTACATCGCCGCGTGATGCGAATGTGCAGGCAAGCCCGCCATGTCCCGCTCGATGAACACGGCGTTCATCGCGCGGAGAACGCGGTTTGCCCGCACGGTCGCGGCGGTTTGTGTTTCTGCCGACAGGGCTCCTAGACTCGTTGCGTCCGATGTCGAACGGCGCCGAGGAGCAATCATGGTCAAGTATTCGCTGGTGGGTTACGACGGCTCCGATGCATCACGCCGCGCTTTCCAGTTCGCCATCGACCTGGCGCGTTGCAACCATGGCCGCGTGCGCGTGGTGTCGGTGCTGCAGGTCACCGAGGGCGGCGCCGATGTGTCAGCGTTGTTGATGGCCGATTCGGGCACCCAGCGCGCACGCGAGTTGCTGGACGAACTGACCGCCATCGTGCCCGACGCCAACGAACTGGTCGACGTGGAACTGACCTACGGCAGCCCCGGCGACGTGCTGCTGGGCCAGATCGAACAGCACGGCGTGGATCACCTGGTGATCGGCCACACCGAGCGCGGCGCGCTGGCGCGCTGGCTGCTGGGGTCGGTCTCCAGCAACGTGCTGGCCAAGGCGCACGTGCCGGTCACCGTGGTGCGCTGAAACTTCCGTCGCGCAGCCGGCAAGTCGGGTGGCGTTAATCCGCCAGCACCCACACGACCTATCCTGTCTCATCCCCTCGTCATGTGGCCGCGCGCAAGATGCCGCCACATCCGGTGACTCACAGGAATCGCGTTGACCTATACCACCGCCCTGCCCTGGACCCTCGAAAGCCTGGACCTCGGCCGCATCGACATTGCCCGCATCCGCCACAACGAGGATCTGTTTTTCCTGCTGTGCAGCTCCTCCTTCGTGGAAAGCGGCTCGGACCTGTACGCGCAGAATCTCGTCGACCACTTCGCCGACGACGCCGAGTTGCAGACCTGGCTGACCGAACACTGGAAACACGAAGAGCTGCAGCACGGCCGCGCTCTGGCCGCGTATGTGCGCGCCGTGTGGCCGGAGTTCGACTGGGACGCGGCGTTCGCCACGTTCTGGCACGACTACGGCGCGGTGTGCACCGCCGAGCAGCTGGAGTCGTCTCGCGGGTTGGAGCTGGCCGCGCGCTGCGTGGTGGAAACCGGTACCGCCGGCCTTTACCGCGCCCTGCACGACATCACCGACGAGCCGGTGCTGAAGGAACTCACCGGCTACATCAAGAGTGATGAAGTGCGCCACTACAAGCACTTCTATCGTCACTACCTGCTGTACCGGGAACGCGGGGACTTCGGTCGCTACAAGGTTTTCCGGGCGATTCTGCGGCGGGTGCGCGAGATCAAGAGCGAGGACAGCGATATCGCCCTTCGCCATGTGTTCAACCAGTGCTACCCGCACCTGCGCGAAAACGAGGCGGAGTTCCGCCGCATCAGCGACCGGGCGCAGGGCCTGCTGCGCCGACACATTCCCGCGGAAATGACGGTGAAGATGCTGATCAAGCCACTCGACCTGTCACCGTGGATGCAGAAGGCGATGGCACGCCCGCTGGCGCGCATCACCGAGAAACTGTTCCTGCACTGAGTCGGCGTGCTACTTCTTTTTCGGCTTGTCCAGCTTCTGCCATTTCGCGGGATCGAAACCGCCGACCTCGTACAGCAGCGTCTCCTTCTTCTCGCCATCGGCCACGGTGACGTCCATGGTGATTTTCGCCGCGCCGTGCAGCAGGGCCAGGAACTGCTTGTCATCGCGGATCATCAGCGCCGGCTCGCCGCTGGGCGGCGCAAACGCCTTGATCCCCACCGGCTTGCCGTCGACGGTTGCCTTGATGGTGCAATTGCCGCGACAGACGAAGCCCGCGCCCGAGCCGAACAGGAACACGCTCTGGCCCCAGTCGGTATGTCGCCGCAGGATCAGGCGCACGCTGTCGTTGCCACCGGGCTTGCTGCTCTGGATGGTGGCGGTCGACTGGGTGCCACCCTGCATCGGCGCCACCTGATACAGCCACAACCGCGCCAGCCGGTTTTTCTCGCTGGTTTCGCGATAGCGCTTCTCGATGTCCGGCAGGGTCTTCTGCACCTCCGCGGCGGCAGCGCTCTGCGGGAAACGGCGCACGATGTCCTGGCCCATCGACACGGCCATCTGGTCGTTGCCGATGCGCACCAGCTGACGATACGTGTCGAGATTGGTGGCCGCCGCCTGCGCTTTCGCGGCGGCCTGCTGCTGCTCCGCGCCCGGCGCCGGCGCACCGCCACCGGAACAACCGGCAAGCATCACCAGCCCACAAGGAAACGTGGCCAGGGCCAGGCGAAAAATCGTCAGTCGGATCATCGGCAAAGGCTCGCAGGGACAAAGCCACTAGCTTGAATCGTCCACCACTGTGGTGCAACCGCAGCGGCGGCACGGCTGCAGTCACGCCCGCAACGGTGCATTCGTATCGAGCAGCTCCACGTCGGTGATCTGGTCGAACCACACCCGCCGGCGCCAGTCCGACAGGTTCAGGTGCTCCAGCTCCACCACGCCATTGACGCCCTCCTTGCCGGTGTCGTCGTAGAACATCTGCACGGTGGGGCGGGCGCACACCACGCCCTCGCAATGCTGGCCATCGACCAGATGCAGGCGGACGCGTGCGCCATCGGACAATGCCTGCACCAGCGTCTCGAAGCGCTGGATATCCCGTGGCTCGGTGTAGACGTGGGTGGCTTGCCTGGTCATGGATGCATCCGTTGAAACGCGTTGCCGCCACGCTAAACGCCATGGCGGCAACGCGGTGTCAACGTGCGGGCGCGGTCGCCCCGGAAAGCAGAAAGCCCCTCCGGCGGAGCCGGAAGGGCTTTCGAACGCACTGCAAAACGGGTTACTTGCCGTTGACGTCCACGGTCGTCGCCGGCAGCTTCACCGTCACGCTGGCCTGCGGATCGAGCGCGGACTTGGCCACGGTCACCTGATACTCGCCGCTGGCGATTTTCCAGGTCTTGTCCTTGCTCTGGTACATCGCCAGCAGGCGCGGATCGACCTTGACGCTGACCTTGCGGCTTTCACCCGGCTTCAGCGCCAGCTTCTGGAACGCGCCCAGACGCTTGGGTGCTTCCCACAAGCCCTTCGGCGACGCGACGTAAACCTGCGCCACGTCCTTGCCGGCCACGGCGCCGGTGTTCTTGATCGTGAAGCTCACGGTCAGCTGGCCATCGGCCCAATGGGCGGCCAGACCGTCATGGCTGAAACTGGTGTACGACAAGCCATAACCGAACGGGAACAGCGGCTTCAGGCCTTTCAGGTCAAACCACTTGTAGCCCACCGCCGCGCCTTCGCTGTAATTGACGTCGAAACGCAGCTCCGGCTTCTTCGGGTCGCCATCGAGCACCGGACGCGGCAGTTGCTGCTCCGAGGCCGGGAAGGTGATCGGCAGATGGCCCGACGGATTCACTTCACCGAACAGCACCCGGCCGATGGCTTCGCCGCCGCTGGTGCCCGGATACCACGCCTCCAGTACCGCGCCGACGTCCTTCAGCCACGGCATCAGCACCGCGCCGCCGGTTTCCAGCACCACGGCCGTATGCGGATTGGCCTTGGCCACCGCGGCGATCAACGCATCCTGGTTGTCGGGCAGTGACAGGTTGGGCACGTCAAACGCTTCGGCCGTCCACTGATGGGCAAACACGATGACCAGATCGCTGGCCGCCGCCAGCCGCGCAGCGGCGGCGGGATCGGAGCCATCATTGAACGTGACCTTGGCGTTGCCCGCGCGGGCCTGGATCGCCTTCAGCGGCGACGACGGGAAGTACACCGTGGGGCCGGGGAATGAATCGGGGCCCAGCCCCTTCACCGCCATGCCGCCCACCGGGTAGACCTGCGACGAACCACCGCCGGAAAGCACGCCCACGTCGGCATGGGAACCGATGATGGCGATTTTCTTCAGGCCCGCCTTGATCGGCAGCAGCGCGTTGTCGTTCTTCAGCAGCACCATGCCTTCTTCGGCATCGTTCTGCGTGACCTTGGCATGGGCGGCGAAATCGATGTTGTTCTTCGGGCCGGTGACCGGATCGTCGATCAGCTTGTGCTCGAACATGGCGTACAGGACGCGGCCGGCCATGTCATCAAGCCGCTTCTGCGGCACCCAGCCATTGGCCACCGCCTCGCCCAGCGCGTCACCGAAATAGCGCGACTTGTCGAACGGCACGCCGGACTGCTGGTCCAGGCCGTTGTTGGCTGCCTGGACCGTGCTGTGGGTCGCGCCCCAGTCGGACATCACGAAACCCTTGAAGCCCCAGTCGCCCTTCAGCACTTCGTTCAGCAGGTACGGGTTTTCGCAGGCGTAGATACCGTCAACCCGGTTGTAGGAGCACATCACCGAACCGGGCTGGCCCTGTTCGTTGGCGATCTGGAATGCCAGCAGATCGGACATGCGCGCCGCCGCATCGTCGACCTCGACGTTGAGGAAGTTGCGGCCGGTCTCCTGGTCGTTCAACGCGTAGTGCTTCAGCGTCGAGATGATGTGGTTCGACTGGATGCCCTTGATCTGCGCACCGACGATGGTGCCGGCGAGCAGCGGGTCTTCACCGCCGTATTCAAAATTGCGCCCGTTGCGTGGTTCGCGCACCAGGTTGACGCCACCGGCCAGCATCTCGTTGAAGCCGGACGAACGCGCCTCGGCGCCGATCATCGCGCCGCCGGCAAAGCCGACCTCGGGGTTCCAGGTGGCCGCGGTGTTCATGCCCGAGGGCAGCGAGGTGCGCTCGCGCACGTTCGGCCCGCGCTGCGACGCCACGCCCACACCGGCATCGGTCTGCCACTGGTTGGGAATGCCGAGGCGCGGAACGCCGTAGACGAAGCCCGCGGACTGGTGCAGCGATTCCTTCGGCCGCTTGTAATGCTTGCCGTCCAGGTCGGTGCCGAAATAGCCCATCACCAGGCGCAGCTTTTCCTCCTGGGTCATTTCCTTGAGCACCAGCTGGGTGCGTTCGGCGGCGCTCAGGTGGGTGTTCATCCACGGCTTGCCGGCGAGTTCCTGGCGCGTCGGCGCCGGTGCCGGCTCCTGGGCAAACGCGGGCGATGCCATCAGGCCGCCGAGCGCGCATGCGGCGATCAAGCCGATTTTCCTGGGTACCGTCATGTTTCGTCCTCGGGTTGCGTTGGGCGACGCGCCGGCCGGAATGCCACGAGGGTGGGCCAGGCGGGAACGTCGATGGGGAAGGAGCGTTTTGCGTCTGGCCGGGTGTCCGGAAGTTTGCTGATTCCGGGCCGGGACACTGCCGATTCATCACCCCTTCAGAACCGCCCTACAGTAGTTGGAGCACGGTTCGGATGTCCAGACGATGGCGATCGCTCGGCGGCCACTCGGAGCATCTGCCGCACAGACGCGAATCAGGCATGCTGTGATGCAGTGCGGCATGCTTGCGCACGTGGCCGGCGCCGCCGGATACCCACTCACCATGTCGCCCCTTGTGGAGCCTTCATGATCGTCGTGCACCATCTCAACAACTCGCGCTCGCAACGCATCCTGTGGCTGCTGGAGGAATTGGGCGTGCCGTACGAGATCAAGCGCTACCAGCGCGACCCGAAAACCATGCTGGCGCCGCCCGAACTGCGCGCGGTGCATCCGCTGGGCAAGTCGCCGGTGATCACCGACGGCAAGCTGACCGTGGCCGAGTCGGGCGCCATCGTCGAGTACCTGGCCGATCGTTACGGCGCCGGTGTGCTGATTCCCGCGCATGGCACGCCCGAGCGCCTGCGCTGCAATTACTGGCTGCACTACGCCGAAGGTTCGGCGATGCCGCCGTTGCTGCTGAAGCTGGTGTTCCAAAGGGTGGAACGCGCGCCGATGCCGTTTTTCGCCAAGCCGATCGGCAAGGGCATCGCGCGCAAGGTGCAGCACGATTTCGTCGACCCGCAACTGGCCTTGCATCTGGACTACCTCGAATCCCGGTTGCAAAACAGCGACTGGTTCGGCGGCACCACCTTCAGCGTGGCCGACATCCAGTTGAGTTTTCCGCTGGAGGCGTTCGCCGCGCGCGGCGGGCTGGACGAGACGCGGCCGAAACTGTGCGCCTTCCTGCAACGCATCCACTCACGCCCGGGCTACCAGCGTGCGCTGCAGCGTGGCGGCGAGTACCTGCTGGGCTGAACGGTACCCGTGCCCGACCGCGCGGGTATACGCCTCGCTCACGAATGCGCTGGCAGCCTGTGACGTCAGCAGAGTCCAGGAGAACGCCATGCACAGACGTGATATCGAACGGCAGATTCGTGACGCCAGCGAGCAGGCCGGCCAACGCGTTCGCCAGTCCGCGAACGGCGCGGTAGACAGCGCGCAGAACCTCATCGACCGCGGTCGTCGCCGCATCCAGGAGCGTTTCGGCGCGGGCGATGGCCGCTATCGCCGCCAGTTGACCCGCGCCGCGGAAGACCTGGCCGACGAAACCAACTACCACTACCGCCGCATGCGCCGCCAGGTGAATCGCCACCCGGTCGCCACGGTGGCAATCGTGGCCGGCACCATCGGCGCCTTCCTGCTGCTGCGCCGCGCTTTCAGCAGCGATGACGATTGAGTTCGACGGTGCCTGACGGCGCCATCGGAAGATAAAAAAACCGCCCGGAAAGGGCGGTTTTTTTATTGCTTCAGGATCGATCAGACGCTCAGCGGATTCGGCTTTTCCGGATCCAGGTTGTACTGCTTGATGGCGCGGCTGACGTCCTTGGCGCTGACCTTGCCTTCCTTCGCCAGTGCGGCCAGTGCGGCATGGGCGATCCAGCGGCGATCGACCTCGAAGAACTCGCGCAGGTGCTCACGCGTGTCGGAGCGGCCGAAGCCCTCAGTGCCCAGCACGGTGTAGTGCATGCCGTCGGGGATGAACGCACGGATCTGGTCGGCGAATTCGCGCACGTAGTCGGTGGCGGCGACCGCCGGGCCAGAACGCCCGTCCAGCAGGCCGGTGACATACGGCACGCGCTGCTCGGCTTCCGGATGCAGGCGGTTCCAGCGTTCGGCATCGAAACCGTCACGACGCAGCTCGACGAAGCTGGGGCAGGACCAGATGTCGGATTTCACGCCGAAATCCTTCTCCAGCAGCTCGGCCGCCGCGATCACCTCGCGCAGGATCGTGCCGGACCCGAGCAACTGCACGCGCAGCTCGCCCTTCTTGCCCTTGCCGCCGTCCTTGAGCAGGTACATCCCCTTGATGACGCCTTCCTCGCAGCCCTTGGGCATGTCCGGATGGGTGTAGTTCTCGTTCATCACGGTGATGTAGTAGTAGTGGTCCTCCTGCTCCTGCAGCATGCTGCGCACGCCGTCCTGCATGATCACCGCCACTTCGTACGAGAACGTGGGGTCGTACGCCTTCACGTTGGGGATGGCGCCGGCCAGCAGGTGCGAATGGCCATCCTCGTGCTGCAGGCCTTCGCCGTTCAGCGTGGTGCGACCGGCGGTGCCGCCGACCAGGAAGCCGCGCGAGCGCATGTCGCCCGCCGCCCAGCAGAGGTCGCCGATGCGCTGGAAGCCGAACATCGAGTAGTAGATGAAGAACGGCAGCATCGGCTGGTTGCTGATGCTGTAGCTGGTGGCCGCGGCCATCCACGAGGCCATGCCGCCGGCCTCGCTGATGCCCTGCTGCAGCACCTGGCCCTTCTGGTCTTCGCGGTAGTACAGCAGCTGGTCGGAATCCTGCGGACGGTATTTCTGGCCGAACGGTGCGTAGATGCCGATCTGCCGGAACATGCCTTCCATGCCGAACGTGCGCGCCTCGTCGGCCACGATCGGCACCACGCGCGGGCCGATGGTCTTGTCGCGCAACAACAGGTTCATGCCTCGCACCAGCGCCATGGTGGTGCTGATCTCGCGGTCGCCGGTGCCCTTGGTGATCTGCTCGAAGGCGGCCAGGTCCGGCGCCTTGAGTTTCACGTCGGTGGTGCGCCGGCGCTGCGGCAGCGCGCCGCCCAGCGCCTTGCGGCGTTCCAGCATGTACTGCACTTCCGGGGAGTCCTTGCCCGGGTGGTAATACGGCACTTCTTCCAGCTTGGAATCGGGTACCGGCACGTTGAAACGGTCGCGGAAGTGGCGCACCGATTCCAGGTCCAGCTTCTTTTGCTGATGGGTGGGGTTCTGCGATTCGCCCGAGCCCAGGCCCATGCCGTAGCCCTTGACCGTCTTGGCCAGGATCACGGTCGGCATGCCCTTGGTGTTTGACGCGGCGTGGTACGCCGCATACACCTTGTGCGGGTCGTGGCCGCCACGGTTCAGGCGCCAGATGTCGTCGTCGCTGAGGTTGGCCACCATCTCGCGCGTCTCCGGGTACTTGCCGAAGAAGTTCTCGCGCGTGTAGGCGCCACCGAAGGCCTTGCAGGCCTGGTATTCGCCGTCCACGGTTTCCATCATCAGCTTGCGCAGCACGCCCTTGTGGTCGCGGGCAAGAAGCGGATCCCAGTAGCTGCCCCAGACCAGCTTGATCGCGTTCCAGCCTGAACCGCGGAAGCTGCCTTCCAGTTCCTGGATGATCTTGCCGTTGCCACGCACCGGGCCGTCCAGCCGCTGCAGGTTGCAGTTGATCACGAAGATCAGGTTGTCCAGGCCCTCGCGGCCGGCCAGCGAGATGGCGCCGAGGGACTCCGGCTCGTCGCATTCGCCGTCGCCCATGAAGCACCAGATCTTGCGGTCGCTCTTGGGCACCAGGCCGCGGTTTTCCAGGTACTTGAAGAACTGCGCCTGGTAGATCGCCTGGATCGGGCCCAGACCCATCGACACCGTCGGCACCTGCCAGTAATCGGGCATCAGCCACGGGTGCGGGTAGGACGACAGCGCGCGGCCCTTGCCGACCACTTCCATGCGGAACAGGTCGAGCTGATCCTCGGCCAGGCGGCCTTCGAGGAACGAGCGGGCGTAGATACCCGGGCTGGAATGGCCCTGATGGAAAATCAGGTCGCCCGGATGGTCGGCGCTGGGTGCGCGCCAGAAATGGTTGAAGCCCACGTCGTACAACGTGGCGCTGGAGGCGAAGCTGGCGATGTGGCCGCCCAGTTCACCCGGCTTGCGGTTGGCCCGCACCACCATCGCCATCGCGTTCCAGCGGATCAGCGAACGGATGCGCCATTCCATCGCCGCATCGCCGGGGCTCTTGGCCTCCTGGCTGGGCGGGATCGTGTTGACGTATTCAGTGGTGGGGTTGAACGGCAGGTAGCCACCCGAACGACGGGTGGTATCGACCATTTTTTCCAGCAGGAAATGCGCGCGCTCGGTGCCATCGTGATGGATCACCGCATCAAGCGAATCGATCCATTCGCCGGTTTCGGTAGGGTCGATGTCCTGATTGAGGATATCGTCGAGCTGATCCATGAAGATTCTCCGCGGCGCCGTGCGGTGCCTGACTTGATGTGGGAACCCGCGGCCGGGGATGCAGCGAGCCCATCAAGTTTAGCGGCCGGCCCACCCGTGCGCCACCGCACGGTGGCAGCCCGGTGTCACGGCGTTGCGGCGGCGTTTCGTCTCAGGGCGCCGCCTGAATCCGGGTGCCGATGCGGATCTGCGCCTCGACCGAGGCCACCGCGGTCATGTTGACGATCCGTCGCACCGTCGACTGCGGCATCAGGATGTGCGCCGGCTTGGCCACGCCCATCAGGATCGGCCCGATCACCACGCCGTCGGTGAGCATGCGGCTCATGTTGTAGGCGATGTTGGCCGCATCCAGATTGGGGAACACGAACACGTTGGCCTTGCCTTCCAGCCGCGAGTGCGGGAACAGCTTCTCGCGCAGCGCGGGGGTGAGCGCGGTGTCGGCCTGCATTTCACCTTCCACCTCCAGCCGCGGCGCCTTGGCGCGGATCAGCTCCAGCGCCTTGCGCATCTTGTGCGCGCCGCAGCAGTCGCGGCTGCCGAAGTTGCCGGCCGACAGCAGCGCGATCTTCGGGGTGATGCCGAACAGCTTCAGCCGGATCGACGCCTGCAGCGTGGCTTCGGCGATCTGCTCGGGCGTGGGGTCGTCCATCACGTGGGTGTCGAGGTAGAAGAACGTGCCCTTCTCGGTGGCCACCGCCGCCATCGCCGAAGCCGAGCTGACGCCCTCGTCCATGCCGATGATGTCGCGAATGTATTTCAGCTTGCTGGGAAACTGGCCGACCATGCCGCACAGCAGCGCATCGGCCTCGCCACGCTCCACCATCAGCGACGCGATCGCGGTGGGACGCGAGCGCACCACCGCCTTGGCCATCGACGGGGTCACCCCGCGGCGCTCCATCAACTGGTGGTAGTGCTGCCAGTAGGCGTCGAAACGCGGATCGGAGTTGATGTTGCAGATCTCCACGTCCACGCCCGGCTTCAGCCGCAGGCCGGCGCGCTTGATGCGTTTCTCGATCACCTCGGGGCGACCGATCAGGATTGGCACGGCAAGGCCCTGGTCCACCACCGTCTGCACCGCGCGCAGCACGGTTTCCTCCTCACCCTCGGCGTATACCACCCGCGCCGGCGCCGCCTTGGCGCGCTCGAACACCGGCTTCATCAGCAGGCCGGTGCGGAACACGAAACTGGTGAGCTTGTCGTTGTAGGCGACGAAATCCTCCATCGGCCGCGTCGCCACGCCCGACTCCATCGCCGCCTTCGCCACCGCCGGCGGCAACTGGATCAGCAGCCGCGGATCGAACGGCTGCGGGATCAGGTAATTCGGCCCGAAGCTGGGCGGCTTGCCGCCGTAGGCACGCGCGCTGACGTCGGACGACTCGCGCCGCGCCAGCGCCGCGATGGCCTTGACGCAGGCGATCTTCATTGCCTCGTTGATCACCGTGGCGCCCACGTCCAGCGCGCCGCGGAACAGATAGGGGAAGCACAGCGCGTTGTTGACCTGGTTCGGATAATCCGAGCGGCCGGTGGCCATGATGCAGTCAGGTCGCACCGCCTTGGCGTCTTCCGGGGTGATCTCCGGGTTCGGGTTCGCCAGCGCGAAGATGATCGGCCGCTCGGCCATGGTGGCGACCATCGCCGGCTTCAGGATGCCGCCGGCGGACAGGCCCAGGAAAATGTCGGCGCCATCGACGATCTCCTCCAGCGTGCGCATCGGCGTGTCGCGCGCATAACGCTGCTTGTCCGGGTCCAGGTCGGTGCGCTCGCTGTGCAGCACGCCGTGCACGTCGCAGGCCAGGATGTTCTCGCGCCTCACGCCCAGCGCCACCAGCATGTCCAGGCAGGAAATGCCCGCCGCACCCACACCGGTGGTGGCGATGCGCACATCCTCGATCCGCTTGCCCACCACCACCAGCGCGTTCAGCACCGCGGCGCCCACGATGATCGAGGTACCGTGCTGGTCGTCGTGGAATACCGGGATCTTCATCCGCTCGCGCAACTTGCGCTCCACGATGAAACACTCCGGCGCCTTGATGTCTTCCAGGTTGATGCCGCCGAAGGTCGGTTCCAGACTGGCGATGATGTCGACCAGCTTGTCCGGATCGTTCTCGTCGATCTCGATGTCGAACACGTCGATGCCGGCAAACTTCTGGAACAACACGCCCTTGCCTTCCATCACCGGCTTGGCCGCCAGCGGCCCGATGTTGCCCAGCCCCAGCACCGCCGTGCCGTTGCTGATCACCGCCACCAGGTTGGAGCGGGCGGTGTATTCGGCCGCCGACGTCGGGTCCTCCACGATTGCATCGCAGGCCGCGGCGACGCCGGGCGAATAGGCCAGCGACAGATCGCGCTGCGTCAGCAGCGAGGTGGTCGGCGTGACCTTGATCTTGCCGGGGCGCGGCAGGCGATGATATTCGAGGGCGGCAAGACGCAGTTCTTCGGGAAGAGTCATCGGTGCGTTTTCGGCGAGAAAAGGGAGAATTCCGCGCGGCGGAAGCTTCGTTCGATGTTAGCACCGGGTTAAACCGGCGACCCGTTCCAAAAGTACCGTGCGGGCGGGTTGTGGGAGCGACTTCAGTCGCGATGCTCTTGATGTCGATGAGCCTCAAAAGAAGAAGCATCGCGACTGAAGTCGCTCCCACAGTCACTACATACCCACTACCAACTCATCCGCCTGCACGTTTTCCATCTGGATGCCGTTGATGAACAGCGAGAACGCCAGCTTGCCCGCCAACCCGTGCATGTGTTGCATCCAGGGTGGCAGCCAGCGCGGTGGCAGGATGGCGCCGGAATCGAAATACGGTTGCAGCGAGATCACGTCGTGCAGCGCCAGCTTGCCGGCGAACAGGTGGCGCAGCAGGTCCATCCGTCGCTGCTTCAGCGCCCAGCGGAAAAACGTGTGCACGGTGAGCAGGCCGGACAGATAAACGTTGTCCTTGGCGAAAGCCGCGCCACCCTCCAGCGGCACGCCGCGGAACACGCGTTGGGCCGAGTGGAAACTGTCGGCCACGCTTTGGCCGCAGGCGCTGAAGTATTGGTAGACCTCGACGAAGTTGGCGCCGTTGAGCGCCATGTCGATCGCCACGATGCGCAGGCTGATGCGCTTGAGGCGGGCGATGTCGATCGCGCCGGACATCAGTTCGGCGAACACCGCCAGCCCTTCCTGGGTGGCCGTTACCCGCGGCGAGGTGCGCGCCAGCGAAGCGAGCAATGGCTGGCGGCGACCGTTCAACGCCGTCAGCGAATGCACGAAGGCCTCGTGCGCCAGCAACTGGTGGCGATCGTACTCGGTGAAGCAGGTGCCGCCGCGCAGGCGGATGCGGGTGGCGCCGGCGGCGGCCTTGGCGGTGAGTTCCGGATCGACCTCGACGCGGATCACGCCCTCGCCGAAAAACGCATCCAGCGTGGCGGCCACGTCGCGGCGCAAGCTGTCCGCCGGTATCGGCACGCCGCTGTCGTCGGCGAGCAGGTCCGCGCCCAGTTCGTTGGCCAGCTCCACGAAATAGCGGGCCGCGTCGAGGTTGCTGCGCTGGCTGCCGGGGATGGGGTCGTCAGGGCGGCCGTACAGCGCGATCGACGGCGCGGTGACCGCCGCGGTGCCCACCGACTCCAGCATCTCGGCGGCGATGCGCCATGACTCGGCGGTGCGGCGCAGGTAGTCGTCCAGCGGGTCGATATCCTGCGGGTCGTTGCCACCGGCCGCCGCTTCGATGGCGGCCAGTTCGGCCCGCACCGCGGCCAGGTCCGGCCGCGTGTAGGTGACCTGCGGCAGGGTGAATCGGCCCTTGCCGTAGGCGCGGATCATCTCCGCTTCCAGCGAAGCCGGCCACGCCACGGTGGGCAGGATGCGGATCTCCCGCACCGCGGCCAGCAGGCGCTGGTCGAGCGCGGCGCAGCGCAGCAGTTGTGCCTCGCTGGCGGGCGGCGTGTTCAATCCCTGGCCCTGCCGGTCCGACGGCGTGCAGGGGCGACGCGGCTGATTCGGGCGGTGCACATGGGTCGACTCCAGCTGGCTCGCAGGCGGGTGGTGGGGCGCTCGGCTAATCGCGTTCGCGTTGCCCGCGGGGGCTGTGCGGACGGTCGATCGGGCGGCCCCCGCGCTGGCGGCGCAGGCGCGCTTCCAGCGTGGCGGCCTGCTCCTCGCGCTCGTCATGCAGTTTCAGGTAATTGCGCCAGCGGCCGGGGCTGAGTTCGCCATTGTCCAGCGCGATCTGCACCGCGCAGCCCGGCTCGCTGCCGTGGCCGCAATCGGCGAAGCGGCACTGCTCGGCCAGCGCCTCGATGTCGGCGAACAGGTCGAGGTTTTCCTCGCCGGTGAGTTTCAGCTCGCGCATGCCGGGCGTGTCGATCAGGCAACCGCCGCTGGGCAGCGACAGCAGCGCGCGATGCGTGGTGGTGTGGCGGCCGCGGCTGTCGTGACTGCGCACTTCGGCGGTGGCCATGCGCGCGGTGCCCAGCAAGGTGTTGGTGAGGGTGGATTTGCCTGCGCCGGAAGAACCCACCAGCACCGCGCTGTCGCCCGGCTGCAGGTAGGGCGCCAGCAAGGCCACGCTGGCCGGGTCCTTGCCGTTCAGCGGATGGATCGGCGTGCCGGCCGGCAGCCGTTCGCGCAGGGCGGCGATCAGCTCGTCGGCATCGTCGCGGGTGTCGAGCTTGCTCAGCAGCACCACCGGCTGGGCGCCGGAATCCTCGGTCAGCGACAGATAACGCTCGATCCGGGCCGGGTTGAAGTCGCCGTCCAGGCCGGTCAGCACCAGCACGTAGTCGATATTGGTGGCGATCAACTGGCGCTCGTAGCGCTCGCCGGCCGCCGCCCGCGACATCACGGTACGACGGGGCCGTACGGTGATGATATGCGGCGGTGCACCGTTGGCCACTTCGACGAAATCGCCCACCACCGGCCGCTCGGCCGGGTCGATGCCGCGTTTCAGGAAACGGCCGTCCGGCTGGGCGCTGAACAGCACCTCGCCATCATGCAATTCGTAGCCTGCGCGATGCTGGGCCACCACACGGGCCAGGCGCAGGCCGGCGGCAGGCAAGGTATCGCCACGCCAGCCGATACGGCGCAGGCGTTCGATGGTTTCGGCGTCACTCATGGCGGGGATCTGCATGCGTTGTCCGGCGGAACCGGAAGGTTGGGACGGTCGTGTCGAGGCGGCCAGCCCGGGGATCAGAGGACACGGCGATTATGCCTTGCCCGCAGTTCGCCGCACGATAGCCCTTTATTAGCCCCCGGCCGACCTCGCGCTGCACTGCATCACGCTGGTAGCATTCAGTAACCGGCGGTGGCGTCGGCTTGACTCATGAGGATGCCGGTGGTGGCTTCGATCAAACCCAGTGCGCACCTGGCGGAAGTGCGCTACGAGATCCGTGGCGCACTCAACCGGCGCGCGCGTGACATGGAGGCCAGCGGCCTCGACATCATCAAGCTGAACATCGGCAACCCCGGCCGCTACGGTTTCGAAGCGCCCGCCCACCTGCGCGAGGCCGTCGCCAGCCACCTGCACCAGAGCGACGCCTACGGCCACGAACAAGGCCTGGAGCTGGCTCGCGAAGCGATTGCCGAACAGCAGCGCGCCCGCGGCGCCCGCGGCGTCGATATCGAACACATCTTTGTCGGCAACGGCGTCAGCGAGCTGATCGACCTGTCGCTGCGCGCCCTGCTGCAGCCCGGCGACGAAGTGCTGCTGCCCAGCCCGGATTACCCGCTGTGGAGCGCTGCCACCATCCTCAACGACGGCACGCCGCGCTATTACCGCTGCCTGGCCGAGAACGACCACCTGCCCGATCCGGACGAGATTGAGGCGCTGGTCACCCCGCGCACGCGGGCGCTGGTGCTGATCAACCCCAACAACCCCACCGGCGCGGTGTACCCGCGCGCGCTGCTGGAGCGGCTGGTGGCCGTGGCCGCGCGGCACAAGCTGCTGCTGCTGTGCGACGAAATCTATGACGAGGTGCTGTACGACGGCGCCGTGTTCCAGCCGCTGGCCGAGGTCGCCGGCGACCTGCCCTGCGTCAGCTTCGGCGGCCTGAGCAAGGTGCATCGCGCCTGCGGCTACCGCGTGGGCTGGATGAGCCTGTCCGGCAGCCACGCGCTGACCGCTGACTATCGTGACGCCCTGCAACTGCTGGCCGCGCTGCGGCTGTGCGCCAACATGGCAGTGCAATGGGCGGTGCCGCCCGCGCTGCACAGCGCCCCCACCATCAACGCCCTGACCGCCGCCGGTGGCCGCCTGCACGAGGCGCGCCGGTTGGTGATGGAAGGCGTGGCCGCCAGCCGCCACCTCGACCTGGTCGCCCCGGCCGGCGCCCTGTACGCATTCCCGCGCGTGCGCGCCGAGAGCTTTGGCGACTTCGACGACAACGCGTTCGCGCTGCGCCTGCTGGAAGAGGAATCGGTGCTGGTGGTGCCCGGCAGCAGCTTCAACGTGCCCAAGAGCCACCATTTCCGGCTCACCCTGTTGCCGCCGCCGGCGCAGTTGATGGAAGTGTTCGTGCGCATCGACCGGGTGCTGGAGCGCATGGCCAGCGAGCAGCCCCGGCGCAAAGTCGCCAGCGCGGCCTGATGACCGGCGGGCCGGCCGCCATGCCGCTCCGCCACCTCGCCCTGGGCGATTCCTATACGGTGGGCGAAGGTGTGCCCGCCGATGCCAGCTGGCCGGCGCAGTTGCGCCGGCAACTGCGCGATGACGGCATCGCCATCGACCCGCCGCGCATCGTGGCGGTCACCGGCTGGACCACCGACGAACTGGCGGCGGGCATGGACGCCGCCGCGCTGGTGCCGGGCTGGGATCTGGTCACCCTGCAGATCGGGGTGAACAACCAGTACCGCGGCCACCCGGCCGCCGGGTACCACGACGAGTTCGCCGCACTGCTGCGGCGCGCCATCGCACTGGCCGACCACCGGCCGGGACGCGTGGTGGTGGTGTCGATTCCCGACTGGGGCGTCACCCGCTTCGCCCGCGAGCAACAACGCGACGGCGCCACCATCGCCGCCGAACTGGACGTTTACAACGCCATCGCCCGCGTCGAAAGCGTCCGTGCCGGCGCCCGTTGGGTCGATGTCACGGCGATTTCCCGCCAGCGGCCCGACGATGTCGTGGCTGATGGCCTGCACCCATCGGGCGCCCAGTACGCAGCCTGGGTCGAGGCCATTGCGCCCGCCGTGCGCGCCGCGCTGGCCCGATAACCACACTTCTCGCACGGCCACCGCCCGCGGCGCCTTGATCGGCGACAAGGCCCCCACATATCAGGCGGCGTATCATTACCCCCTTTTCCGGAGCCTCCCCATGTCCCTCGACAGCGCCACCCGCGAACGCATCCAGACCCTGCTCAAGGACCACCGCGTGGTGCTGTTCATGAAGGGCGACCGCCAGCAGCCGATGTGCGGTTTCTCCGCCGCGGCCACCAACACGCTCAACGAGCTGCTGCCCGAATACCACACCGTCAACGTGCTGGAAGACCCGGAAATCCGCGAGGGCATCAAGCTCTACGGCGAGTGGCCCACGATCCCGCAGCTGTATGTGGAAGGCGAACTGGTGGGCGGCGCCGACATCATCCGCCAGATGTACGGCAGCGGTGAGCTGCACACCTTGTTCGGTGCTGCCGCGCCGGACCGCACGCCGCCGGAAATCACCATCACCGACGCCGCCGCCGAGGCGATCCGCCAGGGCACCGCCAATGCGCAGGGCGTGGCGCTGCATCTGGAGATCGGCCCCGACCACAGCGCCGGGTTCCAGTTGGCGCCGGCCGGCGACCACGACATCGTGGCGGTTTCGAACGGGCTGGAAGTGCATTTCGACCCGGCCAGCGCCCAGCGCGCCCGCGGCATCGTGATCGACTGGGTATCCACCGTGCAGGGCGAGGGCCTCAGCCTGAAATTCCCCGGCGCGCAGGAAGTCGGCATGCTCACCGTGCAGCAGCTGAAAGACCGGCTCGCCGCCAACGACATCACCCTGGTCGACGTGCGCCCCGCCGCGGATCGCGCCAAGGCCGCGCCGCTGGCGCAGGCACGGGTGCTGGAAGAGGAAGGTTTCGAGCAACTGGCCACGCTGCCGAAAGACACCGCGCTGGCGTTCATCTGCCACTTCGGTGTCTCCAGCCGCGCAATGGCCGAGCGCTTCGCCGCGCACGGCTTCAGCAACGTGCACAACGTGGAAGGCGGCATGGAGACGTGGGCGCGCGAGATCGACACCAGCGTGCCGCGCTATTGATGGGATGACCCCGCGACGGCGATTCAATCGCCGTCGTATTCCTCCTCGAAACGCAGGTGCTTCACGCTGCGACCGTTGCGGCGCACCAGCTTCAACGCCTCGATGCCGATGCGGATGTGTGCCTCCACGAATTGCGAGGTGACGCCGCGGTCGCTGGCCTCGGTTTTCACGCCCTCGGGAATCATCGGCTGGTCCGATACCAGCAGCAGCGCGCCGCAGGGGATCTTGTTGGCGAAGCCGGCGGCGAAGATGGTGGCCGTTTCCATGTCCACCGCCATGCAGCGGGTGCGGCGCAGGTAATCCTTGAACACCTCGTCGTGCTCCCACACGCGGCGGTTGGTGGTGTACACCGTGCCGGTCCAGTAGTCGTGGCCCAAGTCGCGGATCATGGTGGACACCGCGCGCTGCAGCTGGAACGCCGGCAGCGCGGGCACTTCCGGCAGCAGGTAATCGTTGCTGGTGCCCTCGCCGCGGATCGCCGCGATGGGCAACACCAGGTCGCCCAACTGGTTCTTTTTCTTCACCCCGCCACACTTGCCCAGGAACAGCGCCGCCTTCGGGCAGATCGCGCTGAGCAGGTCCATCACGGTGGCGGCGTTGGGGCTGCCCATGCCGAAATTGATCAGGGTGATGCCGTCGGCGGTGGCGTTGGGCATCGGCCGGTCGCGGCCCTTCACTTCCACCCCGTGCCACTGCGCGAACAGCTCCACGTAGTTGCCGAAATTGGTCAGCAGCACGTGCTCGCCGAACTCCCCCAGCGCGGTGCCGGTGTAACGCGGCAGCCAGTTGGAAACGATCTCCTGCTTGTCTTTCATCGAAAAGATGCCTGCATTTCTTGCGGTGTGGCCGCCAGCTTAATGCGCGGCGCGGATAGGCGGTGTCACGTGGACTTTCGTTCGGGGCCACATGCTATGTTCGGTCCTAAAACACGTAGCAGGGGACATGTGATGCGCATGGGTCTGGCTGTCGATGCGTCCTGCGATCTGCCGCAGGCTTTCCTGCAGCAACACAACATCGTGGTGATGCCGATCGCGGTGAAGGTGGACGACGAGACGTTTCTGGATGAGCGCAACCCGGCCGAGATCCAGCGTTTCCTGGATCGCCAGCTGGGCAGCCGCAGTCATTCAGCGGAAACCGAGCCCTGTTCGGTGCGCCAGATCGAGAACCTGTTTCTGGAGCGGTTGGTGCTGGAGCAGGACTGTGTGTTCTGCCTCACCATCACCGCCACCCGCAGCCCGATCTACGATCACGTCAACCGCGCCAGCTTCGCCATCCTCAAGAGCTATCGCGAGGTGCGCAAACAGGCCGGCGTGCCAGGGCCGTTCATGATGCGGGTGATCGACACGCGCAACCTCTTCGCCGCCGAAGGGCCCGCCACCATCGAGGCGGCGAGGATGATCGACGCCGATGAGCCTCCGGCCGCGATCCGCGAGCGGCTGCTGCACGTGGCCAACAACACCTACGGCTACATGCTGCCGCGCGACCTGTACTACCTGCGCGCCCGCGCCAAGAAAAAGAACGACCGCAGCGTGGGCCTGGTCAGCGCGATGCTGGGTTCGGCGCTGGACATCAAACCCATCCTGCAATGCCATCGCGGCGAAACCGGCCCGGCGGGCAAGGCCCGCGGCTTCGAGCAGGGCGCGCAGATGCTGTTCGACCACGCCATCCAGCGCGTGCGTGCCGGCTTGCTGGTACCGGCGATGTGCGTGAGCTACGGCGGCGACCTGGCCGTGCTGGCGCAGCTGCCCGGCTATGCCGAGCTGCGCGCGGCGTGCGCGGAAACCGGCGTCATGCTGACCGAGGCACCGATGAGCATCACCGGCATGGTCAACGTGGGCGAAGGCGCCGTCACTTTGGGCTTCGCCGCCGAGGAGCATGAGGTGCGGTTCTGACGGTGGTACCGATGGGGCTGTGACTGTGGGAGCGGCTTCAGCCGCGATGCTCTTGGAGCCGGGATTCGGGATTTGGAAAAGCGTCGCGACTGAAGTCGCTCCTACAAGGCGCGCGGCGCCCTTGCTATTCCCTATTCCCTTTCCCCATTCCCTGCCCCACCGGCCCCTCAGAAACCGTAATTCAGAAACCCGCCATCCACACCCAGCACCTGGCCCGTGACATAGCTGGCGGCCGGCAGGCACAGGAAGGCGATGGCGGCGGCCACTTCTTCCGGTTCGCCGATGCGTTTCAGTGGCGTGCGCTCCAGCACTTCGTCCAGGTAATCCTCATCCAGCAGGGCCGGCTCCGAGCGTTGCGTGCGGATGTACCACGGCGCCACCGCGTTGACGCGGATGCCGTCCACCGCCCATTCCGCCGCCAGGTTGCGGGTGAGCTGGTGCAGCGCGGCCTTGCTCATGCCGTAGGGAGAGCCGGTGCGCACATGCGTGACGCCGGATACGGAGCCCACATTCACGATCGCCGCATGCGCGTGCTGCACCAGTTGCGGATGCGCCAGCCGGCACATCTCGAAGGCGGAGAAGAGGTTCTGCTCGAAGATGCCGCGCCATTCGGCTTCGCCGTATTCCAGCGTGGGCTTCACCACATTGCCGCCCACGTTGTTGACCAGCAGCGACAGCGGTGCGCCGAGGTCGGCGATCCAGTCGAACACGGCCAACCTGTCCTCCGGTTCGGCCAGGTCGGCGCCGAACGCCAGCACGTCGCTGGCGGGGAAATCGTCGGCCAGCTCCACGCGAACCTGTTCCAGATAATCCTCGTCACGCGCCACCAGCAGCAGGTTCGCGCCCAGCCCGGCCAGCTCGCGGGCGGTGGCGTAGCCGATGCCCTTGCTGGCACCGGTGATCAGGGCGGTATGGCCTTGCAGCTGCCAGGCGTCGATGCGGCTGTTCATGCGCGAAAGCTTACACGACGGCTTGCCGCCAGCCAGCCAGCGGCGCAACACTCGACGCTTACCGCCGCCGACGGATCACGCGCATGAAAACCATCGCCCTGCCGCTGTTGTGCCTGTTCGCCCTGGCCGGCTGCTCCGGCACGCCCGCGCCGCCGCCCGGCGATCCGCCCAAGCCCCAGGCCAGTACGCCGTTCGATGCGCTGAAAGCCAGCGAGCAACGCGCCCGCGATGTGCAGAAAACAGTGGATGACCACGCGGCGGAGCAACGCAAACGGATCGACGCGGCGACGGAATAGGCCAACGGCCACCCCAGACAACCCCCTCACCTGAAGGACTCCCTGCGGTCGCCAACCTCCCCCTGCGCGCAGGGGGAGGAGCCAGAAGCTGCCAGCGTTTCGCTCCCTCCCCTGCAACGCAGGGGAGGGCTGGGGTGGGGTCGCTCTTGATCTGCAGCTTTGGCCGACCACCGCGATCACCGATAATGGCCGTCCATTCATCACCCGGCCATCGCATGAGCTCCTCCCCCATCACCGCCCCGCCCCACGCTGACGTCGCTGCCGATGCGCCGGTGCTGCGCATCGACCAGGCCAGCGTGATGCGCGGCGCGCGGCTGATCCTGGACCGGCTCAGCCTGCAGGTGGATGCGGGGCAGCACACCGTGATCCTGGGCGCCAACGGTTCGGGCAAATCCACCCTGGTGCAGTTGATCGCACGCCAGCTGTATCCGCTGGTGCGCACCGATGGCGGCGGCCCCAACGTCAGCGTGTTCGGCCGTGACCGCTGGAACGTCAGCGCATTGCGCCAGCTGCTGGGCATCGTGTCGCCGGCGCTGCAGCTCGACTACACCAGCGATGCGCCGCTGGAAGTATTCGATGCGGTGGTGTCGGGCTTTTTCTCCGCGCGCGGGCTGGGGCTGGACCACCAGGTCAGCGACAGCATGCGCGAACAGGCCCAGCAGGCGCTTGAGCGGATCGGTGCGGCGCATCTGATCGGCCGGCCGATGGCCACACTGTCCACCGGCGAGGCGCGCCGCGTGCTGATCGCGCGGGCGCTGGTGCACCGGCCGCGGGCGCTGCTGCTGGACGAACCGTGCGCGGGGCTGGACATGGCCAGCCGCCGCCACTTCCTGGAGAACCTGCGCGAGCTGGCCCGTGGCGGCACCACGTTGATGCTGGTGACCCACCACGTGGAGGAAATCGTGCCGGAAATCGCGCAGGTGCTGTTGCTGCGCGAGGGTCGGGTACTTCGCCAGGGCAGCAAGGCCGACGTACTCACCGGCGCCGCCTTGAGCGAGGCGTTCGGCATGCCGGTGCAGGTGCAGCAGCATGGCGACTACTACGCCGCCACGCCCGCCTGAGGGTGCTTACCAGGGCGCGCAGAAACAGTCGGCGTAGACGTTGGGCTTGCCCGCCTCCGCGTTGCGCAACAGCCGCAGCGGTCCCGTCATCGCCGGCACCCGGGCGAACCAGCGCGGCAGTTGCACGCCCCAGCTCTGCAGCACGTGCACCGTGGCGCTCTGGTTGAAGCCGAGCAGGAACCGTTCCAGTCCGCCCAGCGGCGTCTCCTGGTAGCGCACGCCATAATCCTTGCCCAGCTTGGCGCGCGTGGCGGCATCGGCGATGGCATCCTGCAGGCCGCCCAGTTGATCGACCAGTCCGCGTTGCAGCGCCTGCTCGCCGGTCCACACGCGGCCCTGGGCGATCGCGTCGATGGCGGCGTAGCTCTGGCCGCGCGCGGTGGCCACGTTGCCCACGAAATCGCGGTAGCCCTTGTCGATGATGGCCTGGATCACCGCACCCACGTTCGGGTCCAGCGGGCGGGTGATGTCGAACGCGCCGGCCATCGGGCCGGTGGCCACGCCGTCGCTCTGCACGCCCAGTTTCGCCAGCGTGCCGGGCACGGTGTAGAACAGGCCGAAGATGCCGATCGAGCCGGTGATGGTGTTGGGCTCGGCGAAAATGCGGTTGGCGTTCATCGAGATCCAGTAGCCGCCGCTGGCCGCCACGTTGCCCATCGAGACCACCACGGGAATGCCCGCCGCGCGGGTCAGCGCCACTTCGCGGCGGATCTGCTCGGCCGCGTAGACCTCGCCGCCGGGCGAGTTCACCCGCAGCACCAGCGCCCTGGTCTTGCGGTCCTCGCGCGCGGTGCGGATCAGCGCCGCGGTGGATTCGCCGCCGATCGATCCGGGCGACTGCTTGCCACCGGTGATCTCGCCCTCGGCCACCACGACGGTGACGCCCGGCGCGCGCGCATCCTCGCGATCGGGTTGGGCGGCGGCGTAATGCGACAGGCTCACCTCGCGGAAGCCATGGCCCTTCTTGTCGGCCGGCACGCCCTGCTTGCGCAGCATCGCGATCAGTTCCGCGCGGGTGGCGGTGCCGTCCACCAGGTGCTGGTTCAGCGCCAGTTGCGCCAGGTCGCCCTGGGTGCCGGCGATGTGCTGCGGCAGCTGGTCGATGTCGTCGCGCAGGGTTGCCGGCGCGATCTTGCGCAGCGCCGCCACCTCATCCAGGTAGCGGTCCCACAGCCCGTTCATCCAGTAGCTGTCGGCTTCCTTCGACTCGACCGAGGCGTGATCGAGGATGTACGGCTCGGCCGCGCTCTTGAATTCGCCCACGCGGAACAGGTGCACGTCCACGCCCAGCTTGTCCAGCAGGTCCTTGTAGAACAGCCGGTAATTGGCCAGCCCGGTCAGCATCACACCGCCCTGCGGGTCCACCAGCAGGCGGTCGGCATGGGCGGCGAGGTAGTACTGGCCCTGGTCGAGATTGACCGCCCACGCAATCACCGGCTTGCCCGCGGCGCGGAAGCGGTCCAGCGCCGCGCCCACTTCGCGCAACGCGGCAAAACCGCCACCCTGCAGACCATCGGGCAGCAGCAGGATGCGGGTGATCCGCGGGTCGGTCGCCGCCGCATCGATGGCGCCGACCAGGTCGCGCAACTGCACCTGCTTGGGGTCCTCGCCGGACAGCCGCGCCAGCGTGCGCTGCATCGGGTCGATGCTGTACTGCTCCACCAGTTGGCCATCCAGCTTCAGCACCAGCACGCTGTGATCCTCCACCGAGCGCTGCATGCGGCTGCCGGCGATGCCAGCCGTCACCAGCAACAGCAGCACGAACAGCACGCCGAAAAACACCAGGTTGACGATCACCAGCCGGACCACGTTGATGCCGCGCCCCAGCGTGGCCAGGAACGCGCCGAAACCACGGCGACGACGGAACGGGGGCGGTGGCGTCATGCGCGTTCTTCCACGGAGGTCAAAGTGGCAGCGTAGCCGGTCGGGCCGCCGTGGTCATGCACGCGCCAGCGTTGTTTCCAGGCGCTGCGCCAGAAACGGGTGAGCAGCATCACCGCCGCCACCGACAACCCCGCGATCAGCCCCATCCACATGCCGCGCGCGCCCAGGCCGTGGTGGAACGCCAGCCACCAGCCCACCGGCATGCCAATGATCCAGTACGCGAACAGGGTGATCGCCATCGGGATGCGGGTGTCCTTGAGCCCACGCAGCGCGCCATTGGACGCCACCTGGATGCCGTCGGAAAACTGGAACAGCCCCGCCAGCATGATCAGCTGCATCGCCAGCGCGATCACCTTCGGGTCATTGGTGTAGAGCGCGGCGATGTAATGAGGCAGGGTCAGCATCAGGCCGGCCGAAAACAGCTGCGTCACCAGGGTCAGCCCGATCCCGCAAAAACCGGCATAACGCACGCCGCGCGCATCGCCGCGACCCACCGCGTTGCCCACTCGCACGGTGATCGCCATGGCCAGCCCCAGCGGGATCATGAAGAACAGCGAGGCGATGTTCAGCGCCACCTGGTGGCTGGCGATCACGTCCTCGCCCAGGGTGGCGATGATCAGCGCGGTGGCCACGAACAGGCCGGCCTCGGCCAGCAGCGACACCGCCATCGGCAGACCGATGTGGATCAGCGCGCCGATGCGGCGCAAGTGCGGCCGTTCGAAATGGTCGAACAGGCCCAGCCCGCGGTAGTTGCGATGGCGCAGCACGTAGAAGCCGAATGCCAGCATCTCCAGCCACAGCACGGTCGCCGTGGCCACGCCGCAGCCGTGCGCGCCCTGCGGCGGGATGCCCAGCTTGCCGAACATCAACACGTAGCCCAGCGGCACCAGCAACACCAGCCCGCCCAGGCTGAAATACATCGACGGCCGCGTCAGCGACAGCCCTTCGGACAGCCCACGCAGCGCGAAATAGCAAGTCAGTGCGGGCGCGCCCCAGCTGATCGCCAGCAGGAATCGCTGCACCTCGTCCCGCAGGCTGGGCGTCACCCCGATCAGGTCGATCAGCGGCGCGGCATGGCGCACCGCAAACCACAGCAGCACGCCCATGCCCAGCGCCAGCCACAGCGCCTGGTGGAACACCGCGCCGACTTCCGCCCGGCGGCCCGCGCCATCGAGCTGCGCCACCGACGGCGGCACCGCCATCATCATGCCGATGCCGCTGACGATCGCCAGCGACCAGATGCTGGCGCCCACCGCCACCGCACCCAGCACGTGCGCGCTGACGTGGCCGGCCAGCAACGCGTCGATCACGTTGCTGCCGATGGCCGCCAGCTGGGCGGCGATCAACGGCAGCGCAAGATGGACGGTGGCGCGCACCTCATGCAGCAGGCGGGCACGCTCGGGACGGAAGGATTTCATCGATGCACGGGCTCTGGGGGCGGCCATTCTAGCGGAGCCACAGGTCACGCCCGTGTGCCGGTCGGCCTGTGCGAAAATCGCCCGCTGCACCGGATGGGGACCGCGATGAAGCAACTGACCAGCTACGAGGGATTGCATTGCGCCAATTGCGGTGCCGCGATGCAGGGCGATTTCTGCCACGAATGCGGCCAGTCCATCCACAGCGTGCTGAAGCCGATGCACCACATGGTCGAGGAAACCGTGGAGACGGTGCTGCACATCGACGGCCGCATCGTGCAGACGCTGCCGCCGCTGCTGCTGAAGCCGGGCTTCCTCACCCTGGAATACTTCGCCGGCCGCCGCGTGCCGTACATCGCGCCGTTCCGGCTGATGTTCGTGCTGTGCCTGTTGAGCTTCTTCGTCTGCCATCTGGCGTTCGACCGGTTCGCCAAGGTGGTCGCCGAGAACAGCACCCCGACGATAACCGTCAATGGCAAGCACTTCTCCGACGCCAACACCCCGCGCGAGGTGCGCGAGCTGCTGCAACGCCAGCTGGACACGCTGCCGCATATCGACAGCTACGGTTTGCTGTCGTCTGCACAGCTCGACCGGTCGGCCATGAGCATGCGCAAAAAAGCCAATCGGCGGCTCATCGAGCTGGGCGCAGCGCCGATGTCGGCCGCCTCGCTGGCCACACCGGCGGTGCCTGCGGTGGCGGCATCTACCGGCAAGACGCCAGGCAGCCAGGGGCATGATGCGCTGGACGACGTCCTGCAGCAGGAATCGCGCCCCGTCCATCTGTCGTGGCTGCCCGACGTGGCGAACGCCCGCCTCACCGTGCTGGGCCAGCACCTGCACAAGAACGTGCGGGACCTCAAGGATGGCGATCCCGCGGCCCGCGCCGAGGCGAAGCAACGCATGATCAACGGCGTCTTCGGCGCGCTGCCGATGACCATGTTCATCCTGATTCCGGTATTTGCCGGCCTGCTGAAGCTGTTCTACGTGTTCCGCCGGCGGCTGTACATGGAGCACCTGATCGTGGCCCTGCACAGCCACGCGTTCATGTTCCTGGCGCTGCTGCTGCTCGCCCTGATCGGCATGCTGTCGGCCTGGCTGCAACCGCACGCCGCCTGGACAGCCGCGCCGCTGGGCTGGCTGCAGACCCTGCTGGCGCTGTGGGTGCCGACCTACCTGCTGATCACGCAGAAACGCGTGTACCACCAAGGCTGGCCCATGACGGTGCTGAAATTCTGGTGCATCGGCTGGTGCTATTTCTGGCTGCTGACGTTTGCGCTGATGGTCGCCGCGGCCCTGGGGATGGCCCATTGAGGCGGCTTTCAAACGCTTGTCATGGCGGGTTTTGCACAGCGTAACGAGACTGTCAAGGCGCTCTCGGGGGCGATGACAATTGTGTGAACCCTGCCCCAACCGAATTTGCAGGTTGTTGAAATAACAGATGTTTTTTTGCCTGACCAAAACATGGTCAAGGTGACCAAAAAGGCGCCACGGCGCGCTTCGGGGCACCCCCTCCCCGCTGCATCCACAGACTTATCCACAGCTCTTGTGGATAAGCATAAAAACCGCCAGCGGTTAGTCACTTACCCTCGCTTCCTCGATAGGCGGGCAGCAAAGTGGCGCAACTCGATCCATGCGATTTGCCTGCCATCGCGGCGGGCGAAACCCTGGGGGTCGACCGGCGCCGCCGCTACACTGGTGCGCCACGAGGTAACCCATGCCCGCTGTCCTTCGCGTCGCCCTGCCGGTGCCCTTGCCCGCCCTGTTCGACTACCTGCCGCCCGCGGTCGGTGAGGCCGGCGTGGGCGCGCGGGTGCTGGTGCCGTTCGGGCGCCAGCGGCTGGTTGGCGTGGTGGTGGCGATCGACGCCGAAGCCGCCGTGGAAAGCCGCCGGCTGAAGCAGGCGCTGCGCCTGCTCGACGACGACGCGCTGCTCGACCCCGAACTGATGCAGACCCTGGCCTGGGCCGCCGACTATTGGCTCGGCGCGCCGGGCGAGGCCTACGCCAACGCGTTGCCGCTGGCCCTGCGCGAACCGAAACCGCTGCCGCCGATCGGCGACGAATACTGGTCGCTGACCCTGGCCGGCCGTAGCGCCCACGACGCCGGCAGCCGCCGCGGCGGCAGCAAGGCGCTGCTGGCCCTGCTGGCCGACGGCGCACTGAGCGCGCAGGAGCTGACCGAACGCCAGCCCGGCTGGCGCGAGGCAGCCCGTCGGCTCGCGAGCGCCGGCCTGCTGGAGCGCAGCGAGCGGGCGCCCGCGGAACGTCCGCTACCCGCTTCGTCCGCACCGCAGCTCAACGACGAACAGCAACAGGCGGTGGCCGTGGTGGGCGCCGCGCTGGGCGACTACCAGCCCTTCCTGCTCGACGGCGTCACCGGCAGCGGCAAGACCGAGGTCTACCTTGCCTTGATCGAACAGGTGCTGGCGCAAGGCAAGCAGGCGCTGCTGCTGGTGCCGGAGATCGGGCTGGCGCCGCAGACCGTGCGGCGACTGCGCCAGCGGCTTGGCGTGATCGTGGAAGTGCTGCATTCCAGCCTGTCCGAGGGCGACCGCGCACGCGCCTGGCTGCGTGCCCGCGCCGGCAGCGCGCGGGTGATCCTGGGCACGCGCTCGGCCGTGTTCACGCCGCTGCCGCAGGCCGGCTTGATCATCGTCGACGAAGAGCACGACAGCGCCTACAAGCAGCAGGACGGCTTTCGCTACCACGCCCGCGACCTGGCCCTGGTGCGTGCGCGTGCGCTGGGCGTGCCGGTACTGCTGGGCTCGGGCACCCCGTCGCTGGAATCACTCGCCAACGCCGCCGCCGGCCGCTACCGCACGCTGCACCTGCGTGCCCGCCCCGGCGCCATCCGTCCGCCGCAGGTGCAGATCGTGGACATGCGCGCGCAGCGCCTGCAGCACGGCATGTCGCCCGCGCTGCTGGCCGCCGTGGCCGACACCGTGGCGCGCGGCGAGCAGGCGCTGGTGTTCCGCAACCGCCGCGGCTACGCACCGGTGCTGCTGTGCCACAGCTGCGGCTGGCATGCCGGCTGTCCGCACTGCGACCGGCCGCTGACCCTGCACGCCGGGCGGCGCCAGCTGATCTGCCATCACTGCGACCACCGCCAGCGCATGCCGCAGGTCTGCCCCGTCTGCGGCGTGGGCGACCTGAAGCCGCAAGGCCACGGCACCGAGCGACTGGAAGAAGCGCTGGTATCGCTGTTTCCGCAGGTGCCGGTACTGCGCGTGGACCGCGAAACCACCCGCCGCCGCGACGCCTTCGAGCAGTTGCTGGCGCAATTGCAGGACGACGCGCCCGCCATCCTCGTCGGCACCCAGATGCTGGCCAAGGGCCACGACCTGCCCAACCTCACCCTGGTGGCCATCGTGGGCGTGGACGAAGGCCTGCACAGCATCGACTTCCGCGCCGAAGAACGGCTGGCCCAACTGGTGGTGCAGGTGGCCGGCCGCGCCGGCCGCGCCCGCAAACCCGGTCGCGTGGTGCTGCAAACCCATCAACCCGAACACCCGCTGCTGCGCAACCTGCTGGCCCGCGGCTACGCCGCCGCCGCCACCGATCTGCTGGACGAACGCCGCAAGATCCAGTTGCCGCCCTACAGCCACCAGGTATTGCTGCGCGCCGACGCGCCCCAACGCGACCACGTCGACGCGTTCCTGCGCGACGCGCGGGCACTGCTGCCCGAACTGGATGCGGTGCAAATTGCCGGTCCGATGCAAGCGCCGATGCCGCTACGCGCCGGCCGCCAACGCGGCCAACTGCTGCTGGAAAGCACCCAGCGCGGCGTGCTGCGGGGGATGCTGCGACCATGGCAACACGCGCTGTTCGCGCTGCCCTCGGCACGACGCGTGCGCTGGTCGCTGGATGTGGATCCGATCGATCTTTACTGAGCCGCCCGCATCCCGTGCCCAACTTCCGCCACGGGTCGCGGCCGACAGGCCGGTGGCATACTCGCCCTTTTGCCGGCCCGGAGCCTCCCATGCGATTCCTGCCCGCCCTCGCTTTCGGCACGCTGATGCTGCCGCTGGCCGCCCTGGCCAATGATCCCAACTCCTACGCCCAGCCCGACCAGGTGCGGGTGACCCATCTGGATCTGAACCTCCATATCGATTTCCCGCACAAGCAGCTCGACGGCCAGGCCACGCTGAAACTGGACTGGACGAACCCGCAGGCACAGTCGCTGGTGCTGGATACGCGCGACCTGAAGATCGCGAAGATCGAGGCGGTCGGCCGTGACGGCAAGACCACGCCGCTGAAATATGCGCTGGCGCCGCGCGACAAGGTGCTGGGCAGCAAGCTCACCATCGCCACGCCGAAGCATCCGGCACAGGTGCGCATCGTCTACACCACCTCGCCCGGCGCGTCGGGCCTGCAGTGGCTGACGCCGGCGCAGACGGCGGACAAGAAGTTGCCCTTCATGTTCTCGCAGTCGGAGTCGATCCACGCCCGCTCGTGGGTGCCGCTGCAGGATTCGCCGGCGATCCGCTTCACCTACGACGCCCACGTCACGGCGCCGAAGGACATCCGCGTGGTGATGAGCGCGCCGAACGACGCGAAGCATCCGCTGGATGGCGATTACCGTTTCAACCAGACGCACCCGATCCCGTCGTACCTGCTGGCCATTGGCGCCGGCGATATCGCGGCGAAGGAAACCGGCCCGCGTTCGGCCGTCTATGCGGAGCCGTCGGTGGTGGCCAAGGCCGCGCACGAGTTCGAAGACACCGAGAAGATGATCGCCACCGCCGAGCGGCTGTACGGGCCGTACCGCTGGGGCCGCTACGACATCCTGGTGCTGCCGCCGTCGTTCCCGTACGGCGGCATGGAAAACCCGAACATGACGTTCGCCACGCCCACCGTGCTGGTGGGCGACAAGAGCCTGGTGTCGCTGGTGGCGCACGAGCTGGCGCATTCGTGGTCGGGCAACCTGATCACGGCTGCGTCGTGGCGCGACATCTGGCTCAACGAGGGTTTCACCACCTACGTGCAGGGGCGCATCACCGAGGCGTTGTACGGCAAGCCGCTGGCCGATGAGGAAGCGCTGCTGTCGGCGCGCGCACTGCAGAAGGACATCGCCGCGATGCCGGCCAACGCGCAGAAGCTGGCGCCCGATCCGCGCGGTGTGGGTGCCGACGATTCGTTGTCCGACGTGGCCTACGACAAGGGCTCGTGGTTCCTGCGCACGCTGGAGCAACGCTTCGGCCGCGCCGATTTCGACGCCTACCTCAAGGGCTATTTCGACCACTTCGCGTTCCAGAGCATCACCACCGAGCAGATGCTCGACTATCTGAAACCGAACCTGATCGAGAAATACCCCGGCAAGATGCGCTGGGACGAAGTGCAGGCCTGGGTCTACGGCACCGGCATTCCGAAGGATGCGCCGCTGCCCGATTCGCCGCGCTTCAACGCGATCGACAAGCAGCGCAGCGACTTCCTGGCCGGTTCGCTGGCCGCCGCCAAACTCGACGCCAAGGGCTGGAACACGCAAGAGTGGATGTACTTCCTCGACCGCCTGCCCGACGCGCCGCCGCTGGCGAAAATGCAGCAGCTCGACGCCGCCTGGCACCTCACCGGCACGCCCAACGCCGAGATCGGCATGCGCTGGTACAGCCACGCCATCGCTGCCGGCGACAAGGCCGTATGGCCCGCCGCCGCCGAGCACATGATCCGCATCGGCCGGCTCTACCTCACCACGCCGCTGTACAAGGCCTTCGCGAAAACGCCTGAAGGCCTGGCCTATGCCGAGCAGGTTTACGCGAAAGCCAAAGCCGGCTACCACCCGCTGACGCAGCAGGCGGTGGAGTCGATCATCGCCAAGGCGAAGAAGGCGCAGCACTGAGGCTCCTTCCCCGCAGCGCAGGGGAGCGAACCTGATTTTCTCCTCCCCCTGCGCAGCAGGGGGAGGCTGGGAGGGGGTAGGCTTTTGACCTTCACCAGGATCAAGAGCGACCCCCTCTCCAACCCTCCCCTCCGACGCCGGGGAGGAGCGATTTCTCCCATTCCTTCAAGAAAAACCACCATGCCTCCAGCCACCAACGCCACCACCCCGCTATGGAAACGCATGCTGCTGCGGCGGCTGAAGTTCCTGGCGTGGCTGGGCGGTCTGCTGGTGATCGTGCTGGGCGGCAGCTACCTGTTCGCGCCGCAATGGCTGATGCAGGCCAACCTCAAGCGCGAGGCAATGGCGGCGCATCTGCAGGTGCATGCCGTGCAGGCCGGCGACACCCGCTGGGCGTATTACGAAGGCGGCGAAGGCCCCACCATCGTGCTGCTGCACGGCTTCGCCACCGACAAGACCGAGTGGCTGAAAGTGGCGAAGGAGCTCACGCCGCACTTTCACCTGATCATCCCCGACATGCCTGGCTGGGGCGATTCCTCTCGGGTGGCGGGAGCCAGCTACACCATCGAGACGCAGGCGGCGCGGCTGGATGCGTTCGTGCAGACGCTGCACATTGGCCAGTTCATGCTGGCCGGCCACTCGATGGGTGGCGTGATTGCCGGTGTCTACGCCAGCGAGCACCCCGACCACGTCACCGGCCTGGCGCTGCTGGACAGCTTCGGCCTGAAGAACACGGGCAACGCTTTCACGCGCGACGCCGCGGCCGGCAAGAACCCGTTCGTGTTCGACGACCGCGCCGGGCTGCAGCGCGCCATGGCGCTGGCATTCACGCAACCACCCGAACTGGCCGGGCGCTTCGCCGACGTGCTGGTGGCGCGCAACCAGCGTGATCGTGCCTTCATCGAAAGCAGCTTCAACACGCTGCGCCAGCCATCGCAATACCTGTCCCTGCAGCAGCGCCTGGGCCAACTGACCATGCCCGTGCTTGGCTTGTGGTGCCACGACGACAAGGTCATGGACATCTCCGCGCTGGACAGCCTGCGCAACGGCCTGGTGTCCGCCAGCGCCATCAGCACCAGCGTCATCAGCGGCTGCAATCACATGCCGATGCTGGAAAAGCCCGAGCAAACCGCCACCATCCTGACCAGCTTCGCGCTGTCGCATTGACGGGACATGAAGGCCGGGCGCCCATCCCGACCGCTCCGTGATGCGTCACCGCAGGTGACATGGGAGAATGCGCGGGTCCCGGGCCCACAACGGCCCCGGCGCCCCTTGCACGATCACGGAACCATGCAGCGATGATGCGAAACCTTTTGCGCAACGGCGTGGATGCGATCGTGCGGATGTCCTCCACCCGCGCCAACTACTGGGGCGAGCTGGCGGTGGACGTGGCGCTTGGCGCCGTCCTGATGGTTGAAGGCGCACGCCGCCAGCCCGGCGCACTGCTGGGAACGCTGGCCATCGTGCTGGGCCTGTTCGCCTTCAGCTTCGTGGAGTACTTCTTCCACCGCTGGATGTTCCACACCCGCATCCCGCTGTTCGCGCAAGGCCACGAGCTGCACCACCAGCACCCGCTGGGCTACGACTCCCTGCCGTTCTTCCTGCCACCGCTCATCCTGCTGGCATTGACCGGCGTGTTCCTGGCCCTGATGCCCACCGGCTTCGCCCTGCTGCTCGCCAGCGCCATCACCTTCGGCTACATCATCTACGGCCTGGCCCACTTCATCATCCACCACGTGCGCTTCAAGCAGCCATTGCTGCGTCGCTGGGCCGGTGCCCATCACGTGCACCACTACCACCCCGGCACCAATTTCGGCGTCACCACGCCGCTGTGGGATGTGTTGCTGGGCACGCGTTATGTGCGGCAGGCGCGGGTGGGCTGATTCCTCTGCTCGCTTCTTCAGGAAGCTTTTTCGGTCAATCGATATAAACATCCGGCTGGTCGACCACAGCTAGCTTGCCGACGAGCCCGTCGCTTTTGAGCCTCGATGACCGGCGGCTTCCGACCCGAAGCAGACATTCCGACGCCCCAATTTGAGTAGTACGAAGGACGCGGCCTCTACCGCCAAGCGGCGGCACCAACTTTTGAGAAGGTGCGCCCTCTCTTCACATGGCTTTCCGCGGCAGAGGCGACGGGAGGCAATGTATATTGTTGGCTCCAAGGAGAGTCGAGCCACGTATGCACCAAGGCAAACACGGACTGCAAATATTCGACAAGATGGAGCGGCTGCTTCTGGAGGTCGGGCCGCATGTAATCAGTGAATCCCCGGAATTCGCTCAGAAGATCGGTGTGATCGCAGCTTCATGGTCGCAGGCCGAGGTGAATTTGAACTGCCTGTTTGCGATTCTTCTGGATATGACGCTCAAGGACGCAACAACGGAACTCAAGAAGTACGGTAGCGCAGCCAAGGCGACATCCAGAGCGAGAATAATCGCGGCTGAGACCCTCAAGGGAGACGAGTTGGACTCCCTCATCGAGATACTGAATCAGCTTGACGACGCACGCCTAAAACGTAATCGCGTCCAGCACGACGTGTGGGCACGGAAGGCAGGCGACAACCATCGGCTTTTCGCCGTTCATGCGAATGACTATCTTGACCTGGCTACCGAGATGATGGCCGTGGCCGAGTCGGACGCTGGCCTCGCTATAGAGTTCGCAATGGCCTTCACGACGAAGATCTCAAACGGTTACTCCGTCGAAGACCTTGAGAACATTGCCACGGAAATAGTCTCGGTCAGCAAATCGCTTCTGAATGCGATGTTCCATCGGATCGGGCTGCGTCTCGCAGAGACACATGCACCGGATCGAGCACATCACACGGCCGATCGATGACCATGCAGAAGCTGTGCGATCGACTTAGGAAGGCTTATGCAACGAATGCATTGCGGTTCTATCAGGCCGAGATCCGATTCGATCACTACCGCCTGCGTCATGGACTGAAGCTCGCGATGCTTGTCCTACTGGCCGCCATGCTTTCATGCGTGTTCGCGATGCCGTTCCTGCAGCGCGTGACCGGAGGATATTTCAGTAAAGAAGAGAGCTTAGCCACACTCAAAACACTTCTTGGCGGCACAGGAACGGCGTTGATCGGAGCCGCAACTATCGCGTTCTCGCTCGTCGTTTTCGCCATGCAGATCAATGTCGAGCGCATGCCGCATGGCTTGTTCAAGCAGCTAAGTTCGGACAGAAAGTTACTCGGTTCGTTTCTCGGATCGTTCCTGACGGCGTTAGTCGTCGCTGGGACGTCGCTGATTCCGGACGGAAGCTGGGCTATCCCTGCGATCGTTACGGCGATTTGGGGAATCGCCGCGATCGGACTGCTGTTTCTTTATGCGTACCGGCGCGCACTCCAGCTCATAAATCCGATCGAACAGCTCGCTATCATGTCGAAGGTGGTTCGACGGGACTTGCGGAGGTGGAACCGGCTAGCAGACAAAGCCGCCCTTCTTTTGGAGGAGGCGCAGCAACCCAGCATCGTTGACGATGACACAGAAATTCATTTCAACGCCCCCAAGGCCCATTTCTATGAGGTCAACGCCCACTGGACCAAATCCGCCGGGCAAGCAATCCATTACGCCATTTCTTACGCAAAGCGCTTCGCGGAGCAGGGTGACTACGAGGTCACGGATCACGCTTTCGAACGCATCATGCTGATCAATGCTACGTATTGCGCAGCAAAGAACGGCACTTTCGTGGGAACCATCCCATTCTTCGAGATGTCAGGCACCACCGACGGCTTCATCAACGCCTCGCTAGAGCAACTGCGACAGACGATGCAGGCCGCGTTGGCTAAGGGTGACGAGCGATTGGCGGAGGGCACACTGCGCGCTATGGGGGGACTGTATGGTGTATATCTGAAGATCGAGTATCCCGGGCGCGACCGAAGCAAGTATCACGCGTTACTTGCGTCCGGCTACATGGGATCAGCGGTCGAGTCCGTTATTCCCCACAACATGCCCGACCTAATGATGGAGGGCATCCGGCTGATGGGCCGCGCGTCGAGACTTGCGCTAGACCATACCAGACCGACCGAGATTGTCAGCGTGGTACAGAAGATCGCCACCCTTTCTTATGTCGGTGTGCTAAGGGCGAATCATCAACCAGTCACGCTGACCGCGTTCGAGCAGCTTGCCGAAGTCACCTACGACCTCCTGGCAAAGGGAAAGCACGATATCCGCTTCCCGATCCGCAAACTGCGTTCGGCAGTGACCGACGCGGCGAAACTGTTCCTGGAGACGCCCGACACTTCGCCCGGTTCGATGCACCACAATACGCTCGGCCCGTACTTTTCGAGCACCAGCATTTCTTCAGTCCGTGGAAGGCTCACATCGCTGGTCAACCAGTTATTGAAAGCGCCCGCGGACAATGCACGTGCCGGCGAGATTATCCGTAACATCGAGACATGGGCTGATCAGCTTTATGAACCGCAGAAGGAACTCCTCCTGCTTGCCGTACAGAAGCGATCCTCCTTTACCTTCGATGCCGTTACCTGGGCCGTTGGGATCTCCGAATTGCTGAATGCCCTATCGAACGCACCAGCTTGTTCGCAATACCTGAAGGAGAAGTTGAGAAAACACGCTATTTGGCTTGTTTCGACGTTGTCATGGCTCCCGGACGACAATGATTCGGTGAATTTTGCTGAGGCCTACTCCCTTACCGAAAATCTTTTTGAGGCAGCCTCCGATGGGTATCGGCGGGACTGCCTGGAGTTCTACGAAAGCTGCAAAGCACTCTTAATCGCGTGGGCGAAGAAGGGTGGAAGACACGAAACCGGCTGGGGAATTCTAGAAACATCGGTCGAAGGGCTAGCCGCCTTGGCGATCGGCGAGGGAACTCCGGAGGCCGCGACTGCACTCAAGACACGGTTCCGCCAGATGCTCGTCAGCGAAGGGGCACCTCCGGCGGAAGTGCGTGCCCGCGCCGCGGCCCATCTGGCGAGAAGCGCCAACCAGTTGCGGCATCTTGACGCTCTTCGCTCAATCGATCGTACGCTTGCGCAGCAAGACCATTTCGCGGTGCGCGCATTGCTGCTTGAGATGGCAGACATTCTTGCTGTAGAACCGCCGGCACACCAACGTCCAAACAACGGCGAGCCTGAGTAACGCAACCGAGGTCAAAGGGCACTTTCGAACGATCGTTTCTGGCCGACCTCTGCCCTTGCGACCCTTAGCAACCACCATCGCACAAGTTCGGCTCCCGCGTCTGGTGTAGTTAATGTGTCGTGGGAAAGGGGCCGGAAGCAATTAAAGCTCGTTAACTACCTCCGGCCCCATATCTGCGTTCGGTGGCGACTACCCACCAGCAAGGTGGCACGGAAGCGACGCGGCTGGGGAAGTTGGTCGCCTGTGCAGTAACCAGATTTGCCCAGCGTGCGATCGTGGAGTACTGGACGATCCGCCGCATGGTGCGGCCGACGGAACTTCCCATGAGCACGTTGGCGACCATCTTCGCGCACGTAGTCACTCGGCTGGATGATGAGTACCTGACGCTGCCTCCTTCTTTGGCGGCATTGTCGACAGCCATAACCCGCCACCGAACCATCAATTGAATGGTGGCCGGGCAACCTTGCCCATGGCTTCGCAATCTGGCGACATCAGCAGGCTAAGCATGCCGACGAATTTGACCATCGAGCTCGACTTCGACTGACAGCATGCCGATCGCCCAGGAGAGGTTTCCGTCGATGAGAAGGCTGGTTGACAACCAGAGGTTTTTGCACAACTATGCTCTGGGACAACTCTATTAATCTGCATAGATTGAGGACGCAATGGCCAGCACGCCGCACGAGTTCAATCCGGCATTGACCGAATACCGACTCCGCACTGTTGCGGAGGCCTTGCTTGAGGTGCTCTATGATACCGAGCTCGAACTCGCAGGCCCACTCGACGACGGCTACACGCGCGGTACGGCCACCTTTGGCCGACAGCGTAATGCCCTGATCCAACTGTGCAATAGCGGGCAGCACTCATGGCTCAAGCTGACCCATGCGGGTATGGATGTGACGTTCGAGATTGGCGGCGTGCCGTGTCGGTTCTTCTCCGATGATCCCACCAACCCGCGCAAGCCGGGCTTCTTTCGTCGGAATGACTCCGATCAGCTGTTCGACATCGAAGTCGACGCCCCCCTGATGTTCCGCTTCATCGTGGCCAAGGCGCAACACACCGATGAAGAAGCCGAAGTTTTCTTCATCGGCTATGACGTAAATCAGAACGAGTCGTTCCGCTGGCAGTACTCGCGCAGCACGCCTGCCTTGTCGAGTGTTGACGAGAGCCGGCCTGCTGAAGTTCCGTTGCCGAATCCGGCGGATATGTTGCGTCCGAAGAAACCCGACGCAGATGATGTCGGCAACGATCGTGCCGTGGGTGATGACGACGATGCACGGGGGTGATGCATGCCTGAGTCCGCTACAGTCCTTGGAGCCAATATCCGGCTAGCACGCCTGTTCCATGGCATGACCCTGGAAGACGTCGCTGCACGCCTGGATAAGACGCGCCAGTACGTCCACAAGATCGAAACAGAGCAGATCTTGCCACCGATGGATACCTTGGCGGCGATCGCCGAACTGACGCAGGTCGAACCTGCGTTTTTTATTACTCCTGCACCCGCCCCCGTGGCGGAGGAGCAGTGTCACTTCCGTAAGCACTTCACCACACGCTCGGCGATCAAGCATGTGGCCTTGGCAAAAGGCGAGATGTTCCGCCGGCTCGTGGCGGGGTTGGAAGAGAAGCTGGAATTGCCTCCCCCAAACATTCCCCAGCATGACGTGCACTCGCTGATAGAGATCGAGCGTGCAGCGGAGGCCTGTCGCTCTCACTGGGGACTGGGCTTCGGTCCGATCCAGAGCATGATCCGGGTGGCAGAACTTGCCGGGGCAGTGGTCACCTCGTTCAAAGGCGTTTCTCGCGAGGTGGATGCATATTCGATTAGCGCGGCGCGCCCCATCATCGTGGTAAACAGCGAAGAGGCTTCAGCCTGTCGCGTCCGGTTCGACGTCGCTCATGAACTGGGACACTTGGTGCTGCATGTGGGCTTGACGACGGGTGATCGCAAAACCGAAGGCGAAGCCAACCGTTTCGCCGGCGCCTTCCTGCTGCCACGTTCGAGCTTCGTGAAAGAGTTTCCGCGGTTGCGTGGTACCTATCTGAACTGGCATGGCCTTTCCGAGATGAAGCTTCGATGGAAGGTCAGCAAGGCGGCATTGCTGTACCGGGCACGCCAGCTCGCATTGATTTCGGAAGACCAGTACCGCACAGGCGTTATCCGGCTCAATCGTGGTGGCGAGGCAAAGGTCGAGCGCGAAGATGCGCTGATCGCAACGGAAACTCCCGAGCTGTTTGCACAGGCCGTGCGATTGGACATGAAGTATCAGCGAGTTGACTTGGTCGCCTATTCCAGGTTGTTCGCCGTCAAGCCGCCCGTGCTCGTAGAATTTCTAGGGGAACAGTCGGTCCCCGTTGGCAACAAGTCTCTGCCTCAAGCGGACAATGTCATTTCGCTAGCCGAACGCCGTAAGGTCATTGGTTCGGATACAGGGTGTCGCTGCGGGTAACGTTGATCAAGATACTGGCGCTCTAATCACGACCGATTGACTCGATTGATCAACTTCGTTGGTACGCGAAGTCTGCGGATTAAATGGACGACATTGCATTCTTTGACACGTGGCCGAATCGCCCTACTTGCCCGCTGACGGTTCCGTGGCCCGATCAGGGAAACCCAGGCGCAGTTCGTACCCTCACGCACGCGTCGGAGTGGCTGGACCTCATCCGCGGGTGTGATCTACACGATACGGTGCCATTGATCGTGTCGGTGAGATTCTCCCTCGCCCAGAAGCTCTATGCCTACGGCTGGTTTGAATACGGTTTCATCAAGTCCGGTGAATTAGCTGCGGTCGTTGCCCTCGAGCTCGCGTTGCTAGATCGTTATGGCAGTCAGGTCACTGGCGCACAAGCGAAGAAACGGAAGAAAGACCCAGCACAAGCAACAACCAAACCGCGCGCTCCGATGTTTTACGACCTGTTGCGCTACATGGTCGATAGTGAAGGGTTGACTGATAGCGCGCTCCCATCCGCGCGGATCTATGGCAGTCCAGTGGTCAGTCGTCTGTATGAGAGTGACAAGGAACGCGAAACGCGCAAGGGAACCCTCATCGGTCCACCGATAACACTGGTCGGCATCCGGAACGGACTCGCTCATGGCGATCCCTACGACGGCATGCCGTGGGGCGGCTTGCTCGAATTGGTGCGAGACCTCATCGAATTCGCTTACCGCGACATACGATGACTTTGAGAATGTAGCCGTGGTCAGGCGAAAAAGGGGCCGGAGGTGATTAAAGCTTGTTAACTACCTCCGGTCCCTATCTCGGGCATTGCAACCGTGGTCTGCAGCCGTGACTCTCAATGTCCGGTAATGGCCGGGAGCGGGCGTTGTGCGGAACACAGATCCCTCCGCATTGGTGCCCCAGGAAGGCTTAGTCGCACCTGTCCGCGTCTGACCGAAGCGAGCGACCCACGGGCGCGCGGTCCGCACCCGAATGGTGCTGCCTCGCGCCGGCGCTTGCCGTTGTACATGTAGCTTGCGACAGCCGGTCGCCTACCGCCGAGGCTCGAACAAAGAGCGCAATATCGGCCGGGCACGCCGCGCCTGTGCGCGTCATCCTGATGCGGCCAAAACGAACGACCAAGATGACCGGCCTAGACCACTACCACGCGCGGATGCAAAAGGTGCTCGACCATATCGAGCGCCATCTCGATGACGACTTGAACCTCGAAGCTCTGAGCCAAATCGCGGCGTTCTCGAAGTACCACTTTCACCGGCAGTTCGGGGCCTTCTTCGGCGTCTCCCTTCATCGGTACGTCCAGTTTGGCGCGTCTGCAACGCGCATCAAAGCAATTGGCCCATGTGCAAGGGCTGAGCGTCACGCAGATCGCCTTGGACGCCGGATACGAGACGCCGGACGCGTTCGCCCGTGCATTCCGGCAGAGGTTCAAGCAATCACCATCGACCTTCCGGAAGTCTCCCGATTGGGAGCCATGGCTTCTGGCTTTCCGGCCCTTCCATGCCGCCAGGAGCAAGATCATGAGCACCGCCTACACGCACGACCAAGTGACCATCCGCGAGATCGCACCCACCCCTGTCGCGATCTTCGAACATCGCGGCGACCGCCGCACCATCGATGCGACGATCCAGCGATTCATCGCCTGGCGCATGGCAGCTGGGTTGTCTCCCAAAACGAGCCCGACGTTCAATATCTGGTATTCGGAGCGGGATCCCGTCAACCCTGCCGACTACAGCATGGATCTTTGCGTCGGAATCAAAGCCGGCTACGCGATCGAACCGAACGAAGACGGTGTGAAAGCTGGCGAGATCCCCGGCGGACGATGCGCCGTGCTCCGAGTGACTGGGGACACTCACAACCTGGAGCCAGCCGCCCTGTTTCTATATCGGGACTGGCTGCCGGCAAGCGGTGAGGAGATGCGTGACTTCCCCATCTACTGCCAACGCCTGTTCCTTAACCAGCCCGAGTTGGGTACGGCAGCTGAGCTGTTCCTGCCTTTGCGTTAGCCACGCGCAACTCGGCTGCCGCAGGCAGACGAAAGCTCTTGCTCTGGAGTCACGCACAACGGCAAAAGCATCGCGCACAGGGTGCGCTCCTGCAAACATCAAGAGCGTCGCGACTGAAGTCGCTCCTACAGGGAGCGGCGGCTAACGCGCTGCCATGTGACGGCCCTGGCCACCTACTGATCCCGTGATTTTCGACCAAACCGCCGGCGGAGTATCCGCCGCTTGCAAGTCGTCAAAGTCCGCCATACAGTGAACCATATGGTTCAGTATCAAGCTCGCCTCGACGCAACGTTTGCCGCGCTTTCCGACGTCACCCGACGTGGTGTGCTGGAGCAGCTTGGCGGTTCGGATGCCTCGATCTCCGACCTTGCCCAAAGGTTCCACATGAGCCTTACGGGCATGAAGAAGCACGTCAGCGTGCTGGAGCAGGCGGGGCTGGTGACGACGGAGAAGGTCGGGCGCGTCCGAACCTGCAGGCTCGGACGGCGCCGGCTGGAAGAAGAGGCCGCCTGGATCGAGCAGCACCGCCAGCTCTGGAGCGCACGCTTCGACGCGCTGGACAAAGTTGTCGAGACCCTGAAACGCAAGGAGAACGCAGATGGTCAAGGCAAAAGAAGGTAATCCCGCCGCGACGAACCGCACTGCCGTGGAACGCAAGTCCGACCACGAACTCGTCGTGACACGAACATTCGATGCGCCGGCGCGCATCGTGTTCGAAGCGTGGAGCAAGCCCGAACTGTTCCAGCAGTGGTGGATTCCGAAATCGGTGGAGCTCACGCTGCTCTCGTGCGACATGGATGTGCGCACCGGCGGCACGTATCGCCTCGTATTCAGCCACCCGGCGTCCGATCAACCGATGGCGTTCTTCGGCACCTACCGGGAGGTGGTCCCGCAAAAACGCATCGTATGGACGAACGAGGAAAGCGATGGGGGCGCCGTGACCACGGTGACGTTCGAGGATGATGCCGGCAAGACGCGGGTCACCCTGCACGAACGCTACCCCACGACAGCGGCCCTCGACGACGCCCTCGCCGGCTCGGCGGAAGGCCTGCCCGAACAGTTCGCGCAACTGGATGCGTTGCTCGCCACCGGCTGGTGACCGTGTGGCGGCTGGTGGATGGGTGGGAGCCCTCCCTCGGTGCTGATCGCCGCTAAAGCCGCGGCGACAGCGCCTGCACGAAGTAGTCGGTTACGCGATGCACGCGCGCCGATATGAAACGGCGTTGCGGCCAGACGACGCTCACGTCCCGGGTGCCCATCACGAAGTCGTTGAGTATCGTGACGACGTCGGGATGTGCCAGTTCCTCGGCAAGCGACGCTCGCGTGAACATGCCGATGCCCACGCCGGCCAGCACGCCCGTGCGTATCGCGTCGACGCTGTTGGATGAAAAATTGCCGCGCACGGGTACGTTGAACGGCCCTTCCGGGCCGGTGAACGGCCAATGCGTCGACTCCACCATGCCTTCGTACACAAGGCAGTTGTGGTCGACCAGGTCGGCGGGCGTCTTTGGCGTGCCCTTCAACTCGAAATAGCGGCGTGACCCCACGCATACGAGGCTGGTGCTGCCTATGCGTCGCACCACGGCGTCGGGTTCGTTGACGGTGCCCACCCGGATCGTCAGGTCGATGCGGTCTTCCACCATGTCGCGCGCCGCATCCGAAAGGAGCAGCTCCACTTTCAGCCCGGGATGGCGCGACAACAGCCCGGGTATCAGCGGAAGAACGTGGAGCCGGCCGAACGTCGAGGGCGCGGCGATCCGCATGCGCCCGGAGATATCGAGGGTGCTGCTGGTCAGCTCGTTGTCGGCCGCACCGATCTCGTCGAGCAGCGGCTTGGTGCGGTCGAAATAGCGCTGGCCCTGATCGGTCAGGGTCACGCTGCGCGTACTTCGATTGAACAGCACCACGCCCAGGCGCTTCTCCAGCGCACCAATGGCCTTGCTGATGGCGGACTGGGTGCTGCCGATTCGTCGCGCGGCGGCGGAAAAGCCGCCCGCCTCGACCACGGCAATAAAGGCGCTCAGTTCTTGAAACCTGTCCATCGCGATCCCCGGGCCGTACGGCCGATTGATTCCAATACGGAATTGAGCTTATGGGAAATCGCCTGATTATCATTCCTTCCGGCGCTAATTACGATCTCTCCGCACTGAAGCACGGCGCTTCACCTTCCATCATTACCGGAGAGACATCATGCGTTACGCCATCATCGGCGCGGGTCAGATCGGCCAGGCCCTCGCCCACGCTTTTGCCCGCAAGAACATCGACGTTGCCGTGGCGAGCACGCGCCCACCCGAAGCGATCGCCCCGCTGGCGAAGTCGATTGGCCCCACGGTCGCGCCCCGTTCGCTGAAGGACGCGCTGGAAGCCGACATCGTCTTTCTGGCGGTTCCCTTCTGGTCGCATCGGGATGTCGCGAAAGCGGCTGAAGGCTGGAGCGGCAAGATCGTCGTCGACGTGACCAACGCGTACGGCGTGCCCCTGGAACAGCTCGACGGCCTGCCCTCTTCGGCCGTCATTGCCCGCGCCCTGCCGGGGGCGCGGCTGGTCAAGGGCTTCAACCACCTGCCGGCCGGCGTGCTGGCCGAAGACCCCTCGGTCAAGGGCGGAAGGCGGGTGGTCTTTCTGTCCAGCGACGACGACGCCGCGATAGCGCCGGTGGCCGCGCTGGCGGAACAGTTGGGCTACGCGCCGGTGGATCTGGGACGGCTCGACGAGGGCGGCGCGCTGGTCCAGGCGCGGGGCAACCGCTGGACCCAGCTTATTTTCCAGGACCTCATCAAGTTCGATTGAACGCGCTCGGCCGAGCGGCGTTGCATCCCGTCGCGCCGCACTTCCGGCGCACTCGCAAACCAAGGAATACATCATGAAAATCGATTTCACGGGCCGCAAGGCCGTGGTTACCGGCTCCACCGCGGGCATCGGCCGCGCCATTGCCGAAGGGCTGGCACGTGCCGGGGCCTCGGTGGTCATCAATGGCCGCACTGAGGAGCGGGTCGCCACGGCGCTGCGGGAGCTGCGCGCGGAATTTCCCGATGCGGAATTTGCCGGCGTCACCGCCGACCTGGCAACGCCGGAAGGCTCGGCCGCGCTGGTGGCGCAGGTGCCCGACACCGACATCCTGGTCAACAACGTGGGCACGGCGCACCTCAACAACTTCTTCGAGCAGAGCGACGACGAATGGCTCGACCTGTTCCAGCTCAACGTCATGAGCGGCGTGCGCGCCGCCCGCCATTACGTGCCGAAAATGGTGGAGCGGGGACGGGGGCGCGTGGTGTTCATCAGCAGCGAATCCGGGCTCAACATCCCCAAGGACATGATTGACTACGGCGTCTCCAAGGCCGCGCTGCTCGCCGTGTCGAGGGGCCTGGCGGAACTGGTGGCCGGCACGGGCGTCACCGTCAATGCGGTCGTCCCCGGCCCCACGAATTCCGAGATCCTGTCGGGCTGGATGAAGGCGATGGCGGCGGAACAAGGCATCACGCAAGCCGAGGCCGAGCAGCAATTCCTGAAGACGGCGCGCCCGACGTCGCTCATCAACCGGTTCTCGACGACGGAAGAAGTCGCCAACATGGTTGTCTATGTCTGCTCGTATCAGGCCTCCGCGACGACCGGTGCGGCCTTGCGCGTCGATGGCGGCGTGGTGCGTTCCATCGGCTGAGGACGGAGTCGCACGGCGTGGGTGCAGTCGGCCGCCATTACCCTGGTCGGTCGACTCGCCCTGCGGAATCAGTCGGCCACGTCGCCGATCAGCCGGTCGAGTTCCGCCTTCAGCACCGCGCCCTGCTGGCGCAACCAGGCGCGCTGTTCGCGCCAATCCGGGAACAGGTTTTCCACCTGGGTCCAGAACCGTGGCGAATGGTTGCGTACCTTCAGGTGGCACAGCTCGTGCGCCAGCACGTAGCGCAGCGCGGCCGGTGGTGCCAACGCCAGCGCCAGATCCAGGTTGATGCGGTCGCGGGTATCCAGGCTGCCCCACAGGCTTTTCATGGGGCGGATGCGCAGCGAGGTGGGCGCCAGCCCCAGTTGCGGCACGTAGCCGGCCATCCAGCGCGACACGTCGCGGCGGATCTGCGCTTCCAGGTGCGAGGCAAGCAGCCCGCGCGCGATCGGCAGCGCGCGGGTGTGCGGGCGCGGGATGACCAGGGTCAGCCCTTCGGCATGCGACTCGATCTTGGGATAGCTGCCTTCGGCCCAGTCCAGCTCGACCAGCTCGCCGCGCAGCGGGAACGTGCATGGATAGCCCAGCCGCAGCGGCGGCAGCGGCTTCACCATCAGGTTCAGCTCATCGAGTTTCAGCTCCAGCCACTCGGCGTGGCTGCGCAGGAAGGCGCTGACCTGGGCCGGATGGGTGCCGTGCGGATAGGTGACGCGGGCGCCCTTGGGCGTGACCGTGAGGCGCAGCCGGCGGGCGCGCGGGTGCGCGGCCTTCAGCACGCGGATGAGGCGTCCGCCTGCTGTCGACAGTTCCAGCCAATCGCCTTCGAGATGCTGCGCCATGACCTGCCCGTTGTGCCTGCTCGCCTTGCCGGTGGTGGACTGATGGGCGCGGCCGTCCGCCAAGCTTCCACTTGTCGCGGGCCGGCCGCAAGCATGACGCGCGGCCGGGAGCGCAGGGGCGTGACGGCGGTTCAGCTATCGGCGGGGCGCGGCAGGCCGAACCACTCTTCCAGCTTGCCCAGCAGGCGCTCCAGCTCCAGCGTCAGCAGGGCGAAACTGGCGTCCATCTCGGCGTGGGCGTCCTGCTGGCTGTCGCCCAGCTCGTCCATCACCACGTCCAGGAATTTCAGCTTGCGGATGACCAGATCCTCGCCCAGCACGAACGTGATGCGGTCGTCGAAGGTCAGCCCCAGCATGAATACCTGCTTGCCGTTGCGCAGGTGCTCCTTCACTTCCTCGGCATCCAGCTCCTGCCGGCGGCAGCGGGCGATGGCGCCGGTGGCGGTCGCCGGGTCACGCAGTTCGCACTCGTCCCCCAGCGCCAGGCCGGCCGGCAGGTTGCCAGTGGAGAGCCAGTCGGTCATCAGCACGCGCGGGCCTTCCTCCGGCGCCAGCGGCACGGCGGGGAAACTGCCCAGCGCCTCGCGGATCTGGGTCAGCGCGTTCTCGGCCGATTTGCGGCTGGAGGTGTCCAGCACCAGCCAGCCGTTTTTCTTGTCCACATAGGCGGCCATGCGCGAGTTGCGCACGAACGCGCGCGGCAGCAGTTCGGTGAGCAGATCCTCCTTGATCCGCTTGCGCTCGCGGCCGCCGACCTTGCGGCCTTCTTCCTCGGCGATCTTCTGCACCTTGCGTTGCAGCTCGTCGTTGATCACCGCGGCCGGCAGCAACTTGTCCTCGCCACCTACGGTAACCAGGGTGGATTGCTTGACGCTGTGCGTGAGCGGCTCGCCCTCGCCGCGGCCCACCGGCGGCACGAAGCCGCGGGTGAACATCTCCAGCGGGCCGCAGGGGCGCAGGCGATGCTCGGCCAGTGCGTCGTCGAGGCGGTCGAGATCAGTGGCTACGGCGGGGGAAAAGCGGAACAGCGTGAGATTGCGGAAAAACATTCAATGTCCGGATCGGTGCGGCCGAGGGCCGCGGGCGATTGTTTGGGTTCGCGTTGACGTTGTAGGAGCGACTTCAGTCGCGATGCTTTTCGTCCGAGTGGCGAAAGAGCATCGCGGCTAAAGCCGCTCCTACAGGGGTATGGCGAGGTGTCAGCTGACGGCAGCGATGGCCGCCACCACGGCGTCCAGGTTGGCGCGATTCAGCGCGGCCACGCAGATGCGGCCACTGGTCAGCGCGTAGATCGCGAAATCCTCGCGCAGGCGCTCGACCTGAGCCTTGCTCAGCCCCGAGTACGAGAACATGCCGGCCTGCCGGTTGATGAAGTCGAACTGCGGCAGACCCGCCGCCGCCAACCCATCGACCAGGCCCGCGCGCATTTCGTGGATGCGCGTGCGCATGCCGCCCAGCTCGTCTTCCCACGACGCACGCAGCTCGGGGTTGCCCAGCACGCCGGCCACCAGGTACGCACCGTGGGCGGAAGGGCTGGAGTAGATCGAGCGGATGGTGGTCTTGATGCGCGACAGTACCCGTGCGGCCTCGTCGCGGTCACGGCCGACCATGCTGATCGCGCCCACCCGCTCGCCATACAGCGAGAACGACTTGGAGTACGAATTGGCCACGACGAACGCCTCGATACCGGAGGCGGCCAGCAGCCGGATCGCGGTGGCGTCGGCGTCCAGGCCCTTGTCGAAACCCTGGTAGGCGGCGTCGACGAAGGGCAGCAGCTGGCGCTCCTTCATCAGCGCGATCGCCTGCTGCCATTGGGCAGCATCCAGGTCCACGCCGGTGGGGTTGTGGCAGCACGCGTGCAGCAGCACCACGGTGCCCGGCTCCAGCTTGCCCAGGTCCTCCAGCATGCCGGCGAAATCCAGGCCGTGGGTTTCCTTGTCGTAATAGCGGTATTCCAGCAGCTCGAAGCCGGCGGTGCGGAACACCACGTGGTGGTTGCCCCAGCTGGGATTGCTGATGGCGATCTTGGCGCCCGCGCCGGCGGTCTGCCTCAGCAGGTCGGCGGCCACGCGCAAGGCGGCGCTGCCGCCGATGGTCTGCGCCGTGGCCACGCGGCCTTCGGCCAGCAGCGGCGAATCGGCGCCGAACAGCAGTTGCTGGGTCAGCTCGTTGTAGGCCTTCAAGCCGTTGATGGGCAGGTAGCCGCGCGGGCTTTCCGCCTTCGCCAGCGCCTGCTCGACGTCACGCACCGCTTTCATCAGCGGGATCTTGCCCTGCTCGTCGCAATAGATGCCCACGCCAAGATTGATCTTGCCCGGGCGCGGGTCGGCCACGAAGGCCTCGGTCAGGCCCAGGATCGGATCGCCTGGAGCCATTTCAACGGATGCAAAGAAAGACACGAGCAGCCCTCTGGTAAATGGTGGAATGATCAAAACCCGCGGTTGGACGCCAACACCGCTTGCCGCGGCGCCCGGCGATACATGCCGGCAGGCCATCGCGCACTTTACTGCTTTGCACCATGACTTGTCCCGTGACCGGCCCGCCCCGCGGCTGGTCAGATACTGACCAGCCGCGCGCGGCGGCGGTACACTTGCCAACTTCTCCACTTGTCACCGGCCCCGCCATGCAGGTTCAGGATCACGCTGAAATCGCCCACTTGCTCGCCGAGTTGCGGATGGAGCATCGCGATCTCGACGCGGCGATCGAACAGCTGGCCACCACCCTGGGCCGCGACGAACTGCAGCTGACCCGACTGAAGAAACGCAAGCTGCTGCTGAAGGATCACATCTCTCGACTGGAGAGCAAGCTGATCCCCGATCTGGACGCCTGACCGCACCCTGCGGCCCTGCGCCGTACGCCGCTGGAATTCTCCGATGCCACCTCTCGCCCCGATATACCTGCAGGACGACTACGTCGTGCTGGAGCCCCTGAACCTGGATCACGTCCCCGCCCTCGAGGCCGCCGCCGCCGATGGCGAGCTGTGGAACCTGCGGGTCACCAGCGTGCCGCCGCCAGGCCAGGCGCAAACTTACGTCGAAAAGGCACTGCGCGGCCTGGCCGACGGCCACATGCTGCCGTTTGCCGTCCGCGAAAAGCGTAGTGGCGACATCGTGGGCACCACCCGCTTCTATGAAATCGACGCCGAACTGCCGCGCGTCGCCATCGGCTACACCTGGTACGCGAAACGCTGGCAGAAAAGCCACCTCAACACGGCCTGCAAAAGGCTGCTGCTGGAGCATGCTTTCGAGGGGATGGGTTGCGTGGCGGTCGCCTTTCACACTGACGAGTTGAACGAGGATTCGCAGCGCGCCATCGAACGCCTTGGTGCGCAGCGCGAAGGCGTCCTGCGCGCGCAAAAGCGTCGCACCGACGGCAGCCTGCGCAATACGGTGTGCTTCAGCATCCTGGCCGAGGAATGGCCGAACGTGTCGAACTGGTTGGGCATGCGCCTGGACCGGCTGGCCCCGAACGCGTAGAAGCGCCTACAGCAACCGGTTCACCAGCCGGTCCAGCCGCGTGCGGTTAAGCCGCCGCAACAGCTTGCGCACCACCGCGGGGTACTGCCGCGGCCTTTCCAGTGCATGGTAGTCGGACAGCCGCGTGGCGTGTTTTTTCAACGCGGCCCACTCAGCCTGATGCCTGTCATGCAGCAGCCGCTGCGGGTCGCGCAGCAGCAGGCCGTTTTCCAGGTCCAGCGCCCACGCGCGCGGGTTGAGGTTGTTGCCGGTGAGTACGGCCACGTCGTCGTCCACGAACAGGCCTTTCAGGTGGTAGCTGTTGTCGCCGTGGTGCCACAGGTGGATGTTGAGCTGGCCGCTGTCGATCTGCCGGCGGTGGGCGCGGGCAAACCGGCGCAGGTTGTTTTCGTACAGGTAGGGCAGCAGGCCGATGGTCTTGAACGGCTGCTCGGGCGGTATGTAGAAATCATTGGCGGTCTTGTCGCCCACCATCAGGTGGATCTCGCAGCCGCGGCGCAATAGTTGCCCCAGCACCGCCCGCACCGGGCGCGGCAGGTTGAAGTACGGCGTCAGCAGGATCACCCGCTCGCGGGCGCCGCGCAGCGCGGCCAGCAAGGCGTCGTTGAGTGCGTTGTCGGTGCGGCCGAAACCCAGCAGCGGTGTCACTGCTACCGCACCATCGCCCAAGCTGTCGTCGGCGACGGCGTAGGCAGCCTGGTGCAGTGACTGGCGCAGGTCGCGGATGGCCGGCTGCAACGCCTTCGTGGTTGGCGCATCACCGCTGTTCAACCGGCACACGGCGGGGCTGGCGACAAACTGCCGCTCGACGAAGCCGGCCATCGCGTCGGCCAGTTTCGCATCGCGGAACAGGTGGTAGCGGTCAAGCCGATAGCGGCCGTGTCGGGCGAGGTAGACATCGTTGAGGCTGGCGCCGCTGTACAGCACGTTGTCGTCGATGACGAAGCCCTTGAGATGCAGCACGCCGAACAATTCACGGTTCTGCACCGGCACGCCGTAGATGGCCACGCCCGGCCCCAGGCGCCTGGCGTACTCGCGATACATGCCCGCGTTGCCCTCGCTTTTCTGCTTGCCGATCAGGCCGCGGCGGGCGCGATGCCAGTCGACGAACACGGAAATTTCCAGGGCTGGATGACGCGTTTTCGCCGCGTACAGCGCCTCGAGGATCTCGCGACCGCCATCATCGTCCTGCAGGTACAGCGTCACCAGCACGATCCGGCGCGTGGCCTGGGCGATGTGCTGCAACAGCGTGCGGCGAAACGCGGCGGCATCGTCCAGCACCGCGATGGCAGTGGCCGGCACGGCGAAAAAGGGCAACGCATCGAGCGGGTCGGCGCGCTTGCGGCGGAACGGCAGCATGCGTCGCGCGATCCGGCCTGGGGCTTTCAGCAAGGTGGTTTTCGAAGGCATGCGCTTGATCATGCCGGCCATCATCGCAAACCCGCGTGTACGGGCCGGCGTGAAAAAAGGCGCCCGGGGGCGCCTTCGGCGTGCAGGAACGGCCAGCTCAGTTGCCCTTGACCGGGAATGTCTGCGCGCTGCCGGGCGCGGGTGTGGCCGCAGGTGTGGCGGACGAGCGCACCGGGCTGATCGTGCGCGTGCCGCACTGGTAGACGCCCCACGCCTGCGAGCCGTCGGCGGGTTCGGCCAGCGGCTTGACGGTGTCGGCGTGCATCTTGGCGGCCTCGTTGCGGGCCATCACTTCCAGCTCTTCGCGGATCGTCATGCCGTTGCGGTTGACCGGGCCGATGTGGTCCATCACCGAGACGGTGACCTTGCCCAGTTCGTGGCAGGCCGACACGTCGCCATTCCAGGCCGTGCGCACGTTCTTGGCCGCTTCGTCCATGGTGATGCCCCACGTACACGCGCTCAGCGCCAGCACGGGGACGAGCAACAGCAGGTTCTTGCGCATGGAAAACTCCGTGTGTGAAGTGGGCGGAAGGATCGCGCCGCGACCGCGCGGCAAGGCGCCATCGTAGCGCGAGGGCGGTGCCGCGTGCCGGCGATGGCACGCGACATCCCGCCCGCGGGCTTATTTCGGCGCCACCGGCTTGCCGTCGGTATCCAGTACCTGGATGTCACCCAGTTTCAACGCACGGATCGGCGCCTCGACCTTCTTCAGATCACCCACGATCACCCAGGTCAGCTGGTCGGGATGGATGATTTCCTGCGCGGCGGCCTGCACCGAGGCATCGGTCTGCGCCTCGATGCGCGACTTCAGCGTGCGCACGTAATCGTCGGGGCGGTCGTACTGCACGATGTCCTGCAACGCACCCATCACCGCCGAGGTGGTCTGGTAGCCGCCCGGCATGCTGCGCACGTCGCCCACCTTGATCTTGTCGATCTCCTGCTCGGTGAGTGGTTGCGGGCCGATCACCGCGCGGGCCTCCTTCAACAGCTCGGCGATGGACGGCGCGGTCTTGTCGGTCTGCACCGGCGCGTACAGCAGGAACGGGCGCTGGCCCAGGGCGTTCTGCAGGATGCTGAAGGCACCGTAGGCCCAGTGCTTGTCCTCGCGCAGGTTCATGTTGAGGCGCGAGGTGAAGGTGCCGCCGAACGCGCCGTTCATGGTCTGGATCTGCAGGTTGTTCGGCGCCTCGGTGGAGGGCGCCAGGCTGCCGGCCAGGATCAGGCTTTGCTGCGCGTCGGGGCGGTCGATCAGGTAGACGCGTGCATGTGGCGGCGGTGCCACCTTGCCGATGTTCTTCGCCGGCACCTTGCCCGCGGGCGCCTGCCATTGGCCGAATGCGGCGTTCAGGGCCGGGATGATCTTCGCCAGCGTGGTGTCGCCGGCGACCAGGATGCGCACGTTGTCGGGCCGGATGTAGTCGGCCATGAAGCGGCGCATGTCGGCGGCTTGCAGCGCCTTGATCGACGCATCCGTACCCGAGCCGGTGAATGGGATGGCGTAGGCGTGGCCCTTGCCGTACAGCAGCGGCGGCAGGGTGCGCAGCGCGATGCCGACGGGCTGGCTCTTTTCCTGCGCGATGCCGGCCAGCCACTGGCCGCGCACGCGGTCGATATCAGCCTGGCGGAAGGCGGGCTGACGCACGATGTCGGCGAACAGGGCGAGTGACGGTTGCAGATTGTCGTCCAGCGCATTCAACGAGGCGTTGCAGAAATCCAGCCCGCAATCGGTATCGATCAGCGCGCCCAGCCGCTGCTTGCGCTTGGCGATCTCGACCGAATCCAGCTCCCTGGTGCCCTCGTCCAGCATGGACATGGTGAAGCTGGAGGTACCCAGCTTGCGGCCCTGGTCGGCGGCGTAGCCCGCATCGAACAGCAACCGCACCTGCACCGCCGGCACGGTGTGACGTTCGGCCAGCACCACCTCGATGCCGTTGGCCAGGCGGCCGCGCTGCACGGCGGGGAAGCTCAGGTCCGGATAGCTGTCGACCGTGGGCACGCCCTTGCTGCGGTCGACACTGCTGTCGACGACGCGGAAATCACCGGCGGGCGAAAGCACCGGCGCGGGTTTGCCGGGGACGGCGGCCCGGCCGGCGGCCGCGGCGCTGTCGGTGCTATCGACCTTGCCCGGCACCACGGTCAAGGTGTAATCGCCGCGGGCGATCCAGCGGTTCGCGGCGGCGGTGACGCTGGCCGGGGTGGCGGCCATGAACTCGTTGAACTGCTTCAGGTAGGCACCCGGATCACCGTGATAGAGCTGCCCCTGGGCCAGGATCGAGGCCTGCGTGTTGACGCGTTCCAGCCCGCGCACGAAGGAGGCGCGGGTTTCCGTCTTCACCCGCGCCAGCTCGTCGGCGCTGGGACCGTGCGCCAGGAAGTTGCGCCATTCATCGGTGATGGCCGCCTCGACGCGAGCCGGGTCGACACCCTGCTTCACGTCGACCTGCAGCTCGAACAGGCTGGCCAGCGAGTGCTGCTCCACACCCACCGAGACGTCGTCGGCCAGCTTGTCGCGGTAGACCAGCCGCTGGTAAAGCCGCGAGGTCTTGCCGCCGCCCAGCACCGCGGCGGCCAGTTCCAGCTGGGTCTCGTCGGCGCTGCCGCGCGGCGGCACGTTCCACTCGCGGTAGATGCGCGTCTGCGCCACGTTGTCGGTCATGGTGCCGCGGGTGGACTGCTCGCGCGGCGCCACCCACGGTTGCGGCCGCGGCACGCGCGGGCCCGCGGCGATGTCGCCGAAGTACTTCAGCATCTTCTCTTTCGCCACTGCCGGCGTGATGTCGCCGGCCAGCACCACCACCGTATTGGCGGCGCCGTAGTAGTCGCGGAACCACTGCTTCACGTCGCCCAGCGAGGCGGCGTTCAAGTCGGCCATCGAGCCGATGGTGTCGTGGTGGTACGGATGGTTGGCGGGGAACGCCTCGGCCTGGATCAGCTCGCTGGCGCGGCCGTAGGGCTGGTTTTCGCCCTGGCGCTTTTCGTTCTGCACCACGCCGCGCTGCTCGTCGAGCTGCGGCTGGCCGATGGCGCCCAGCAGATGGCCCATGCGGTCGGACTCCATCCACAGCGCCATGTCCAGCGCGGTGGTGGGCACGGTTTCAAAATAGTTGGTGCGGTCGAGCCAGGTGGTGCCGTTCTGGTCAGTGGCGCCAGCCAGTTCGAACGGCTTGAAGAATTCGTCCTTGTGGTTTTCCGAACCCTGGAACATCAGGTGCTCGAACAGATGCGCGAAGCCGGTCTTGCCCTTGGGCTCGTACGAGGAGCCCACGTGGTACCACACGCTCACCGCCACCACCGGCGCCTTGTGATCCTCATGCACCACCACGGTCAGCCCGTTGGGCAGGGTGAACCGCTCATAGTCGAGCGCGGGGATCGTGCTGGCGGCATCGGTGACGGCGGGTGGATCGGCCAAAGCCGGCACGATGCCCACGGAAAAAGTCAGCAAACCGGCAAGCCACAACGCGTGCGTTTTCAGGGTCACGGTAATTCCTTGGCGTGGGTGAGGCCCTTGAGCCTAGGCGGCACGGCGGCCGCAGCGCAACTGGCGCAAGGCACGTCGGGTGAAGGCATGCAAACAGTGTCGTCCGGCAATGTCCGCGCCCGTTCGGACGATGTCCGCGGACATGGCGCGCATTTTCAAGATCGTATCTTTATTCCGCAAAATCATCAGCTTGCGAAGGATAGAAAGGCTGGCACGGCGATTGCTCTTCTGGCCATGCAGGGGTTTTCAATCACGGAAAAGGAAGAGCGATCATGAAATTCGAAACGATGATGTTGCACAGCTTGTTCGCGGCCTGCTTCGCGCTGTGCGTGCTGGTGATGGGCGCGATGCTGCGCGCGCAGCCGGTGGAGCAGCCGGCGTCGGGTTCCTCGGTCACGACGATGCTGCTGGACGCGCCCGACAGCTGCGTGTTGCCACACGACGGCGTGCTTTGCCCGCCATCGACACAGGTGTTGTAAGGCCGACGCAGACGCGGGGGCGACGAATGCCGATAATGGCCGGATGCTCCATATCATCCTGTTTCGTCCCGAGATCCCGCCGAATACTGGCAACGTGATTCGCCTGTGCGCGAATACCGGTGCCGCGCTGCACCTGATCCGCCCGCTGGGTTTTGAACTCGACGATGCGCGGCTGCGTCGCGCCGGGCTGGACTACCACGAGTACGCCAGCGTGGCCGTGCACGACGACTTCGCCGCTTGCCTCGACGCGATCGGCATGCCACGCGTGTTCGCATTTTCCACCCGCGGCCAGGTGGCCCACGTCGACGCGCGTTTCGCCGATGGCGACGCACTGCTGTTCGGCTGCGAAACCGCCGGCCTGCCTGCCGACGTATTCGAGACCATCCCCGCCAACCAGCGCCTGCGCCTGCCGATGTGCCCGAACAGCCGCAGCCTCAACCTGTCGAATTCGGTGGCCGTGGCCGTTTACGAAGCCTGGCGCCAGCTTGGGTTCGTTGGGGCGGGGAATCGGGAATAGAGAATCGGGAATGGGAAAAGCAGATGCCTCGGCATCCGCGCATCCTTCGCGCTGGCGAAATGCCGCTCTTCCGACTCCCCGTTCCCTATTCCCCATTCCCGGCGGCGCAGGCGCCGCCCCGCTACAATCGCCGGGATGAACTCCACGCCCAATACCTGGATGCCGCAGCCGCTGCGCAAGCTGGCCGGTGGCGCGCTGCAAACCGCGCTGAATCACACGTTGTCGCTGGACCCCGATACGCAGCAGAAGCTGGCCGCGTTGAACGGACGCCGCGTGCAACTGCATCTGCGTGGACCGGAGCTGGTGCTGGCGATCACCGTCGACGACGGAAAACTGCTGGTGGGCCCGCCACAGGACGACAGCCAGCTGCGCGTCGCCGCCACGCCGGGCAGCCTGCTGGCGATGCTGTTTCGCCGCGACGACGACGGCATCGCACCGGGCAAGGTGGAGATCGCCGGTGATGCCGAGCTGGCACGCCGGCTGGAGAAACTGGCCAGCAAGTTCGCGCCCGATTTCGAGGAGGCGTTTGCGCGCAGCTTCGGCGACGTGCTCGGTGTACCGCTGGCCAAGGCCGTCCGCCGCGGCCTGAGCCACGCCCGCGAAAGTGCCGCGCATTTCACCGAGGACGGCGCCGACTGGCTGCGCGACGAAGCGCGCGTGGCGCTGGCGCCGGGCGAGGTGGAGGATTTCCTCGACGGCGTGGATCACCTGCGCGAGCGCAGCGAACGGATGGAGTCGCGCGTGCAGCGGCTCATCGCGCGGCTGCAGGGCAGCGCCGCATGACGCCGCTGAAGGTCGTGCCGAGACTGTTGCGGGTGGCCTCGGTACTGCTGGCGTATCGACTGGATGAACTGGTCGACGCCACCCACCTGTACCGTCCGCTGAAACTGCTGCGCCCGTTGCTGGCACGACCGCGTGCCAACGTGGCGCAGCTGTCGCGCGGCGAGCGGTTGCGGCTGGCGCTGACCGAGCTGGGCCCGATTTTCGTGAAGGCCGGTCAGGTGCTGTCCACCCGCCGCGATCTCGTCCCTGCCGATATCGCCGACGAACTGTCGCTGCTGCAGGATCGGGTGACACCGTTCCCCGGCGCCGAGGCCCGCGCCATCGTCGAGCAGCAATTGAACGCCTCGACCGATCAGCTCTACGCGCATTTCGACGAAACGCCGCTGGCCTCCGCCTCGATCGCCCAGGTGCACGCGGCCACCTTGCGCGATGGCCGCGAGGTCGTGGTGAAGGTGCTGCGCCCGGGCATCGACGCGCAGATCGCCCGCGACGTGAAACTGCTGCGCTCGCTGGGCGAACTGGCCCAGCGCTGGCATCCCAACGCCGACAAGATCCGGCCACTGGACGTGGTGGCCGAAGTCGAAAAAATGCTGGAAAACGAGCTGGACCTGCAGCGCGAAGGCGCCAGCGCCAGCCTGCTGAAACGCAACTTCGCCAGCGGCGTGGACCTGTACGTGCCGAGCGTGCACTGGGAACTCACCGCCGCGCGCGTGCTGACCCTGGAGCGGGTGAGCGGCGTCAGCAGCGACGACATCGCCGCCATCGATGCGGCCGGCATCGACCGCAAGGCGCTGGCCGCCAAGGGCGTGCGGGTGTTCTACGAGCAGGTGTTCCGCGACAACTTTTTCCATGCCGATGCGCACCCCGGCAATATCTGGGTGGACACCGCGCGCACCGGCGAGCCGCGTTTCATCGCGCTGGATTTCGGCATCATGGGCTCGCTGCCCGAAGCCGACCAATACTGGCTGGCGCAGAATTTCATCGCCCTGTTCGAACGCGACTACGCCCGCATCGCGCAACTGCACGTGGCCGCCGGCTGGATGCCCGCCACCCTGCGGCTGGATGAACTGGAGGCGGCGGTGCGCACCGTCTGCGAGCCGTATTTCACCCGCCCGCTGTCGCAGATTTCGCTGGCCGAACTGGTGGTGAAACTGTTCCAGACCGCGCGCCGCTTCGAGCTGACCTTGCAGCCGCAACTGATCCTGCTGCAGAAAACCCTGCTCAACATCGAAGGCGTGGGCCGCATGCTCGATCCGGAGATCGACATCTGGGCGGTGGCGCATCCGGTGCTGAAACGCATCCTGCGCGAACGCTACAGCCCGCTGCGCACCCTGCGTGACGTGCGCAAGCGCCTGCCCGAATGGTTGCACCACGCACCGGAGTTTCCCGAGCTGGTGCGCGATGCCCTGCGCCAGGCAGGCAGCGGCGAGCAGCGGGTGGTGAGCGATCCACTGGCGCTTGCCCTGTTGCACGACAACGCCCGGCGCCAGCACAAGCTGCTGGCCTGCGGATTGTTGGGTGGCGCCTTGCTGATCGGCTCGGCGCTGCTGTGGACCTTGGCGCCGCAGCACGGAGTTTGGCCGCCGCTGGGCACCGGCGCAGCCGGCTTGCTGGCCTTCGCGATTGGCTGGCCGCGCTCGCGCTGAGCGCTTGTCATCACCACCTGCGGAAGCGGTTTTTTGTGGGAGCGGCTTCAGTCGCGATGCTCTTGCTCTGGAGCCACAAGCAAGAGCATCGCGACTGAAGTCACTCCCACATGACCCGAATCTTCCTGGCCAATCGACATGCTTGAAATTCTCCATCAGGACGATGCGCTGATCGCGGTGAACAAGCCCGCGAACCTGGCCGTGCACCGTTCGAAGATGGTCGGCAATGCCGACACGTTTCTCGTCGATGAATTGCGCGAGCAGATCGGCGACAGCGTGTACCTGGCGCACCGACTCGACCGCGCCACCAGCGGCGTGCTGCTGGTGGCGCGCAACAAGGAGATCGCGGCTGCGCTGGGCGAGCAGTTCATGGGCCGCACGGTGCACAAGCAATACCTGGTTGTAGTGCGCGGCTGGCCGGAACCAGCTGAAGGCGTGATCGATTACCCGCTGCCCGGCTCACGCGAAACCGGGCCGCGACGCGAGGCACGCACGCGCTACCGCCAACTGGCCACGATCGAGGTACCAATTGCACTGGGTCGCTATCCGCAGCAACGCTACGCCTTCTTGTTGGCCGAACCGGAAAGCGGCCGCTTCCGTCAGATCCGCAAACACCTGGCGCATATCCATCACCCGGTCATCGGCGACTGCCAGCACGGACGCGGCGATCACAATCGCCTGTACAAGCAATATTTCGGCTGTCATCGGATGCTGCTGCATGCGTGGCGGCTCGATTTCCATCACCCGCTGAGCGGCGCGCCGATGACGCTGGAAGCGCCGCTGGACGACGCGTTTGCATCGTTGCTGGCACGGTTCGAATGGTCGTTGCCACAGAATGCCAGCGTCTCCGGCCACTAGAACATTCCCGCGCCGCTCATCCCGAGCGTAGCCGCGCGGCGGCGGCGAGCGGATCGAGCGCGCCTCGCTCCGCGCAACGCTTCCCCCTAAACTTGCCGCATGCTGACTGTCAGCCCCACCCTCTCGCTACCCGAATCCGAACTCGTCGAACGTTTCCTGCGTGCCGATGGTCCCGGCGGGCAGCATGTGAATCGCACCGAAAGCGCGGTGGAGTTGCGGTTCGATGTCATCAACTCGCCCTCGCTGCCGGACGAAGTGCGCGAACGGCTGTTGGCGCGGCGCGACCGCCGGCTCACCGCCGAGGGCGTATTGGTGATCCAGGGTCGGCGTTTTCGCGACCAGGTGCGCAACCGCGACGACGTGCGTGAACGGCTGGCCGAGCTGATTCGCAGCGTGTTGCGGCCACCCAAGAAACGCGTGGCCACCCGCCCCACACGCGCCTCCAAAGAACGCCGTCTGGCTGGCAAACAGCAGCGCGGCAAGATCAAGCAGACGCGTTCGCGCGAATGGAGCTCCGAATGAACGCACCGATGTTGCCACCCACCCCGCCGCTGGCGCCACGCCTCAACAGCCGGTTCTGGCCCTGGCTGGCGCGCGTGATCCTGCGCCTCAGCGGCTGGCGGTTGCTGGGCGAACTGCCGAACCTGCCCAAGCTGATCCTCATCGGTGCGCCGCATTCGTCGTACTGGGATGGCGTTTGGGGGCTGGTGATGAAGGTGGCGCTGGGCGTGGACATCAGCATCATGATCAAGCGCGAAGTGCTGAACGGCCCCTTCGGCATCATCCTGCGACCGCTGGGCATGATCGGCATCGACCGCCGCGCCGCCGCCAACGTGCCCGCGCAGATGGTGCAGCGTTTCGCCGAGCGCGAGCGGATGTGGCTGGGCATCACGCCCGAGGGCACGCGCAAGCCGGTGCGGCGCTGGAAGCAGGGCTTCCTGCGCATCGCCCACGGCGCCAACGTGCCGATCCAGACCCTGTTCCTGGACTACCCCACGAAAACCTTCACGCTGGGCCCACTGGTGCACGCCAGCGGCGACGTGGACGTGGACATGCCCGCGATCCGCGCGTTGTTCAAGCCATACCGGGGCAAGCACCGCAATACGGAGTGAGCGGGCTCAGTCGCCCAGCAACACATACTGGCCGTCCTTGCCGAAGCGTGCCGGTTTCCTGCCGACTCGTGCGCACAGCGAATCGCCGCAACGGTTGATTGCGCCACGCTGCGTCGCCCGCAGGATGTCCTGACCGAAATGCAGTTGCGCCAGTTGCTGCGCGCTGCGGTGGATGGTCCACGCCGCCGAGCCCATGGCCAACAGGGAGCCGAGCAGCAAGGCGACTGCCGCGTTCCAGACCAGGCTGCGCCGCGCGCTGGTCAATCCCCTGCGCTGTTCATCCATCGCCCGGGCAGCCGCCTGGGCGCTGTTGGCACTTTGCTGCAACCGCTGCCGCAGCTCGTCCACGGCTTGTCCGGCGCCTTGGGCTACCGCTTGCTGTGCGTTGTTTCCGATCACCTGCAGTGCGCGCTCCGCGAACCGCTCGCCACCCGCATCCAGACGGCTCACACCTTGCTCGAGCGCAGCGGTTGCCGCTTCGATCCTTAGCACGGTGTGCGCGTTGCGTGACTCCAGACGATCGGCAATCGCCATCAATCGGATCAATGCCTGCCGCACCGTCTCGACATCATCAGCGGAACTATCCATGGCCACGTCCTTGGCTGGTCTAACGACTGAATCCCTGTGCCTGCGGCAACATCTGCTGCGCGGCTTGTTGTTGCGCCAGCAATGACACGTCCCACGTCGCGTTCAGGCTGTCGGCCTGCTGCTGGAATTGCTGGCCGTCCGCTGTACCCAGATAGGCGTGCGCCGCCTGATGCTGCGCCCGATCCCACGCGGTGTTGTCCGGGTTCTGCGAGGCCAGATACATGCGGTCGATCCACTGGTCGAGTTCGCTGCGCGTGGTGTCGTGCGGCATCTGCAATGCACCCGGCACCGGGCCGTCGGGCATGGCTTGTCGTTCGAATTGCCGGCTCAGCGTTTCATTGCGTGGCTCGGCGTTGTACGCATCGGGCACCTGCCCCATCGCATGCCTGGGCACTTCCCGCTCGTTGTAGCCTCCCGGCTGGAGCCGGTCGATCTTGGGCCACAGGCGATACAGCAGCAAGCCTTCCTGCGAATGGTGGACCACGTTCAGACGCGGATCGTCGGGCTCTGAAGACTTGGCCAGAAACGGCGTGTCGCTCAGGCCGTTGAGGTAATCGATCGTAAAGTTGCCGGTGCGAATCGACAAACCATCACGGTGGTAACTGCCGCCGACATCCGAATGCGCGCCGGGCACGTAGATCCCGGCAAAGCGCCCGTCCGACGAGATGCCCGGATCGATGATGCGGTCGGACTTGAACAGGCCGCGGTGCTCGTCCATTGCGATGAACTGGATGCCGGATATCACCGACGGCGGCAGCCGCCGATCCATCGTCATCGCACTACCGGTGCCCACCGGATCGAACATGGCCACCGCCTGCGCTACCTGATGAGGCGGCACCAATGGTGGCCTGGTGTATTCGACATGCTTGATCTGGTGATGGGAATCGTAGGTGTAACGCGCACCGGCGGGATCCTGAATGCCGCGCTCCTCGACCAATCGCGCAAACAGAGCGGCTTCTTCGCTACCTCGGCTGAAGCTGACGCTGGCGACGCGGATCTCTGCGGCTGGGTCTTCCTGCTTCCATTTCCAAGCCTGGTTGATGAACTTCTTGTACATCTCCTCGGCCCGCTCATCGACGGTGTTGCCGCGCATGTTGTCCAGCGCAGGTGAGAAGAATCCATGTTGCTGCGTGCCCGGCCCGGGAACATAACCGAAGCCAATCCTCGCATTACCGGCTTGTTCCACCTGTCGAGCGATAAGCGCAACATTCGTCGCATGCTCGGGATCGTGGATGGCGTCATTGCCGGTGCCATCCAGCGCGGCAATGAAGAGACGCTCATGCGGATGGTCCGCATGGATCAGGATCGGCTCCTCGAACGCGGCCAGTTGCGCCCGGCCCTCGGTGTAAATCGGCAATCGCGACGCGGCAGGATCGGCGCGTACTCCATCACCGAGAATGCCATCCGGGTCCTTCCGGTCGTGCTCCATGACAGCGCTCCCTTCAGTACGTATGTGTCCAGGCCAGGATCACGTCATCCCGGGCATCACTGTATTTATTGCCCGGAATCTGTTCGGTCTTGGTGGCAATGAATGCCTTCATGTAGACGCTGATCGTGCGGTCGTTCACTTCGAGCAGAATGCCTGGCTCACCTCCCCAGGAGCGATCGGGGATTTCGGCATCGGGCACGTTGTACAACACACGCTCGTCCTTGAAGATAGCTCCGATATCCACCTTGGCTGTGTGCGCCACGCCATCCAGCGACGTCCAGTTCACCTCGGCCGGCGGCGGAAAATTCCGGATGCCCAGATAGGAGGCGAACGGCCAGTGGTCCCTGTAATCCGCCGAGGGCGGCGGCGGCGAAGGCCGTTCCTCCGCCTTGAAGTTGAAGTCGTTGTAGATCACGTGACAGCGGATGGTGTTGTAGCAGAACACCTGGAAATCGTGCTTCACGAAGCGCAGCGGGAACATGGATGAGCCCGATGTTTGCGCGCTGCTGGAATCGGACTGGGTCGACATGGCGGGGTGGCATCCTGTCATCAGCAACAGTGTGGCGGCGCAGAGGAAGGCGCGGAAGGAGGACGTTCGATCAGACATGAGCACTCCCTGCTGGGTCGATGGTGGCGTTGACGGTACGACGCACGCCGGCGCAATCCTCGAACGACAGAACGGACATGGCGGGATCTTCCCTGGCGGGACGCATCGATGCGTTATACCGGATACGGGTCCGGCGCGATGTCGGAGCGCGCCGTATTCTGCGAAGGCGAACCGTAGCCCGATCGTGGGCGTGAACGGGGCTAATGAGAGATGGTCATGCGTTCGATGGTTCGGACCGTCGTTCGCACCCGCTGCCGATCACTCGCCTCTGTTGGGCGGCACCAGCGCGATCACGGTCCAGCCTGGCCGCGGCTCCAGCTCGCGCTTGGAGGAGGCCACCCGCAGCACACCCTTTTCCTCGACGCCGAACATCAGCACCGTATCGGAGCCGTATTGCTCGATGAAATGCGGCCAGTCGAAGGTGGCGGTGAGCCGGGTGGACTTCACGCGCCAGCCGTTGGCCAGCATCTCGCCGAAGCGGCCATGAGTCATGTTCTCGTCGAACAGTGGTGGCGACAGCAAACCGCCGGAGAACGCTGCGCGCTCGGTGCTTTCCTGCGGTGTCAGGTTGCGCAGGCGATAGACCTTGTCGCGCCCGAATTCCTGCCGGTAATACACGCAGGCCAGCGAGTTGCGCTCGCGGTTGGTGCTCATGCCCAGCATGCGGCCGATGCCGGCAAGATCCAGATGGCGCTCCGCGTGCGGCGAGGCGGGGTTGCCGAAGAATGTGCTGAGCCCGTCCATCCGCGCCTGGCGGATGCCATCCCAGTCATCGTCGGCCAGTACCACGCGGAAGCCAGCGTCCTTCAGTGACGTACCGATCGCGCGCGCCACATGATCGGAGCCGAAGATCAGCACGCCGCGCGGCTCCGGCTCGGCCACTTTCAGCCACAACGCCAATGGCCGCGCGGTGGCGCTTTGCAGCACCACCGTGCCGATGATCAGGGTGAACACCAGCGGCACCAGGGCGTCGGCGCCGGGCACGCCCAGCGCGTCCAGCCGCAGCGCGAACAACGCCGATACCGATGCCGCCACGATCCCGCGCGGCGCCACCCAACTGATCAGCGCCCGCTCACGCCAGGTCAGGCTGCTGCCCATGCTGGACAGGGCCACCGTCACCGGTCGCACCAGCAATTGCGCGATGACGAACAGGGCGATGCCCGCGCCCAGCATGCCGTCGGGTAGCGGCCAATGCAGACGCGCCGCCAGCAGAATGAACAGCAGCGACACCAATACCGTGGTGAGGCTTTCCTTGAAGTCGAGGATGTCGTCCATGTGCACGTTGCGCATGTTGCCCAGCGCGATGCCCATGATGGTGACCGCCAGCAGGCCGGATTCGTGGGTCAGCGCATTGGAGACGCTGAAGGCCAGCGGCACCGTCGCCAGCACGGCGTAATTCTGCAGGTACTCGGGAATCATCTGCCGCCGCAGCAGGAAGCCGATCACCATGGCGGCCAGCCCGCCGATCACCGCGCCGCAGAGAATCGTGGCCACGAAGATGCCCAGCGTGTGGCCCTCCTGCTGCGACACGATGGCCTCGTAGATCAGCACTGCGAACAGCGCGCCCAGCGGATCGATCACGATGCCTTCCCAGCGCAGCGTGTTGGCGATGCGCGCGTTCGGACGCAGCGTGCGCAGCATCGGCGCGATCACGGTGGGGCCGGTGACGCAGGCCAGCGCGCCGAACAGCAGCGCGATCGGCCAGCTCAGCCCCGCCACCAAGTGCGCGGCCAGCGCCAGCAGCAGCAACGCGGCGACCGCGCCATAGCTGACCAGCCCGCGCACCGCGTTGCCTATGCCCGGCAACTCGTTGAAACGCAGGGTGAGGCTGCCTTCGAACAGGATCAGCGCCACCGCCAGCGACACGATCGGGAACAGCAGGTCGCCCAGCAGCTTGTCCGGGTTCAGCACGCCGGTGGCCGGCCCCAGGATGATGCCCGCAAGCAGCAGAAACAGGATCGCCGGCAGCCGCACCCGCCAGGCCAGCCATTGCGCCAGGAAGCCGATCATCAGCATGCCGGCGAGCATCAAGCCGAGCTCGATAGTCATCGCATTCCTTGGAAATATCAGGGCGCCATCGAACCATGCGCCGGCCGGCGCGTCCAGACAGCGGCAGATTGTCGCGCTAGCGGCCCGGGCTCTGGACCCGCCGATATTGCAGCGCCTCGGCCAGGTGCTCGCGTTCAAGCAGGGCGGTGCCACCGTCCAGATCGGCAATGGTGCGCGCCACCCGCAGCACGCGGTGATAGGCGCGGGCCGACAGGCCCAAACGCTCCAGTGCGGTCTCGAACCAGCGCCGTTCCGGGGGCCCCAGTGCGCAGTCACGCTCCAGCTCGCGCACGCTGATCTCCGCGTTGGGCCGACCCGCCCGCATCAGCGATTGCCGCCGCGCGGCCAGCACTCGCGCGCGCACCGTGGCGGAGTCCTCGTCATTCCCGGAACGCGGCCCGCCCAGATCAGCCAGCGGCACCTGCGGCACCTCGACGCAGAGGTCGATGCGATCGAGCAACGGCCCGGAAATGCGCGAGCGGTAGCGCTGGATCTGGTCCGGCGTGCAGTGACAGCGTTGCGTGGGGTCCCCCGCGTAGCCGCAAGGGCACGGGTTCATTGCACCCACCAGCTGAAACTGGGCGGGAAACATCGACTGGCGCGCGGCGCGCGAAATCAGGATCTGGCCCGACTCCATCGGCTCGCGCAGCACCTCCAGCACCTGCCGGCTGAACTCGGGCAGCTCGTCCAGAAACAGCACGCCGTTGTGCGCCAGCGAAATCTCGCCCGGCCGCGGATACGACCCGCCGCCCACCAGCGCCACCGCCGATGCGGTGTGATGCGGCGCCCGGAACGGCCGCCGGCGCCAGCGCGCCAGATCGATGACCTGCCCCGACACCGACGCCACCGCGCAGGTTTCCAGCGCCTCGGATTCGGACAGCGGCGGCATGATGCCGGGCAGGCGCTCGGCCAACATCGTCTTGCCGGTGCCCGGCGGGCCCATCAGCAACAGGTGATGGCCGCCCACGGCGGTGATCTCCAGCGCCCGGCGCGCCTGCAATTGACCGCGCACGTCGCGGAGATCGGGGCCGTCATCGGCGCCACCGGTGCTGGGCGTGGCGACCGGTGCGGAAAGCTCTTCCGCCCCGCGCAGCCAGCTGCACACCTCGGCCAATGTACGCGCCACCCGCACATCCACATCCGGCACCAGCGCGGCTTCGGCGGAGTTTTCGTAAGGCACCAGCACCCGGCGACCACGCGCACGCGCGCGCAGCAAGGCCGGCAGCACACCCGAGACGCGGCGCAGCGCGCCGGTCAAGGCCAGCTCGCCCAGGAATTCGCAGTCATCCAGCTTGTCGCGCGGCACCTGTCCGCTGGCCGCAAGAATGCCCAGCGCGATCGCCAGGTCAAAGCGGCCGCCATCCTTGGGCAGCTCGGCCGGCGCCAGGTTCACCGTGACGCGGCGGCCAGGATATTCGAAGGCCGTATTCTGGATCGCCACGCGTACGCGGTCACGGGCTTCGCGCACCGCGGCCTCGGGCAAACCCACGATATTGGTAGACGGCAAGCCACCGGAGAGATGCACCTCGACCATGACCTGCGGCGCGGCGATCCCTTCCTGGGCACGGCTGAGGGTAACGGCGAGGCTCATGCAGACACGGGTCGGCGCTGGGAACGATCGCTGACAGGCACGCCGGGCGACTCCATCCGTTGATAAATAACCGCCCCCGATCGTTCTCGGGGTGAGGTGACGGATCGGGGGCGGCTCCCGGGAGCTGGGTGTTACGGTGTCCCGCGGTGGGCGACGGCAGCCTCCAATTCGGCCACGCGTTGCTCGAGTTCGTCGATTTTCGCGCGTGTGCGCGCCAGAACCTGGGTCTGGACGTCGAATTCCTCGCGGGTGACCAGGTCGAGGCGGCGCAGTCCCTGCGCCAGAACATCCTGGAAGTTGGCTCGCAAATCCTGATGCGCCTGTGCCAGTCCTGGCGGTACCAACGACACAAGCCGCAGGGCAATCTGATCGATATCCTGCCTATCCATCATGGACAGCGCCTCGCACTCGTCGAGGTAAATATTAGGTGAACGGAATTCGGGTACGCCATCAGGATGCTCCGTCGGGATGTGTAGGGATTGTCCTACACGGCACCGGCAAGGCGACAGCGCCCGCGTGCGAAGGCAGAATGGGCGTCATGCACCGCGCGTGCCCCCATACCGAGGAAATTCCATGAAGCTGGTCGTGGCCATCATCAAGCCGTTCAAGCTGGACGACGTGCGCGAGGCGCTGGCGGAAGTCGGCGTGCAGGGCGTCACCGTCACCGAGGTGAAGGGCTTCGGCCGCCAGAAAGGGCATACCGAGCTGTATCGCGGCGCCGAGTACGTGGTCGATTTCCTGCCCAAGATCAAGCTGGAGGTGGCGGTGACCGACGACCAGGTCGACCGCGTGCTGGAAGCCATCCAGCAGGCCGCCCGCACCGGCAAGATCGGCGACGGCAAGATCTTCGTCAGCCAGTTGGATCAGGTCACCCGCATCCGCACCGGCGAGATGGACCACGACGCGCTGTAAGCGGCTTGCGCAGGGCGAAACCCACGCGCGGACACCCGCTCACGTCACCCATGACGACACCTCCGCGCTGAAAACCCGGTTTTGGGGCACACACAAGTTATTGGGTTGACCATGCCCAACGTACCCGATATGTTGTGTGCGTCGGTGCCCGGCCGACCCAACATCGGTCGGGCTTAAAAGGGAATCCGGTGTAAATCCGGAACTGCCCCGCAGCGGTAAAGCGGAAACGAACACCTCCACATGCACTGGCCCTCTGCGGCCGGGAAGCGGGGGCAAGTAGGTGGATCGTCGTGATCCTCGTCCGCAAGTCCGAAGACCTGCCGGCACATCGGGGCGAACATGTCCCGGTGCGTAGTGACGGTTTCCGCGGGGAAACACGTCGTGGCGCGGGCCTTTGTCGGGGCCGCGTGCGGCTCCCCCGGTATCCATCGCTTCAGGCCCTGCGCGCGGGAGCAGGTGTTTGATGTCCATGCCGGAGCCACCTGCCCATGCAAGCCCTCGATACCGCCGAACGCGAGCGCGCCATCGCGCCCGCCGAACCCCCTGTCGCCCTCCCCGAAACCGCGTTCACCCTGACCCCGCCGCACAGCGCGGCGTCGATGCACGTCACCAAGCGCAACGGCGGCCAGGAAGCCGTCGACGTCAACAAGATCGTGCGCGCCGTGACGCGCAGCGCCGAAGGCCTGCACGGGGTCGATCCACTGCGCGTGGCGCTGAAGACCATCGGTGGCCTGTACGACGGCGCCACCACGCAGGAGCTGGACCAGCTGTCGATCCGCACCGCCGCCTCACTGACCGCCGAAGAACCCGAATACGGCCAGCTCGCCGCGCGCCTGCTCGGCGCCTACATCGACAAGGAGGTCAGCGGCCAGGAGATCCAGAGCTTCTCGCAGTCGATTGCGCGCGGCGCCGAGCTGGGCATCCTCAACGACCGCCTGCGCGATTTCGTGGCCACCAACGCACGCAAGTTGAACGACGCGATCGACCCGTTGGCCACGCGCCGCTTCGAGTATTTCGGCCTGCGCACCGTGTACGACCGCTACCTGCTGCGCCATCCGCAACTGCGGCTGGTGATCGAGACGCCGCAGCATTTCTTCATGCGCATCGCCTGCGCGCTGGGCGGCAACGAAATCGGCGAGACGCTGGAGCTGTACCGGCTGCTGTCGTCGCTGGAATACATCGCCAGCTCGCCCACCCTGTTCAACGCCGGCACCTGCCACGAGCAGCTCAGCTCGTGCTACCTGCTCGACTCACCGGTCGATTCGCTGGAGTCGATCTACGACAAGTACGCCGATGTGGCGAAGCTGTCGAAGTTTGCCGGCGGCATCGGCCTGGCCTATTCGCGGGTGCGTTCGCGCGGCTCGCTGATCCGCGGCACCAACGGTCACTCCAATGGCCTATTGCCCTGGCTGAAGACGCTGGACGCGTCCGTCGCCGCGGTGAACCAGGGCGGCAAGCGCAAGGGTGCGGCCTGCGTGTATCTGGAAACGTGGCACGCCGACATCGAGGATTTCCTGGAGCTGCGCGACAACACCGGCGACGACGCCCGCCGCGCGCACAACCTCAACATCGCCAACTGGATCCCTGACGAATTCATGCGCCGGGTCGAGAGCGACGGCGACTGGTCGCTGTTCGACCCGAAGGTGGTACCGCACTTCGTCGACAACTGGGGCGAGACGTTCGACGCCGCGTACGCCCAAGCCGAGGCCGCTGGCCTCGCGGTGAAAACGGTGAAGGCACGCGAACTCTACGCGCGCATGATGCGCACGCTGGCGCAGACCGGCAACGGCTGGATGACGTTCAAGGACCGCTGCAACGCCACCAGCAATCAGACGGCCAAAACGGGGAACGTGATCCACCTATCCAACCTGTGCACCGAGATTCTCGAAGTCAGCTCGGTGAACGAGACGGCGGTGTGCAACCTGGGCTCGGTGAACCTGGCGCGCCACGTCGTCGATGGCGTGTTCGATTACGACCAGCTCGCCGCCACCGTGCGCACCGCCGTGCGCCAGCTCAATCGCGTGATCGACCTGAACTACTACCCGATCGCCACGGCGCGCACGGCGAACATGAAGTGGCGGCCCGTCGGCCTCGGCGTAATGGGCTTGCAGGACGTGTTCTTCAAACTGCGCCTGCCGTTCGACTCGGCCGAGGCACTGGCACTGTCGACCCGCATCGCGGAGGAAATCTATTTCAATGCGCTGTCCCAGTCGTGCGAACTGGCCGAGGGCGAAGGCATGCATCCCGGCTTCGCCGAAAGCCGCGCCGCAAATGGCGAATTGCAGTTCGACCATTGGCCAAACATCACCCCGCATAACATGGCGCGCTGGGACGCCTTGCGCGAAAAGATCAAACAGCACGGCCTGCGCAATTCGCTACTGATCGCGATCGCGCCCACCGCCACCATTGCGTCCATCGCCGGCTGCTACGAATGCATCGAGCCGCAGGTCAGCAACCTGTTCAAGCGCGAGACGCTGTCGGGCGATTTCCTGCAGGTAAACCGCTACCTCGCCGACGAGTTGAAAGCGCTGGGTCTGTGGACACCCGAAGTACGCGACGCGATCAAGCTGGCCGAGGGTTCGATCCAGAACATCAACGCCATCCCCGAACGCCTGCGCGCAATCTACCGCACCGTGTGGGAACTGCCGCAGAAAGCACTGATCGAACTGGCCGCCGCACGCGGCGCATACATCGACCAAAGCCAGTCGCTGAACCTGTTCATGGAAAACCCGAACATCGGCCAGTTGAGCTCGATGTACATGTACGCGTGGAAGGCCGGCATCAAGACCACGTATTACCTGCGCTCACGCCCGGCCACCAGGATCGCCAAGACCACGGTCTCGGCAGCGCCCGACCAGGCGCAGGCCACCGCCGCGGTGTTTTGTTCACTGGAGAACCCGGAGTATTGCGAAGCCTGCCAGTAGCGCAACGAGGTGTCGCGATGAAGCGTTACCGGAATCTCGACGGCCACTCCGGCGTCACCGCCTACGAGTGCGGTGACGGTTTCATCCGCGTCCGTTTCGTCAATGGCGATATTTACGAGTACACCGCCAAGGCCACCGGCCGCGAACACATCGCGAACATGCAAAAGCTGGCGCAAGCCGGCCTGGGGCTTTCCACCTATGTCAGCCGCTTCGTGCACGACGACTACGCACGCAAGCTATAAGCCCCTCTCCCTTCGGGAGAGAGGTTGGGGAGCGCGTTCGGGCTTGCACGAACCTTGGCGCAACCCCGAACCCTCATCTGCCCCTTCAGGGCACCTTCTCCCAAGGGAGAAGGATTCAACATATGCCGAGGCACAACCATGACCCATCCGAACAACCACATCCTCGACCCGGGTTTCGAACTCACCCTGCGCCCGATGCGCTACCCCGGCTTCTACGAGATGTATCGCAACGCGATCAAGAACACCTGGACCGTGGAGGAAGTGGATTTCTCGATGGACACGCGGGATCTGGACACGAAGATGTCCGCTGCCGACCGCCATCTGATCCGGCGCCTGGTGGCGTTCTTCGCCACCGGCGACACCATCGTGTCGAACAACCTGGTGTTGAACCTGTACCAGCACATCAACGCGCCGGAAGCGCGCATGTATCTCTCGCGGCAGTTGTACGAAGAAGCACTGCACGTGCAGTTTTACCTCACCCTGCTGGACACCTATATCCCCGATCCGGCCGAGCGCAACGCCGCGTTTGCGGCGATCGAGACGATCCCCTCGATCCGGCAGAAAGGCGCGTTCTGCTTCAAGTGGATCGACTCGATCCAGGGCCTGCGCCGGCTGGAGACGCGCGCGCATCGGCGCCAGTTTCTGCTCAACCTGATCTGCTTCGCCGCCTGCATCGAAGGGCTGTTCTTCTACGCTGCGTTCGCCTATGTGTACTACCTGCGTTCACGTGGTTTGCTGCACGGTTTGGCGGCCGGTACCAACTGGGTGTTCCGCGACGAGAGCTGCCACATGGCGTTCGCCTTCGACGTGGTACGCACCGTGCGCGAACAGGAGCCGGACCTGTTCGACGCGGACATGCGCGCCCAGGTCGAGCAGATGATGGAAGAGGCGATCGCCTGCGAAACCCAGTTCGCCGAAGACGTGCTGTCCGGCGGCGTGGCCGGCATGTCGGTGAAGGACATGCGTCAGTACCTCGAGTACTGCGCCGACCAGCGCTTCGCCCAGCTCGACATGCCGAAGAAATACGGCGCGAAGAACCCGTTCGACTTCATGGACCTGCAGGACGTGCAGGAGCTGGCCAACTTCTTCGAGCGCCGCGTCTCGGCGTATCAGGTGGGTGTGCAGGGCGAGGTGGCGTTCGACATGGCGTTTTGAGACGCTGGGCGCCCCGCCGCGAACGAGCGAGCCATGGGCGCCTCCCATCTCACCGTGCTATTCGACAGTCCGCTGCTGCGGATCACCGACATCGACTGCAGCCATCCCCGCGGTGGTTGCGGCGGCGAACGCGGCGACGAACACACCCACCTGATGCTGCTGCGGCGCGGCGGCTTCGGTTATCACCTGCGCGGGGCGGAATACCTGGGCGACCCCGCCACCGCCCTGCTCTACCGCGCCGGCGACAGTTACCGCATCTCGCATCCGTTCGAGGGCGGCGACGCCGGCAGTTGTTTCGAGGTGGCGCCCGCGCACGAGGAGGCGCTGTTTGGTCAACGCCTGCGCGGATCGGCCGACGCGGCGCGGCCCGTGGAGGCTATCGACCAGTACCGGCATCGTGCGCTCCACGCGGCGCTCGCCCACGATGAGCGCGATCGTCTGCGGATAGAGGAAGCGGCTGCCACACTGTGCACCGCGGTGCTTCGGCACGATGCGACGGCGAGCATCGCACCGCTGTCTCCCGCCATCCGGCGTCGGCTTCGTCAGGTGCAGGAAGTGCTGCTGGCCGATCCGACCACTGCCGCCGGCCTGGCCGAGCTCGCCACCCATGCCGGTTGCTCGCCGTTCCACCTTTCCCGCCTGTTTCGCCGCGCCTGCGGCAGCAGCCTGGTCGCCTACCGCACGCGCTTGCGCATCGCGCTCGCGCTCGACCGGCTCGCCCACGGCGCGGACAATCTCGCCGCACTGGCCAGCGAACTGGGCTTCAGCCATCAGAGCCACTTCGGCGCGACCTTCCGCCGACACGTCGGACTGACCCCGCGCGCCGCGCGCGAGACCCTGCGTCCGTCGGCGCTGGTCCGCACGGGCAAGAATTTGATAGCCGGACGCCGGCTGGGGCCCTAGCGTTGGAGCCCGCGCCCGGCCTGTCGCCGGGTTTTCGACGGAGGCCACCATGAAACTGTCCGCCACCCTGCTCGCGATGATGCTTGGTATCGCACCCGCCGCGGCAACCGCGCCGCACGCCTCGTTGCCGCGCGCGCTGGCCCGCGCGGTCGCCGCGTTCGATCGCGCCCAGGTCGAAGGCGATGGCGTGGCGTTGCGCCGCCTGCTCGCCGACGACTACGTGCTGTTCAACAGCCGCGCCCGGGTCGAGAACAAGGCGGACTTCATCCGCGACTACACCGCCCCCGGCTATTCGCTGAAACCGTTCACGGTCGAACAGGAGGTAGTGCGCTACTGGCCCGGCGGCGCCGTGCTCGGCGGCGTGGCCACGCTGGAGGGCAGCAGCGATGGCAAGCCATTCAAGGCGCGCCTGCGTTTCGCCGACATCTGGCGCGAGCGCGATGGCCGATGGCAGGTGATCTTCACCCAGGCGACCCGAATGACGACACCGTAACCCGCTGCATGACCTTCGACAGGTTGACCGCGGAAACTGACGTGGGCACGCGCCCCGGGCTGCGGCCGGTAAGACGTTGAGCGAGGGAGACGCGTCGCTGGCGCTGGGCCATGAGCTGACCCACGTGCGGCGCGGCTCCGCGTGGCTGGATGCCCTCGATCGCGCATCGTCTTGCTCCCTCCGCTGCGCACACGGGAGTGCTGGGGGGCGCTCTTCACCAAGTCGAGGTGAAGAGCGTTACTCCGTCCTGGCCTCCCGCTGCTGCGCAGGGGAGGAACCGGCCCTGGCGCTCACTTCCACGGCCACGCCTTCAATTCGTACTCCCTCGGTGGCGTATTGCCGGCGAGGTACTGCACGAAATAGTCCCAGCGTCGGCGGGTGGCGTACGGGGTGGATTCGGCGTAGCCGTGGCGGGCGTTGGGGATCATCAGCAGATCGAAATCCTTGTTCGCCTTGATCAGCGCATCGACCACCAGCAAGGTGTTGGATGGCGGCACGTTGTCGTCCATGGTGCCGTGCACCAGCATCAGGCGGCCCTTGAGATTCTTCGCGAAGCTCTGGTTGGCCTGGGCGTCGTAGTTGGTCTTGCCGTCCTTGTCGGTGATCAGCAGGCCCTGCCATTTCTCGGCCCAGTCGTCCTCGTAATTACGGTTGTCGTGGTTGCCGCTTTCGGCCCAGCCGACCTTGAAGAAATCGGGGTAATGGAACATCGCGCCGGCGGTGGCATTGCCGCCACCGGAATGGCCCCACACGCCCACGCGATCGAGGTCGATCCACGAATGCGCCTTGCCCAGCTGCTTGAGTGCGGTGACCTGGTCGGGCAGCGTGTTGTCCTCGATGTGCTCGAAGTACGCGTCGTGGAATGCCTTGGAGCGCCACGGTGTACCCATGCCGTCGATGGCCACCACGATGAAGCCCAGCTCGGCCATCGCCTGGTGATCGCTGCGTGCGGCCAGGAAGCTGCGGCCGCGCACCGAGCCGGTCTGCGGGCCGGGATAGATGTAGTCGATGATCGGATATTTCTTCGACGCATCGAAGTTCGTCGGCTTGAACATCATGCCGTACAGGTCGGTCTTGCCGTCGCGCGCCTTCACCGTGAACGGAACCGGCGGCACCCAACCGGCAGCCTTCAGGCGCGAGATGTCGGCGGTGGCGATGGGCGCCACGGTACGACCATCCACCGTGCTTCGCAGGGCGGTGATTGGCGGCACGGCGGGGGTGGACCAGGCATCGACAAACAGACTTCCATCCGGCGACAGCGTCACCGTGTGGTCGGCCGCCTCCGGGGTCAACAACACGGGCTTGCCGCCATCCAGGCTGACCTTGAAGAACTGCTGGTAATACGGGTTCACGCCCGCCGTGCGGCCCACGCCGCGAAACCACACGGTGCGGGTTTTCGGATCGAGCTTGAGCACCTCGGTGACATTGCCCTCGCCGGCGGTGATCGCGTGCTTGAGCTTGCCGTCGGTGAGGTCGTAGAGATACAGGTTGCCCCAGTTGTTGCGCTCGCTGAACCAGATCGCCTCGTTTGTCTCCGGCAGGTAGCGCCAGTTCACCGCGCCGTTGCCGCTCTCGTAATACGTCGGCACCTTTTCCTCGAACACGGTGCGCACCTTGCCGGTGCGCACGTCGGCGATGCGGAACCATTCGTGCTTGTGGTCGCGCGAGGTGGAGACGAAGGCCAGGGTCTTGCCGTCGGGCGCCCATTTCACGTCGTCCCAGCCGCCGTCGGGGCCGCAGCTGACGTCGTCGCACAGGGTGGAGCGGTGCTGGTCCGGCGGCATCTGCAAACGTGTGATCTTTTTCGCGGCGACGTCGATGATCACGCGCTCGATCATCGTCACGTCCTTGTCGCCCACCAGCGGATACTTCCACTTTTCCAGTTCGGGATGGCCGACCCTGGTCTTGATCAGGTACATGTCGCCGGTCTTGCGCTGATCCTGCTGGAAGGTGGCGATCTGCTTCGAATCGGGCGACCACTCGACGATGGCCTTGTCAGTGTGTTTCCAACCGGCGTTGTCGGTGGCGTAGCCGAAGTTCTCCACGCCGTCGGTGGTGAGCTGGGTCTCTTCGCCGGTGGCGACGTCGCGCAGCCACAGGTTCCAGTCGCGGATGAACGCTTCGCTCTTCTTGTCTGGCGACAGCGCGCCCGGTTCGTCACCGGTTTTTACCAACGTGGCGCGATCGACGCAGCTGGCCGTGGCGGCGGTCAGGTCGCACACGTAATGCTTCTTGCGCACGACGATGTCGATGCGGCCGTCCGTCCTCGCCTCGTAGCCGGTCACCGGCAGCTTCTTCGCATCGACCGGCTTGCCGCCGGCGTCGCTCAGTGCAGTGGCCAGTTTTGCCTGGTCGAACAAGGGCACGGTCTTGCCGCTGGCCGCATCCATCCGCACGAAATGATCGCCCTTGGCGTCGTGGTCCACGTACCAGAAGTGAGCGTCGTCCAGCCAATGGACCTCGGTCACCGCGTGATCGACCAGCGGCACGGTGTTGTAGCTCATGAACCGCTCCGCCTGCGCGTAGTCGCTCGCGCCCAGTGTGCGCCCCTGCGCGGCAACGCCGCCCGACAACAACCCCATCACCACCGCGCCAAGCAGGCGTGGCTTGCCGATCATCGAATGCATGCATTCCTCCACAGACGGATGGCATGCGCGCCACGATCCGCGCGCACACCTGACCGCAGGATGCTAGCGCATTGCCCACCGATGCCCCCCGTGCCAAAGGTCCATCCGTCAAACGCGGCGGTGCTCCGGGGAACGTCGAAGTCAGCGGTCCGCCTTGCGCGAATGCTTACCTGCACCGGCCGCCGCTGAACGCACCTGCCGCCCCGGTGGCGGTCCGGCGGGAAAAACGGTGCGCCTTGCGCGCCGGCTTCAACCCGCCGGGCCGTTTGCTGCCCGGACGGCCCGGGCAGTGACGCAGCGGGCTGTCACTGGATGTAACCGGATTCCTGGGTATCGACCTTGATCCGGATGAGTTTCATGGAACCGATGTTGCCCATGCCACCGTTGGAGAAGGTCAGCACGCCCTCACCCTTGTAGTGGTACTCGGTGCGCGAGTTGTCGCCACCGAAGTGGAAGGGAATCCAGGCTTTTCCGGTCATGTACACCTTCTGGTCGGTCGGCGGACCGATCAAGTCCATGATCTGCTTCGAATGCATGCCCACCTGGATCTTGGCGAACTTGCTGCCCGGTGCCGGCGTTCCGATAACATCGGCGGCCTTCGGCGCACCGGCGCAAAAGCCCGCCGGAGCATAGCTGGCGAACAGCGCCAGCGACGACATGAATACGATCGACTTGATACTCATTGATTTGCTTCCTCCATGAATGGTGGCGGCCACAGCGACGAAACGGGTACGGACCAGGGCGACCTTGCACCGCCGAAACGGAACACCCGGGCGCAGGCCGACTTCGGTCTTGCTGCAGATGAAAAGATTGCGCCGGGTTGGATTGGCGGCGAAATCCTCGATGGATGATGGACAGGTGCACGGGGCGCAACAATCGGCGAACCCGCAGCGAAACGTAGGGGTTTTCCGAGCCTCGCGCCGTGGTGGTCCAGATACGTGCCGCAGGCCCGGATGGACGACAAGACTCTCAGCACTGCGCGGCGGTCAGCTCCACCAGCCAGTCGATGAAGACCCGCAGGCGCGCCGGCATCTGCCGCTGCTGCGGATACAACACGGTGATGGGCAGCGATGGCGGCGGATACGCCGGCAGGATCTCGCGAAGCCGGCCCGTCTTGAACCCCTCCGCGATGCGTTGGCGCGTCATCTGGGCGATGCCCAGGCCCGCTTCGCAGCAGCCGAGGTAGGCATCCATGCCGCTGACGCTGACACAACCGGGCAGCGTGACCTCGCGACGCCGTCGGCCGACCATGAACTCCAGCGGCTCGGCGCGGCGGGTGTTGGGCGAAACCCAGTTCACCGCGACATGCCCATCCTGCAGTGCGGCCAGTGACTCGGGCAGGCCGTGCCGGCGCACGTAACCGGCGCTGGCCACGGTGGCCTGCTGCAGCATCCCCACCCGTCGGCCGACCATGCCCGAATCACCCAGATGGCCGATGCGCAGCACGCAATCCACGCCTTCGCGCACCAGATCCACGAAGCGGTCGCCGGTGCCGATGTCCAGCTCGATCTGCGGAAAGCGTGCGAAGAAAGTGGGCAAGGCAGGGATCACCAGCAACCACCCCAGCGATGCGGGGAGATCGATCCGCAACCGACCCTTGGGCTGTGTCGCGGCCTCGCGAAAATCCGCCTCGACCTCGTCCATGTCGGCCAGCAGGCGTCGGCAGTGTCCGTAATAGGTTTCGCCGTCGCGGGTGGTGCGCACGCTGCGGGTGGTGCGCTGGAGCAGCTGCGCGCCGAGGCGCGTCTCCAGCCGCTTGATCGCGTGGGTGACGGTGGCGCGCGGCAGGTTGAGGTCATCCGCCGCGGCGGTGAAGCTGCCCAGTTCCACGATGCGCGTATACAGCCGCATGGCTTCGAGACGGTCCATGGCGATTGTTGGTTGTTTTGGAATGGTGATGTCCATTATTGACCATTTATCCGGCCAACGGGGCGGCGCATCATGCGTCCACCTTCCACCACGGAGCCCCGCCATGCAGACCCGCACCCTCGGCCGCAACGGCCCGCAAGTTTCCGCCCTCGGCCTCGGCTGCATGGGCATGAGCGCGTTCTATGGCGCGCATGACGACGCCGAATCGATCGCCACCATCCACCACGCGCTGGAGCGCGGCTTCAACCTGCTCGACACCGCCGACATGTACGGCCCGCACACCAACGAGGTGCTGGTGGGCAAGGCGATCAAGGGTCGCCGCGAGCAGGCTTTCGTCGCCACCAAGTTCGGCATCGTGCTCGACCCGGGCAATCCGCAGGCACGCGGTATCGACGGCCGGCCCGAGTACGTGCGCGCCGCCTGCGACGCCAGCCTGAAGCGGCTGGGCATCGACACCATCGATCTGTACTACCAGCACCGCGTCGACCCGAGCGTGCCGATCGAGGACACCGTGGGCGCGATGGCTGAGCTGGTGACCGCGGGCAAGGTGCGTTACCTGGGCATGAGCGAAGCGTCCGGTGCGACATTGGAGCGTGCCTGCAAGGTGCATCCGATTGCCGCGCTGCAAAGCGAGTTCTCGTTGTGGACGCGCGACCCGCAGGAAAACGGCATGCTCGCCGCCTGTCGCAAGCTCGGCGTCAGCCTGGTGGCCTATTCGCCGCTGGGCCGCGGCTTTCTCACCGGCGCGATCCGCACCCCCGACGATTTCGAGGCCAACGATTACCGCCGCAACAGCCCGCGTTTCATGGGCGACAACTTCGACCGCAACCTGCAACTGGTCGAGAAGGTGAAGGCACTGGCCGCCGACAAGGGTTGCTCGCCAGCGCAGCTGGCGCTGGCCTGGGTGCTGGCGCAGGGCGACGACGTGCTGGCGATTCCCGGCACCCGCAAGCGCAGCCGGCTGGACGAGAACCTGGGCGCGCTGCAGGTGCAGCTGCGCGCCGACGAACTGGCCGCGATCGACGCGGTGTTCTCGCCCGGAGCGGTGGCCGGCCGGCGTTACACCGACGCGGGCATGCACATGGTCAACGTCTGACACCCCGCGGCGGGGCGACGAATCACCCGGCTCGCGACGATGGCGTGATAGAAAGGAGGCGAACATTCGCGGCGCGGGCGTCATCGAAACGCCGCGCCACGAATGGCCACCAGCACTGCGGAAATGCCTTGACCGATCCCGTCGCATTGAACGAAACGCTGCAGCGCATGCGTCACGCGCAAAGCGGCAATCCCCTGCCGGCATGGTCGGTGCGAGCGGGCCGGCTGCGCGCGCTGCGAGCGCTGCTGCGCGACCATCGCGCGGAGCTGGCGGCCGCCATCGACGCCGATTTCGGCCGCCGGCCGACGCAGGAAACCGACCTGCTGGAGTTGTTCCCCAGCCTCTCGGCGATCAGCCATGCGCTGCGCCACGGGCGGCGCTGGATGACACCACGACGACGCCTGGCCGGCGCGCTGTTCCTGCCCGCGCGCATCGAACTGCGACCACAGCCGCGGGGCGTGGTGGGCATCATCGTGCCGTGGAACTACCCGCTGTACCTGGCGGTGGGGCCGCTGGTCGACGCGCTGGCCGCGGGCAACCGCGTGATGTTGAAGATGAGCGAATTCACCCCGCGCTTCTCGGCCCTGTTCGCCGCGTTGGTGGCGCGGCATTTCCATGCCGACGACGTGGTCGTGGTCACCGGCGCGGCGGACGTGGCGCAGGCGTTTTCCGCGCTGCCGTTCGACCACCTGCTGTTCACCGGCTCCACCGCGGTCGGGCATCAGGTGATGCGCACGGCGGCGGCCAATCTCACCCCGGTGACGCTGGAGCTGGGCGGAAAATCACCGGCGATCATCGGCCCGGGCGCGCGCTTCGAGCACGCGGTGGAACGCATCGTGTTCGGCAAGCTGGTCAATGCCGGGCAGACCTGCATCGCACCGGATTACGTGCTGTTGCCGCGCGATCGCATGGACGACTTCGTGACCGAGGCACGGCGCGTGATGGCGCGGATGTATCCGCAACTGGCGCAGAACGGGCAGTACGCCAGCATCGCGTCCGACCGCCAGTACCAACGACTGACCGCCCTGCTCGATGATGCCCGCGGCCGTGGTGCCCACGTGCATCCGCTGGGCGACGCCGCAGCGGATGCCACGCACCGGCTGCTGCCGCCGCAACTGCTCAGCCGGGTCGACGACAGCATGGCGGTGATGCGCGAGGAGATCTTCGGCCCGCTGCTGCCGCTGCTGCCCTACGACACCATCGACCAGGCCATCGCCAGTGTGGCGGCGCGCCCGCATCCACTGGCGCTATACCTGTTCGAGAGCGACAAGGCGCTGATCGAGCGCGTGCTGTCGCGCACGACCGCCGGCGGCGTTTCGGTCAACGACACGCTGTACCACATCGCCCAGCACGGCTTGCCATTTGGCGGCGTGGGCGCATCGGGCATGGGCGGTTATCACGGCGAAGCGGGGTTCCGCACGTTCTCGCACCTGAAGCCGGTTTTTCACCAGGCGCGGTTCAACGGTGCCGGCTTGTTCAATCCGCCCTATGGCGAACGGTTCCGCCGCCTGCTCGACCTGCTGCTGCGACGCGGCTGAACCGCAGCCACGGGGCGACGAGACACCTGCGTCGCGTATCAATAGACTTCCCGGCATGAATTCTCCCGAACACTCCCCGCTGGGCAAGGAAACGCCGTACGCCGACCGCTACGACCCCGCGCTGCTGTTTCCCATCCCGCGCGACAGCAACCGGGCGGAGTTGGGCCTGGCCGAACCCTTGCCGTTCCACGGCGTGGATATCTGGAACGCGTACGAATTGTCGTGGCTGGACCCGCGCGGCAAACCGGTGGTTGCGCTGGCCGAATTCCGTGTGCCGGCGACGTCGCCGCAGCTGATCGAATCGAAATCCTTCAAGCTGTACTTGAACGGTTTCGCCGGCGAGCGCATCGCGGACGCGTCCACCCTCACCCGTACGCTGGTGCGTGACCTCTCGTCCGTCGCCGGTGCGGTGGTCGGCGTGCAGCTGGGCGACGCCCGCGCGGCGGTCTACCCGGTCAACGATATGGACGGCCATTTGCTGGACGACCAGGCCATCGATATCGACGATTACGGTCCGCCGAACGCCGATTTCCTGCATGCCGATCGCAGCCTCACGCCGGTGGCCGAGACACTGGTGTCGCATCTGCTGCGCTCGAACTGCCCGGTGACGGGCCAGCCGGACTGGGGCAGCGTGCAGATCGCCTACCGCGGCGCGCCGATCGACCACGCGGGGTTGCTGCGTTACCTGGTGTCGTTCCGCAATCACAACGAGTTCCACGAGCATTGCGTGGAGCGCATCTTCGTCGACCTCAGCCGGCGCTGCGAACCGCAGCAACTGAGCGTGTACGCGCGCTACACGCGACGCGGCGGGCTGGATATCAACCCGTTCCGCAGCAACACGCCGGTCACTCCACCCAACCTGCGGACGGTGCGGCAATGAAGAACGATCGGGCCCGTTTCCGGGCGGCAACCATCGCATGCCAGGCACTGTGGCTGCTGGCACTGGGCGGCTGCGGCAAACCCGACACGCCGCCAGCCGCGCCGGCACCGGCACCTGCCCGCACGGTGCAAGCACCCGCCAGCGTGGCGCGGGTGGTTCCCGCGCCGGTGTCCTCCACGGCGGCGACGCCCGCACCGGCGGCAAGCGTCGCCGCCGCCGCGGCGATCAAGGTGATGCAGCTCACGCTGGGTACGAGCGTCGATGACGCCCACAAGATCACCGCGCCGGGTACGCGCTTCGCGCCGGACGCGAAAACGCTGTATGCCAGTGTGGATACGCGTGGCCAGACCGCCAAGTCCACGCTCAACGCGCGCTGGCGCTATCTGGAGGGCGACGGCCAGTTGATCAGCAGCATCAGCCAGTCGATCGCCGCCGACGGCCCGGCCACCACCACGTTCACGCTGCACAATCCCGATCTGTGGCCCGAGGGGAAATACCGGATCGAGATCTTCCTCGACGGTGCGCCGGTGATCCAACGCGATTTCGAGATCGCCAAACCCTGACCGCGCCGGGTCAGCCGGCTCGTCCGCCGTTCTCCCGCGGCACCGAGCCACCGAGATAGCGGTATTGATCGGGCGGCAGGTACAGCGGAAACAGGGTCGACTCCTCCTGTCGCAACAGCCGGCCCAGCAGGCTTGCCGCGCGCGCCACATCGGGTACGAAACGGCGGCGGCAGGTGGCATCCCACGGGGCGCCGAGATATTCCACCAGGATCGCCTCGATGCGCAGCACGTGGCGCCGCACGTCGGCCTGCACTTCGTTGAAGTGGACCATCGCCATCGTGTCGTGCTCGAGCGCACAACGCAGGTACGGATAAAACTGCACGTCCTTGATCAGCGCCGTGCGCCGGAAACCATCGGCGAAATCCTGCAGGCAGGCAATCTGCGTGCTTTCGTCCGACGTGCGGCAGGCATCGAGCAGGGCGCGCATCAGCCCCCTTGCGGTCGCCGCATCCAGCTTCAGTTCGGCAACCAGGCGCTGTCGGTAGCGGACCGGAAACAGCGAGCCGCCGTCACCGGAGCTGGCCGTGGTTTGGCCCTCCGGAACCGGCGTTCGTTCAAGCATGCCGCGCAGCAAACGCATCGAAGCCCCCGTCCCTGAACCCCGGCCACGCCATCGCGTCGGCGCCGGGTCAAGTCCGAGTCTAGATTAATTTCGGGGTGATTCGACGAAATTGTGCGCTACCGCACGGAAATTTTTGCGCGCACATGTTTGAAACGATGCACCATGAGGGAGGTTGTTTGTGCCTCCGAATCGTTTCCCCCACGACGGGAGGAACGAATCGGATGCGGCGGCATCACGCACGCCGCATCCAGGGTCCGACGTCAGGCAGCGGCGTCTTTCAGCTTCTTCAGCGGACGCACCTTGATCTTGACCGAGGCAGGCTTGGCGGCAAACACCTGCTCCTGCTTGGTGAACGGGTTGATGCCCTTGCGCTTCGGCTTGGCCGGCACCTTGACGGCGGTGACCTTCAGCAGCCCCGGCAAGGTGAACTCGCCAGCACCCTTCTTGTTGACGGAGGCGGTGACGGCGCCTTCCAGCGCAGCCAGCACAGCGCGCACATCTTTCGCAGCCACGCCGCTGCTCTCGACCAGGTGCGCGAGCAGCCCGGACTTGTTCAACGGTTCCTTGATCGGTTTCGGAGCAGCGGCAGGTTTGGCCACTGCTTTGGGTGCTGCGCCCTTCGTCTTGTTCGTCGTCTTGGCCATGGATTAATTCCGTGTATTCGATGATGGATGGTGGGTTTGCCGCGAAAACCCCTCTCGGCAATGTGGAATGTAGGGCAAGCGTGTTGGCTCGCCAAGTCATGATGCAGCTACAAAAGCGCTTACATGTCGCATCCCGGCGACAAGAACACCCCCGGCGAGGTCTTTCACGTCGATGTTCCCGTACCGACGCGGGCGTGTTTTACTGCATGTCGCAGGCGAGGACAGGTGGATTCAGGGGCGACTTTCCGGGGTTCATCGCTGCCGTTGCACCAGCAGGGTGTGCCTTGCGGCGTTGCGGGCGGCATGATGGAGTCATCAGGGGGATGACATGGCTGACGCCAGGCGGCATTTGCGGTTTCCGGTGACCGGCGCACTGCTGGTGCCCGCGCTCGCGCTGCTGGATGCCTGCGGCGCGACGCTCGCCGGATCCTTTTCGATGGAACGCGTGGCGCTGGATGCGTTGCTGGCCGTGCTGGCCTTGTCGGCCTGGTCGACGGCGCGCGGGCAGAGGCGTGGCGGGCTGGTGCTCGCCCTGTGTGCCACGGCGTGGGCGGCGCTGCTGATCAGGGCCGGGCATGTACCCGAAGCCAGGCTGCCGCTCTGGTACATCACGCTGCTGGTCGTGCCGGCTGCCATCTGTGCCACCGCCACCACTTCCACCACCCTGCGTGCAGCGGCACGCGGCATCGCCATGGCTGCGGTTTTTGCGGGACTGGCCTACCTGCTGCGGGCGTGGAGCGAACCACACACGGCCATGAGCCTGTTGCTCAGCGCGCTGCAGACGCTGGCGCTCAGTTGCACCGGATGGCTGTTCGCTTCGTTGCTGGAGGAACCCGCGCGGCCTGCGGCCATCGCGCCGGCCGCGTTGTCGGGCATGGGCTGGATGGGTTTGCTGGGCTGGATGGTGCAGGCCACCGCGCTGGTGCAGGGCGGAACGTTCCTGGTGCCGATGGCGTTCAACACGGCGCTGGCCTTCGTGCTGCTGGGCCATGCCCTGTGGCTGCTTGGCAGTGGGCGCACGTTGGCGGCGTGGTGCCTGGGCCTGCTGTGCATCCCGCTGGCGGTGTCACCCTTGCTGGCGGAGTACCTGGACCGGGTCGACATCGTCGGTGAACTGCTGTGGCGGCAGCAGGCGATCCAGGCCGAGAACGCCATTCCCGGCCGACTGGCACCCAACACCGCGTTGTCGTTGCTGCTGGCCATCGGCGGGTTGACGTGCGCGCTGTTCGCCCGGCGAAACCCTGCCTGGTGGAGCGCCACCTGGGCCTGCGGCCTGCTGATTTCGCTGGCCGGCGTACTGACGCTGGTGGGTTACATCTTCGCGCTGCCGGGCATGCGTACGCTCGGCCCGCATACGCCAATGTCGCTACCGGTGGCTCTGGGCATGTTGCTGCTGGGTATCGGGCTGGCCGCCAGCAATCCGCGTCCGCCATCGCAACACCACTACCGCACCGTGGTTTTCCCGGCGGTCATCTGCCTGCTGACGGTGGCGTCGTCGCTGCTGTTGTGGCGGTCGCTGGAACAGCAGCAAAGCCGGCTGGAATGGGATGCGCTGCAAAGCCGCCGCGACAACGTCGCCAACCTGCTGCACGAAGGCATGAGTTCGCGGATGGAGGCCTTCGAACGGCTGGCGTCGCGCCTGGCCGGCATGCCTGCCCCCATGCGCGAGCAGCTTTTTGCGCGGGATGCCACGAACTATCTCCGCGACATGATGGGCCTGCGCGCGATGGGCTACGCCGACGCTGGCCACGTGATGCGACAGACGCTGGTACGGCCATCCACATCCGCCGCTCGATCCGACGGCCAGCTGTTTGCGCCCGCGCGCATCTTCGACCAGGTCGACGCCGGCGAAGGCGCCGTGCTCAGCGCGCCACTGACGCTGCTCAACGGCAGGCAGGGCCAGTTGATCGTGGTGCCGGTGCGCGCCGACAACGCGACACAGGGCTACGTCGTGGGGGCGTTCCAGTTCGATCGGCTGTTTCCGAGCCTGCTGGACGCCATGCCCGGGTTGCACGGCCTGCTGATCACCCAGCATGGCCAGACGCTGTACGCGCAGGGTGACCACGGCGCGGCGCAGGCTCCCGCCAGCATGGATCTGCAGCTGTACGGCCAGTGGTTGAGCGTGAGCGTCTACCCCGGCACGGGCGGCGAGCACGGCCGCATACCGCAGCTGGTGTTGCTACTGGGCTTTGCCCTTGGCGGCCTGCTGGCGGTTGCCTTGCGGCTGTCGGCACTGGCGCGCGAACGCACGCAACGGGCGGAGGCCGACAGTGCACGGCTGAGCGAACAGGGCCGCGAACTGGAGCGCGCGCTGGAGGCGTCGCGATTGATGATGGACAGCGCGCCGGACGTGATCTGCGTGCTGGATCGCGAGGGCCGTTTCCTGCAACTCAGCGCCGCGGCGCAGCGGCGCTGGGGGTTCGCGCCGGAGTCGCTGCTGGGCAAGCCGCTCACGGAGGTCGTGCATCCGGACGATCGCGAGAACACCGCCGCGGCCGCCGCCCAAGTACAGCAAGGCGTACCCAACCCCAACTTCCGCAACCGCATCGTGAGCCACAACGGGCAGGTGCTGTACATGCAGTGGTCGGCCGTGTGGTCGGAGCAATCGCACTGCATGTACGTGGTCGGCCGCGACCACACTGAGCTCCATCGCGCGGAGGATCTGGAGCAGCGCCAGCGGCAGATCCTCACCGCAATCGCTCGCGGCCACGCATTGCCGCAGGTGCTGGAATCAATCGTGGCCGCGTACGAAACGGCGCACCACGACGCGACCTGCTCGATCCTGCTGTTGCGCGACGGCCGCTTGCACCACGGTGCCGCGCCCGGGCTGCCGGCTGGTTTCCGCCACGGCATCGACGGCTCCCCGATCGGTCCGGCGGCCGGCTCCTGCGGCACCGCGGCGTGGCGCGGCGAGCGCGTGGTGGTGACCGACATCGCCACCGATCCGCTGTGGCGCGATTACGCCGCGTTGGCCCTGGCGCACGACCTGCGCGCGTGCTGGTCGACGCCGGTACTGGCCCGCGATGGTTCCGTGCTGGGCACGTTCGCGGTGTACTACAACGCAACGCACGATCCGTCCGCCGCGGAGATGAGCGGCATCGACACGCTGGCGGCGTTGACCGGCGTGGCGATCGAGCACGCCGACGCGTTCACCCGGCTGAGCGAGAGCGAGCAGCGTTTCCGCTCGCTGTTCGAGCATCACCCCGACGGCGTGCTGGCGCTGGACCTGGATGGCAGGGTGATACGCCGCAACCCGGCGGCCAATGCCTTGCTGGGGCTGGACCGGCCGCAACGGCTGGCCTTCGTGCACAGTTTTGCGCCGGTCGACGGCGCGCGCGTGCAAGCGGCGCTGGACAACGCCACGCGCGGCGAATCCGCACGCCTGGACGTGGCCGCGCTGGACGCGAACGAGCAGCGCTTCGCGGCACATCTGGTCAACATCCCGATCATCGTGCAGGGCGAACCGCGCGGTGTCTTCGCCGTGCTGCAGGACCACCGCGAACTGCGCCACGCGCAACAGGCGCAGGCCAGCCAGCTGGCGCTGATCTACGCGATCGCCGAAAGCGTGGGTGAAGGCCTGGTGGCGGTCGATGCCGATGGCCAGCCGACCTTCCTCAACCGCACCGCGTCGCGCACGCTGAAGCTGTCGGCCGAACGGTTGCCGACCGGCGACGAACTCCCCGACAACATGCGCGGCACGCTGCAGAAAATACTCGGCGGCGTGGCCCATGCCTCCGACGATGACGCCGCGTTCAAGCTGACCGACGGCAGCGTGCTGGACGTGGCCTACCTCGCCACCCCGCTGATCATCCGCAACCAGCTGGCCGGTGCGGTGATGGCGTTCCGCGACATCGGCGGGGTCAAGGCAGCCCGGCGCGTGCTGCAGCAGCGCAACCAGTTCTTCGAGATGTCGCAAGAGGTGTTCTGCATCGCCGATCCGCTCAGCGGCATGTTCCTTCAGGCCAACCCGGCCTACGCCCGACTGCTGGGCCTGGACGAAGCGGACATGCTGGCCATTCCCTTCATCGACCTGCTGCATCCGCTGGACAAGGCGCCCACGCAACTGGCGATCCAGCGCCAGCTCGATGGCGTGAAATCGATCAACGGCCTGCTGACCCGGATGCGCTGCGCCGACGGCAGCTACCGCTGGCTGGAGTGGGTGTCGATCAGCGCGGCCGATGGCCTGCTCTACGGTGCCGCGCGCGACGTGACGGCGCGCCAGCAGGCGGACATGGCGCTCGCACGGGCGATGGACGACTTGCGCATCCGCAACCGAGAGCTGCAGGATTTCGCCTATGTCGCCTCGCATGACTTGCAGGAGCCGCTGCGCAAGATCCAGTCGTTTTCCGATCGCCTGCTGTCGCGGCTGTCAGCCACGCTGGACGAGTCATCCAGCGATTACCTGCAACGCATGGGCCACGCCGCCCACCGGATGCAGGCGCTGATCGACGACCTGCTGGCCTACTCCCGCGTGGCCACGCGCAACGTGGCGGTCAGCGCCGTCGACCTTTCGACCACCCTCAGCGCCGTCATGGACGACCTGGAAACGCGCATCGCCGAGGCGCAGGCGGTGATCGAGGTGGGCACGTTGCCGGTGATCCAGGCCGACCCGACCCAGATGCGCCAGCTGCTGCAGAACCTGCTGGCCAATGCGCTGAAATTCCGCGCCGCCGACCGCCCCTGCCACATCAACATCACCGCTACCCGGATCGAAAATGCCGACGCCCCGGGCGCCGCGCGCTGGGAATTGCGCATAACCGACAACGGCATCGGCTTCGAGAGCAGTTACGCCGAGCGCATCTTCGCCCCGTTCCAGCGCCTGCACCCGCGCAACGTCTATGAAGGCACCGGCATCGGCCTGGCCATCGTGCGGCGTATCGTGGAGCGCCACGGCGGCTCGGTACGCGCCGAGGCGCAGGCTGGACAGGGGGCCAGCTTCATCGTCATGCTGCCCGGGTCGGCCAGCACGCCAGAACCGGCCGATCCGCAGGATGCCTCCTTCATCGACGGAAAGTTTCTGGGAGTGGATTCATGAGTCAAGCCCGTGCCGCGCTGTCCATCCTCATGGCCGAGGACGATGCCGACGACCGCGTGCTGATGCGCGACGCGTTTCGCGACAGCGGTGTCGAGGTGGAACTGGAATTCGTACCGGACGGCGTGGAGCTGATGGCGCGCCTGAATGCGCTGATCGACGCACCCGACGGCGAACTCCCCGACCTGTTGCTGCTTGATCTCAACATGCCGCGCATGGACGGCCGCGAGGCCTTGCATGCGATACGCGAACACGACGGGCTGAAACACCTGCCGGTGATCATCCTCACCACGTCGCGCGCCCGGCTCGACATCCTGGCCAGCTACCAGCTTGGCGCCAACTCGTTCGTGACCAAGCCAAGCCGCTTCGAGGAGCTGATCGCGGTGCTGCGTTCGCTGGAACGCTACTGGACCGACATCGTGCAGCTCCCCACCGAGAAACAGGGGAGCGGCGAATGAACGCGGCGCCGCTGCGGGTTCTCGTGGTCGATGACGATGAGGACGATTTCGTCCTCATCCGCGACCTGCTCAACGATGCCCCCGGCAGCCACTACGCGTTCGACTGGTGCGCCACGCCGCAACAGGGCCTGGAGGAATTGCGCAAGGGCGCGCACGACGTCTACCTGGTGGACTACCTGCTGGGGCCGTCCAGCGGGCTGGACCTGATCGAAGCGGTAAGCCGCGAAGGCCTGTCGCGCGCGTTCATCGTGCTGACCGGGCGCGGCAACCACGCGGTGGACGTGGCCGCGATGGAGGCCGGCGCCAGCGACTACCTGGTGAAGGGAACGATCGATGCCGAGCGGCTGGACCGCAGCATCCGCTACGCCGTCGATCGCATGCATTTCATGGAGGCGCTGCGCGACAGCGAGGCGCAGCACCGGCTGCTGTTCGAGCAGAGCCCGGTGCCACTGCTGGTGTTCGACCGCAACACCCACGCCATCCTCAACGCGAACGCCGCCGCGCATGTGCAATACGGCTGGTCGCCCCTGCACCTGTTCGGGCAGAACATCGACTCCGTATTGGCCCCGGAGGACCGCGCCCGCTTCCTGGCCGACCTGGAGAGCGGCGAGCTGTTTTCCGCCACCGCACAACCCTGGGACATCCAGCACAGCGATGGCCGGCAGTTGCAGGTCGAGGGCCTGTTTCATCCATTGACCTACCACCGCGTCAACGCGGTGCTGGCGCACCTGCAGGACATCACCGAGCGCCGCCGCGTCGAGGCGCAGCTGCGGCTGCTTGAACGCGCCATCCAGTCCACCGGCAACGGCGTGGTGATTGCCGACGCGCGCGAGCCGGGCGCGCCGGTGACCTTCATCAACCACGCATTCGAACACATCACCGGCTACAACGCCGCGGAAGTGATCGGCCAGAGCTGTCGCCAGCTGGGTTTCGAGGACAGCAGCGAAAGCGAGCGCGCGATGGTCCGCCGGGCGCTGGCCGAACAACGCGACTGCAACACGGTGCTGCGCGACCAGCGCAAGGACGGCACGCCATTCTGGAACCAGCTTTATTTCGCACCGGTGCGCGAACCCGGCGGCGAAACCTCGCATTACATCGGCATCCTCAGCGACATCACCGAGCATCGCGACACCGAGGCGCGGCTGGCCTATGCGGCCACCCACGACGTGGCCACCGGCCTGGCCCGCTTTCCGGTCATCGAGACGATGCTGCAGGAGCACGCCGAGCAGCGGGCGGACGAACCCTTCAGCCTGGTGTTCGCCGACATCGATCGCTTCCACGCCGTCAACGAGGCGATGGGCTACGAAGTGGGCGACCGGGTCATCGCGGAGCTGGCGCAGCGCCTGAGCGCCCATGTCGGAACGCGCGGCCGCGTGGCCCGCTTTACCGGCAACGAGTTCGTGGTCGCCCTGCCCTACATCGACCGCGAGGAGGCGACGGTGCTGGCCGAGCAACTGCGCCGCGCGGTGGCCGAGCCGGTGACGCTGGGCGATGGCGAGGTGCGGGTCACCATCAGCGTGGGCGTGGCCACGTATCCCGGCCGCGTGCACGACATCAACGACCTGCTGCGCCGCGCCGAAGCCTCCATGTCGCGCGCGAAGCAACTGGGGCGCGATCTGGTCTGCGAATACTCGACCGACGACATGCGCCGCATGGAAGACCGCCGCATGCTGGGCATCCGCCTGCGCCATGCGATGCAGCATGACGAGCTGCATCTGGTGTACCAGCCGGAAATCCGCAGCAGCGATCGCGCCGTGATCGGTTTCGAGGCGCTGTTGCGCTGGAACAGCCCCGAGATGGGCCTGGTGATGCCCGAACGTTTCATTCCGGTGGCCGAAGGCCTGGGCCTGATGCCAGAGCTTGGCGGCTGGGTACTCGATCACGCCTGCGCCCAGTCGCGCGCGTGGATGGATGCCGGCCTGGGCGATTTCTTCGTGGCGGTGAACGTGTCGGCGCAACAGATCCAGCGCGGCAACTTCGCCGAACAGGTGGCTGAAACGCTGCGCCGCCATGGCTTGCCGGCCGACCGGCTGGAACTGGAGTTGACCGAAAGCGCCCTGCTGGAAAACGTCGACCGCGCACTGCACTCGATGCAGCAGCTGTCCGCACTGGGCGTGCATCTTTCCTTCGACGATTTCGGCACCGGCTATTCCAGCCTGTCCTACCTGCGCCAGTTCCATGTCGACAAGCTGAAGATCGACAAGTCCTTCGTCTGCGACATCCCGCGGGACGCCAGCAGCGTCGCCATCGCCCATACCGTGGTGGCAATCGGCCATCAATTGCGCATGACGGTGATCGCCGAAGGCGTCGAAACCGCCGAGCAGGCGCAGCTCCTGATCGACATGGGTTGCGATGCGCTGCAGGGTTACCTGTTCAGCCGCCCCATGAAGGGGCCGGCCGTTGCCGAGTGGCTGGCGGATTATCAGCTCGAGGCGTGAGCGGCGCCGGCTGGCGCAGGTAACGGCGCAAGGTCATCGGCATGGCCGATCGCGCAAGCGGAAAGAGTCAAGGTGGTGCGCCCGGCGGGATTCGAACCCACGACCACCGCCTTCGGAGGGCGGTACTCTATCCAGCTGAGCTACGGACGCATGCATTGATGGCCGGCCGTTCCATGCAAGGCGCATGGCGGCGGACGCGCAGTATAGCCGAGTTGTCTACGTGCGCACATTGGACGCGCGCCATGCACGGATAGCGTACGAGGACGCCTGGCGGCGGCCTCATGACGCCACATCGCGAGCGCGACCCATGAAACGAAAAGCCTCCCCGTTCGCACGGGGAGGCTTGGGTCGTGACTCGGGTTTGTCGGGGAATCAGAACTTGTACGTGGCCGACACGCCGAGCAGGTTGCCGTAGTCCTCGAAATTGCCCGCCAGCCGGTTGCCGGTGGAATCGATGGTATCGACGTGCGCGTTGTTGACGAAGATGTGCGCGTACGAGGCGTTGATCTCGAAGTTGTCGCTGGCCTGGTAGCTCAGGCCCACCGTGGCCAGCTTGCGGGTGGAGTCAGGCACGCGCGCGCTGCGGGTGGCCAGATACGTCGGCGTGCTGTCGACGGCAACGCCGGCGCGCACGGTCAGCTTGTCGTTGACGTTGTAGTCGCCGCCCACGGACGCATACCAGGTGTTGCGCCAGTTGTAGTGCTCGGTCGTCGACGGCTGGCTGTTGCCGTAGTTCACGGTCAGATCCTGGAACGCGCTCCACTTGGTCCAGGCCAGGTCGATGCCGAGGCCGAAGCGTTCGGCCTGATGCCAGTAGCTGGCGCTGGCCACGGCCGGGGTGGTGAAGTCCGCGGTGCCGGTGGTGTGCTGGAACGGCGGGATGGAGGCGGCCAGCTGCGGGTTGGCGAGCAGTGCGTCGTAGCCGGCGGTGGTGGTGAAGTTGCCGGTGCCTTCCAGGGTGTGGCTGATCTTGGAGCGGTAGTTCAGCGCCAGCTTGTCGTTGGGGCTGAGCTTCCAGTAGCCGCCCAACTGCCAGCCGTAGGCCCAGTCGTCGCCCTTGATGCGGGCGAAGCCGTCGCCGCCCGGCGGGGTGGCCGCCGCTACATTTGCAGCGCCGGCGGTCGCGGCGGCAGTGGCCATCTGCTGGGCCTGGGCCTGGATCGCGGCGATCTGCGCCGAGGCCTGCGCCTGCGACATCGCACCGGCAGCCACGGCCGCCTGGACCTGGGCGATCAGCGGCGCGATCTGCTTCGCAGCCGTCGCCGCGGCGGCCGCGGGAATGCCCTGCTGAATGCTCAGACCTACGGCGTTGTAATTGATGGCGCTGGTCAACTCGGCCGAGGTCTTCTGCGCGATCACGCTGGCGCCAAGGCTGAAGTTGTCGGTGACGTCGAACGAGGCGGACAAGGTGGCGTCCAGCGACTGGAACTTGGATTTGACCGCACCGTAGCGACCCTTCCAGTTGCGGTCATATTCGGTCTGGAAGCCGAACGGCACGGAGAAGCCGAAGCCCAGATGCATGCGGTCGCTGACCTGGGTGGCGAAGAACAACGCCGGCACCGGCAACGTGGTGCCGCCATCGCCGCCGTTGCCGCCCTCGATCGGGCGTCCCATGACGTCGGTCGCCGTGCCGCTGAACTTGGTACTGAAGTTGATGGCGGTGACGTCGGCCTGCAGATAGGTGCCCTTGAGGTCGCTCATCGCGGCGGGGTTGTTGACCACCACCGACACGTCGCCGCCAGCGGTAGCCGAGCCGGCATAGGCGCGGCCCATGGCCTTGGCGCTGTTTTCCTTCAACTGGAAGGCGCTGGCATCGGCGTTGGAGGGCGCAACCAAAGCACCCACGATGGCCAGGCTCAACGCGGCGAGCGTGAGCGGCCGGGCGGTGCCGGAAAGGATACGGAATGAAGTTTGCATCGCTTGCTCCTGCTTTTGTTCGTACGGGGCCCGGTTCGGGGTGGTAGTTCTGTATAAATTAATACAATCGTTTGAACGACCTTTGGGCACTTTGCCCACTCTGCCAAGCAGTTGCAAGTGTGGCAGCAGCAATGTCCACGGCCCGCAAACACGGTTTCCGGAGCAAACGGGGCGGGGCCTGTCGCAGACGGCCAGGCTGGCAGGTTCAGGTGGTACCGTGGAGAATCGCCGCACCCCCTTCCGGATGCCCGCCATGCCCTGTTTTGTCTACGCCAGCCTGCGCAAACACGACAGCTACGTGTGGCTGGCCGAGCGCGATGCGTTCGACGTATTGCCCGAATCGCTGATGCTGTTGCTGGGCGAATTGCGCTTCGTGATGGAGGTGCAACTGGACGAGCAGCGCAAGCTGCCGAACGAGGACACCTTGCAGGTACTCGATCACCTGCGCACCCAGGGCTGGCATCTGCAGGTGCCGCCGCAGGAAACCCTGGCCGCCGCCAACCACCCGGCCTACCGACGTGAACTCCACGGCGACCGCGACGATTGAAGATCACCGGCGGATACGCGGCCGGGAGCGCACGCGCACGCGTTAACGCTGGGTTATCGTCTGGATTCGTCACGGTTTCTATACTGTCGGCATGACCCTGCCCAAATCGCGACGCCGCCCGCCCCTCCCGCATGCCCTTGCCTGGTTCATTCCGGGGCTGCTCGCCGTCGCCGCCGCCGGCCTGGCCACCCACCCGCTGACGCTGATTCCGCTGCTGCTGGCCAACGCGCTGACGATGGCCGCCATCTGCCACGCGATCGGCTTCGACCCGGAACCCCGCTTCGTACGGACGGTGTTGCGCCGGGGCGCGGCGCACCTGGTGATGTTCACCGGCTACACCGCACTGGTGTTCGTGCTGGTGGCGTGGCCGATGCTGCAACTGAACCTGTCACACGGGCTGAGCGCCGCGCTGGCGCTGGCGGCCACCTGCGTGATTGCGCTGGCGGTGCTGTGGCGGCTGTGGCCGGCGTTCGGGCTGGTGTTCGTATGGGATGACGCCTACCCGCAACAAAGCGACGGCTCGTGGATTTTCACCGCCACCTTGCGCAGCCTGGCGTTCGGTCGCCACCTGTCCAGCGAGGAGCGTTTTTTCAGCCACTTCCTGCCGGCGGCCTTTTCGCTGCTGGTGATGGCGTTCGTGGCCATCGCGCTCACCGGGTTGTACGGCGTGCTGCCCTCGGAGCTGCGCATCGCCGCACTGGCCGTCTATGGCGTGGTGGTACTGCCGCTGGGCTGCCTGGTGGTAGCCAACCGCACCTTGCGTGCCCTGCTTTGCACGCGCAGCGGCAAGGGTCGCAAACGGCCTCTGCTGGCGGACGATGTGGAAAATCCGCCGCGCCCGGCACCGGTGCCGTTGAACGAACAGGAGCGCATCGCCGGCACGCCCGAGCAGGCCCAGGCCTTGCTGGCGGCGACCCGCGACGGCGACATCGAGCGGGCGCTGGCGCTGATCGAGGCCGGTGCCGATCCGGATACCGCGCCCGATCCCGCCGATCGCGACCAGCGCCCCGTGCTCATGCTGGCGGCGCTACTGCCGGACACCCGCCTGCTGCGCGCGCTGATCACCCGCGGCGCCGACGTCAATCGCGCCTCCGGCGGGCTGACTCCGCTGCTGGCCGCCACCCGCGACAGCCGCCACGGCCGGCCCGAGGCGGTACTCACGTTGTTGGCCAATGGCGCCAGCCCGACCGTCACCGACGCCGAAGGCAACACGCCGCTGCATGGCGCCGCGTTGAGTGCCGAACCCGGTGTCGCGGCAATGCTGCTGGATGCCGCCGCGCCGATCAACGCGCTGAACAAGGCCGGCATCAGCCCGCTGGCCGGCGCCTGCCGCGCCGCCAACTGGCCGCTGGCCAAATTCCTGCTGGAACACGGTGCCAAACCCGCCCCCGCCGATGGCGAACCGGCACTGGTCGCCGCGGCGGGCATCGCCGACGACGACATGGCCGGGGTGAAGCTGCTGCTCAAGCATCGCGCGGCGGTCAACGCGGTCGATGCCCGCCATCGCAGCGCGCTGCAGGCCGCCGCCGCGGAAGGCCACGAACAGATCGCCCGCGCCCTGCGCGCTGCCGGTGCCGACGTCAACCTGGTCGACCAGCACGGCAGCACGGCGCTGATGGAAGCTGCCCGCGCCGGCGCCTGTGGCGTGGTGCAACTGCTGGCCGAGGCGCAACCGGACGCGCGCCAGCGCGACGAACACGGGCGCGACGCGCTGACCCTGGCCTGCCAGTCGCCGCACGCCCACGCCGAAACCGTCCGCGCGCTGCTGGCGCTCGGCGCCGAACCCAAACTCCCCGGCAGCGACGGCCGCAGCGCGCTCGACCATGCCACCGCCGCCGGCCGCTGGGATCTGGTGGCGCTGCTGGACCCGGAAACGCCGCTGCCCGCCAACCTCAGCCACGACACCCTGGCCGAGGGTTCCGACACACCGGCGCATCTGCTCGATGCGCTGCGCTTCGGCCATTGGGCCGTGGTTTCCGGCTTCGCCGAGCGTGTGCGCCAATGGCCGCCCGCCGAGCTGGCGCAGCTGTATCTGCAACTGGCCACCCCCGGCCTGCGCCATGCGCGGTGCTGGCTGCTGGATCACGGCCTCGACGCCGAAGCGCGCCTGCCCACACAGCAACTGGACGACGCCGAAACCGATGCCGGCGATCCGACCGAAACCGCTTTTTCACCGCTGGGGCGGCGGCTGTTCGACGCCCTGCTGCAGCGGCTTCCGGGTTCGGCCGAGGCGGTCGGGGAATTGCTGCAGGCCGGCGCAAGCCCGGCCGGCGCCGGGCTGCTGGCGCAGGCCCTGGTGCGGTTGCACGGCAGCACCGACTTCAACGCGCTGCCGCTGGAAATGCTGGAGCGCGGCGCCGACCCGTTCGGCCCCGATGCGCGCGAACGTTCGCCGCTGCATCTCGCCGTGGTCAACGCGCAAACCGACGTACTGCAAGCATTGCTGGCGCGCGGTTGCGATCCGAACACCCGCGACCGCGAAGGCCGCACGCCGCTGTTCGCCGCACTCGAGCACGGCCCGCAAGCCCTGCCGCTGGTGCGCCTGCTGATCGCCCATGGCGGCAACCCCGAGGCCGCCGACGCCAACGGCGAAACCCCGCTGGGCCTGGCGTTGGAAGACCCCGCCATCGAGCGCTGGCTGAACTGGGCCGACTGGCGCCTGCCGCGACGCCCGCTGCGCGCCGGCGACCTGCCGCTGGCCGCAGCCGCCGGCGCCACCGCCGCGGTGCAGCGGCTGCTGGAACTCGGCTTCGCCGTAGACACGCCCGACCCGCACGGCGCCACCGCGCTGCTGCACGCCTGCGGCGCCGGCCATCGCGACATCGCCAACCACCTGCTCGATGCCGGTGCCGATGCCACGCTGGCCGCCAGCAATGGCGTAACGCCGCTGGGCGCCGCCGTGGCGGCGCGCCGCGAAGTCCTGGTCAATTTGCTGCTGCAACGCGACGTGGCCGTCGACCAGCGTCTGCCCAACGAAGCGACCGCGTTGATGGTGGCCGCCGCGATGGGTTATCCGGAGATCGTCGAAATGCTGCTGGAGGCGGGCGCCGAACTCGGCGCCGTCGATGCGCGCGGACGTGGCGCCTTGCATGCGGCGGCGCAGTTCGGTTTCGAGCACAACGACAGCCTGCGGGCACGGCGCCTGTTCGACGTGCTGCTCAAGCACGGCGCCGACATCAACCGCGCCGACAACGAAGGCATGACGCCGCTGCTGTTGCTGCTGGGCGCGCAGTTGCGGCCGGGCAGCGAATGCGACGCCACCCACATCGGCGCACTGGTGCCGGTGCTGCTGGAAGCCGGCGCGCGCGCCGGGCATGCAGACCAGCGCGGCGTCACCGCGCTGCATGCCTGCGCGATGCACGCCCTGCTGCCGCCGGCCCGCGTATTGCTGTCACGCGGCGCCGATCGCAACGCGGCCGACGCGTTCGGCCGCACCGCCGCCGACGTAGCGCGGCAACTGGGTTACATCGACATCGCCCACGAACTGGCCGCCCGCGCCAGCGCCATCCCCAGCGTGCGACAGACCCTGCGCCAGCCGGCACAACCGGCCGACTGAGCACCGTCTTCCCTTCTCCCGCTGCGCGGGAGAAGGTGCCGCAGGCGGATGAGGGCGCTCTTGCCTTTATGCTGCAAGCAGAGCGTTTTGGACGGCTAAACGCTGCCGTTGATTGACTCCTTCCCTCAGGACTCCTCGGGCCGCACCGTGCCTTTCTCGCGCTCCCGTTCCGCCCCCGGCTCCGCATCGGCTTCGAACAGCTTCTGCAGGTCGACCAGCGCATCGCGGGTGCTTTGTATCAGCTTGGTTTCGTCGTCGTAGACCAGTGCCTGCTTTTTCAGCAGGTCCTCGTCGTAGCGGCGAAACCGCTCCACCCGGTCGACCGCGAATTCATCCGTCAGGCCCAGCGCCTCCAGCGTCTTGAGGGTCATCTTGAGGCTGGAATGGAAGGTTTCGCGGATGGGCTCGTCCACGCCCATGTCCATCAGCCGGAACACGTGCTGGCGATTGCGCGCGCGGGCGATGATCTTCAGGTGCGGGTATTGCCGCTTCACCAATCGCGCCGTGCGCAGGTTTGCTTCGGGGTCGTCGGTGGCCAACACGAACACTTCGGCCTTTTCCGCCTGCGCCGCGCGCAACAGCTCCGGCCGCGCGGGGTCGCCGAAAAACAGGTTGATGGTGCCGAAGCGGCGCGAGACATCGACCTGCTCGGCCGAATGCTCCAGCGCCACGAACGGAATGCCCTGCGCGCGCAGCACGCGGGCGATGATCTGGCCCATGCGACCGAAGCCGGCGATGATCACCCGCGGCGTATCGGTATCGATCGCGTCGAACTCGCGCGAAGGCTTTTTCGGCCCACGCTGCAGGCCCCGCGACGCCAGCACCACCAATAGCGGCGTCAGCGCCATGGTCAGCGTGATCGTCAGCACCAAGGCATCACGCTGGGCCACGGCGATCAGGTGCTTCTCCGCCGCCAGGCGCAGCACCACGAACGCAAATTCGCCGCCGCAGGCCAGCAGCACCACCAGGCGCAGCGTGTCCGAGCGGTTGAGCCCGCCCAGCAAACGACCCAGCGGCCACAGCAGCAGGCCCTTCAGCACCAGCAACGCCGCGACCAGGCCGAAAATCAGCCCGGGCCGTTTCAGCAGCAGCGACAAGTCCATCGACATGCCCACGCTGATGAAGAACAGCCCCAGCAGCAGGCCTTTGAACGGCTCGATGTTGGATTCCATCTCGTGCCGGTATTCCGAATCCGCCAGCAGCATGCCGGCCAGGAACGCGCCCAGCGTGGCCGACAACCCCGCCAGCTCCATCAGAAAGGCCACGCCCATCACCACCAGCAAGGCGGTGGCGGTAAACACCTCCACCGAATCGGCGCGCGCCACGAAACGGAATACCAGCCGCAACAGGTAGCGACCACCCACGCCCACTGCCACGATCACCGCCACCGTGCGCGCGATCGCCAGCAGGTCGAAACTCTGCGCCGTCGACGAGGCCAGCAACGGCACCGCGGCGATCAACGGGATAGCGGCCAGATCCTGAAACAGCAGGATCGAGAAAACCTGGCGCCCGTAGGCAGAGCCGGCCTCCTTGCGCTCGGCCAGGATCTGCAGGCCGAACGCGGTGGAGGACAGCGCCAGGCTGCCGCCCACGATCACCGCCGCCTTGCCGGTAAGGCCGAACAGGTAATACGCCACCGCGCCGATCGCCATGCTGGTGGCCACCACCTGCAGCAAGCCGGTGCCAAACACCGAGCGGCGCATCACCCACAGCCGCTGCGGCGACAACTCCAGGCCGATAACGAACAGCATCAGCACCACGCCGAACTCGGAGATCGTGGCCACGCCCTCGGTATCGCTGACCAGCCCCAGCAACGGCGGCCCGATCACCACGCCGGCCAGCAGATAGCCCAGCACCGAGCCCAGCCGGAACCGCTTGGTCAACGGCACGGCAATGACCGTGGCCAGCAGAAAGACCACCGCCGTCTGCAAAAATTGGTGACTTTCCACGCGTATCCCGGCTTCGTCGCAAGCCTCGATTATTCCATGCGCCGCCCCGGCCGGGGTGACCCGTCACTGACACAGCGGCGCACGGCTCCGGCATCATGGCGCCATGAAACGACTCGCCATGGTTATCGCCTTGCTTGGCACTTCGCTCGTCGGCGCGACGGCTGCCGCCGGCAACGTGCCGGTTTACGGTTACACCGTGACGCACACGTGGCCGCACGACACCCACGCCTACACCGAGGGCCTGTTCTATCTGGACGGCTATTTGTACGAAGGCACCGGCAACGTGGGGCAATCCTTCGTGCGCAAGGTGGACCTGCAAAGCGGCAAGGTGCTGCAACAGCAGGCCACGCCGGGGCCGGGGTTTTTCGGCGAAGGCATCGTCGCCTGGAAGGATCGCCTGATCGAACTCACCTGGCGCGGCCAGCAAGGCTTCGTCTTCGATCTGGCCACGCTGAAACCATTGGCGCGCTTCAGCTACTCCGGCGAAGGCTGGGGACTGACCAGCGACGGCACGCACCTGCTGATGAGCGACGGCACCCCCACCCTGCGCCGGCTCGATCCGGAAACCCTGCAGCAGGTCGGCAGCATCGACGTCACCGCCGACGGCGATCCGCTGCCCAACCTCAACGAACTGGAATGGGTGAACGGCCAGATCTACGCCAACGTGTGGCTGACCCAGCGCATCGCCCGCATCGACCCGTCCAGCGGCAAGGTGGTCGGCTGGATCGACCTGAGCGGATTGGCACCGCGACCCGAAGACACACCCGACCCCGCCAACGACGTGCTCAACGGCATCGCCTACGACGCCACGCATGACCGGCTGTTCGTCACCGGCAAACGCTGGCCGCATGTGTACGAGATTCGCTTGACCGGGCCGCGCGGCGGCGCGCCTTAGCGCCGCACCATGCTCGCAATGCGATGGCTCAAGTCGAAGTATTCGAACCCTGACCTTCCGCATGTAGTGCGCCGCGGAAAGTCCCCCTCACCCCAACCGTTTCGATTTTGTTTTCGAAAGCGATGGAAATCCAGAAAACATCGGAAGCGAATCCTGGCTTCTGGTCCGCACCGATCATGGCTGGAAAATCTCGGCCATCGTGTATTCCATGAACTTCCCTGAGAAATAAAACTGAAGCGCTCCCGCTCGCGATCCATTGTGCCAGTGGGCGGAGTTCACTCCCCGCGCAACCACCGCGCCGCGTCGATCGCGTAGTACGTCAGAATCGCATCAGCCCCCGCCCGTTTCATCGCCGTCAGCGACTCCAGCACCACCGCCTTCTCGTCCAGCCAGCCGTTCTGCGAGGCCGCCTTCAACATCGCGTATTCGCCGCTGACCTGATAGACGAACGTGGGCACGCCAAAAGCGTCCTTAACCCGGCGCAGCACATCCAGGTAAGGCATGCCCGGCTTCACCATCACCGCGTCGGCACCCTCGCTGATATCCAGCTCCACCTCGCGCAGCGCCTCGTCGCTGTTGCCTACGTCCATCTGGTAGGTGTGTTTGTTGCCCTTGCCCAGGTTGGCCGACGAACCCACCGCGTCGCGGAACGGGCCGTAGAACGCGGAGGCATATTTCGCCGAATAGGCCAGGATGCGGGTGTGGATGTGGCCGGCTTCCTCCAGCGCGTCGCGGATGGTGCCGATGCGGCCATCCATCATGTCCGAGGGCGCCACGAAATCCATGCCGGCTTCGGCCTGCGCCAGCGCCATTTTCACCAGCGCCTCGACGGTGGGCTCGTTCATCACGTAGCCGTCCGCATCGATCAGGCCGTCCTGGCCGTGCGTGGTGTACGGATCGAGCGCCACGTCGCCGATCAGGCCCAGATCGGGGTAGGCAGCTTTCAGCGCACGGGTGGCGCGCTGCATCAGGCCATCCGGGTTCCACGCCTCGGCGGCGTCCTCGCTTTTCACCGCGGCGCCCGGCGACGGGAACAATGCCAGCGCGGGGATGCCCAACCGCACGCATTCGCCGGCCAGTTTCAGCAATTCGTCGATCGACAGCCGCTCCACGCCCGGCATCGAGGGCACGGCTTCGCGCTGGCCTTCGCCGTTGATCACGAACGCCACCATGATCAGGTCGCTGGGCAGCAAGGTGTGCTCGCGCATCAAGGCGCGGGAGAAGGGGTCACGACGCATGCGGCGCATGCGGACGGCGGGGAAATTCATGGGTGTGGGCTCGCGAAATCGATAACCGCCATTTTAGCGCCAGGGCGCAAAACGGCGCCCCTGAAACGGCGACTGGAAGGCCTTCAAGGCCCATTCCACCACGTATGGTTGGGTAAAACACTGGACGAACAGCCGCCGCAACGTGCACGCTAGGGGTTTTCCCGTCGTCAGGAAGATCATGAGTCAGCCCAGCCGTACCCCGACCTTGCTCGCCGATCTCGGTGGTACCAACGTGCGTTTCGCACTGGCGGACACCGATCTGACCGCGCCGCTGCTGACCGACAGCATCCGCCGCTACCGGGTAAAGGATTTCGACACCCTGGCCGAGGCGATCCGGCAGTATTTCGCCGACACCGGCTTCAGCGCGAAGCACGCGATCATCGCCGCTGCCGGGCGCATCGCCGACGGCGAGACGGTGCAGATCACCAACAACCCCTGGGCGGTTTCGGCGCAGTTGCTGCGCGACAAGCTGGACATGAACTCGGTGCGGCTGGTGAACGACTTCGCCGCCCAGAGCATGGCCGTGACCCTGCTGACCCCGAAAGACCTGGTGACCGTGGGTGCGCCGCCACTGCCCCGGCTGGGCAGTCATGCCTCGCAGACCTTCGTGGTGATGGGGCCGGGTACCGGTCTGGGCGTGGGCGGACTGTTGCTGCGTGACGGCAGCTGCAGCGTGCTGGAAAGCGAGGGCGGCCACGCCGGCTTCGCGGCGCACACTGCCGAAGACGTGGAGATCCTGCACCGGCTCAACCAGCGCTTCGGTCGCGTCTCCAACGAACGCATGATCTGCGGCAACGGCCTGGTCAACCTCTACCTTGCACTGGCCGACATCGCAGGCCAGCCGGTCGAGGAACTGACGCCGGAAAACATCACCGCCCGCGCCGTCTCCGGCGAAGACCCGCTGTGCGTGCGCACGGTGGAGACGCTGGCCGGCATTTTCGGCAGCGTGGCCGGCGACCTGGTACTGACCATGGGCGGCTGGGACGGCGTCTACCTCACCGGCGGCGTACTGCCGAGCCTGCTGCCGTGGCTGCAGCATGGCGGCTTCCGCGAGCGCTTCGAGGCCAAGGGCCGCTTCCGCGACACCATGGAGCAGGTGCCCACGGTGGCGATCACCCATTCGGAACCGGGCCTGCTGGGCGCCGCCGCGCTGGCGATGCAGGAAACCGGGCACGCCTTGTGGGCTTCTCCCGGGCAAAATTGACAGCGCTATCAGGACCACGCCGGATGCGCTGAAACCACGCTGATGGCAAGCCTGAGGCCGGCATCGACCCGCGACCATCGGCCCGTCTGGACGGCCAATCGCGATCGCACGCGCCTTGTTGTCGCCGCGCTCATCGCCTGACCGTCATACTGGCGTCGACTACTCACTGGAGAACCCCGATGCCACGCAGCGACACTGCTTTCCTGTTCGATCTCGACGGTACGCTGGTCGACAGCGTCTACCAGCACGTGCTGGCCTGGAAGGAAGCGCTGGAGCGCGAAGGCGTGGAGCTGGCGGTGTGGCGCATCCACCGCAAGATCGGCATGAGCGGCGGCCTGTTCGCCAATATCCTGCTGCGCGAAACCGGGCTGGAAATCACCGAAGAGCGCCTCGCGCGACTGCGTAAGTGGCACGCCGAGGCCTACAACCGCCAACACGCGGCAAGCGCCATACGCCCGCTGCCCGGCGCGCGCGAACTGCTGGATTACCTCACCGCGCAGGACATCCCCTGGGCCATCGCCACCAGCGGACGCATGGCGACCGCCGCGGCCAACCTGGAGGCGCTGGGCGTCGACCCGGCCAAGGTGCACGTAGTGACCCGCGACCAGGTGCGCCATGCCAAGCCCGACCCGGACCTGTTCCTGACCGCGGCGCGCCGCCTGGGCGTGGACATCCACCAGTCGCTGGTGATCGGCGACAGCGTGTGGGACATGCTGGCGGCCCAGCGCGCGCATTCGCTGGGCGTGGGCGTGCTGTCCGGCGGCTACGGCCGCGGCGAGCTGCAGGAGTCGGGCGCCTTCCGCGTGTACGACGACCCGGCCGACCTGCTGCTGCACATCGACGAGGTTGCGGCGCGCAACTGAACACCGCAACCGGCAACGGCTTGCTGATGAAAAATTAATTCTCTGCGCAGGCCGCTCGGTTAGGCTTCGAAGCCGCCCTCCGCCACAGGAATGACCATGCGCCGATTCGTCGCCTGTATTCCCCTGCTGCTCTTGCTGACGGCGTGCTCGCCCACGCCGCCGGCCGACGCGCCCACCGCCGCACAGCAAACCCAGCCAGCCAACACCCCACCGGCGAATGCCGCGCTGGGCTCGCCCGGCTGGTACGCGTGGGTCGACCGCACACTGGCCATCAGCGACAACGGCCACGGCCCCGATCACGGCTCCGCCGAATGGAACCAGGCCGTGCAACACAAGCTGGGGCAGGAAGCGCCGCAATCGGAGCCCGGGTCGCCGCAGTGGCAGCAGTCGGTGGATGCGTTGCTGCGCACGCGTGTACCGCCGCAACCGTGACTCCGCGCCCTGCCGGGCACCGCGACGGCGCCACCCGGTAGCACGCACACCCCGCCGGCGGCTTCTCCGGACGAGGTAGGATGAAACGCGTCACGGCGCCCCTTGCCGTGACCGCTTGGCCTGGCAGGCCTCATTCGGGCAGGTCACAAGGAGGTTCCATGAAAAGGTACTGGTCCGGCGTACTGGTCCTGGGCATGGTGGTTTGCATGCCATCGATGGCGTGGAGTGCCAGCGCGGAGAAAGCCTCCGCGGCGGCTGGTCCAGCCACGGCACCAGCGCAGGAACGCGTCTATTGCATGAGCGGCTGGGAGCGCTTCCTCCCCGGCGAGTACTACGCCTGCCGCGCGCGATATCACCTGCAACGCCAGCATCCTTATCAAGCCGTCAAGATGCTCAAGGAAGCGGCCTATTGGGCCAACAAGGACGCGCAGCACGCGCTCGGGCTGGCCTACGTCAATGGCGACATCGCCGGCATCGCAGCCGATCGGCCGCTGGGCATCGCATGGCTGGCGCTGGCAGCGGAGCGCAAGAACAGCGATTTCGTGCGCGACTACACGACAGCCGTGCTTGGCAGTTCGCGAAGCGACGTTTCGGAAGCCTCGAAGATTTACCTGAAGCTGCGCAAGACCTATGGCGACAGCGTCGCCGGGGACCGGGCAACCCGCCGCTTCGTGCGGGAAGTGGAGCCGCTGGACCGTAGCGCGGCCGTCGGCGGCAACATGGTTTACATCGACGGTTTGACGCCACTTCCGCAGGGCGCCTTTTCCCTGTCGCGGAAAATCCACAAGGAGGCCGAGAGGTTCTTCGAAGGATTGCAGGGCACCGTTACAGTCGGCGTGCTTGAGCGCGTCCAGGCACCGTCGCCCGCGTTGCGGGAGCAATACAAGGCCGATTTGCCCGAAAAGTAGCCCCGCGCCAGGTTGGCCCGACGCTCAACCCGCCGGTGCCAGCAACGTATCCAGATCGAGCTGGTCGAAACTGAGCTTTTCGCGGGTGCCACCGCCTTCCAGCACGGCGTCGGCCAGCTCGGCCTTGCGTGCTTTCAGTTCCTCGATGCGCTCTTCCACCGTGCCACTGGTGATCAGGCGGAACACGAACACCGGCTTGTCCTGGCCGATGCGGTGCGCACGGTCGCTGGCCTGCGCTTCGGCGGCGGGGTTCCACCACGGGTCGTAGTGGATCACGGTGTCGGCCGCCGTGAGGTTGAGGCCCACGCCGCCGGCTTTCAGGGAAAGCAGGAACAGTGGCACTTCACCATTCTGGAACCGCTGCACCGGCTCGGCGCGGTCGCGGGTGTCGCCGGTGAGGGTGACGTAGGGGATGTGGCGGCGATCGAGCTCGGCGGCGATCAGCTTGAGCATGCCGGTGAACTGGGAGAACAGCAGCACCTTGCGGCCTTCGTCGATCAGCGCGGGGAGCATATCCATCAGCAGCTCGAACTTGGCCGACTCGTGCACGCCCTGCGCCGCCTCCAGCTTCACCAGCCGCGGGTCGCAGCAGACTTGCCGCAGCTTCAGCAGCGCATCCAGCACCACGATGCCGGAATGGGCGATGCCGCGCTGGGCGATCACCTCGCGCAGTTCCTCGGTCAGCGCCAGGCGCAGGCCTTCATACAAATCACGTTGGCGGCCTTCCATCACCACGCGGCGGGTGATCTCGGTCTTGGGCGGCAACTCGGTGGCCACCTGCGCCTTGGTGCGGCGCAGGATGAACGGCGCCAGCCGCAGGTTCAGCCGCTGCTGGCATTCCTCGTCGCGCTGTTTCTCGATCGGCACGCGGTAATGACGGCGGAACGCGCCCTCGTCGCCCAGCAGGCCGGGCACGGCGAGATCGATCTGCGACCACAGTTCACCCAGATGATTTTCCAGCGGCGTGCCGGTGAGGCAGACGAAGCGCGGTGCACGCAGGCTCAGCAGTGCGCGGCGCGCCTGGGTGCGGGGGTTTTTCACCTGCTGGGCCTCGTCCAGCACGATCAGCGCGAAGGCCTGCTTTCTCAACGCAACCACATCGCGCGGCAGCAAGGCGTAGCTGGTCAGCACGATGTCCTGGTCGCCGAGCTGGGTGAATTCCTCGGCGCGTTGCGGCCCGTGCAAGGTGAGCACGCGCAGCATCGGCGCGAAGCGGGCGATTTCCGATTGCCAGTTCGGAATCAGGCTGGTCGGCACCACCACCAGCGCTGGCTGGGTCAGCGTGCCGTGCTGTTTCAGCGACAGCAGGTGGGTGATCAGCTGCAACGTCTTGCCCAGGCCCATGTCGTCGGCCAGCACGCCACCCACGCCGGCTTCGGCCAGCGCGTTCAGCCAGCGCAGCCCCTCGCGCTGGTACGGGCGCAGTTCCACCGTGAGTCCTTCGGGCACGACATCGCTGGCGCGCTCGGCCGCATCGCGCAGGCGCGCGGCAAAACCGAACAGCGGCTCGGGCGCATCCAGCGTGCCGCCACCGGGCATCGCCGCGGCCAGCTCTTCCAGCCGGCCGGCCTGCACCTTGGGCAGGTGCAGTTTCTGGCGCGGTTTCTCCAGGTATTCGGCCAGCGGCGCCAGCAGGCCGCGCAATTCCTTCAGTCGCACCGGCACGCGACGACGGGCATCGACCGGCGCGTACCACACCGCATCCTCCGGCTCGTTCGGCGCGGGGCTGAGGTTCAACTGGTGCTCGGCCAGCGCCTGCGCCACGGCGGGCAGCAGGCTGTGGCGCTCGCCGTCCAGTTCGATGCCGACCTCCAGGTCGAAGGCATGATCGTCGGCGTCTTCCACCGCCTGGCCGTACCAGCGCACCGGGCCTTCGAGCACCTCGAACGGGAAGCTGGGCGCGTATTCCAGCTGGAAGTTTTCCTCCTCCAGCCGGGGTCGCAGCGCCAGCCAGCGCGCGGGCGTGTTGACCTCCAGCGCGCCGGCGTGGCCGGTGCCGGGGAACAGCCAGGCGTCCTCGGGCAGGGTTTCGGCCACGTCCCAGGGCAGGCCCTCGGTATCCACGCCCGGCGTGAGCCCGGCGCGTTCGAGTTGCTCCATGGCGGAGAGTTCTTCCGCGCGGCGGCGGGTGATCTCGACCAGCTGGCCGTCGCGCACGCGCCGCACCAGCGGCTCGCCGCCGCGGCCGGGGAGCCGCTCGCCGGCGTAGTCGAAGGCCAGCCGCGCATAGGCCAGCGGCGGCGTGCCGGCGGCCAGGCGCGCATGGCGGGTCAGTGCGTGCAGGGTCAATACCGGTTTCGGCGCCAGTTCGGATCGGCGCATCTCGCCGAAAACCTGCGGCGGCGGCAGCCGCGTGGCCAGCCGGCTGGCCGGCAGCAGGTCGCGCAGGCGATGTCCGTCCTCGGGTTTCAGCGGCGGCAATTCCAGCCAGCGGGTTTCCTCCGCCGCGGCGTCCAGCAAACCCAGCGCCGCATGTTCGGCGTCGAGGTACCACAAGGCATCGATGCGCAGCAGCCGCTGGCTGTTGGGCAGCAACGGCAGCAGGCGCTGGCTGCCGTCGGGCGCCATCGACCAATGCCAGTTGAGCGGATGCGGCCGGCTGCGCGACAGCCGCAAACCGCCCAGGCCGCCCAGGAAACAGGGCGCGGTATCCAGCATCTCGGCCAGCAGGGTGTCGCCCACGTGACCGCTGAGCCGCGCATAGCTGCGTCCCTTGCGCACGCTCTGCGGCAGGCCCAGCACGGTGGCGGCCAGGCGCTGTTCGTGCGGCGCCAACGTCACCTGCACCAGATGGCGGCTGTCCAATGGAACCGGGCGCGCGTATCGGCCGTGTTCGGCCACGGTGAGCAACACCGGCGCGGCATCCATGCAAGCGAAGGAGGCGTTGTCCTGCGGGATCACTTCAAGGAAAAAGCCGAGCACGACCGGCTCGTCGGCCGCCGCCACGCGCGGCTTGGCCAGCAGTCGTCGCCACGCTAACGGAAGCGTGTCGTCAGCGTTGGCTGACGCGCCGCCGGCGCGCTGTTTCCCGTCCGGTTGCTGCATGCGCATGCGGTCCATGGCGACAAGCAAAACATTGAGCTTAGCAGGCGCGCCGCGCATTGGCGGCACACTTGCCACTCACCGGAAACAGGGTTCGGTCGGCGCGAGCACGCGGCACGTTTTCGCGCTAACGTGGGCGGCTGGCCGCGGTTTGATCAGTGGGTGCGGAACAGGCCCGGCGGGTATTCCGCTTTCTGTTCGCGCGCCATCAGCCGGCGCAACGCATCCACCGGGGTGACCTCGCCGTGCAGCACGGCGTGCACGGCCGCGCTGATGGGAAGATCCAGCCCGTGCTTGAGTGCCAGGCGGTTCACTTCGTCGGCGGTGAGGATGCTTTCCACCACCTGGCCGATCTGGCGCAGGGCTTCGTCGATCGCCACGCCGCGGCCCAATGCCAGGCCGAGACGGCGGTTGCGCGACAGGTCGCCGGTGCAGGTCAGCACCAGGTCGCCCAGGCCGGACAGGCCGATCAGCGTTTCGGGGCGCGCACCCAGGGCCATGCCCAGGCGCAGCATCTCGTTCATGCCGCGGGTGATCAGGCCGGCGCGGGCGTTCAGGCCCAGCTCCATGCCGTCGGCGATACCGGTGGCCACGGCCAGCACGTTCTTCATGGCGCCGCCGAGCTCGCCACCGAGCACGTCGCTGCCCGAATACGCGCGCAGGTTCGGCGCGTGCAACAGGCCGGCCAGTTGCCGCGCGAAGGCCTCGTCTTCCGAATGCACGGTGACGGCACTGGGCAGGCCAGCCGCCACCTCACGTGCGAACGACGGACCGGTGACCACCGCGGTGGCACGGCCCGGCAAATGTTCCGCCACCAGCTCGTGCAGGAAGCGACCCGTGCCCGGCTCGAAACCCTTGGTGGCCCAGGCGATCGCGCTGCCCGCATCCAGCAGCGGCGCCACCTCGGCCAGCATGGAGGCGAAGGCGTGGCTGGGCACCGCGATCAACACGATGTCCGCGCCACGCAAGGCCGCAGCCAGGTCGCTCTCGCAACGCAGTTCCGGCGGCAGTTCCACATCCGGCAGGTAACGCTGATTGCGATGGGTTTGCGCGATCGCCGCCAGCGCGGCGGCATCGCGCCCCCACAGGCGGGTAGGCACCCCGTTGCGCGCACTCAGCGCGGCCAGCGCGGTGCCCCAGGAGCCGGCGCCGAGCACGACCATGGTCGGGAGATCAGCCATTTTCGACTCAGCTGTTGAGCGTGGTCGGGGCCTCGTCGCCGCCCTGCATGCGGCGCTGCTGTTCACCATAAAGCGCGTCGAAGTTGATCGGCTGCAACAGGAACGGCGGGAAGCCGCCTTCCAGCACCAGCGACGAAATCACCTGGCGCGCGTACGGGAACAACAGGTTCGGGCAGTAGCTGCCGATGATGCCGGCGTGCTCTTCCTCGCTGAAACCGGCGATGCCGAACAGGCCAGCCTGCTCCACCTCGGCCAGGTACGCGGTGCGATCGCCCAGCGTGCAGGTCAGGGTGAGGCTGAGCGCCACTTCGTACAGGTCGTTGCCCAGGTCGGTGGCCTTCTGGCCCACGTTGAGCTGGATCTGCGGCTGCAGCTGCTCGTTCTCGCCCATGGCCTGGAAGACCTGCGGCGCATTGGGCGCCTCGAACGAGACATCCTTCACGTAGATCTTCTGCAACATCAGTTGCGGCTGGCTGCCCTGGCCATTGGCCTGGCCGTTGTTGACTACTTCTGCCATCGGAAATCCCTTGGAACGCGCTTGCGTCGATTCAAAGGGGCTGATTGTTCCATACATCCCCCACTCGCGCACGCGCATTCCGCACCGATGATTGCGCATTGCCCTGTTTTTCTGGGAGAATACGCGGCTCGCCACGTCGACCTGATGCTTTGGGCCATCCGCCACGCGATGCGGATTCACGACACGCGACAGCACCACCTCCAGCATCGCGGGGCGCCCAGGCGCCGCTGGGCCGATGCTGCCCTGGCCAACGGGCGGCAAATCAGGCTTCAAAAAAGCCATTCAACGGAGGTCGTCATGGCCCGTGTATGTCAAGTCACCGGAAAGGGTGTGCAGAGCGGCAACAACGTCTCGCACGCCAACAACAAGACCCGTCGCCGCTGGTTGCCCAACCTGCATGAGCGCCGCTTCTGGGTCCCCGGCGAGAATCGCTGGATCAAACTGCGCGTTTCCAACCATGCGTTGCGCACGATCGACAAGAATGGCATCGAAGCCGTGATTGCCGAAATGCGCGCCCGCGGCGAAAAGGTCTGAGGATTGAGCCATGGCTAACAAGACACAAGACAAGATCCGCATGATCTCCTCGGCCGGTACCGGCCACTTCTACACCACCAAGAAGAACAAGAAGAACACGCCGGAAAAGTTCGAGTTCAAGAAGTACGACCCGGTGGTGCGCAAGCACGTGATCTACAAGGAAGGCAAGATCAAGTGACGTGACGGCGCGTTCGCGCATCGCGCGAACGCCTTTGCCGGAACGTCATCCCTGCGAAAGCTGGGATCCAGTGAAACACCCAAAACCCGCCCTCGTGGCGGGTTTTCTTTGTCCGCTTGCCGGACCGACGCCAGCCTCGCATCATCGCCGGATGAGCGCAGCCCCGATGACCGCCTTGTTTCCCGACTTGCTCGGTGACGCGTGCTGGCGGCAACTGCCACCCGCCGTGCAGGCCATGCATGGCGCATCGCCCGTGCTGCACGCGAATGGTGTCGCCGACATCACCGGCGACAACCATCTCGCTGCACGCGGGTTGCGTCGCCTGTTGGGTTTGCCGCCGCCCGGCCGCGCGCAGGCACTCGCCTTGACCATCGAACGCCACAACGGCAACGAAGTCTGGACCCGCCGTTTCGCCAATCGGCAGATGCGTTCGACCCTGGGACGACGTACCGGCTCGCCCTTTCTGTATGAGCGCCTCGGACCGGCCAGGCTGGGTTTTGCCTTGCGCCGGGATGGCGAAGCCATCGACTGGCAACTGCGCAGCCTGCATATTTTCGGCCTGCCCTGTCCGCGCGCCCTGCACGGCCGCGTACTTTCGCGCAGCGGAGTCCGTGACGGGCGTTACCACTTCAGCGTCGACGTGCGGTTGCCGTGGCTGGGCCAGTTGCTGGCCTACCAGGGCTGGCTGGAGCCAACGGCTCCGCAGGCCGTCAGTTGATGGCTCCCCAGGCCGCTGCACCCGTGATCGTGTTCGACGGCATCTGCCTGTTGTGCAGCCGCTGGGTGAACTTCCTGCTGAAGCACGACCGCGCGGGGCGTTATCACTTTGCCGCGATGCAATCGGCGTACGGCCGCGAGCTGCTGGCGGCGCACGGGCTGAACCCGGATTCGCCCCTTTCGTTCCTGCTGGTCGACGAGGGCCGGGGCTACACCGATACCCGTGCGATCGTGCGAGTCCTTCGCGGCCTGGGCCAGCGGCGCTGGCGCTGGCTGGGCAATGTCGTGGGCAGCGTGCCACGCGGCATCAGCGACCCGGCCTACCGCTTCATCGCCCGCCATCGCTACCGGATTTTCGGGCAGCGCCGCAGCTGTTTCGTACCCACGCCCGAGCAGCGCGCGCGTTTCAGCCCGTAAGCCTTTCCAGTTGCGTTTCGATGGCGAAGCCATCGAGCGCGGACAAGGCCTCCTCCAGCGTGAAAAGGCCCATGCACGGCATCGCCCCGCGCGCCGACAGACCGCCATCGGCCAGCTTGCGCGCCAGCACCACGGCGGGGGTAGCGGGTATCTGCGGGCCGTCACCCGCCCCCGCGCGCAACGACCAGCGCAGCCGCAGCGGCAACCCTTGCGGGTCGCGCCCGCGCAGATCGACCAGCATCCCGCCCACGTCGCTTCCCGCGCTCAGGAACCATTCGCTGACCCGACGCAACGCCCGGGCATGGCGGGCCAGATCGCGCACCAACCCCAGGCGCACCAGCCACGCGGCAGCCAGCGTGCCGAAGTGCAGGCGCCTCAACTCCAGCCCGGCCCGGAAAATCACCGTACGGACGCCGCGATAGCGCAGCGGGAACAACGCCAGGTCCGGCACATCGCACAAGCCGACCCAGCGCGGGCCGAACGGGAAAACCGGACGGCGCGTCAGCATCCAGCCGTGACCGCGTTGCCAGCGGCCATCGCGCCACAGCTGCAGAGGCCGCCCGCAGTAGCCCAGGATGGCCGCCACCGTGGCATCGCCGCGCGGCGTGCGGTTGCCCGGACTGATCGCGTGCTCGATAACCTCAAGCGTGGCGAAGCGCGGCAACAAACTGTCCACCACGGCGCTGCTGAGCGCTGGCACGGTCGACGCACCACTGACCAGCAAGCGCCCCGCCTGCCTGGCGCGGTCATCCAGACGGCCAATTCCGCTGACAAAATCCCGTCCGTCGGCCAGGTCGATATAGTCGCTGTCGCAGGCCAGACAGGCTTCAGCCACACGATAGTCCTGCTGCTGGAAGGGACCGGCGGCATGGATGACCAGTTGTGGTTGCAGCGCCGCGATCGCGCCTGCCACGCCAGGCGCGGTCACGTCGAGCACGGCCAGTTGCGCCGACGCATCCCCCAACGTATCGCGCAACGCCACGAGGCTGGCCTTCCTTCGGCCGGCGAGTGTCAAATGAAAACGTGGGTCACCAACCAACTGGCTGGCGATGCGCGAACCGAACACGCCGGTGGCGCCGATCAGTACGACACGCAAGGCCATCCGTTTCCCCCTTGGCGATCCCTGGAAAAACAAAACCCGCCAGACGGCGGGTTCTGCTGAAACATGACTGTAGCGCTCAGGCGGCGTTGGCGACCGTGTAGCCCTTCAGCCGCTGGGCGAAGTCCTGCAGGGCGCGGATGCCGCTCTCCTCGGCTTCGTGGATCCATTGCTGCAGACCCTTCAGCGCCTGGTCGGCGCCGCGCTGTTCCATCAGGGCCGCGAGGCGGTTGCGGAAGTCGTAGACGGTTTGCAGGGTGGGACGGCGGGCCAGCACGGCCTGCAGTTTCGCGCTGCTGTCCTGATCCAGCCAGCGGCCGCCGTCGGCCAGGGCGCGACGCATGCGGCGCGGCATGGATTTGATGTTGTCGCCGGCGTGGGTCGCTTCTTCGCGCAGGGTGGGCACGATCACGCCGCGGTAGTAGTCGGTCATGGCCTGGAAACGGTGGGTCAGCACGGCCTTCAGGGTGTCGGCGTCGGGCAGGCGCACGTTGGGGCGCACGTCCAGCGACGGCGCCACGCGCAGCACCTTGGCCAGACCCACGGCACGCAGGCCGCAGATGGCCGCCCAGCCGATGTCGAATTCCCACTTGCGCAGCGCGAACTTGGCCGAGCTGGGGAAGGCGTGGTGGTTGTTGTGCAGCTCCTCACCGCCGATCCAGAACGCCCACGGGATCAGGTTGCGCGCGGTGTCGGCGCTCTCGAAGTTGCGGTAGCCGGCCCAGTGACCGATGCCGTTGACGAAGCCGGCGGCCCAGAACGGGATCCACACCATCTGCAGCGCCCACATCGCGGCGCCGATCACGCCGAACAGCGCCACGCTGATCACCAGCATCAGCGCCGGGCCCCAGTACGGGTGCGCGCCATAGAGCTTGTGCTCGACCCAGTCGTCCGGCGTGCCGCGACCGTACTGCACCATGTCCTGCTTGTTCTCGCAGGCGTCGCGGTACAGCGAGACGCCGTCCCAGAACACTTTCTTGATGCCGTAGATCATCGGGCTGTGCGGGTCTTCCGCCGTCTCGACCTTGGCGTGATGCTTGCGATGCACCGCCACCCACTCGCGGGTGACCATGCCGGTGGTGAGCCAGCCCCAGAAACGGAAGAAGTGCGCCAGCGCCGGGTGGAAATCCACGCCGCGATGGGTCTGGCTGCGATGCAGGTACAGCGTCACCGTGAAGATGGTGAGCTGGGTCATGATCAGCAGGTAAACGAGCTTCTGCACCCAACTGGCGCCGGTGAGGCCGTCGTTGAGGAAATTGAGTACCGCGTCGAGCATGGAAAAAATACCGGGAAGTGGACGGAGCAACGTGCGCGAGACTGGCAGCGCGCCAGCGCGAAACACAATGATACCAGTCGGTCAAGCGGAAAAAGCTAACCGGCCGTTAGCCTGCATGCATCCGTGCCCTGTTGTTTAACAGTGGGGGCGCCGTGACAATCACGCAATGACCACGATCATCCCCTCCTCGCCGCCCGTCGTCCTGCAACTGGACCGACTCAGCCGCCGCCGCGCCGGCCGGCACGCCGTACGGGGCCTCGATCTGTCCCTGCACGCCGGTCAGGTGCTGGGCTTGCTGGGCGTCAACGGGGCGGGCAAATCGACCACCTTGTCGATGATCGCCGGCGCGCTGCGCCCCGACAGCGGTGGCATCCGGTTGCGTGGTGAGGATTTCCTGGAACACCCGGAACTGGCCCGCAGCCGCATCGGCTGGTTGCCTGAACGCGCGCCGGTGTGGGCAGAACTCAGCGTCAGCGAGCATCTCGACGCGCACGGCCGATTGCGCGGCCTGAACGGCAGCACCTTGCGTGCCGCCCGCGAACGCGTGCTGGACCGTCTCGACCTGCAGCCACTGGCCCGCCGCCTGGCCGGCGTGCTGTCGCAGGGCCAGCGCCAGCGCCTGGGGCTGGCTTGCGCACTGCTTCACCGGCCCGAGCTGCTGGTGCTGGACGAGCCGGCGAACGCGCTTGATCCGGTGCAGGCGGTGGCCTTGCGCGGGCTGATCCGCGAGCAGGCCGCGGCCGGCACGGCGGTGATCCTGTCCACCCACCTGCTGGCCGAGGTCACCGCCGTCTGCGATCGCGTGGCGATCCTGCACGACGGCTGCCTGCGCCACGACGGCCCGGTGCAGGCGGACGATCATCAGGCGCTGGAACGCACCTTCTTCGAGATCGCGATGCACGGCGACGCCGCGGCGCGCGCCGCATGAGCGGCGGCGTGGCCGGTACGTTCGCGGTGACGCGACTGGAATGGCGTCGCATGGTGGTGCGCCCGCTGGCCTGGGTGCTGGCGGCATTGACGCTGGCCTGGCTGGCGTGGAATTTCACCCTGCTGCTGGGCGGCTTCCTGGCCGGACAGGTGCAGCGCGCCGCGTTGCCGGATGGCCCGGGTTTCACCGATCTGGTCGCGGTGCCGCTACTGGGCCAGCTGGCCCAGCTGTCCTTCCTGGTGGTGCCGTTGCTGGGCATGTCGGTGATCGCCGGCGAGCGGCGCAACGGCACCTTGCCGCTGCTGTTTGCCGCCGGCCTGCCCGCCTCGCGCATCGTGCTGGGCAAATACCTGGCGCTGCTGGGCTGGCTGCTGTTGTGGCTGGCATTGACGCTGGCTATGCCGCTGGCGTTGGCGCACGCCACCGATCTGGACTGGGGCAAGCTGGCCGCCGCCACGCTGGGGCTGGCGCTGATGCTTGCGGCGCTGGCGGCGCTGGGCGTGGCCTGCTCCGCCTTCGCGTCGCATCCGGCAATCGCCGCCGCGGCCGCGTTGATCATCGCGCTGGCGTTGTGGAGCGTGAACGTGGGCGCACAGATGGCCGGCATCAACGGTGGCGTACTCAACTGGCTGGCGATGAGCACGCATGAGCAACCACTGCTGCGCGGGCTGGTTTCCACCGCCGATATTGCCTGGTTTGTGCTGCTGATCGTGGTGGCGCTGGCGCTGGCGTCGCGACGGCTCGACAACGAGCGGGAGCGCGGCTGATGCGCGCACTATTCAGACGTCTGGACGGCTGGCTGTTCGCACTGATGCTGCTGCTGGCCGCCGGCGCGCTGGGCCTTCTCAGTACGCGTTTCGCCCATGTATCGGATTGGACCGCCGGCGGCCGCACCAGCCTGTCAGCGCAAAGCCGCGCGGTGCTGGCGCGGCTGGATGGCCCGGTGGAAATCACCAGCTACGCCAGCCCGCAAGGTGATCTGCGCCAGACCGTGGCCGGCTTCCTGCAGCGCTACCAGGCAGTGAAGCCCGACCTGCAACTGCGCTTTGTCGATCCGCAGCAGGACCCGGCCGCGATGCGCGAGCTGGGCATCACCGTGGATGGCGCGCTGATCATCCGCTACGGCCAGCGCGAGCAGCGGCTGGACGAACTCTCCGAGCGCAGCCTCACCAACGCGCTGGAGCGCCTGATCCGCGGCAGCGACCGCATGGTGGCCTTCGTCACCGGCGACGGCGAGCGGCGTGCCGACGGCAAGGCGAATGCGGACATGGGCACGTTCATGGCGCAGCTGGAAAGCCGCGGCATGCGCGCGGTGCCGTTGAATTTCAGCCAGGTCAGCGCGGTGCCGGAACACACCGACCTGGTGGTACTGGCCAGCCCCACGGTGGCACTGCCGCCTGGCGCGGTGCAGGCCCTGGTCGACTACGTGCAGCGCGGCGGCAACCTGCTGTGGCTGACCGAGCCGGCGAACGACACACTGGGCCTCGATCCGCTGGCCAGCGTGCTGGGCGTCCACGTGTTGCCTGGCGTGCTGGTCGACGGTTCCGGCGCCGCCTTGGGCCTGCACGATCCGCGCATCATCACGCGCGGCGACTACCCGGCGCAGGCGATCACCCGCGGTTTCACCTTCACCACGCTGTTTCCGCAGGCGTCGGCGCTGGCGCAGGTCAGCCAGCGCGACTGGGCGGTGGCGCCGTTCCTGCGTTCGGGTCCGCAAAGCTGGACGGAATTCCAGCCGATCGCGAACGACGCCACGTCGGATATCCGCTTCGATGCCGCCGCGGGCGAGTTGAAGGGGCCGCTGGATTTCGGGCTGGCGCTGAGCCGGCTTTCGCCCAGCCCGGACAAGAGCGAGCAGCGCGCCGTGGTGATCGGCGACGGCGATTTCCTCTCCAACACGTTCCTGGGCAACGGTGGCAACCGCGCGCTGGGCGAGCGCGTATTCGACTGGCTGCTGGGCGACGACAAGCTGGTCAACCTGCCGCCGCGCGGCGCACCCGACCGGCTGCTGCAGATCTCCCAAGGCGGGCTCAACGCGATCAGCGTGGGCTTCCTGATCGTGCTGCCGCTGCTGTTGCTGCTGATCGGCGGCGCCATCGTGTGGCGCCGGCGGCGGCGCTGAGATGACCCGCGCCAGTCGCCGTCGCCTTGCCCTGCTGGCCGTGGTGGTCGCACTGCTGGCCGTGGCGGGATGGCAGTGGCAGCGCGATGCGCAAGCCGCACCCGGCAGCTTGCTGACTCTGGAACCGGCCTCGGTCGACCATATCGCACTGGCGATTTCTGGCGCGCCAGCGGTGCATTACGAAAAGCGCGATGGTCACTGGTGGATCGTGGATGGCACGCCCCGCCGCACCGATGACGGGCGCCTCGCCGAACTGGCCGATACCGCCGCCGCCAACGTGCTGAGCTGGCGGCCGGCCGCCGATTTCCAGCCCGCGAAGATCGGCCTGGCGCCGCCCTCTGCCGTGCTGACCCTGAACGGCCAGCGCATCGAATTCGGCGAGACCTCGGTCACCGGTCCGCAGCGCTACGTCCGCGTGGGTGATCGCGTTGCGCTGGTCCCCGCCCACTACACGCCGCGGCCGCCCACCGGCCACGTCACCGATCTGCACTGACGGCGGAACATCCGTGCCCGAACTGCCCGAAGTCGAAACCACCCGCCGCGGTATCGCGCCGTACCTGATTGGCCGCCGCGTGCTGGGCGTCACCTTGCGCCGGCCCGACTTGCGCTGGCCGATCCCGCCGCAGATCGCCACCCTGCTGCCCGGTCAGCGCATCGAGGCGGTGGAACGGCGCGCGAAGTATTTGCTGCTGCACACCGAAGCCGGCAGCGCGTTGCTGCACCTGGGCATGAGCGGCGTGCTGCGCGTACTGCCGCCGGACGCGCCGGTGGGCAAGCACGATCACGTGGACATCGCGCTGGAACGCACGATCGCGCAGGCGCCGCGCATCCTGCGCTTCACCGATCCGCGCCGGTTCGGCTGCCTGCTGTGGCAGGCGCCGGGCGAAACCCACGAACTGCTTGCCGGCCTCGGCCCCGAGCCGCTGACCGATGACTTCGACGGCGACCTGCTGTGGCGCCGCTCGCGCGGCCGCAAGGCGGCGGTGAAACTGTTCCTGATGGACAACGCGATCGTGGTGGGCGTGGGCAACATCTACGCCAGCGAGGCGCTGTTCGCCGCCGGCATCGACCCGCGCCGTGCCGCCGGCACGGTGTCGCGCGCCCGCTATGCGCGGCTGGCCGCCGAGGTGAAACGTATCCTGGCCTGGGCGATCGAACGCGGCGGCACCACCTTGCGCGATTTCATCAGCCCTGACGGTGCGCCGGGCTATTTCTTTCGCGAGCTCAATGTCTACGGCCGCAGCGGTGAGCCGTGCCACGTCTGCGGCACGCCGATCCGGCAGGTGACGCTGGGGCAACGCTCCACGTTCTGGTGCCCGCGCTGCCAAAAGTAGGGCCACACCCTGTGGGAGCGACTTCAGTCGCGATGCTCTTGCTTTGGGCTCCAGAGCAGAAGCATCGCGGCTGAAGCCGCTCCCACAAGTGAGCTCCTACCGGCCTCAATCAGGCCAGTGGAACGCAACATGGGTGTTGTTGAACTGCGGGTCGTCGGCGCTGCCGCCGGGTTCGGCCACCATGTCGCTGGACAGGCCGTCGACGGCGAGTTCCTGGCCGGCACGGAAATGGCCGCCCATCGACAGGAATTCCATCAGCCGCTCGCACATGCTGCCGGCGCGGCCCAGCTCGCTTTCGGGCACGTTGCGCACGCTGAGGTCGGGGCGGCCGAACTTGCGCATGCCGCGGGTGCGCACCCAGGAGCGGTCGGGCGTTTCATCGGCGTTGCACAGGATCAGCACGTGATTGCGCGGCGGCGCGCCACCGGGCACCAGGTAGCGCTGACGCCACTGGTCGGCGCTGAACAGGCTCAGGATCTGCGGATCGAGGATCGAGGTGCCGCCCACGTCGAGCAGGCCGGCCAGCACGCCCAGCGTGTCGTGCAGGTAGTCGAGGCTGTTGCGGTCGTCGATCTCTCCGCGCACCACCAGCACCTCGGGCGCGATGCGCGCCTGCTGGGTGACCTCGGGGTTCTCGGTGTGCAGGATTTCGCCCAAGGCGCCCTGCAACGGGTAACCATCCCACTGGCGCAGCACCGCGTTCTGGAAGCGCTGGATCTCGATGCCCTGGGGCAAACCGGGGCTCTGGTAGCGCATCGACGGGATCACCAGCTCCGCGTCGAACTTGCCGAACACATAGAACACCAGCACGGCTTTCTCTTCGCCCGGGGTCCAGTACGGGCGCGGCCAGGCGGGGCTTGTCTCGGTCATGCGGGATTCCTTGGGATGCGCGAAAACGGTGGGCGGTCGGTCAAGGTAACGGCAGCATTGTCGCCAGCGGGTGAGCCCGGCAACGTCATCGCGGCTCGCCCAGCGGCAACACGGGCTGCTGCAGTTCGATGGAGCCGTCGCCTTGGTTGATCTTCTTGAACTCGGCCCGGCTCACCGAGACATAGCGCTCGTTGCCGCCGATCTCAACCTGCGGGCCGTCGGTGACGGCGCGGCCGTGCTCGTCCACGCGCACCACCATGGTGGCCTTGCTGCCGGTGTGGCAGATGGTCTTGATCTCCTGCAGCTCGTCCGCCCAGGCCAGCAGATACTGGCTGCCCTCGAACGGCTCGCCGCGGAAATCGGTGCGCAGGCCATACGCCAGCACCGGGATGCGCAACTGGTCGACCACGTCGCTGAGCTGCCATACCTGCGCCTTGGCCAGGAACTGCGCCTCGTCGACAAACACGCAATGCAGCGGACCGTGGGCCGCGATATCGGCCTGCACCAGCGCCAGCAGGTTTTCCTCGGCGCGGAAGCGGCACGCATGCGCCTTCAGGCCGATGCGCGAGGCAACCACGCCCTCGCCGTAACGATCATCCAGCGCCGGGGTGAGGATCAGCGTGCGCATGCCGCGCTCGTGATAGTTGTACGCGCCCTGCAACAGGTTGGTGGTCTTGCCGGCATTCATTGCCGAGTAATAGAAATAAAGCTTGGCCATGACGGAGCGCGGACGTCAGCGGTCGTGGGCCGGAGCCATTTCGCGCGGCGTGCGCAGCAGGGTCATCACCGCTTCGCGCGCCTCGTCCACGCCGGTGTTGGCGGAGGACGAGAAAATCTGCGCGGTGGCGTGCGGGCTGTTGTCGGCGAACTGCTTGCGCAAGGCGGCCAGCGCCTGCATGGCCTGGTTGCGCGACAGCTTGTCGGCCTTGGTCAGCAGCACGTGGCAGGGCAGCTGGGTGGCGAAACAGAACTCCAGCATCATCCGGTCGAATTCCTTCAGCGGATGGCGGATGTCCACGATCAACACCAGCCCGCGCAGGCTGCGGCGCTGGTGCAGGTAGGCGTCGATCTCCAGCTTCCAGTGCTCGCGCATCTCCAGCGGCACCTTGGCGTAGCCGTAGCCGGGCAGGTCGATCAGGCGCGGCTCCAGCGACACGCCGTCGATCTGAGTCGGCGGCAGGCTGAAAGCCACCATCTGCTGCGTGCGCCCGGGCGTCTTCGACGTACGCGCCAGCCCCTTGTGATTGGTCAACGCATTCAGCGCGCTGGACTTGCCCGCGTTGGAGCGGCCGGCGAACGCCACCTCGGCGCCCTGATCGGCGGGCAACTGGCTGATGCGATGGGCGGCGAGCACGAACTGCGCACCTTGCAAGGGATTCGGCATGGGGATGGTTTGACCAAGGTACGGTGGCACAGGGATAATTCTGCGGTTTCTGCCGATCGCGGGCCCATGGGCGCAATCAACGGCAGTGTCTGCAGTCTCTCGGGAGTCAATTGTATGAGTTTTCGGTCCGCCGGTTTTCGGCCAGCTGTTCTCGGGGCCGCCGTAGCCCTTGCCTTGGTGCTGTCCGGCACGGCCCTGGCGCAGGATGCCCAGCCGGCTGCCGCCGCCACGGCCGCCCAACCGGCTGCTGCCGCCGCGCCGGCCGTGGCTGCAGCGCCCGCCGCCGTGAAGCCGGGCGACGCCACCGCCGGCCAGGCCAAGGCCGCCGTATGCGGCGCCTGCCACGGCATGGATGGCAACTCCGCCGATGCGCAGTACCCGAAGCTGGCCGGCCAGAGCGAGCAGTACATCGTGCGCCAGCTGACCGACTTCAAGTCGGGCAAGCGCCAGAACCCGATCATGATGGGCATGGCCGCGCCGCTCTCCGAGCAGGACATGCATGACCTCGGCGCCTACTTCTCCACCAAGAAGCCGCTGCCCGGCGTGGCCGATCAGGCGCTGGTCGAGCACGGCGAGAAGCTGTACCGCCAGGGCGATTCCAGCCGCGACATCCCGGCCTGCATGGCCTGCCATTCCATCGACGGCAGCGGCAACCCCGGCGCGATGTACCCGCACCTGGCCGGCCAGCATGCGCAGTACGTGGAAGCCACGCTGAAAGCCTGGCACGACGGCACCACCTGGGGCGACGACGCCCACGCCAAGATCATGCCGTCGATCGCCGCCAAGCTCGACAGCAAGGACATCGCCGCCCTGGCCAGCTACATCGAAGGGCTGCACAGCGCCGACGCCGAATCGACCACCCAACCCTGATTCCCCGTGCGCCGGCCCTGTGCCGGCGCTTTCGGTTTGGGCCCCCACTCTGGCGCTTGCTCCCGCTGCGCCACACCCGTCGAGGTGATCCATGTTGAAACGTCTGCCGCTTCTCTGTGCCGCCCTGTTTGCCCTCGCGGCCTGCAGCAATTCCAGCGATACCACCAGCGCACCGACCGCCGCCCCCGTGGCAACGGCCACCGCCACCGCTCCGGCGGCACCGGCCAGCGTGGCGCCAGCACCGGCGGCGACCGCCACCACCATCATGGCCCCCGCCATGGCCAGCACCGCGCCAGCACCGGAGAGCGCCGTCGAGCCTGAGGCGGCCACCCCGGTCGCCAGCAGTGCCACGCCGTTCGTTGACGACGGCAAGTGGGTCGAAGGCAAGAACTACTTCCTGATCGAACCGGCGCAGCCCACCAGCCAGCCGGGCAAGGTCGAGGTCACCGAGGTGTTTTCCTACGGCTGCCCCGCCTGCAACGCGTTCCACGCCACCGCCAACCAGATCGCCGCCAGCCTGCCCGCCAACGCGGTGATGACCTACCTGCCGGCTTCGTTCAACCCGCCGGAAAACTGGGTGATGCTGCAGCGCGCGTACTTCACCGCGCAGGCACTGGGCGTGGCCGAAAAGGGCAACGACGCCATGTACGACGCGGTGTGGAAGACCCGCGCGCTCAGCGCCATGAACCCCGCCGGCACCGGCCTCAAGCCCGCCAGCGCGCTGCCCACGATCGCCGATGCGGCCAAGGTCTACGCGCCGTTCGGCGTCGACCCGAAGGAATTCGAGGCGGTGGCCGCCTCGTTCGCCACCAACCTGAAGATGAAGCGCGCCGATGAGCGCGTGAAGGCGCTGGGCATTGAACAGACGCCCAGCATGGTGGTCAATGGCAAGTATCGCTACACCGTTGGCAGCGCCGGCGGCTATGCGCAGACGGTCGAGCTGACCCGCTGGCTGGTGGCGAAGGAAGCCGCCGGCAAGTAAGTCGCGCCCGGCACTTGAGGCGGGTCGCGAAGCCACCCATATCGAGAGGTCACATGAAGACATTTTCCCGCTTGCGTGTGTTGACCCTGGCCGCCGGCCTCATGCTTACCGCCGCCTGCACCGCGCAGCCCGGCCCGGCCACGCCCGCGCCTTATACCGAGGGCTCGGAGTACGTCACCTTGCCCGCGCCGAACCAGCGGCTCAGCAATGACGGCAAGGTCGAGGTGGTGGAGATCTTCTCCTACGGCTGCGTGCACTGCGCCCACTTCGCGCCGATGGCCGAGAAGCTGCGCAAGGAGCTGCCCGCCGGCGTGACATTCAAGCTGCTGCCCGCACCGTTCAGCGCGGAATGGCTGCCGTATGCGCGGGCCTACTACGCCGCCAAGCAGCTGGGCGTGGTCGAGCGCACGCATCAGGCCTTGTTCGACGCCAAGTTCAAGCAGAACTATCCGATCAACTCGCTGGACGATCTGGCTGATTTCTACGCGCGCCAGGGCGTGGATCGTGCCGAATTCCTGCGCATCGCCAACTCCGACGCAGCCACAGCCGCGATGAAAAGCGACCTGGACCTGATCCGCCATTGGCAGGTCGACAGCACGCCCACCATCGTGGTCGACGGCAAATACCGCATCACCGGCGTGAAGACGCAGGAAGAAATGGCTGCGGTGGCGCTGTGGCTGGCCAAGCGCGAGCTGGCCGCCAGGAAATAAGCCCGGCGTCGGCCAGCGCACACGCTTTCACGTTTGCTGTTCCATGCTTGGCACCGCATCGGCCCGCCGACGCCTCCTTTCCCACGATGTGATGCGATGAACCGCGCCGTACCCACCACCAGCAGCCCCGCAAGCGGCAACGAACGCCGCTTGCGCCTGCTCAGCTGCAACATCCTGGCGGGCGGCAGCGTGCAGCGTTATCGCGAGTACGTCACCCGCAGCCTCAGCGCGGTGCTGCCCGGGCGCAGCAAGATGGACAACCTGGACCGGCTGGCCGAGGTGTTGCCGCAGTTCGACGTGATCGGCCTGCAGGAGGCCGACGCCGGCAGCCTGCGTTCGGGTTTCCTCAACCAGACGCGCTACCTGGCGGAAACCGCCGGCATGCCGTTCTGGAGCCACCAGCCCAACCGACCGATGGCGCGGCTGGCGCATTCGGCCAATGGCCTGATCAGCCGGATGGAGCCGCACGCCGTGCTGGATTACCCGCTGCCCAGCCGCATACCCGGCCGCGGCGCGCTGCTGGCGCAATTCGGTGAAGGCCCCAATGCGCTGGCGGTGATGATCGCGCACCTGTCGCTCAGCGCCGCGGCCCGCGCGCAGCAACTGGGCTTCATCGCCGAGCTGCTGCAGGATTTTCCGCACGCGGTGCTGATGGGCGACCTCAACACCGAGCCGGGCAGCACCGAGATGGCCCGGCTGTTCGCCAAATGCAGCCTGCAGCCGCCCGCGCAGGCGACGCCCACGTTTCCCAGCTGGAAACCGCGGCGGGCGCTGGATCACATCATCACCTCGCCCGGCATCGTGCTGGACAAGGTCTGGGCGCTGCCTCAGGCGTTCTCCGACCATCTGCCGCTGGCGGCGGAAATCCGCTTGCCGGCCAACGTCGGCAGCGTCGCCAACGGTCACCGCGAATGACGACCACCGCCGGACAACGGTGGCGAACCGCCCTGCCCTGGCTGCTGCTGGCGCTGGTGGGCGTGGGCGCCGCGGTGCTGCGCTACGGCCTGATCGAAAGCAGCGCGATGGGTCAGCTGTGCGGCGCCGCCAACGGCCCGTGGTGGTGCAGCGTGCGGCAATGGCTGGTGCTGGGTTTCCTGCATGACATCTACGGTATCGCGGCGCTGATCGCCGCGGCTGCGGCTCTGCTGCACCGAAGCGCATGGCTGGCGTGGCTGGCCGCGGCGCTGGGCGTGTTTGCGCTTGAGCTCTATTGCTTCGAAGCGGGCGCGCTGGCCCTGCTGATCGGCTGCCTACGCCTGTTGCGTCGGCAGGCCACGCCGCCGCGCAGCGCGCCACCAGCCGAGCAACACCGGCACGGCCAGCAGCAGGTTCAGTCCCAGCCATAACCAGCTGGCGGGATTCAGGCCACGCTCCTGTACCAGCACGATGCTGCCCAGCAGCAGCAAGGCGACGGCCAGGAAGCGCGCCTCCAGCAACAGTGCCGACACCGCGCGCGGGCTCAGCCACGCGGCCAGCGCAAAACCCACGCAAGGCAACGCGAACAGCCCCAGCGGGAAATCGCGGTAGCGGCCGTCGAACACCAGCAGCAAGCCGTAGAAAGCCAGTACAAACAGCCAGCCGAAGCGCACCGGCAGCATCGGCAGTTCCGCCCGCTGCTCGCCATCCAGCCGTGCCGCGATCCAGCGCGCCAGCCACAGCGCGGTGCCCAGCGCGCAAAGGCAGGCGATGGTCGAGATACTCCATTCCCACGCGTCGCGGCAGGCGTAGGCCATTTGCCGCGCCTGCCACGCCAGCGCACCGCCACTGGCCCAGCCGGCCAGCATCAGCGCCAGTCGTCCGCGCCAACGCCGCCGCCAGCCGCCGACCAGCACGAACAGCAGCGCGCCGGCGCCCGCGGCGGCTTCACCGATCCACCAGCGCGGCTCTTCCACCACCGGCCCCTGCATCGGGAATTTGGCTTTCGCCTGCGCGTCGAAGATGCCCCAGTAACCGCCGACGGTGCCTTCCTGCGCCCGCTTCCACGGTTGGTCGAACGCCTCGATCACGTTGTACGGCAGGTCCACCTTCGCCGCGTAGCGCAGGAACTCGCGCAGGTAGCGCGCCTCGTTGATCACGCTGGCGGCGGCCCGCTGGCGCGGCCGGCCCGCGCTGGGCCAACCGGTTTCGCCGATCATCACGCGCCGCCCGGGAAACGCCTGCTGCACCCGGGCATAGACCTCGGCCACGTGTTGCACGGCGCGCTCGGGCGCCACCGGCTTGTCTTCCCAATACGGCAGGATGTGGATGGTGATGTAGTCCACCGACGCGGCCAGTTGCGGGTAGCGCAGCCAGAATTCCCACACGTCGGCGTAGGTCACCGGCGCGTCCACCGCGTCGCGCACCTGACGCACGTAGCCGGCCAGCGCCGTCGCCGACAGTTCGCCGCGCAGCAGGACTTCGTTGCCCACGACCACGCCGCGCAAGGCCTGCGGTGTTTCCCTGGCCGCGGCGATGCCCAGGCGTACCTGTTCCTCATTGGCCTTCGGGTCGGCACCCAGCCAGATGCCCATCAGCACTTTCATGCCGTGGCGCACGGCGATCCGCGGCACCGCGCTGAGCCCTTGTCCCTGGGAATAGGTGCGCACGCAGTCGAAGCGTTGCGACAACACCTGCAGATCGGCGTCGATCCGCTGCGGGCTGATGAAGGCGTGGGGATCGAGCGGGGTTTCCCCCGCTTCACGGAACGGCGCGTAGGACACGCAGGAGATCCGCGCCGACGGCGCATCGGGCAAGGCCACCGGCCGGCCCTCGGCCCACCAGCCCGCGGCAACCGCCAACGCGGCGAGCAGCAAGCCCAGCCAGGCGAACACCTGCGGGCGGTAGCGGGGCAACGATGGGGACATGCCGATCCTTGCTGGATTGAAGCGCGGGAACGCACCAGTTTAACAGCGCGGCGCCAAGGCCTTCACGGCGGCGGTGCGGGGCGCATCCACTACACTGGGGATCGGCCGAAGAGGAGCTTCCATGTTTTTGAGTGCAGCGCCACGGCGCTTTTTCTGCGGGTTGCTGGCGCTGGCCGGCGCGTTGCTGACCATGCCCCAGGCGCAGGCCGCGGCATCCACCGATGCGCAGCGCATCGCATTCAAGCAGGCCTACGCCGCCGCCAGCCAGGGCGACCCCAGCTGGCGCACGCTGGCGGCCAGCCTGCACGATTACCCGCTGTATCCGTACCTGCCGGCGGCGGCGCTGGAGCACGACATTCGCCTGATCGACCGCGCGGCGGTCGAGGATTATCTGGCCAGCTATCCCGACCTCATCCCCGCCGCTGACCTGCGCCGCGACTTCCTGCGCGAACTGGCGCGGCGCAAGGACTGGGCCGGCTTCACCGCGCTGTACCAACCCGGCCTGGGCGATGCGCTGGCCTGCGACGCACTGCAGGCAAGACTGGCCAGCGGCGGCACGCTCGATTTCCAGCGTGATCTGGCCGCGCTGTGGGCCAAGCCCGATCTGCCCGGCGCCTGCGACCCGGTGCTGAATGCCGCGCACGACCAGGGCTTGCTGACCACGGCGCGGTTGTGGGAGCGGATCGATCGCGCCGCCGAGGCGGGCAAGGCCGGCACGGTCGCCAGCCTGGCGTCGTGGCTGCCGACCGCCGACCGACCCACCGCACTCCATCTGGCCCAGGCCTGGCGCGATCCCGCCGCCGCGGTGGCGGCCGCGCCCAACTGGAGCACCAGCGCGCGCGATACCCGCGCGGTCACGCTGGCGCTGACGCGACTGGCACGGCGCCAGTCGACCGCCGCCGATGCGGCGTGGCAGGCGCTGCAGGGCCGCTTCCCGTTCAGCGAAGCGCAACGCAACCATATCCTGGCCACGCTGGCCTTGTTCCACGCCACCGATTTCGACGACCAGGCGCTGGCGCGGCTGATTGCCCTGCCTGCCGCGGCGCAGACCGACGGCACCTACGAATGGCGCGCCCGCGTGGCCCTGGCGCGGCAGAACTGGCCGGCCGTGATCGCGGCGATCGACGCGATGCCGGCGACGCTGCGCGAGGACGGCGAATGGCGCTATTTCCGCGGCCGCGCGCTGGCCGCGCAGGGCAGCACCGGCGAGGCGCAGGCGCAATTCCGGGCGCTGGCGGACGAAGCGACCTTCTTCGGTTTCCTTGCCGCCGACGCGCTTGGCCAGCCGTACGCGATCTGCCCGTTGACGCTCGCCGACGATCCCGCGGCGCAGGCATCGCTGCTGACGCTGCCGGGGCTGCAACGCGCGTTCGAGCTGTTCGCGGTCGACCTGCCCAAGCCGGCCCGACGCGAATGGAACCGTGCCCTGCAAGGCGCCGACCAGGCCACCGTGCGGGTTGCCGCCGCGCTCGCCAACCAGCGTGGCTGGTACGACCGCGCCGTGTTCGCCTTCAGCAGCGGCGACGCGTTGCGCCTGTACGACCTGCGCTTTCCGCTGGCCAGCCAGGATGGCCTGGTGCCGCAGGCCGAGGCGGCCGGGATCGACCCGGCCTGGGCCTACGGCATCCTGCGCGCGGAAAGCGCCTGGATGAGCGACGCCCGCTCCGGCGCCGATGCGCGCGGCCTGATGCAGTTGCTGCCCAGCACCGGCGCGCTGGTGGCACGGCGCAACGGCATGAGCTGGGGCGGCGGCGACACCCTCTACGACCCGGTCACCAACATCGCGCTGGGCACGCGTTATCTGGCCCATATGGCATCGCGCTTCAACGGCTCGCCATGGCTGGCCAGCGCCGCGTACAACGCCGGCCCCAACCGCGTCGACCAGTGGCTGGCCGCGCGCGGCACGCTGGCGCCGGACGTCTTCATCGCCAGCATCCCGTTCAAGGAAACGCGCGAATACGTGGCCCGCGTGATGGCGTTCAGCGTGATCTACGACTGGCGCCTCAACGGCACCGTGATTCCGCTGACGACCCGCCTCAGCACCATCGGGCAGCCGTATGCGACAGCGGCGGCGAACGCCGCGCGCAAGGCCATCAGCTGCCCGGCCAGCACGGCACCGGCGGCGGCAACGTCCGCCGCCGCGCCGATCGCCACCTCGGCTGACGGACGTTGAGCATGCCCGCCCAACAACTCGTCGTGCTCGGCGGCACCGGTTTCGTCGGCCGCCACCTGGTGCCGCGACTGGCCGCCGACGGCCACCGCGTCGTGGTGCTGAGCCGCAACCGCGAGCAGCATCGCGAGCTCGGCGTGCTGCCCGGGGTGCAGGTGCGCAGCGCCGACGCGCACGATCCGGCTGTCCTGCAGCGCGAACTGGCCGGCGCCGATGCCGTGATCAACCTGGTCGGCATCCTCAACCCGCGCGGCATCCACAGCTTCGAGCACGTGCACGTGGAACTGGTCGAGAAAGTGATCGAGGCCTGCCGCGCCAACGGCGTGACCCGACTGCACCAGATGAGCGCGCTGAAGGCCGGCCAGGGCCTGTCCAACTACCTGAAATCGCGCGGCCAGATGGAGGCGCGCGTGCGCCAGTCCGGCCTGGACTGGACCCTGTACCAGCCCAGCGTGATGTTCGGCGAAGGCGATGGCCTGGTGAACCGGTTCGGCCGTCTGCTGCGCCAGCTGCCGGTGCTGCCGCTGGCGCGCGCCCAGGCGCGGCTGGCGCCGACCTGGGTGGGCGACGTGGCCGCGGCGATCGCCCGCTGCGTCGACAACCCGGCGCTCGGCCGCCAGCGCGGCTTCGAGCTTTACGGGCCGGATGTGTTTTCACTGGGCGAGATCGTGCGACTGATCCGCGACGCCAGCGGGCGCCGTACGCCGATCCTCGAGTTGCCCGACGGCCTCGGCCGGCTGCAGGCGCAACTGGCCGAACTGCTGCCGGGCAAACCCTTCTCGCTGGACAACTTCCGCTCGCTGCGCACCGATTCCGTGGGCAAGAACGACGGCTACGCCATGCTGGGCATCACGCCACAGGCGTTCGCCCCCTGGCTGCCACGGCTGCTGACGGCCTCCGCGCGGCAACGACGGCTGTCGGCCGCGCGTTCGTTGCGCCGCTGAGGCGCCTGCCACACAGTGGGGCACTTTTCGGCAGGCCGTCTGCCGGGAACCACCTGAAGGGGTTTACACGAATGTCATCGAGCTCCTGGATGCGAATGCTGGTGCTGGCCACTGTGGCGTGGGGCGGCGTGCTGTGCACGTCGGCGGCGCGGGCGGGCATGTTCGGCTGCACCCCCGAGCGCAGTGGCGTGTGCGCCACCAGTGGCTGGCGCGATGCGCTGCTGAATGCCGACGCGCCCGAGCTCATCGCGCCGGCGTGGAAGTTCCATACCGGTCGATTGAACCGCTCCAGCCCAGTGGTGGCACACGACACCGTCTACGTCGGCAGCCACGACGGCAACCTGTACGCGCTGGGCGCGGTCGACGGCAAGAAGAAGTGGACGTTCCACACCGACGGCGAACTGACCTCCTCGCCGGCCACCGATGCCACCTCGGTCTACGTCGCCGCCGGCGACGGCACCATCCACGCCGTCGACGCTGCCAGCGGCAAATCGCGCTGGACGTTCCGCACCGGCAAGCCGTTGCCGCCGCCGTACATGGGCTGGGATTTCTACCAGTCCTCGCCCGTCGTGGCCGACGGCGTGGTGTACGTGGGCAGCGCCGATGGCCGCGTGTACGCGCTCGCCGCGGCTGACGGCAAGCCGTTGTGGTCGTTCCAGACCCAGGCCCGCGTGCGCGCTACGCCGGCGGTGGCCGATGGCGTGGTCTACGCCGGCAGCATGGATGGCAAGCTCTACGCGCTGGACGCCCGCAATGGCAAACCGCGCTGGACGTTCAAGACCGCGGGCAATGCCCAGTTCCCGCTGGGCGAACTGCAATCGTCACCCGCAGTGGCCGGCGGCACGGTGTATTTCGGCAGTCGCGATGGCTTTCTCTACGCGCTGGATACCCGCACCGGCACCAAGCGCTGGGCGTTCGACAACCAGGGCTCATGGGTGATCTCCAGCCCCGCGGTGGCCGACGGCGCGGTCTACGTCGGCACCTCCGATGCGCATACCGTGCTGGCGATCGATGCGGCCAGCGGCGAGCAGCAATGGTCGTTCGATGCCCGCGGGCGCGTGTTTTCCTCGCCGGTGGTGGTCGGCAAGGCTGTGTACGTGGGCTTATGCGATGGCGAGCTGGTGGCGCTGGACCGACCCACCGGCAAACTGCTGGGCTACGTGTCCACCGAAGGCACGGTCTACTCGTCGCCCGCGGTGCACGACGGCAGCGTGTATTTCGGTAGCGACGACGGCTTCATCTACGCCGCCCGCTGAACACCATGACGATGCGCATGCGCGGCGCGTGGCAAGATCGCGGCATGCGTATCTATCTTGTCGGCGGCGCCGTCCGCGATGCCCTGCTGGACCGACCGGTGGTGGACCATGACCACGTGGTGGTCGGGGCCACGCCGGACGACCTGCTGGCGCTGGGTTACCGGCCAGTGGGCAAGGACTTTCCCGTATTCCTGCACCCGGACACGGGCGAGGAATACGCGCTGGCGCGCACCGAGCGCAAGACCGGCCGCGGCTATCACGGCTTCGTGTTCCAGGCCGACGCCACGGTGACGCTGGAGCAGGATCTGGCGCGCCGCGACCTCACCATCAACGCGATCGCGCGCGACGAACACGGCGCATTGACCGACCCGTTCGATGGCGTGCGCGATATCGAGGCGCGGGTGCTGCGCCACGTGTCGCCGGCGTTCGTGGAAGACCCGGTGCGGGTGCTGCGGGTGGCCCGTTTCGCCGCCCGCTTCGCGCCGCTGGGTTTCACCGTGGCCGCCGAAACCATGGCCCTGATGCAGCAGATGGTGCGTGATGGCGAGGTCGATCACCTGGTGCCGGAGCGCGTGTGGGCGGAAACGCGCAAGGCGCTGACCGAGCCGCGACCTTCGGCCTTCCTGCGCGTGCTGCGCGAAGCCGGTGCGCTGCGCGTGCTGTTTCCCGAGGTGGATGCGCTGTATGGCGTGCCGCAGCGCGCCGAGTTCCACCCGGAAATCGACACCGGCGTGCACGTGGAAATGGTGCTGGATGCCGCCGCGAAACTGGCGCCGCGCAACGACCTGGTCGGCTTCTGCGCGCTCACCCACGACCTGGGCAAGGCGTTGACGCCGGCCGATGCGCTGCCCCGCCACATCGGCCACGAACAACGCGGGTTGGCCCCGCTGCGCCAGCTGGCGGCGCGATTGAAGGTGCCCACCGAACATGCGGCGCTGGCCGAGGCGGTGTGCCGCGAGCATCTGAATGCGCATCGCGCGTTCGAACTGAAACCGGCCACCGTGGCCAAGCTGCTGTCCTCGCTGGATGCCTTGCGGCGCCCGGCGCGACTGGACGCTTTCCTGGCCGCCTGCATGGCCGACAAGCGCGGCCGCCTCGGTCATCAGGACGATGCTTACCCGCAAGCGGATTACCTGCGCGAGGCCTGCGCCGCGGCCGCCGCCGTCAATGCTTCCGCGTTCGTGGCGCAAGGCCTGGCCGGGCCGGCCATCGGCGCGGCGATGGAGCGGGCGCGCATCGACGCCATCGCCACGGTGAAAACTAAGCTTCCAGCAAGCTGATCGCGCTATAAAGCCGCAACACTGATCGCCCGCCCGGGACGCCGATCAACCCCACGCTTGCTGGAGCTGCCCGTGTCGCGCACCTACCCGCCCTCTTCAACGTTGCGCCAGCGCTTCCGCCCGCTGCTGTGGCTGGGCATCGTCTTCCTGGCGATCGCGTTCGTCACCCGGGTGGTGTTGCTGGTGATGTCCGGCGCGGAAGTGCCGCACACGCCGGGCAACCTGCTCTACGCCTTCGGCGTCGGGCTGGGCTACGACCTGATCACCTTCATCTACGTGGCCTGGCCGATGGTGCTGTTCCTGTGGCTGGTGCCGACGCGGACCGGACGCATGCACGGGCTGTGGCGCTGGCTGCTGTGCGCCGCCGCGCTGGTGCTGACCTGCGCCCTCTGCCTGGTGGTGCTGCACCTGATGTACCACGCCACCTTGAGGACCACCTGGCCGGCGATCCTGCCGTTCCTGTTCGTGCTGCCACTGACCGCGTTCACCTATACCTCGCGTGCCGGCCAGTGGGTGCTGTACGGCTTCGCGCTGCTGTTGCTGTACGGGCTGCTGTTCGTGGCGGCGTCCGAACTGGTGTTCTGGAACGAGTTCAGCGTGCGCTTCAATTTCATCGCGGTGGACTATCTGGTCTACACCACCGAGGTGATCGGCAATATCCGCGAGTCGTATCCGATCGGCCGCTGGCTGGCCCTGCTGGTGGTCGGCGCGCTGGTGCTGTTCGCGATCAGCCGGCGCGGCCTGCGCGCGCGCGATGACGGCAGCCGCTTCTGGCAGCGCGGCAAGGTGGCGCTGCTGTGGCTGGTGCTGACCATCATCTCGGTCGCCGCTGTGAACGGCGGCATGAAGGACCGCACCGGCAACAACTACGTCAACGAACTCGCCGGCAACGGCATCTACCAGTTCTTCAACGCGTTCCGCAGCAGCCATCTCGACTACGCGAAGTTCTACCGCACCCTGCCGGAGGACGAAGCGTTCCGCCGCGTACGCGAGATGCTGAAGACGCCCGACGCCACCTATGTCAGCGACGACCCGCGCGACCTCACCCGCGCGATCCGCCATGCCGGGCCGGAGCGGCACCTCAACGTGGTGCTGATCAGCGTGGAAAGCCTGTCCGGCGATTACCTGGCCACGTTCGGCAACAAGGAAGGCATCACGCCGTATCTCGACTCGCTGGTCGGCCAGAGCATGTTCTTCGACAACCTCTACGCCAACGGCACGCGCACCGTGCGCGGGCTGGAAGCGTTGTCGCTGTCGGTGCCGCCCACGCCCGGCGACTCGCTGCTGAAGGAAAAGCACAACGAAAACCTGTTCTCGCTGGCGGACATCTTCAACGACCGCGGCTACCAGTCGGACTTCGTCTACGGCGGTTACGGCGAGTTCGACAACATGAACCAGTTCTTCGGCAGCAACGGCTACCGCACGGTCGACCGTCGCGACATCCCGAAGAGCGCCACGATCCACAGCGAAAACGTGTGGGGCGTGGCTGACGAGGATATGTACACGCTGGCGCTGGGCCAGATGGACCAGATCCACGCGGCGGGAAAACCCTTCTTCCTGCACATCATGACCACCTCCAACCACCGCCCGTACACCTTCCCCGAAGGCCGGGTGAAGCAGGCAGAGCACACCCGCGCCGGCGCGGTGGCGTACACCGACTGGTCGATCGGTGATTTCATCAAGCGGGCGCGGGCGAAGCCGTATTTCAACGACACCGTGTTCGTGATCACCGCCGACCACTGCGCCTCCAGCGCGGGCAAGACCAGCGTGCCGGTGAACCGCTACCACATCCCGCTGTGGATCTACGCGCCCGCGCACATCAAGCCGCAGCGGGTCGAACGGCTGACCAGCCAGATCGACATCGCCCCCACGTTGCTGGGCCTGCTCGACTTCAGCTACCGCTCGCGCTTCTTCGGCTACGACGTGTTCCAGCTGGAACCGGGCCGCGAACGCGCCTTCCCGGCCACCTACGAAAAGCTGGGCTATCTGCACAATGACGTGCTCACCGTGCTGGAACCCGGCCGCAAGCTGGAGCAGATGAAACCCGATTACGTCACCGGCGACGGCACCGCCATCACACCGCAGAACGAGGAGCAGATCGCCCAGACGATCGCCTACTACCAGGTCGCCAGCGACCTGTTCAAACGCGGCAAGCTGGTGCGCCGGCCGGACGACGCCCTACCGGTGCAGCCACTGACACCACCGACCGTCACCGCGCCTGCCGCGGCTGCCAGTAGCGGCAGGCGATGACGCCAGGCGTGTGGGCGCGCTGACCCCTCACCGGGCGCGCCTGCGACCAACAGCCGTTTCGATGCCCGCCAGCACGCGGGCCAGTGGCGTGCGCAGCAACAGCAACCCCACGAACACGCCGACCACATCGGCCAGCACGTCCCAGCTGCTGGCATCGCGTGGCGGGTCCAGCCACTGCGCAAATTCGATGAACAATCCGAACGCGAGACAGCCCAACACGGTCCAAGCGCGTGCGCGATGGCCGCGGTAAACATTGCCCCACCAGCCCATCAGGCAGCAGAACGTGGTGGCATGCAGCAGCTTGTCACCGTAGGTGAACGACAAGGTGATGCCCGGGTCCGGCGATAGCGCCATCCACAGCACGAACAGCATGATCGCCCCACCCAGCGCCACCCAGGACCCATGCCAACGAAGCCGTATGGACGTCTGGACGTCCATCGCCTTGATCAAAGCCGGCCGCCCTGGTCGGCCGCCATCAGCTCGGCCGGCAACGCCAGCACGTCGAGTCCGCGCGCCAGCAGCATCGCCTGGAAACGCTCGCCCATCTGGTCGGGCAGCATCAAGGTCTTGACCTGCTGTGACAGGCGGTAGCGCGCATGTTCGTCGGCGGCCTGCGCCTGCTCGTGCTCGAAGATGGCCTGCAGGCCGGCGCCGATCAGGAACTGCGCCTGCGGCAGGTAGGCGGCCACGGAGAAGCCGGCGCTGTTGCCGGCCTCGGCCAGTGCGGTGAAATCGACCGAGGCGGTGAGGTCGTTCAGGCCCGGCAGGTACAGCGGATCGTTGTGCGCATGGTGGCGGTAATGCGCCATCAGCGTGCCGTCGTCGCGCTGCGGCAGGTAGAACTCACGGCGCACGTAGCCGTAGTCGATGAACAGCATCAGCCCCGCCACCAGCGAACCGGCCACGGCCTGGATCCAGTACGGCAGCTGCGGCAGGATTTCCGAGCGGTAGCCGGCAGCGAACTCGTTGCCGATGTCGCGCTCGACATGGCGCACGGCGCCACCTACCAGTGCATCGGCGGGACGATCGACACGCATCAGGCGGCCCTCGCCATCGAGCGCCACGTACTCCTCGTACACCTCGCCGTCGCGCATCGTGAAGCGGGTGGCCGGCAGCGCGTCGATCACCTCGTTGGCGAACAGCACGCCGCGCCAATCCTGCTCGGGCGGACGATCCAGCCAGCGCACGCGGGCGTTGAGCTCGGCCGGCAAGCTGGCGGCCAGGCGTTCGCGCTGGCGCTCGCGCAGGTCGGCGCTGGGCTCAAGAATCAGGTAATGACGCGGCAGCGTGCCGCTGTCCGCGAAGGCCAGCAGGGCCGCTTCGGCAAACGCACCGCTGCCGCCGCCCAGCTCGAGGAAATCCGCCTCGTCACCCAGCGACGCCAGCGTGGGCTGCAACGCGTGGATCACGCAGCGCGCAAACAACGGCCCCAGCTCGGGCGCGGTGACGAAGTCGCCGGCGGCGCCGAACTTGGTGCGGCCGGCACTGTAATAACCCAGCCCCGGCGCGTACAGGCAGCGCTCCATGTATTGCGAAAACGGCAGCGGCCCGTGCGAGGCGATCATCTCGCGCAGCAGCTGCAGCAGATGGTCGGAATGCGCGCGCTCGTCGGCGCTGGGTTCGGGGAGTCGGGAAGGCATCGGCTTTGACGGGTGGTGATAGCGCCGCAAGCATAGTGGATACGGCCCACCGCTCCTGCCATTCCCTCTTCCCCATTCCCTGTTCCCGGCTCCTCAAAAATCCTTCTGCACGCTGAGGTAGACGCCACGGCGCGGGGCGAACTGCGGGGCGCCGACACCGATGCCACTGCCATCGCGCAGCGCGTAACTGCGGTCGAGCGCGTTGAGCAGTGCCAGTTGCGTGTGCAACTTGCCGCTGTCACCCAGCATGAAGTCATGCGCGACGTTGAGGTTCAGCTGGAAATACGCCGGCAGCGAGGCACCGTTGGGCACGTCGCCGTCCTTGCGCAGGCCGCTGCCGAACAGGTAGTCGGCGCCGACCTTGGTGCGATCGTTCAACGCGTAGTGGATGCCGCCGGACGAGGTCAGCCTCTGGTCGTGATCCAGCAGGGTCCAGTGGTTGTCGATGTAGGCGAGGTCAGCCGGATCGAAGTTGTACTGGCTGGTGATGATGCGCTTGCCGATAGCCTTGCCCAGCGAGGCGTTGAAGTACGCCGACAGCGGCCCCTGCGCGTAATTGGTGGTGAATTCCACGCCCTTCACGCGGCCGTCGGCCAGGTTGAAGGTGGAATAGACCAGCGCCGAGCCAAACTGTCCTTCATCCTGCAGCCGCTGCACCTTGCGGTAGTACGCGTCCACACCAATGGTCCAGGCCGTGCCGATGGTCTGCTGGATGCCGGCATCGAAGTAGTCCGAACGCTCGGCCAGCGGGGTGTTGTTGCCGCTGTCGGCCACCGCGTTGGTGGTGCCATCGAACTTGGCGATGTTGCTGCTGGCGATCATCTCGGTGGCCGGCGGCGTGAAGTAGCGCGCGTAGCCGGCATGTACCACGGTGCTGTCGCTGGCCTGCCATACCAGGCCCAGGCGCGGGCTCAACTGGCTCTCGGTGCGGGTCAGCTGGTACTGGTCGCCGCGCAGGCCGTAGTTCAGCGTCCAGTCTTCGCCGAGGCTCCATTCGTCCTGCACGTAGGCGGACCAGGTTTTGGCAATGAGGCGGCTGTTGTCGAGGATGTTGAGCGGCGTGGTGCTGGCCTGGTTGCCGTCGGCATCGGCGGGAAACACCCACGCATCGTTGCCGCTGGCGGCGCGCTCGAAGCTGCCGTAAAGGCCGTAGCGCAAGGTGTGGCTGCTGCCCATCGGCATCGCGAAATCCGCCTGCAGCGTGCTGGCGCGATTGCTGCGGCCGACGTCGGAGGCGACGCCGTTGAACATCAGTTCGCCGATCCGGTCCGGACTGTAGGCCACGCTGGTGTAGCGCTGGCCCAGTGACACCTGATAGTTCGTCGCGCCCACCTTGCCTTGCAGGGCCAGTACGCCGAAACGGGTGTTTTCGCGCTGACGCTCGTTCAGATCGGCCGAATTGAAATCCACCGTATCGAGGTAGCCGAACTCGGGTTGCTGGTTCGGGTTGTTGGGGATTTCGAAGCGGTTGTTGCTGACGCCGAACAGGAAGCTGAGGCGGGTGGTGTCGTTGATCAGGTAGCTGATGTCGCCAAAGCCGCGGGCCTGGTTGGTGTGGTCGTGGACGGGCTTGCGGCTGGCGGTGGGGTTTTCGATGCCGGCGTCGTTTTCCATGTAGTTGCCGGTGAAAAACCAGCTCCAGCGATCGGCGTTGCCCCAGATCGAGGCGTTCGGATTGAGCGTGCCGAACGAGCCGCCGGTGATGCCCACGCTGCCGCCGTTGCCAAGGTCATGGCCGCTGCGGGTGGTGATGTCGACCACGGCCGCCGTGCGCAGGCCGTACTGTGCCGGCAGCGCCCCGTCGAGCAGCTTCACGGTCTGGATCGTGCGCGTGTCCAGGGTCTGGCCGAAGCCGGAGATCGACTCGGGGATGATCACACCGTTGATGCGGTATTGCAGGTTGGCGTGATCGCCGCGCACATGCAGGCCGCCGTAGGAATCCTGCACCACGCCGGGCGCCTGCAGCAGCACCTGGTTCATCGGCGTGGAGGCGCCCAGCGGCAGTTGCGCGATGGCCTTGTGGTCGATCACGTACTGGCTGCTGCCGGTGTCGGGCGACAGCGCGTTGCGCGCCTGGTCCAGCGCTGCCGACACGTCGATGACGCTGAGATTCTGCGCATTGCTCTCCTGGGGCAGCGCGGTTGCCACTGGCGCATCGGCCGCAAGGGCGCGGGCGGACGGCACGGCCAGCGCGACGGCAAGGCTCGCGGCGAGCAGGGAAGGTTTCATCAGGGATTCCAGTGGGGCGGGGAGATTTATTGTTATGTTATAACATATCTATTCAATCGCAAGCGCCCCCTGCCGCAAGTCACGGGCCACCGGGAAGCCCTGCTTTTTGTAGGAGCGACTTCAGTCGCGATGCTTCTGGTTCAGCCAACGAAAGGCATCGCGATGAAGTCGCTCCTGCGAGCCCGTGGCGCCACCCGCGCTTCACGTCGCGTGCCTACACTGGCGAGTGAGTGCGTCCACACCGGCACGCCGCCACGGAGTCCGCATGCCAAGTCGCAGCGAAAACGTTCCCGCCACCCTCATGCCCACCGACCACGGCCGCATCGCGCAGGCCGTGCTGGACTTCGTCAGCCAGGTACCGGCGAGCCGCATCGGCCACAGCACCGACCCGGATAGCGAGGCGCGCAAGCTCGCCACCCGCGCGGCCCAGCGCGCGGCGCTGGCGGCCGGTTCACTGGCCTTGCCGCCCGGCCCGCTGGGCTGGCTGACCTTGCTGCCGGAGCTGGTGGCGATCTGGAAGATCCAGGGCCAGATGGTCAGCGACATCGCCGCCGCCTACGGCCGGCACGCCACGCTGGGGCGCGAGCAGATGTTGTGGTGCCTGTTCCGGCATACCGCGGCGCAGGCGTTCCGCGACCTGGTGGTGCGCATGGGCGACCGGCTGGTGTTCCGCCGCATGTCGCACAGCGTGGCGCAGCGGGTGGCGCGCCAGGTGGGCGTCAAGATCACCCAGCGCACCTTGAACAAGGGCCTCTCGCGCTGGCTGCCGGTGATCGGTGCACTGGGCGTGGGCGCGTATGCGTACTACGACACGGGACAAGTGGCGCAAACGGCGATCGAGATGTTCGAGAGCGAGATCGCCGTCGAAGATGAGGCTGATGACGGTGATGGCGCCGCGCCGGCCAAGCCGAAAGCGAAACCGTCGCGCAGCAGCGGGGAGAAGTCCGTCGTCGGCGCCGCACGCAAAGTGGCGGGCACCGCGCGCAAGGCGGCCAAAACAGCGCGCAACGTCGTGGGCAGCGCAAGCAAGGCGGCCGGCGCGGCGCACAAGAGGGTCAGCCGGAAACCGAGCAAGCCCACGCCGGAATGAGCGTGGCCGCAGCGTGGCGGTGACGCCCGGCCGGGCTTTGCGGCAAGCTGTCGGTCGAATCGCCGTGGAACCGATGCATGAAGTCACCCACTGAACGTCCCGTCGTCCTGATCACCGGCGCCGCCCGCCGCGTGGGTGCGGTGATCGCGCACACGCTGCATGCGGCCGGCTACGACGTGGCGCTGCACTATCGCCACTCCGCCGCCGAGGCCACCGCGCTGGCCGACACGCTGGAACGGCAACGCGCAGGCAGCACCTTGCTGTTGCAGGGCGAGCTCGCCGATACCGCCGCGCTGCCCGCGCTGGTCGAGTCGTTGCTGGCGCATTACGGCCGGCTCGATGCGCTGGTCAACAACGCTTCCGCTTTCTACCCCACCCCCGTGGGCGAGGCCACGCCGACGCAATGGAACGAGCTGTTTGCCTCCAACGCGCAGGCGCCGTTCTTCCTCAGCCAGGCGGCCATGCCGGCGCTGCGCGAGGCGCGCGGCGGCATCGTGAATCTGCTGGACATCTATGCCGAGCGGCCGCTGGCGAACCACCCCTTGTACTGCATGGCCAAGGCCGCGCTGGCGGCGATGACGCGTTCGCTGGCACTGGATCTGGCGCCCCTGGTACGCGTCAACGGCGTGGCACCCGGCGCCGTCATGTGGCCGAGCGACGGCAAGCCTTATGACGATCAACAGGCCATGCTGGCACGCACGCCCTTGCAGCGCGCCGGCACGCCCGAAGACGTGGCCAGCGCGGTGCTGTGGCTGTTGCGCGATGCGCCGTTCGTGACCGGGCAGGTGCTGCGCGTGGATGGCGGACGCACGCTGTCGGTGTAACAACCGCAGCGCGGGAGGCCTCAGCTTTCCCTTCCCCCGTTTACGGGGGAAGGAAAGGCATGAGTCAGCGTGCCTTGAGCAGCTTGCCCAGCGTGTCCGGCTTGCTGTCGTCGCGCACCAGGTGCGGGTATTTCAGGCCGCCGTGGTAGTCGATGCGCACGGTCTTGTACTCGTCGAAGTTCTTCACCAGCAATTCCACCGGCTGGCTCTTGTCCTTCGCCGCGGCGGTGATCGCGTCCTTCAGTGCATCGGCGTCGTACTCATGGTTGTTGACCGCCACCACGGTCATGCCGGGGGAAATGCCGGCCTTGAACGCGGGGCTGTCCCACAGCACGTCGCCGATGGCGCCGCTCTTGCCGATCGACAAGCCGATCGAATAGGTGAGATCGGCGGAATGCCGGCGTGCCTCGATGGCCTTCACCATGTCGGACGGCTTGTCGTCGTAGACCAGCTTCCAGCCGTGCCCCTCGACGCCGCCGATCAGCGGGCCGTGGCCGTCCAGCCGCGTGCGCAGGTAGCTGTTCCAGTCGTACGGCTGGATGTCGTTGAGGGTCTTGACCACATCCTCGAACACGTAGGTGTTGACGCCCCAGTCGCCGTCGTTCATGCCGAAGAAGGCCTTGGCGAAATCGTCGATGGAGTGCTTGCCGCGGCTGAGGTCGCGCAGCTTGGCGTCCACGTCCAGCCAGATCATCTGGCCGCCGGAGTAGTAATCCTCGCTGGCCTGGTAGTTGCGGTACGGCAGCGGCGCGCGCTGGGCGATGATCGGGTCGTTGGTGGTGTCCTGCAGGTTGCGCCAGCTGGCCAGGCCCGGGCGGCCGCGGTCATAGCGCGCGGCCACCTCGGCCAGTGCGTCGCGCGTCTGCGCCTCGCTCCACAGGCCCGAACGCGCGGCCATCACGAAGCCCCAGAACTGGGTCTGGCCTTCGTACACCCACAGCAGCGAATCCTCCATCGGCACGTTGAAGCTGGGCGTGGTGAGGTCGGCGCCGCGGCGGTATTTGCCGTCCCACGAGTGGTTGAATTCGTGCGGCAGCAGGTCGCGGTCCAGTACGTTCTTGTCCCACTCGGTGAAGTAGCCGGTGCCCACGCCGTTCTCGCTGGAACGGTGATGTTCCAGGCCGTTGCCGCTCATCTTGTCGCTCAGCGAGAACAGGAAATCGTAGTGGTTGTAGTGGCGCGCGCCGTACAGCTTGTACATCTGCTGCACCAGGTTGCGGTGCACTTTCAGCTGCTCCGGCGTGATCTCCAGGTACTTCGGCGCATCGGCCACGATGTTGAGGTGCACCGGCACCTTGGCGCCCGGGTCCAGGTCCACGCGCTTGAAGTACTTGCCCGCGTAGATCGGTGAATCGACCAGGTTGTCGTAGCTGATCGGCTTGAAGTGCACGGTGTCGCCGTCGCGCGAGGCCACTTCCAGCGCACTGCCGAACTGCCAGCCGGCGGGGAATTTCACGCTGGTCTGCGCGGTGATGCCCTTGGTGGCGTAGCCGGCCGGGTACAGCGAACTCGCGTTCCACTGCAGGTTCAGCATTTCCGGCGTCATCACCACGCGGCCCTGGTTTTTTTCCTGCGGCGAAAGGAACTGGAACGCCACCTCCACGCTGCTGGCGCCGGCCGGCACATCGACGTGGAACGCGTAGACGTTCAGCGTGTCGCGCTTCCACGGCAGCGTCTTGCCGTTGGCGGTCACTACCAGCCCGGCCAGCTTGTCGATCGGCCCGGTCGGCGAATGGTTGCCCGGCAGCCACTGCGGGTACAGCAGGGTCAGCGGACCGGGCTGCGCCGGGATGACCTCGTGCACGCGGAAGATGCGATGGGCCACGTCGGTGGCATCCACATTGATCTGCACGGTGCCCTCGAACGGCACGTCGCGCGGCGGCGGCACATCGGCGAAGGCCGCGAAGGAACTGATCCCGAGGGCAGCGGCGGCGAGGGCTGAGGTGAGGCAGGTGAGTTTCAAAAGCTTCTCCGGGGAAAGGGATCGTGTCGGGCGCCCGACAGGCAGCGCCGGACTCGCAGCGCAACGATGCCACTCGGCTCGCCTGGAGCGTGCTTGGCGGCAGGCAAAACTGTCATGACAGAGATACGGCCCGCCGATCCTAGACCGGCGCCCCTGCGCTTAACCCATGCCGAAGGTCACGACCCCATCCACTGGCATGACCTTGGCACCGTTCTTGCTGCATCACCCTCAGTGTCTTAGCGAGTTGACCCGTTTCCGCGCCGCCTTCACCCACGAGACCTCCATGGCCGCCTTGTTCGAAAGCCGACGACATGCCGACGACGCCGACCAGCGCCGCGAATACGTTCGCTATCTGGCACGGCAGCGCGGCCCGATGATCCATGCGCTGATGCTGGTAGCCACCCTGGCCTATGCCGTGGCGGCCATCGCCAGCACCTTCATCCGCAGCTCGGCGCTGCCGTTGCCGCTGCGACTGGCACCGCTGCTGCCACTGCTGCTGGTGGCCGTGACGGCCCGCCGCGCAAGCGAGCCACGGCACCTCAGCCTGCTCGCGCTGCTGTGCGTGCTGTTGCTGGAAGGGGGCATCAACCTCAACAGCATCGGCAGCGTCCACGGATCGGGCGTGATGCCGGGGCTGCTGCTGCCGGTGGCGTCATCGGTGATCTGGCTGGCCCGCTGGGATTTCCTCTGCGCCATGGCGCTATGTGCGCTGGGCCCGCTGCCGATGCTTTTGATCGGCGACATCGACCACACGCGGGTGATGCAGTACCTGGTCTACATGTGCATCGCGATCATGCTGTCGACGGTGCTGCGAGCGTTCATGGCGCGTACGCTGTTTGCGCAGTTTCAACTGGAGCAGCAGCTGCGCGAGCGGGCCAATACCGACGACCTCACCGGACTGCTGCTGCGCAACCGCTTCCTTGAACTGGCCCGACGGACGCTGCGCGAGCTTCACCAGCAACAGCGGCCGGCCTGCCTGCTCTATCTGGATGCCGACCACTTCAAGCTGCTCAATGACAACCACGGTCATGCCGCCGGCGACGCCGCGCTGGTGGCGCTGTCCCGGGTGTTGCGCGGGCAGGCACGCGGCACGGATCTGCTGGCACGCATCGGCGGCGAAGAGTTTGCCCTGCTGCTGCCCGGCCTCGACCTGGCCCAGGCTTGCAGGCGCGCCGAACTGCTGCGCCAGACCGTACGCCAGGTCGAACGGCCGGACGGCCCGCTGACCATCAGCGTCGGCGTGGCCGCCTGCCACCTGCCGCACGAAAGCATCGAAGCCCTGCTGGCCCGTGCCGACCAGGCGATGCGCGAAGCCAAGCGCGAGGGCCGCGACCGGGTCATCAGCAGTCGGCACCCCGCGGCCGAACAGGTCAATTGACGACGCCCGGCGGCACCTGGTCGCCGGGCGCCCCGTCACATCACGGCTCGCGTTCCAGCCGGCTGTGCCGGATGCCGAAGCCGAAATAGATGACCAGGCCCAGCGCCATCCAGATGATGAAGCGCTCGATGGTGATCCACGGCAGGCCGCCCAGCAGATGGAAGCGGCCGTCGCTGAACCACGGCCAGCCGATGATCAGGAACAGCGAAAACAGCATGCCGGCCGGGGCCACCAGCCACAGCGCGGGAGTGCGGAAGCCGCGCGGAAGATCCGGCTTGCGCACGCGCAACAACAGCACCGAGCCGCAGATGATGATGAACGCCGCCAACGTGCCGATGTTCACCAGCTCGGCCACTTCGCCGATCGGCAACGAGCCGGCCACCAGCGCGGTGAACACACCCAGGATGATGGTCGGCCGCGCCGGCGTGCCGTACTTCGGATGCACCCTGGCGAACCACTTCGGCAACAGGCCGTCGCGCGCCAGCGCAAACCAGATGCGCGCCGCGCCCAGCATGAAGGCGAACATCACGCTGGTGATGCCGGCCACCGCCGCCACCGAAATGATCCCGCGTACCCAGTGCAGGCCCAGCGCCTTGAATGCCGCATCCACCGGCGCCGGGCCGGCCAGCTGCTGGTACGGCACCATGCCGGTCAACACCAGCGACACCATCACGTACAGCGCCATCGATACCGCCAGCGACAGCAGCACCGCGCGCGGCAGGTCACGCTGCGGATTGGTCGACTCCTCCGCCGCCGTGGTCAGCGTGTCGTAACCGAACACCGCGAAGAACACGATGCTGGACGCCGCCAGCACGCCACCCCAGCCGTACTGGGTCAGCCCTTCGGTGGTGATCGCCGCGGGAATGAACGGGTGCCAGTTGGCGGTGTTGACGTAGAACGCGCCCACGCCGATCACCAGTGCCACGCCGATCACCTTGATGGCCACGATCACGGTGTTCGCACGCGCGCCCCACTCGGTCTTCACCGTCAGCATCCAGGCGATCAGCAGCGTGATCCCCGCAGCGATCACGTTGAATACCTTGCCACTGTCGGGGTTTCTCGGGTCATAGGCGCCCTGCGCCCACACCGGCAAATGCGCGCCGAACAATTGCTCGATCAGCGCCTGCACGTAACCGGACCAGCCGATCGCCACCACACCCACGATCAGCGCGTATTCGATCAAAAGGTCCCAGCCGATGATCCAGGCGAACAACTCGCCCAGCACCGCGTAGCTGTAGGTATAGGCACTGCCGGTAACCGGAATCAGGCCGGAAAACTCGGCATAGGCCAGCGCGGCGCAGGCGCTGCCCAGGCCGGCGATGAGAAAACTCAGCACGACCGCCGGGCCGGCATTGGCGGCGGCCTGCTGGCCGGCGAGAACGAAAATGCCCACGCCGACGATGGCGCCCACGCCGATCGCGGTGAGTTGCCACAAGCCCAGCACGCGACGGAAATCGCCGCGCTGCCCGGCCTCGGCCTGAAGGTGTTCGATTGATTTGTGACGTACCAGTTTGGCGATAAAACCCATAGAGCTTTTCCCCTTGCGACAATGGGTCAGCATAACAAAGGCTTTTTTTGCCGTATTTCACGCGGTTTCAGCGCAACGCCAGCGCCTTGCGCCCCAACGCGGGATCGTCGGTGAAGAAGCCATCGATACCGGTATCGAGATAGGCGCGGATCTCGGCGATGGAGCCGGCCTCGTTGCAGGCCTCCGGCGCTCCGCCATCGTGAAAATCGGCGGCAATGAAGATGTTTTCCGGGCGAAACGTGTACGGCTGCACCTGCAGCCCCGCTTCGTGCGCGTCGCGCACCAGCGTGGTCGGATGCGCCAGCCGGCCATCGGCGCCGAGCGGAATGATCATGCGCGTGGGCGGCGCGATCGCCTCGGCATACGTGGCGATCCGGTGCAGGCCGGCCGGCGTGAGCATCTGCGCATAGGTCAGCGTGCCATGCGCGGCCAGCACATCCGCCGGTTGCGGATGATCGTCATCGATCAATTGCAGCAGGCTGATGTTGGCGCGTTCCGGCCCCAACTGACGACGCAGGTACAACAGGTTGCCGATCTCGAAGGACTGCAGCTCCACCGGCGCATGGCGCGTGTAGCGGTGCGCGGCCAGGATGTCCAGCACGCGATCCTCCATCGGCAGGCCGAGCCCGCGCGAATAGCTGCCGTGTTTCAGCTCGGGCATGAGGCCGATGGTTCGCCCCTGCACGTCCGCCTGGGCCGCAAGGAAGTCGATGATTTCCTCCAGCGTGGGAATCGCGAACATGCCGTCGTAGCGCGACCCGCGCAGCGGTGGCAGCCGCTCGCGGGCGCGCAGCCGTTTCAGCTCGGCCAGGGTGAAATCCTCGACGAACCAGCCCTCGACCAGGTCGCCGTCGATGCGCTTGCGCGTGCGGCGGCTGGCGAACGCGCGGTGATCGGCCACGTCGGTGGTGCTGCCGATCTCGTTGCCGTGGCGCGCCACCGGCACGCCGTCGCGCGTCATCACCAGATCGGGTTCGATGAAATCGGCGCCGTCGGCAATCGCCTTGGCGTACGACGCCAGCGTGTGTTCCGGCCGCCACGCGCTGGCGCCGCGATGGGCGATCACCCGCACCTGCGCGGCGATCGGCAACGCCGGTGCCGGCGTTGTCACCGGGTGGCGGCGGGTGCGCCGAGCTGCCGCAGCCAGGCCTGCCGCGTGGGTCGATCCACCGGCACGCCATCGGCATTGCAACTGCCCAGCCGGCACAGCTCGGCGCGGATCCGCGGTGCGTGCTGCACGATGACGTGGAAGATCGCGTTCTGCTCCAGCTCGCCGTGGAACGCCGCCGCGCCGGGGCCGCTGGCGAAGATCGCCACATCCTCGCCGCCATGCGTTTCACCGCCCAGCGGCACCACCGCCTCCTGCAGGTAATCCGGATCGGTGGTGTCGACGTCAGTGAGGTCGGGACGCCCCTTGCTGATCGCCGTGTAATGTTTCGGCTGGTGAGGGAAATGTTTCGATCCCTCGGCCTGCTCGTCGCTGGCGCCGGTGTAGCCGGGGCCGTTGGCGAAGCCCAGCGTGGTGTACGGCAAGCCGGTCGCATCGTGCGCCAGCGCCCCCGTACTTTTCTCGTCGTAGCTGTCGGTGGTGCCGCGCACCTTGCCCAGGATCGGGTTGCCACGGCGCGGGTAACCCGCGAAGGTCAGCGTGTGGCTGTGGTCGGCGGTCACCACAATCAGCGTATTGGCCGGGTCGGTGGCGTCCAGCGCGGCCTGCACCGCGTCGGCCAGGCTGATCGTTTCATCCAGCGCGCGGTACGCGTTGCCCGCATGCAGGGCATGGTCGATGCGACCGCCCTCGACCATCAGGAAAAAGCCGTTCGGGTTCTGCTTGAGCACGGTGATCGCGCTGCGCGTCATCTGCGCCAGGCTGGGCTCGCCGCCGGGGCCTTTCGAGCGGTCGTGCTCGTACTGCATGTGCGACGGCTCGAACAGGCCCAGCAGGCGCGGCGTGTGCGCCAGGTCCAGCGCATTGAACTGGGCAGTGTTCCAGACGTACTTTCCGTCGGGGTGTTTGGCCGTCCATTCGTCGACGAGATTGCGCCCATCGATGCGTGCGCCCGACTTCTTTGGATACTCCGGATCGGCCACGGCGACGGGCAGGAAATTCCGCCGCCCGCCGCCCATCGCCACGGTGAGTCCACTGGCGGCGGGAAAGTCGATCAACTGCGTCGCGAAATCCCTGCAGCCTTCGGCGCGTGCCGCGGCCGGCATCGCCGCATCCACTTCCCAGTTGCGTTCGGGCAGATGGCCGTACGTGGCCGCGGGCGTGGCGTGCGTGATTCGCGCCGTGGTGACCGCGCCGGTGCTCATGCCCGCCGCGGCCGCCAGTTCCAGCGTGCTCACCAGCTCCTGCCCGCGACTGGCGGCGCAGTCCTGCCGGGCCGGCACCTGCGACACGCCGATGAAGCCGGCGCGCGTCTTCACGCCGCTCATGATCGCGGTCATGGTGCCGGCCGAGTCAGGGGTCTGCTGATCGGTTTCATACGTGCGCGACAATGCGCTGAACGGAAGCTTCTCGAAACTGAGGCGGTAGCTTTCGCCATCGACGCCCTTGCGCTGGCCGGCCATCACGTGGGCGGCCGCGATCGTGGGGATGCTCATGCCGTCGCCCAGGAACACGATGACATTCTTCGCCCGCTGACCATCGGCATGCGCCTGGGCGGAAGCCTGCGCGGCCTGCGCCGCGCCGCTGCGGAACCACCACTGCGGCGTCTCGCCCTGCGGCCGCTGGATGGCCGGTACATCGATCGCGGCATGTGCGGATGTCGTCGACGGCGCGCTGGCGCAGGCGCCCAGCAGCGAGAGCGTGATGCCGAGGGCAAGGTGACCGGCGATGATGGAACGACGATGCATGGCAGTACTCGGTGGAAGGGCGGCGGTGCACGAGCGCGGCATGATAATCGTTGAACATGACAAATCGCGTGATGCTGCCGACCGTGACTGACAGCATTGGCGCCGGCACCGCCGCATGCCTATCCTGCCGCTTTGCGCCCGGACGGCGCACGGACCTCCCCCATGTCGAACCGCGCGCTGCTCCCGCTTGTTTTCGCCACCGCGCTGCTGGCCGGCTGCGCCAGCCAGCCATCGCATCCGGTTTCGGCGCCGGACGGCGCGCGCGCCAGCGTGGCGATCCTGGAGACCACCGACGTCCACGCCAACGTGCTCAGCTACGACTATCACAAGCTGAAGGCGGACGACTCGCTGGGCTACGAGCGTACCGCCACGCTGATCCGGCGCGCCCGCGACGAATTCCCCAACACCTTCCTGTTTGACAGCGGCGACACCATCCAGGGCACCGTGCTGGCCGATTACCAGGCGCTGGTGAAGCCGGTGCGCTGCGACCAGGAGCTGGCGATCTACCGGGCGATGGACGCGGTGGGCTACGACGGCGGCACCGCCGGCAACCATGAATTCAACTACGGACTGGGCTTCCTGTCGCAGGTCACCGGCACGCCGATGAATGTCGATGGCGGCCACGCCGACCGCTGCGCCGGCCCGCACTTTCCGCTGGTGCTGGCCAACGTCTTCAGCGTCCGCGACGGGCAGCCGATCTTCCAGCCGTTGACGGTGGTAACGAAAACCATCGACGCCTACACCGCCGACGGCAGCAAACTCCGCGTGCCGTTGAAAGTGGGCATCATCGGCTTCACCCCGCCGCCGATCATCGACTGGGACAAGCGGAACCTGGCCGGCAAGGTCACGGTCAGCGGCGTGGTCGAGGCGGCGAACAAATACCTGCCGCAACTGCAGGCGCAGCACCCCGACCTGATCGTGGCGATCCTGCACGGCGGCCTCAACACCGCGCCGTACACGCCCGAGATGGAAAACGCCGGCTGGTACCTGGCCGGCGTGCCCGGCATCGATGCGCTGCTGCTGGGCCATTCGCACACCGAATTCCCCGGCCCGCGCTACGCCGGCATGAAAGATGTCGACGCCAAGCGCGGTCTCGTGCGCGGCGTACCCGCGGTGATGGGCGGCTTCTTCGGCAAGGACCTGGGCGTGATCCAGCTGGTGCTGGAGCGCAAGGACGGTCGCTGGGCGGTCAATCGCGACGAGAGCCACAGCGAGGTGCGGCCGATCTGCAAGGCAAAGGATGATTGCGTGCCCGCCGATCCTGCCATCGCACCGCTGGTGCAGAAAGCGCATGAAGCCGCCATCGCCTACATCGACACCCCGATCGGCGAAAGCACGCTGCGCATGAGCAGCTATTTCGCCGATGAGGGCAACCTGACCGCGCTGGCGCCGGTCAATGCGGCGCAGGCCGATTACGTGCGCAGGCAACTGCCGCGGCTGCACCCCGAGCTGGCGAAGGTGCCGGTGCTTTCCGCCGCCGCCGCCTTCCGCACCGGCTTCGGCGGCATCGATGATTACACCGACGTGCCCGCCGGCCCGCTGACCCTGCGCAGCGCCGCCGACCTGTATTTCTATCCCAACACCCTGGCCGCGGTGAAAACCGACGGTGCCGGGGTCAAGGCCTGGCTGGAGAAATCCGCCCAGCGCTTCAACCGCATCGACCCGGCCAAAACCGGCGAGCAGGCGCTGATCAATACCCACTTCACCGGGTACAACTTCGATCAGATCCAGGGCGGCATCCATTATCTGATCGACGTGTCGAAGCCCACGGGCCAACGCATCGTTTCGCTGACCTTCCACGGCAAACCGGTAAACCCGACCCAGCCGTTCATCGTGGTCACCAACAATTACCGCGCCAACGGTGGCGGCCATTTCCCCGGCCTGGACGGCAGCAGCATCGTACTCAGCGTGGCGGACGGTAACCGCGAGATCCTGGCCAGGTGGCTGGAACAACGCGGGACCGTCGGCGCCGCCTCGCTGGAACTGGCGACCTGGCGTTTCGCGCCACTCAGGACGCGCGGCCCCGTGGTGTTCAGCGCACCCGGCGGCAAGCTGCCCGTGGCGCGCGCGGCGGGACTGACGAACATCAGCGTGCTTCGCGACAACGGCGACGGCACCGCGACCTACGCCATCGACCTGGCGCACTGAGCGAGGCGGTACGGCGCGACCGGCGTTCGTTGCGGCGCCGCATTCCATCCGCACGGCGTGTGCAACACGCCGGGAGCGCCGCCGTGCGCGCCGCATAAAGTTACAAATGAATCTGTTGACTGCAGTGCAGCAACGCCCTTATGGTCGACGTCATGTCGCCGTCATCCACGCCAGCACACATGCATCCCACGCCGCCTGGTCGCGGCTCCGTGCCGCCGTCGTTCGACGCCGTGATCATCACCGCCACGATTACCCCGATTACCATTACTGGCTTCGGGTGGGTATCCGTGCGCGCATAGAGTTACAGACGCAAACGGCCCCGCCCTCGATGAAGCGGGCCGGCACACACCGATCACCGCCAGCGAGCACGGGCCTCTTCCGGAGAGGCAATCGTGAACACCTGCGCACCACCACTCGTCGATCAACTGCAGCCCTTGCCGCTGACCGCGACCACGCCCGGCTCGACCGCGCGCCGTCGCGTACTGGCTGTCGGGCTGATCGGCCCCGGTCGGGTCGGCAGTGCCCTGCTGGCGCAGTTGCGCGCCGCCCAACCGCGGCTGGCCCGCGACGCCGGGCTTGACCTGCGACTGTGCGGCGTGGCCGCCAGCAAACGCATGTGGCTCGATTGCGACGACCCGGAACTGCGCGTCGGGCTGGGCAGCGGCGCCGAGCGCGCCCAGATCTGGCGCCCGGGCAACCTCGACGAGTTCGCTGCCCATGTCACCGGCGATGACGGCCGCCACGCCTTGCTGATCGACTGCAGCGCCAACGACGCCGTGGCCGAACGCTATGCCGACTGGCTGGCGGCGGGCATCCACGTCGTCACCCCGAACAAGCTGGCCGGCAGTGGTCCGCTGCAGCGCTGGCATGCGATCCGCGCCGCCTGCGCCAACGGCGGCGCGCGTTTCCGCTACGAAGCCACCGTCTGCGCCGGCCTGCCGATCGTGCAGACCTTGCGCGACCTGCTCGATACCGGCGACGAGCTGCTGGCCATCGACGGCATGTTCTCCGGCACGCTGGCGTGGCTGTGCAACCGCCACGACGGCAACCACCCGTTTTCCACCCTGGTCCGCGAAGCCCACGCGCTGGGCTATACCGAACCGGACCCGCGCAACGACCTGTCCGGCATGGACGTGGCGCGCAAGTTGGTGATCCTGGCCCGTGAGGCGGGCTGGCCGCTGTCGCTGGAAGAGGTCGACGTGCAGAGCCTGGTGCCGCCCGAACTGGCGGCCTTGTCGCCCGAGGCTTTCATGCAGCGCCTGCCCGATCTCGATGCGCCAATGGCCAGCCAGCTGGCTGCCGCCCGCGCCGGCGGTGGCGTGCTGCGTCATGTCGCCAGCCTCGACCGCCACGGCCACGCCAGCGTGAAACTGGCGGTGCTGCCCGCGGCGCACACCTTCGCCCACACCCGCCTGACCGACAACATCGTGCAATTCACCACCCGCCGTTATTGCGACAACCCCTTGGTCGTGCAGGGGCCGGGCGCCGGCCCGGAGGTCACCGCCGCGGGCGTGTTCACCGACCTGCTGCGCATTGCCGAGTCGCTGGGGGTGCGCGCATGAACGCGTCCGTCCTCACCCCCGCACGCAACGAAACCGGCCGCGAAGTCGCCTGCGCGGTGGCCTATGCCAGCGTCGGCAATGTTGCCGTCGGCTTCGACATCCTGGGCCACAGCCTGGCCGGTCCCGGCGATCGCGCCGAGGTACGCCGGATCGAATCACCCGAGGTGCGCATCGCCGACATTCGTGGCTGCGTCACCGCGCTCCCCACCGATCCGCAGAAGAACACCGCCGGCGTGGCCTTGCTTGCATTCCACAAGGCGCTCGGGCTGGACCATGGCCTCGAACTGACCCTGCACAAGGGCATCGCGCTGGGGTCGGGCATGGGCGGTTCGGCCGCTTCCTGCGTGGCCGCGCTGGTGGCCGCCAATGCCTTGTTGCCGCAGCCGCTTTCGCCCGAAGCGCTGTACCCGTTCGCACTGCAAGGCGAGGCCTTGGCCAGCGGCAGCCAGCATGGCGACAACCTTGGCCCGATGCTGCTGGGCGGCCTGGTGCTGGCCACCAAAACCCGGCTGCTGCGCGTGCCGGTGCCGGCAGCGTGGCATTGCGCGCTGGTGCATCCGCACTACGTGCTGGAAACGCGCAAGGCACGCGCCGCGCTGGCGGGCAATTACGCGCTGGGCGAGTTCGTGTCGCAAAGCACGAATCTGGCCCTGCTGCTGGCCGGCTGCTATCGCGGCGAGGCCGCGCTGGTGCGCGAAGGCCTGAAGGATGTGCTGGTCGAACCGCGCCGCGCCGCGCTGGTACCCAATTTCGCCAAGGTGAAGCAGGCCGCGCTCGACCACAACGCGCTGGGCGCCAGCATTTCCGGCGGCGGCCCCAGCGTGTTCGGCTGGTACGAATCGCGCGCCGAAGCCGAGAGCGCAGCGGCCGCAATGCACGCCGCCTTCGCCGAAGCGGGGCTGGACAGCGACGCCCTGGTGTCGCCGGTGAACGGCCCGGCTGCCGCCGTCATTTCCGCCATCGAGGGCAATCCATGAGCCGCATCGAACCCCTGCTCTACACCAGCACCCGCGCACGCAGCCCCTCGGTGGAGATCAGCCAGGCGATCGCCGCGGGGCTGGCACCCGATGGCGGCCTGTACGTGCCCGAGGTACTGCCCAGGATCGACCCGGCCACGTTCGACCCGCGCGGCAGCATGGCCGACACCGCCGCCACGCTGCTGGCGCCGTTCTTTGCCGGCGACCCGCTGGCCGACGAGCTGGCCGCCATCTGCGCGGAGGCGTTCGTGTTCGACGCCCCACTGCGCCCGCTGCCGCAACATCCGCAGAGCCTGATGCTGGAGCTGTTCCACGGACCCACCTCGGCGTTCAAGGATTTCGGCGCCCGCTTCCTGGCGGCATGCCTGCAGCGCTTGCCGCGGGTGAGCGGCCAGCCGTTGACGATCCTGGTGGCCACCTCCGGCGACACCGGCGCCGCGGTGGGCGCGGCCTTCCACCAGCGGCCCGGCGTGCGGGTGGTGATCCTCTACCCCGACGGCAAGGTCTCGCCGCGACAGGCGCACCAGTTGGGCAGCTTCGGCGACAACGTCACCGCGCTGAGGGTCGACGGGCGTTTCGACGATTGCCAGCGGATGGTCAAGGCGGCATTGAACGACGCCGGGTTGCAGGCGCAGGTGCCGATGTCGTCAGCCAACAGCATCAGCCTGGGCCGGTTGCTGCCGCAGATGAGCTATTACGCGTACACCGCGCTGCGCTGGTGGCATGCGCACGGCGAGCCGCTGAACTTCATCGTGCCCACCGGCAACCTGGGCAACGCACTGGCCTGCCTGTGGGTGCGCGAGATGGGTCTGCCGATTGGCGAAGTACGCCTGGCATGCAACGCCAACGCCACGCTGGCGGATTATTTCGGCGGCGCCGAGTACACGCCACGCGACGCGGTGGCGACGCTGGCCAATGCGATGGACGTGGGCGCACCGAGCAATTTCGAGCGGCTGCGCTGGACCTACCCCGATCCGTCGGTGCTGCGCCGCCTGCTGCGCGCCGACTGCGTGGATGACGCCACCATCCGCGAGACCATCGCGCTGCATGCGCGCCAGCATGGCGAGGTGTTCTGCCCGCATACGGCCACGGCGATGCATCTGCTCGACCAGTTGCGCGCCGCGGGCGACAACGGCAGCTGGGCCGTGGTGTCCACGGCCCATGCCGCCAAGTTCGAAAGCGTGGTGGAACCGTTGCTCGGCCATCCGCTGGACGTACCGCCGGCGCTGGCGGCGATGCTCCAGCGCCCGGCAACCGCGCTGCCGTTGGCGGCCACCGACGCGGCGCTGCACGACTGGCTGCTTGCACACACGGCCTGATCCAACCGTACGTCGACGAATGGTTGATTCGCCCATGATTGCCCGCAAAGTACGCCTCGCGCCGATGGACGTCCGGACTTCTGGACGTCCATACACCAGCGTTCGTTTGTCGGTGCACTCAATTACAAACGTAAGTGTTGACAAGCCAGAGGGTGTGCCGTACGGTCAACGACATGTCGCAGCGCAGCACACATCGCCGCATCACCGGAATGAATCATCCCGCGATGGTTGCTGGTCCGCCGCGATTGCGCGGCGCGCTCATCCTTGTCCTTGTACTCGTACTCCTTATTACCAACGGAGGTGCGGGCTGAGGGCATGTGTCCAGGTAGTTAGAAGATAACCTGATGACTCCCGAAGAACCCCGCACCCGGAAACGAATGCGGGGTTTTTTCATGCCCTTGGCACCGCCCCGCGGAGCCAGCGATGAATAACCAACCGGCAGCAACGAACGACAGCAGTGACGGCGAAGACGTGTCGTCCGATCGCGTATTGATCTTCGACACCACCCTGCGCGATGGCGAGCAGGCGCCCGGCTTCTCGATGGATCTGCACGCCAAGCTGAAACTGGCGCATGCGCTGGAAGAACTCGGCGTGGACATCCTGGAGGCAGGCTTCCCACAGGCGTCGCCGGATGACTTCAACGCGGTGGCGAAAATCGCCCAGTCGTTGACGAAGACCACCGTCGCCGGCCTGGCCCGTTGCGTTCCCGGCGACATCGACAGCTGCGCCCGCGCGCTGGAAGGCGCGCGCCGCTCGCGCATCCACCTGTTCCTTTCCACCAGCCCGCTGCACCGCGAGCACAAGCTGGGCATGAGCAAGCAGCAGGTCGTGGAGGCCACCGTGCGCTCGGTCGAGCGCGCCCGCCAGCTGTGCCATGAGGTGGAGTTTTCCGCCGAGGACGCGCTGCGCACCGAGCCGGAGTTTCTGGTCGAGGTGTTCAACGCCGCGGCCGCCGCCGGCGCCACCACGCTGAACGCCCCCGACACCGTCGGCTACACCACGCCGGCGGAGATGTTCGAGCTGTTCACCTACCTGCGCAAGAACGTGCGCAACGCCGAGAACCTGATCTTCTCCAGCCATTGCCACAACGACCTGGGCATGGCCGTGGCCAACAGCCTGGCCGCCGTCAGCGCGGGCGCGCGGCAGATGGAATGCACCATCAACGGCATCGGCGAGCGCGCCGGCAATGCCGCGCTGGAGGAACTGGTGATGGCGCTGAAAGTGCGCGCGCCACATTTCGGCGTCAGCACCGGCATCGATACGCGCAAGCTGTATCCCACCTCGCGATTGCTGACCCAATTGACCGGCCAGGGCGTGCCGCGCAACAAGGCGATCGTGGGCGACAATGCGTTCGCACACGAATCGGGTATTCACCAGCACGGCATGCTGAAGCATCGCGGCACCTACGAAATCATGCATCCGCAGGACGTCGGCATCGCCGAAACCAGTCTGGTGCTGGGCAAGCATTCCGGCCGCCATGCGCTGCGCGAGCGGCTGCAGAAGCTGGGCCACACGCCCGACGACGCCACCCTGGACGGCATCTTCGCCCGTTTCAAGACGCTGGCCGACCAGCGCCGCGACATCCACGACGACGACCTGCAGGCGCTGGCGCTGGGCCAGGACCCGGACACCACCGGCCCCTGGAGCCTGCTGCGGTTGAACGCCAGCTCGCAGCTGGGCGGCGGCAGTTCCACTGCGGTGACGCTGGTCCACGAGGATGGCCGCGAGGTCGCCGAAACGGGTGCCGGCGACGGCCCGGTCGACGCCGTGCTGCACGCCATCACCCGCGCCACCGGTATCGAACTGGCGCTGACCCAGTTCCAGGTCCGCGCGATGGGCGAAGGTGGCGATGCCCAGGGTCGCGCCGAACTCACCGCTCGCCACGGCAGCCTCGACTGGCACGGCAACGGCGTCAGCACCGACATCGTGGAAGCCGCCGCACTGGCCGCGCTGGCGATCGTCAACCGCATCGAACGGCAGGCTCCGGCCCGCTCGCATTCCGCACCGAAAGCACTGGAATCCACACCATGAGCACGCCTTTCATCTGGCACAACGGTCAGCTCAAGCCTTGGGCCGAGGCCAATGTCCATGTCAGCACCCACGCGCTGCATTACGGCTCCTCCGTGTTCGAGGGCGAGCGCGTTTACGCAACCCACCGCGGGCCGGCGTATTTCCGGCTGGAAGACCACACCCGACGCCTGTTCGAGTCGGCCAAGGTCTACGAGATCGAGATCGGCTACACCGAGGCGCAGATCAATGCCGCCTGCATCGAGCTGATTCGCGCCAACCAGATGCAGTCGGCGTACGTGCGCCCGATCGTGTTCCGCGGCGCCGGCGGCCTGGGCGTGCTGCCCAAGGGCGAGGCCCCGGTGGACGTGGCGATCATGGCACTGGACTGGGGCGCGTATCTGGGTGACGCGGCCGAGCATGGCGCGAACGTGTGCGTGTCTTCGTGGAACCGGCCGGCCCCAAACACCATCCCCAGCTGGGCCAAGGCCGGCGGCAACTATCTCAACAGCCAGCTGATCGGGCTGGAGGCGCGCCGCGGCGGCTACGACGAAGGCATCGCCCTTGGCCACAACGGCCTGCTCAGCGAAGGCGCCGGCGAGAACCTGTTCCTGGTCAAGCGCGGCAAGCTGCTGACGCCGCCGTCCAGCGCCGGCATCCTGGCCGGCATCACCCGCGACACCGTGCTGACGCTGGCGGCCGACCTGGGCCTGAGCGTGGAAGAACGTGACCTGCCGCGCGAGGCGTTGTATACCGCCGATGAGATCTTCATGACCGGCACCGCCGCCGAGGTCACACCGGTGCGCTCGGTCGATCGCAAGAACGTGGGCGACGGCACGCCCGGCCCGATCACCAAGGCCCTGCGCCAGGCATTTTTCGGCCTGTTCGACGGCCGTACCGAAGACCGCTGGAACTGGCTGAATGTTGTCAGTGACCGCGACAATCAAGAACCGGCCATCCACGGCCGGACTCCCCAGGAACAGCCAGCGTCGACTGGAGCCAACGCATGACCGCAAGAACCTTGTTCGAAAAAGTATGGGACGCCCACGTGGTGGCGCCCGAGTCCACCGATACGCCCGCCGTGCTGTACGTCGACCTGCACCTGGTGCACGAAGTCACCTCGCCGCAGGCGTTCAGCGAATTGCGCCAGCGCGGCCTCACCCTGCGCCGCCCCGATCGCACCCTGGCCACGCTCGACCACTCCACGCCCACGCTGCCCACCGGCGCGGACGGTGTGCGGCCGTACACCAATGCCGCCGCCAAGGCGCAGGTGGAACAGCTGGAAGCCAACTGCGCCGAGTTCGGTGTCACCCTGCATGGCTGGGACAGCGACCAACGCGGCATCGTGCACGTGATCGGCCCGGAGCTGGGCGCCACCCAGCCGGGCATGACCATCGTTTGCGGCGACAGCCACACCTCCACCCATGGCGCGTTCGGTGCGCTGGCGTTCGGCATCGGCACCACCGAAGTGGGCCACGTGCTGGCCACCCAGTGCCTGCTGCAGCGCAAGCCGAAAACTCTGGCGATCCACGTGGACGGCAAGCTGCCGGCCGGCGTGGGCGCCAAGGACCTGATCCTGCACATCATCGGCAGCATCGGCGTCGATGGCGGTACCGGCTACGTGCTGGAATACCGCGGCCCGACCATCGAGGCGTTGTCGATGGAAGAGCGCATGACGATCTGCAACATGTCGATCGAGGCCGGTGCCCGCGCCGGCATGATCGCCCCCGACGAGACCACCTTTGCCTGGCTCAAGGGCCGCCCGCTGGCACCGCAAGGCGCGGACTGGGACGTCGCCGTGGCGAAGTGGCGCGCGCTGCGCAGCGACGAGGGCGCCAGCTACGACCGCGAGGTGCATTTCGACGCCAGCAAGATCGGCCCTACCGTCACCTACGGTACCCACCCGGGCATGGCCAGCGCCCTGAGCGCCACCTTGCCGGAACCCACCAACGCGCAGGAGCGCCGCGCCCGCGACTACATGCACTACGAGCCGGGCCAGTCGATGGAAGGCATGGCGGTGGACGTGGTGTTCATCGGCAGCTGCACCAACTCGCGCCTGCCCGACCTGCGCGAGGCCGCCAGCGTGTTGCGCGGTCGCCACGTCGCCGAGGGCGTGCGCATGCTGGTGGTGCCCGGCTCCGAAGCGGTGCGCCGCGATGCGGAGCGCGAGGGCCTGCACCAGGTGTTTCTGGATGCCGGCGCCGAATGGCGCGTGCCAGGTTGCTCGATGTGCATCGCCATGAACGGCGATCTGGCGCAGCCGGGCCAGCTGGTGGTGTCCACCTCAAACCGCAATTTCGAGGGCCGCCAGGGCAAGGGCGCCCGCACCGTGCTGGCCAGCCCGGCCACCGCGGCCGCATCGGCCGTGGCCGGCGTGGTCGCCGACCCACGCGTGTACCTGACGGAGGCCGCAGCATGAAACCGATTACCCGCCTGCAGTCACGCACCGCCGTGCTGACCGACGAAAACATCGATACCGACCGCATCATCCCGGCGCGCTTCCTCACCACCACGGTGCGTGAGGGCTTGGGCAAGTTGTGCTTCAACGACTGGCGCTACCAGAGCGACGGCTCCGACAACCCCGCCTTCCCGCTCAACCAGCCGCAGTCGCAGGGCTGCGAGATCCTGGTGGCCGGGCGCAACTTCGGCTGCGGCTCCTCGCGCGAACACGCGCCGTGGGCGCTGCTCGACTACGGCATCAAGGCCGTGCTGTGCAGCGAGATCGCGGACATCTTCCGCAACAACGCGCTGAAGAACGGCCTGCTGGCGATCGTGATCGCCGAGGCGCAGCACCGCTGGCTGCTGGACAACCCCGGCGTGGAACTGACCATCGACGTGCAGGCGCAGACGATCACCCTGCCCGACGGCAGCCACGTCGCCTTCACGCTGGAGCCATTCGCCCGCCACTGCCTGCTGAACGGCGTGGATCAGCTCGGCTTCCTGCTGCAGCACACCGACGCCATCGGCCATTTTGAGAAACAGGAGAAAGCGGCATGAAGGCACGCATCGTCACTCTGCCCGGCGACGGCGTGGGTCCGGAAGTCACCGCCGCGGCTGTCGCCGTGCTGCAAGCCGTGGCTGGCCACTACGGCCACGAGTTCACCTTCGACGAACAGCTGATCGGCGGCTGCGCCATCGACGCCACCGGCGAGCCGCTGCCCGCCGCCACGCTGGCCGCCTGCAAGCAGGCCGACGCGGTGCTGCTGGGCGCCGTGGGCGGGCCGAAATGGTCCGATCCGAACGCACCGGTGCGCCCCGAGCAGGGCTTGCTGGGCCTGCGCGCCGCGCTGGGCGTGTACGCCAACCTGCGCCCGCTGCAGGTGCATCCGGCGCTGGCCGACCTGTCGCCGCTGAAGAACGAGCGCCTGCAAGGCGTCGACGTGCTGTTCGTGCGCGAGCTCACCGGCGGCGCCTACTTCGGTGCCAAGACCCGCACCGACGACACCGCCACCGACGAATGCAAATACACCGTGGCCGAAGTGGAACGCGTGGCCCGCCGCGCCTTCGCGCTGGCACGCGGCCGCCGCAAGCAGCTCACCTCGGTGGACAAGGCCAACGTGCTGGAAACCTCGCGCCTGTGGCGCAGCACGGTGCAGCGCATCGCCACCGAATTCCCGGACGTGAAGGTGGAGCACCAGTTGGTCGACTCGATGGCGATGCTGCTGCTGAGCCAGCCGTCGCGCTACGACGTAGTGGTCACCGAGAACCTGTTCGGCGACATCCTCACCGACGAGGCCGCCGCGCTGGCCGGTTCGCTGGGCCTGCTGCCGTCGGCGTCGCTGGGCGAAAGCCGCGTAGGCCTGTACGAGCCCATCCACGGCTCGGCCCCGGACATCGCCGGCAAGGGCGTGGCCAACCCGGTCGGCACCATCCTCTCCGCAGCCCTGCTGCTGCGCCACTCGCTGCAGCTGGAAGCCGAAGCCGTGGCGATCGAAGCCGCCATCGACCGCGTGCTGAGCGACGGCCCGCACAGCCGCGACATCGGCGGCCAGGCCGGCACGCAGGACGTGCTGGACGCGGTGCTGCAGGCCCTAGACGGCTACGCCAGCGCCCCTTCCCTGCGCTCGGCCGGCTGACCGGACGCCCCCTTCCCCATGTCCTACTGGAACCGCCATGCGTAGTGATGCAATCAAGACCGGCGCCGATCGCGCTCCCGCCCGTGCCATGTTGCGCGCCACCGGCATGGATGACGACGCGATCAAGAAGCCGCTGATCGCCGTGGTGCACACCTGGTCCGACGTCAGCCCGTGCAACCTCAACCTGCGCGATCTGGCTGCGGAAGTCGCCAAGGGCATCCGCGCCGCGGGCGGCACGCCAGTGGAGTTCAACACCATCGCGGTCACCGACGGCATCGCCATGGGCACGGCCGGCATGCGCTATTCGCTGGTGAGCCGCGAGGTCATCACCGACTCCATCGAGGCGGCGGTCGAGGGCCACCTGTGCGACGCCATGGTGGTGCTGTGCGGTTGCGACAAGACCATCCCCGCCGCCGCGATGGCGATGGCGCGGCTGGATATCCCGGCGGTGGCGCTGTACGGCGGCACCATCGCGCATGGCCTGCACAAGAACCGCCCGATCACCATCCAGCAGGTGTTCGAGGCGGTCGGCGCGCACGGCGCGGGCAAGATCGACGATGCCGAGCTGCGCTCAGTGGAATGCGATGCCTGCGGCGGCGCCGGTGCCTGCGGCGGCCAGTTCACCGCCAACACCATGGCGATGGTGCTGACCACGCTGGGCTTGTCGCCGATGGGCCTGAACGACATCCCCGCCACGCATCCCGACAAACTCGCCGCCGCGCAGCGCTGCGGTGAGCTGGTGATGGAATGCCTGCGCGAGGATCGCCGCCCCAGCTCGATGTTCAACCGCACCGCGCTGAGCAACGCCGCGCGCATGGTCGCCGCCACCGCCGGCTCCACCAATGCCGTGCTGCACCTGCTGGCGATCGCCCGCGAGGCCGGCGTGCCGTGGACGCTGGAGGACTTCCAGCCCGCTTCGGAGAACACCCCGGTGATCTCCGACCTGCTGCCCGGCGGCCAGTACACCGCGGTCGAGCTGTTCGACGCCGGCGGCATTGCCCGCGTGGCGCAGGAGCTGATCGCCGCCGGCATGCTGCAGGACGCACCCACCGTCACCGGCCGCACGCTGTTTGCCGAAGCCGCCGAGGCGCCGCGTTTCGAGGACCAGCAGGTGGTGTTCCCGGTCAGCGCACCGATCAAGCCGCGCGGCGGCTATTCCATCCTCTACGGCAATGTCGCGCCGGAAGGCTGCATCCTGAAGATCCCCGGCAAGAACAGCGCCGGCCATGGCGCCACCCATTTCGAAGGCACCGCCCGCGTGTTCGAGAGCGAGGAAGCGGCCTTCACCGCCGTGCAGGAAGGACGCATCGGCAAGGGCGACGTGGTGGTGATCCGCAACGAAGGCCCCGCCGGCGGCCCGGGCATGCGCGAGATGCTGGGCGTCACCGCCGCGCTGATCGGCCGCGGCCTGGGCGATGACGTAGCGCTGATCACCGACGGCCGCTTCTCCGGCGCCACCCACGGTTTCATGGTGGGCCACGTGGCGCCGGAAGCGGCGCGTGGCGGCCCGATCGCGCTGCTGCGTGACGGCGACCACCTGCGCATCGATGCCAACACCCGCGAGCTGGTCACCGATGCCGACCTCGACGGCCGCCGCGCCAGCTGGCAGCCGCCCGAGCCCAAAGTCACCCGCGGCGTGCTGGCCAAGTACGCGCGGCTGGTTGGTTCCGCCTCCGACGGCGCCAACACCCATCCCGATACGGCGGTGCAGACGCCCGCCCACACAAACAAACCAACCAAAGCAGGAGTTACCGCATGAGCAACAACGACACCCTGGGCAATGCCCGCATCGCCGTTCTCGGCTACGGCAGCCAGGGCCGCGCCCACGCCCTCAACTTGCGCGACTCCGGCCTCGACGTCGTCGTCGGCCTGCGCAAGGGCGGCCCGTCCTGGGAGAAGGCCAGTGCCGAAGGCTTCAAGGTGGCCGAGCCGGGCGAGGCGGTGAAGGGTGCCGACCTGGTCGCGGTGCTGACGCCCGACATGGTGCAGGCAGACGTCTATACGCAGAGCATCGAGCCGAACATCAAGCCCGGCGCGGCGCTGCTGTTCGCGCACGGCTTCAACGTGCACTTCAAGCGGATCGACCCGCGCAAGGACATCGACGTGATCCTGGTGGCCCCCAAGGGCCCCGGCGCGCTGGTGCGCACCGAGTATGAGCGCGGCCGCGGCGTGCCCAGCATCTGGGCGGTGTACCAGGACGTGTCCGGCCAGGCCGAGGCCAAGGCGCATGCCTACGCCAACGGCATCGGTGGCGGCCGCGCCATGCTGATCAAGACCGACTTCAAGGAAGAGACCGAGACCGATCTGTTCGGCGAGCAGGCCGTGCTGTGCGGCGGCGCCTCGTCGCTGGTGCAGGCCGGCTTCGAGACCCTGGTGGAAGCGGGCTATCAGCCGGAAATCGCCTACTACGAAGTGCTGCACGAACTGAAGCTGATCGTGGACCTGTTCTACGAAGGCGGCATCACCAAGATGCTGCAGTTCGTCTCCGAGACCGCCCAGTACGGCGACTACGTCAGCGGCCCGCGCGTGATCGACGCCGGCGTCAAGGCGCGCATGAAGGATGTGCTGACCGACATCCAGAACGGCACCTTCGCGCGCAACTGGATCGCCGAGTACGAAGCCGGCCTGCCGAACTACAAGAAGTTCAAGCAGGCCGATCTGGAGCATCCGGTCGAGGTGGTCGGTGCCAAGCTGCGCGCCCGCATGCCGTGGCTGCAGCCGGAAACGGCGAAGCAGGCAGGCTGATCGACGTCCCGTTCCCCGGTTCGCCGGGGAACGGAGCGGCAACGTTTTTCCATCGGGGACACGACGTGAAACGTTTTCACATTGCGATGGCGGTTCGCGACCTGGCCGAGTCGATCGACGACTACAGCCAGCGACTGGATGCCCAGCCGAGCGCCGTCGTCGCCGGCAAGTACGCGATGTGGCGTACCGACCTGCTGAACTTCTCCATCAACCAGATGCCGGAGCGCGCGGGCCAGTTGCGCCACATCGGCTTCGAGGATGACCTCGCCGAAGGATTTTCCAGCACCACCGACGTCAATGGCCTGGTGTGGGAAAGCTTCTGCGCGAAGGAACAGGATCTGAAGATCGCCGAGATCTACGGCGTTCCGGTCAGGTCAGGACGACCACCACGGGAATCGACCTCCCACTCATGACACAAGCGTTGGGGTGACCGGTGCGCCGCACCGTCATCGCATCGCGTCCAAGCACCCGGCGGCTGCCGGCCATGCCAAGGAACCGCAACATCGTGAATGCACAACTGATGAACACCAAGTCCACCCCGGCTCCCGCCGGCGACCTGCACCCGCTGGCGGCGAAGTCGATGAGCGGCGCCGAGGTCATCGTGCAGGTATTGGCGGACGAAGGCGTCGACGTGATGTTCGGCTATTCCGGCGGCGCCATCCTGCCGGTCTACGACGCCGTATTCCGGTACAACGCCACCCATCCGAACGACGACGGCAGCGAGCCGTTGCCGCTGATCGTGCCGGCGAACGAGCAGGGCGCGGGCTTCATGGCCGCCGGCTATGCGCGCGCCTCCGGCAAGGTGGGCGTGGCCGTGGTCACCTCCGGCCCTGGCGCCACCAACATGGTCACCCCGGTGCGTGACTCGATGGCCGACTCGATTCCCATGGTGGTGATCTGCGGCCAGGTCGGCGTGGCCGCCATCGGCAGCGACGCGTTCCAGGAAGCGCCGGTCAGCACGATCATGGGCGCCTGCGCGAAGCACGTGTTCCTGGTGACCGATGCCCGCGTGCTGGAAGCCACCTTGCGTACCGCGTTCGAGATCGCCCGCAGCGGACGGCCCGGCCCGGTGGTGGTGGACGTACCCAAGGATGTGCAGAACACCGCGCTGACCTTTGCCGGCCAGGGCCAGCTGCCGATTCCTGGCTACCGCGCGCGCCTGCGCAACGTGCAGTCGGCCCAGCTGGACGATGCCGGTTGCGCCAGCTTCTTCGACGCGCTGGCCCAGGCCAGGCGTCCGCTGATCTACGCCGGCGGCGGCGTGATCGCCTCCGGCGCCGCCGAGGCGCTGCGTGATTTCGTGGCCGATTTCGGCCTGCCCGTCACCACCACGCTGATGGGGCTGGGCGCGTTCGACACCACCGATCCGCTGGCGCTGCATTTCCTGGGCATGCACGGCACCGCCTACGCCAACTACGCGGTGGAGGATTGCGACTTCGTGCTGACCCTGGGCGCGCGCTTCGACGACCGCGTGGCCGGCGTGCCGGACAAGTTCGCTCCCCGCGCGAAATTCATCGCCCAGGTGGACATCGATCCGGCCGAGATCGGCAAGGTCAAGGCGGTGGACTGGCACCACATCGGCGACCTGCGGCGCACGCTCGAGCGCCTGCGCGAGTACGGCGCGGCGCACGGTATCCACCCACGGCAGGACGGCCGCTACGCCGCCTGGCACGCGCATATCGCCGAGCTCAAGCGCGTGCACGCGCTGAACTACGACCACGACAGCGAGCTGATCCAGCCGTATGCGGTGATCGAGGCGATCAACCGCATCACCGACGGCCACGCGATCATCAGCACCGGCGTGGGCCAGCACCAGATGTGGGCGGCGCAGTATTTCGATTACCGCGCGCCACGCCACTGGCTCAGCTCCGGCTCGATGGGCACGATGGGTTTCGGCCTGCCCGCGGCCATTGGCGCGCAGTTTGCGCGGCGCGACGCCACCGTCATCGACATCGATGGCGACGGCAGCATCCGCATGAATCTGGGCGAGCTGGAAACCGTCACCACGTATGGCCTGCCGGTGAAGATCGTGCTGCTCAACAATCGCGGCGACGGCATGGTGCGGCAGTGGCAGAAGCTGTTCTTCAAGGGCCGCTTCGCCTCCTCCGACAAGAGCCTGCACACCAAGGATTTCATCAAGGCCGTGCAGGCCGACGGCTTCACCTGGGCGCGCCGGCTGGAGCGCAAGGAGGAACTGGCCGACACCATCGCCGAATTCCTGGCGTTCGAGGGCCCCGCCTTCCTGGAAGTGATGATCGATCCGGACGCCGGCGTCTACCCGATGGTGGGCCCGGGCATGTCGTACGCCCAGATGATCACCGGTGATTTCATCGCCTCGCGGCAGCGCGCCGCCGGCGACGAAACCCTACGCAACGACATGTTTTGAGCGGATGCCCATGAACGCCGTCACGCAACACACGCTTACCATCATGCTGCAGAACGAAACCGGCGCGCTGGTGCGCGTGGCCGGGCTGTTCGCCTCGCGCAGCTACAACATCGACTCGCTCAACGTGGCCGCCACCGCCGACCCCGCCATCTCGAAGCTGGTGCTCAGCATCCGCGGCGACGACCAGGCCGTGGTGCAGATCGTGCGCCAGACGCGCAAGCTGATCGACGTGCTTGAAGTCAGCCACCAGGCAACGGCGGACTGATGATGAATGCCGTCACCAGCAAGGCGCCGGTGCAACCGGACGGGGTGCCCTCGTTGTCCGACGAGGAGTTGCTGCGGCGCATGTACGCCGCGCGCGTCTACGACGTGGCGCGCGAGACGGCGTTGCAGCCGGCACCGCTGTTGTCGACCCGCTACGGCCGGTCGGTGGCGTTGAAGCGCGAGGATCAGCAACCGGTCTTTTCGTTCAAGCTGCGCGGCGCCTACAACAAGATGAGCCGCCTCGACCCGCCCCAGCGTGCCTGCGGCGTGATCGCCGCGTCCGCCGGCAACCATGCCCAGGGCGTGGCGCTGGCGGCGGCGAAGCTGGGCATCCACGCGGTCATCGTGATGCCGGTGACGGTACCGAAGGTCAAGCTGGATGCCGTGCGCCGCATCGGCGGCAGTTCCGTCGAAGTGGTGTTGTGCGGCAACTCGTACAGCGAGGCCCAGGCCGAGGCGCTGCGCCTGCAGTACGCCCACAGCTACACCGTGGTGCACCCGTTCGACGACCCGGACGTGATCGCCGGCCAGGCCACCATCGGCCTGGAGATCCTGCGCCAGCACCCAGGCCCGTTGGATGCGGTGTTCGTGCCGGTGGGCGGCGGCGGCCTGCTGGCCGGCGTGGCCGCCTGCATCAAGTCGCTGCGCCCGGAGGTCAAGGTCATCGGCGTGCAGGCGGCCGACTCCGATGCGATGGCCCGCTCGCTGGAAACCGGCGAACGGGTGACGCTGGACGAAGTGGGCCTGTTTTCCGATGGCACCGCAGTGAAGCAGGTCGGCGTACGCACCTATGCCCTGTGCAAGCGTCACGTTGACGCCATGCTGCGGGTCGATACCGATGCGATCTGCGCCGCCATCCGCGACGTGTTCCAGGAAACCCGCAGCGTTCCCGAACCCGCTGGCGCGCTGGCGCTGGCCGGTCTCAAGCAATACATCACCGACCAGAAGGCCGCGGGCGAGGAGAGCGAGGGCGCGCTGGTGGCGATCGTCTCCGGCGCCAACATGAATTTCGATCAGCTGCGCTTCGTGGCCGAGCGCGCCGAAGTCGGTGAGCAGCACGAGGCCGTGTTCGCGGTGACCGTACCCGAGCAACGCGGCAGCTTCCGCCGTTTCTGCGCCACGCTGGGCGATCGCAGCATCACCGAGTTCAACTACCGCGTCGGCGACACCCGGCTGGCGCACATCTTCGTGGGCGTGCAGACCACCGGCCGGAACGAACGCGAGGCCTTGATCGCCGCCTTCCACGCGCAGGATTTCGGTGTGCTCGACCTCACCGACGACGAGTTGGCCAAGTTGCATCTGCGCCACATGGTGGGCGGCCGCTCGCCACTGGCGCAGGACGAGCAGCTGTACCGTTTCGAATTCCCCGAGCGCCCCGGCGCGCTGACCCGCTTCCTGGGCCACATGCACCCGGACTGGAACATCAGCCTGTTCCACTACCGCAACCAGGGCGCCGATTACGGCCGCATCCTGGTCGGCATCCAGGTGCCGCCGGACGAACGCGAACTGTTCCAGCGCTTCCTCGAAACGCTGGGCTATCCGTATCGCAACGAGAGCGACCACAGCGCCTATCGGCTGTTGCTGCAGGGCTGACCCGCGCGGCTCGGCCAGGGTAGCTCGGCCAGGGTAGCTCGATCAGAACAGGTCGGTCAGAACAGGTCGATGCTTCCCGCCGCCGCGCCGCCGGAGGCCAGCAGGCCCTGCGCCGTCAGCGCCTCGAAGCCCTGCACGCAGTTGCGCCCGTGCTCCTTGGCAAAGTACAGCGCCTTGTCCGCGCGCTCGAGGATGGTCGCGGGGTAGTCGTGCTCGCCGATACGCGCATAGCCGACGCTGACGGTGACGTGCTCCACCTGCGGAAAGACGTACGCGGCCATGCGCAGGCGGAACCGCTCCAGCACGCTGCGCACGGTGGCTTCGTCATGCGCCGCCAGCAGGATCACGAACTCCTCGCCGCCGAAGCGGAACAACACGTCGGACTGGCGGAAACAGGCGCGCATCTGCTGTGCCAGCAGCAGGATCACCTCGTCACCGTAGACATGGCCGTAGCTGTCGTTGATGCGCTTGAAGTGATCGATGTCGAGGATGGCCAGCCAGACCTCGTCGCGCGCAGACGGCCCACCATGACGGCGCTCGTCAAGCGCTTCGGTGGTGATCGCCGCAGGGTCCGGCTGCAACAGGCGTCGCAGGTGCCGTTCGAACGTGCGGCGGTTGTACAAGCCGGTCAGCTTGTCGCGCTCGCTCTCGTTGAGCAGCGCGGTGTAATTGGCATAGATGCGTGCGAAGCCGGCGACCAGCGGCAGGCTGTCGCCGCAAGGCACGTCGCTTTCCAGTTGCAACGCGCCCACCGCGCGGCCTTCGGAAAGTATCGGCACGATCAGCCGGTGCAGCCCTTCGGCACCCTGTTCCGCATGCGCGTCCACCCGCTCCAGTCCCTGGCGCAACAGGTGCAGCGACGGATCATTCGGCGCCGGCTCGAACGCACGCAACTCGTAATGGCCATGGGCGCCCACCGTGCAGCGCACCACGGTGCGCAGCCGGCCAAGGTTGTCGGCGGTGTATTTGCCCAGCGACACGCTGTGCGCCGAAGTCAATTCGGCCAGCGACAGCACCAGGCTGTGATCGAGCGCATCGACGTCGCGGTGATGGGTGAACGCCGCCACGGAATCGAGCAGGCGCGAATGCGCCAGCAACCGGGACGCGTCGACAGGCTCGACGTTGGCTGTGCCCGACGCCGCCTGGTTCTCCCGCCCGGAGCATTCACACTCGACCATCACTCCTCCCGAACTCCAAGGCGCCATCCGCCCAAGGCCAGAGGTGGCGGAGGGCCGAAACGGCAGGCCTGAACATGTATCGGCTGTTTGTCATGGCGCTTTAGGGCGACCATGGTCGAAGCCGCCGTGTTTTCGTCGTCGATCCATGCCGCGGGCAGGGTCGCAGCGGGCGTGCGGCGTGGCACAGCCATGGCACCGGGCTCGGGCTAAACTTCGCCCATGGCTCCCACGTCCCGCAAGCGCCGCCCGCAGAAAGCTGCCCCCTCGCCAGCCCCCCGCCCGCGCCCCGGCGCGGCGACGCGGCCACGCGCGAAGGCGCCGCGCCCGGCCGACAGCTCCACCACGGCCACGCGGGTCCTGAACTGGCTGCTGCGCCGCTGGCCTGCGCGCCACCGCGAGAAGGCGCTGGATTACCTGGTGCTGACCCGCATGGACCGCCCGATCGGCGCGCTGCTGCTGCTGTGGCCGACCTGGTGGGCGCTGTGGCTGGCGGCGGGCGATTTCCCGTCCTGGAAGCTGCTGGCCATCTTCACCCTGGGGGTGTTCGCGATGCGCGCCGCCGGCTGCGCCATCAACGATTACGCTGACCGCCACCTCGACCCGCAGGTGGCCCGCACGGCGGGGCGGCCGATTGCCGCCGGCCGGGTCACGCCGCGCGAGGCGCTGCTGGTGGCCGGCGCGCTGTTGGCGGTCGCGTTCGTGCTGGTGCTGTTCACCAACCGGCTGACCATCGAATTGTCCTTCGTGGGCGCGGCGCTGGCGGCGCTGTACCCGTTCACCAAGCGCTACACCTACATGCCGCAGGTGGTGTTGGGCGCGGCGTTCGGCTGGGCGATTCCGATGGCGTTCGCGGCCACGACCGGTACGGTGTCACCGGTGGGCTGGCTGCTGTTCATCGGCAACATCCTGTGGTCGGTGATCTACGACACCGAATACGCGATGGTCGATCGCGAGGACGACCTCAAGGCCGGCGCCAAGTCCACCGCGATCCTGTTTGGCGATGCCGACGTGCCGATCCTGGGCGTGCTGATGGGCACGTTCCTGTTGGCAATGCTGTTCGTGGGCCAGCGCGCCGCGCTGGGCTGGCCGTTCTGGCTGTGCCTGTTGGCAGTGGCCGGCTTGTTCGCCTGGCAGTTGTGGCTGATCCGCGACCGCCAACGCGACGCCTGCCTGGCCGCCTTCCGCCACAACAACTGGGTCGGGCTGGCGCTGTGGATCGGCATCGTGCTGGCACTTGCCATGTAGGAGCGCACCCTGTGCGCGATGCTCTTGCTCTTGGCCCTTGCGAATCCCGAATTCCGCAAAAAGCATCGCGCACAGGGTGCGCTCCTACCGGTTGCCGGCCCGCGCCAGCGCCCACACGTCGACCCTCTGCACACCCGCACGTTTCAGCACGCGGGCGCATTCGGCCAGGGTGGCGCCGGTGGTCATCACGTCGTCGATCACCGCCACGTGCGGCGCCAGCGCCACGCCCTCGCGCAGCGCGAAGGCGCCACGCACGTTGCGTCGGCGAGCTACCGCATCGAGCTCGGTCTGCGCCTCGGTGCGGCGCACGCGCTGGATCGCATCGACGCATAGCGACAGGCGCAGTTCGCGCGCCAGCGGCCGTGCCAGTTCCAGCACCTGGTTGTAGCCGCGCTGGCGCAGGCGGCTGCGGTGCAGCGGCACGGTCAGGATCTGCCGGGGCAATGCCATGGGGCGGCTTTCGCGCTGCCACAGGCTGGACAGCACGCGGCCGGCAGCCAGGTCGGCGCCGAATTTGAAGCGTGATTCCAGCCGGTTCAGCGGCCAGCCGTAGCGGAACGGCGCCCACGCGGCATCCCATGGTGGCGACCGCCGCTGGCATTCGCCGCACAGCGCGGCGGGTATGGCCAGCGGCAGGGCGCAGCGGGCGCAACAGCTCCGGTTGCGCGGCAGTTCGTCGCTGCAGTCGGCACACAAGTCCATGCCGTGCGCGCCCGCGCCGCCGCACAGCAGGCAGCGCAGTGGCAACATCCAGTGCAGCAGCACCGGCCAGGATCGCTGGCGATGGGTCGTGTCCATGTACCTACCGTTCCGGCATCGCTCGATGGTAGCGGCAAAACCGGTTCGCGCCGATTGCACGTTCACGCTCTACACTCGATGATCGACGGGTACGCCGTGTCGCGTACCCATCGTCTCTTCCCACCAGGAGGCCTGCATGATCTCGTCGCACGACAACCAAGCCGCTCCATCGACCTGGCCGACACTCGCCGGCACCGCGCTGCGCGTAGCCTTCGGCGTGATCTGGGCGGTAAGCGCCGCGCTGACCTGGACCGATGGTTTTGCCGATCACTACGTGGGCTACCTGCACAACGCCGCCACCGGACAGCCGGCGTGGTCGGCGTGGTGGTTCCAGATGTGGATCGCCCTGGTGACACCGAACGTGGGCCTGTTCGTGTGGGCCACGCGGATCGCCGAGACCTTGCTGGCGCTGGCCTTGCTGCTGGGCTTCGCGCGCAAGATCACCTATGTCGTGGGCATTCTTTTCAGCCTGCTGATCTGGAGTACGGCCGAGGGCTTTGGCGGGCCCTATTCGGTGGGCGCCAACAACATCGGCGCAGCGATCAGCTTCGTGCTGATTTTCGCCGCCCTGATCGTGATCAACCTGCGCGCCGGCCCCAGCCCATACAGCGTCGACTACCTGATCGAGAGCCGCTGGCCGAGCTGGCGCCGGTTTTCCGAATGGAACAGCCGTGTACCGCTGGAGCAGGTGCAGCACCTGTCCTGGCGCGTGCAGGGTCCGGCGCTGGCTGGCGTGCTGCTGCTGGTGGCGCTGCTGCTGGCCGGTCTGCACAGCGCGTTGAACGTGCGCAGCGCCAGCCCCGCCGCCGCCGCCGCCGCGGTGACGCCGCTGTCGCTGGCTTCCACCCAGCCGATCAAGCAGGCCCGTGATGCACGCCTGCCGCCACTGCAACCGGGCGACAGCGTGGACGTGCAGATCACCTCCAGCGACGACACCGTGGAGATCGCCAGCGGGGTGCAGTACCAGGCCTGGACGTTCGGCAAGACCGTACCCGGCCCGGTGATCCATGTGCGCCAGGGGCAGACGGTGAACGTCACCCTCACCAACCGCGGCACCATGCAGCACTCGATCGACTTCCATTCGGCAATCACGCCACCGAGCCTGCATTACGTGGACATCATGCCGGGCGAGTCGATCACCTTCTCGTTCGTGGCCAAGGTGCCGGGCGCGTTCCTCTATCACTGCGGTACGCCGCCGGTATTGCTGCACATCGGCAACGGCATGTATGGCGCGATCATCGTCGACCCGGCCGAGCCGCTGCCGCCGGCGGCTGAAAGCTACGTGCTGGTGCAGGGCGAGTGGTACACGCAGCAGGTGTCCGGCACGCTGATGGCGGGCAACTACGAGAAAATGCAGCAGATCCGCCCCGACGAAGTGGTGTTCAACGGCGCCGCCTTCCAGTACGTGCAGCATCCATTGACCGCCAAGCCGGGCGATCTGGTGCGCCTGTACGTGGTCAACGCCGGGCCGAGCCTGTGGAGCGCGTTCCACGTGATCGGCGCGATCTTCGACAAGGTTTACCCCGGGGGCAACCCGGCGCAGGCCATCGACGGTGTCTCCACCTACACGGTGGGGCCGGGCGAGGGCGCGGTGTTCGACCTCACCCTGGACGAGGCGGGCCACTATCCGTTCGTGGATCACTCGATGGCGCACGCCGTGCTGGGCGCGCAGGGCATCCTGGAGATCGCCACGCCGGGCGAGGCGCTGGCCAAGCCGCAAATCACCAAGGCACCGGTGGATGAGAACGCCGCGCCGCCGCCGGCCGCCACCGGGCCGTACACGTTCGATCCCGCCCACGGCGCGCAGCTCTATGGCACGTATTGCGCGGCCTGCCACCAGCCCACCGGTCTGGGCCTGCCCGGCGCGTTTCCGCCACTCAAGGGCAACCCTGCCGTGCTGAACGCGGATCCGACCAAGCAGCTCGACGTGATCCTGCACGGCCTGCATGGCGAGGCCATCGATGGCGTCAGCTATCCCAGCGCGATGCCGCCGTTCGCCGCCAGCCTCAACGACGCGGACATCGCCGACATCGCGAACCACGAGCGCATTTCGTGGGGCAACCAGGCCAAGCAGGTCACTGCCGAACAGGTGAAGGCGGTACGCGACGCCAGTAAATAGCGCGGCGGGCGGCCACCTCGTCAACCTTGATGATTCATTTCAGGTTGACGAGGCGGCGAGCCCCGCCCACACTTCGCGGCCTCTGCCCTGGAGTCCGCCATGCCTGCTGCCGTCCGTCACGACTGGACCCGCGACGAGGTCGTCGCGCTGTTCGCCCTGCCGTTCAACGACCTGCTGTTCCGTTCGCACGCCGTGCACCGCGAACACCACGACCCGAACGCGGTACAGGTGTCGACCCTGTTGTCGATCAAGACCGGCGGTTGCCCTGAGGACTGCGCCTACTGCCCGCAGGCGGCGCGCTACGACACCGGCGTGCAGGCGCAGAAACTGCTGGAGATCGACGAGGTGCTGCAGCGTGCCCGCGCCGCGAAGGATGCGGGCGCCAGCCGCTTCTGCATGGGCGCGGCGTGGCGCGGGCCCAAGGATCGCGATATCCCCAAGGTTGCCGCGATCGTGCGCGCGGTGAAGGACCTGGGCCTGGAAACCTGCGCCACGCTGGGCCTGCTGGGCGACGGCCACGCGCAGGCGCTGAAGGACGCGGGGCTGGATTACTACAACCACAACATCGACACCGCGCCGGAGTTCTACGGCGAGATCATCCACACCCGCGATTACCAGGATCGCCTGGTCACGCTGGAACAGGTACGCGACGCCGGCCTGAAAACCTGCTGCGGCGGCATCGTGGGCATGGGCGAGACGCGCGAGCAGCGCGCCGGCCTGCTGCAGGCGCTGGCCAACCTTCCCGCGCATCCGCAGTCGGTGCCGATCAACCAGCTGGTACCGGTGCCCGGCACACCGCTGGCCGATGCCGAGCCGCTGGACCCGTTCGAGTTCGTGCGCGCCATCGCGGTGGCACGCATCCTGATGCCGCGCTCGATCGTGCGCCTGTCCGCCGGTCGCCAGCAGATGGACGACGCGGTGCAGGCGCTGTGCTTCTTCGCCGGCGCCGGCTCGATCTTCCTGGGCGACAAGCTGCTCACCACCGGCAATCCCGACGTGGCCGCCGATCACGCCTTGTTCCGCCGTCTCGACCTGCATCCGATGGAAGTCGTCGAACAGGCCAACACGGTGCATGCCGATATCGCCGAGGGCGCGGCGGCGGGTTGCGGGCAAGGTTGCGGTTGCAGTGCGGCGGCTTAAAAGCAGGAGCACCCCTCCCCAACCCTCCCCTGCAAGCGGGGGAGGGAGCAGAGCGGCTTGTCCCCTCCCCCTGCTCGCAGGGGGAGGCTGGGAGGGGGTGCTCTTCCCCCCTGAAGCATGACCCGCCCCGACCTGCTCCAACGCCTGGCCGCCCAGCGCGCCGAACGCGAAGCCGCCCAACTGCTGCGCCGCCTGCGCACGATCGACCACGCCGACGGCCCCTGGCTGGAAAGCGGCGGCCGGCGCCTGTTGTCGTTCTGCAGCAACGACTACCTGGGCCTGGCGCAACACCCGCAACTGGTCGCCGCGTTCAAGCGCACGGTTGACGCTGAAGGCGTGGGCAGCACCTCGGCCCATCTGATCTGCGGCCACCGGCGCGACCATGCCGCGCTGGAAGAGGCCCTGGCCGCATGGACCGGGCGCGATCGCGCCCTGCTGTTTTCCACCGGCTACATGGCCAACCTGGGCGTGCTGCAGACGCTGCTCGCGCGCGGCGACCTGTGCCTGCAGGACAAGCTCAACCATGCCTGCCTGCTGGATGGCGCGCAGCTTTCCGGCGCCGAGTTGAAGCGCTATCCGCACGCCGACGTAGCGGCCGCGGCGCGGCAATTCGCCAGCCGCGGCGAGGCCGCTGCGCTGCTGGCCACCGACGGCGTATTCAGCATGGACGGCGACGTGGCGCCGCTGCGCGAGCTGGCCGATCTATGCACGCGCGAACAGGCCACCTTGATGGTCGACGACGCCCACGGCCTGGGCGTATTGGGCACTGACGGCGCCGGCAGCCTCAGCGTGGCGGGTCTGGTCCAGGATGACGTGCCCGTGCTGATGGCCACGCTGGGCAAGGCGCTGGGTTGCGCCGGCGCATTCGTGGCCGGTTCGGCGTCGCTGATCGACGGCCTCACCCAGCTGGCCCGGCCCTACATCTACACCACCGCAATGCCGCCGGCCGTGGCCGCCGCTGCGCGGGTCGCGGTGCAACTGGCGCAATCCGAAACGTGGCGCCGCGAAAAACTCGCCGCCAACATCGCCCGCTTCCGCCGTGGCGCCGCTGAGCTGGGCCTGCCGCTGCTGCCGTCCTCCAGCGCCATCCAGCCGCTGATGCTGGGCGACGCCGACACCGCCATGGCCGCCTCGCACCACCTGGAACAATACGGCCTGCTGGTCGGCGCCATCCGCCCGCCCACCGTGCCCGCCGGCAAGGCGCGCCTGCGCATCACGCTGTCGGCGGCCCATGACGACGCCCATGTCGACCAGTTGCTGGCCGCGCTGGAAACCCTGCCCGCACCGGCCGCTTCGCCCCGCCGCGTATAATTGCGGGCTTGCTTGCGAAGTTTTCCATGTCCATCGTCAACATTGCCGCCTATAAATTCATCCGCCTGGACGACCTTCCCGGGCTGCGCGAACACCTGCGCGAACGCTGCGAATCGGCCGCGCTGAAGGGCACCGTCCTGCTGGCGCCCGAAGGCATCAACCTGTTCCTGGCCGGCGGCCGCGAGGGTATCGACCAGTTCCTGGCGTATCTGCATGCCGACGCACGCTTTGCCGACATGGCAGTGAAGGAATCGCTCTCCGACAGCGTGCCGTTCGGCCGCCTGCGGGTGCGCCTGAAGCGCGAAATCATCAGCATGCGCCAGCCGACCATCCAGCCCGAGGGCGGCCGCGCGCCCGCCGTCGATGCCCCCACGCTGCAACGCTGGCTGTCGAGCGGCCACGACGACGCCGGCCGCGACGTGGTGCTGCTGGATACCCGCAACGACTACGAAATCGCGCTGGGCCGCTTCAGCGGCGCGGTCGATTACGCGCTCGCCAACTTCACCGCCTTCCCCGCCGCCATCGCCGCCGACCGCCAGCGCTACGCCGGCAAGACCGTGGTGTCGTACTGCACCGGCGGCATCCGCTGCGAGAAAGCCGCGCTGCACATGCAGGCGCTGGGCATGGACCACGTCTACCAGCTCGAGGGCGGCATCCTGAAATACCTCGAACAAACCGACGGCGTGCACTGGCAGGGCGACTGCTTCGTGTTCGACGGACGCGTGGCGCTGGATGCGAAGCTTGCGGTAGCGGCGCCGCCGCGCACTACTCCCCCTCTCCCCTGCGGGGAGAGGGCTGGGGAGAGGGGACGCGCTGGCGGCCCTGTTGATGCGAAGCGCGCTCCGATCATCCCTCCCGCAAGCCCCGCCCCCTCTCCTCAATCCTCTCCCCGCAGGGGAGAGGAGGCCAACGCGTGAAGCTTTTTGTCGAAAAGGCGGGCCACGGCCCCATCCCACTGGTGATGCTGCACGGCTGGGCCATGCACGGCGGCGTGCTGGCGCCGTTGGTGGAGGCGCTCGACGACCAGTGCACGATGTATGTGGTCGACCTGCCCGGCCATGGCTATTCGCGCGACAGCGAGCTGCCGCTGGAGCCGCGCGTCTGCGCCGCCGCGATCGCGGCGCAGACGCCACCGGCGATATGGCTGGGCTGGTCGCTGGGCGGATTGATCGCGCTCACCGCCGCACTGGACATGCCGCGCCAGGTGCGCGGCCTGTCGATGCTGTGCGCCACGCCGAAATTCGCACGCGACGCCAGCTGGCCGCATGGCGCCGACGAGACGCTGGTCCGTCAGCTGGCGACCGATCTGGAAACCGATTACCACGCCACGCTGGAGCGCTTCCTGGCGCTGGAGGCGATGGGCAGCGCCGACCCGCGCGCAGAATTGCGCCACCTGCGCACACTGGTATTCGAGCGTGGCGAACCCGACCGGCGCGTGCTGCAGGAAGGCATCGCGCTGCTGGAAACCAGCGATCGCCGCGCCGCCCTGCCCGACCTCACCGTACCCAGCACGTGGATCTCCGGTCGCCGCGACCGGCTGGTGCCGCCGCAGGCGATGCAGTGGTCGGCCAGCCAGTGCGCCGGGCGCTATCACGACATACCGCAAGCCGGCCACGCGCCGTTCTTCGCCCACGCCGATGCCGTGGCGCAGGCATTGCAGCCCTTGCTGGCCACTTTCGAACGATGAAACCGATGCCATGACCGCGTTCCAGCTCGACCCATCCCGCATAGCCCATCAGTTCGGCCGCGCCGCCGGCACCTACGAAAAGCACGACGTGCTGCAGCGCGAAGTGCAGTCGCTGCTGCTCGATCGTCTGGACTTCTATTTGCAGACGCCGCAGCGCGTGGTGGACATCGGCGCCGGCACCGGCCGCGGCAGCGCGTTGCTGAAACAACGCTATCCCAAGGCGGAAGTGATCGCCATCGACCTCGCGCTGCCGATGCTGCGCGCCGCGAAAAAACACAGCAGCTGGCGCAAGCCGTTCCTGCGCGTCTGCGCCGAAGCGACCGCCTTGCCATTGGCCGACCACAGCGTCGACGTGCTGCATTCCAACCTCTGTTTCCAGTGGGTCGATACGCTGCCGCCGCTGTTCGCCGAATGCGTACGCGTGCTGAAACCCGGCGGCATGCTGGTCTTTTCCAGCTTCGGCCCGGACACGCTGAAAGAGCTGCGCGCGGCCTGGGCCGAGGCCGACCAGCAAGCCCACGTCAGCCGCTTCCTGGACATGCACGACGTGGGCGATGCGGTACTGGCCGCGGGCCTGCGCGATCCGGTGCTCGACGTGTGCCGCTACACCCTCACCTACAGCGAACCGCGCAAGCTGCTGCAGGACCTGCAAGGTCTTGGCGCCACCAACGCCGACCGCGCGCGCGAGCGCGGCCTCACCGGCAAGGCGCGCTACCAGCGCATGCTGGAAGCGTACGAGTCCATGCGTTTGGACGGCCATATCCCGGCCACCTGGGAAGTGGTCACCGCGCACGCATGGGGGCCGCCGCAAGGACAGGCGCGGCGCGGCGCAGGCGGCGTCGAGATCGCCAGTTTCTCGGTCGACAGCCTGCGCGGTTCGCGGCGCTGACCTGAGCCCCGCGCGCTCCCCGCTCGCATCGCGTTCACACCACCGCGGCTTATCCTCGAAGACATTGTTTTCGATGCAGGGAGCCGCGATGAAGTTGCAAGGCAAGGTGGCATTGGTGACCGGCGGCGCGCAGGGTATCGGCCGCGCCATCGCCACGCGGCTGGCGCAGGAAGGCGCCGCTGTCATCATCGAGGATCTGTCGGACAACCCGCGCGCCGAGGAGACCCTGCAGGAGCTGCAGGCGATGGGCGCCAAGACGGCACTGCTGGTCGGCGACGTGGGCAAGGTGGCCGATGGCCAGCGTGTGATCCGCGAAGGCGTGGCCGCGATGGGCCGCATCGACATCCTGGTCAACAACGCCGGCGTGGAGCGGCGCGCCGGCTTCCTGGACGCCAGCGAAGCCGATTACGACCTGGTGATGCACGTCAACCTGAAAGGCCCGTTCTTCATCACCCAGGCCTTCGCCAGGCACGTGCGCGAACGCGGTGGCGACGGCCGGGTGATCAACATCAGCTCGGTGCACGAGGAATTGCCGTTTCCGCATTTCGCCAGCTATTGCGCCAGCAAGGGCGGCCTGAAAATGCTGACGCGCGACCTGGCCATCGAGCTGGCGCCGCTGGGCATCACCATCAACAACATCGCGCCGGGCGCGATCAAGACGCCGATCAACGCCGACCTGATGGACGACCCCGCGCTGCTGAAAGCGCTGCGCGCGAACATCCCGCTGAAGCGTCTGGGCACGCCGGAGGACGTGGCCGGCGTGGCGGCCTTCCTGGCCAGCGACGATGCGGCGTACATCACCGGCACCACGGTGGGCATCGACGGCGGCCTGCTGTGGAACTACCACGAACAGTGAGCCGGCGATGACCGTACTGGACCCGCATGCCAACGCCGAGCGCGCCGCCCGCGCCGCACCGGCCGACACGCTCACACCAGCCGATCGCTATCAGGAGCTGTTCGTGGCGGTGCAATCGGGCCGCGTGTTCGAGGACAGCAAGACCTTCGTCGATTGCGCGCCGCGCGGCGATCCCGAGAAAATACTGGACGCCTACCGCTGCCAGAGCGACGCGGCGGATTTCGATCTCAAGGCGTTCGTGAAACAGCATTTCTCGCCGCCGGAAGTCCATCACAGCCACTACGTCTCGACACCCGGCCAGCCGCTGCGGGACCACATCGACGGCTTGTGGAACGTGCTCACGCGGCAGCCGCGCGAGCACCCCGCGCACAGCTCCATCCTGCCCCTGCCCAACCCCTACGTGGTGCCGGGCGGGCGCTTCAGCGAGCTGTACTACTGGGATTCCTATTTCACCATGCTGGGCCTGGCCGAGAGTGGGCGGCAGGATCTGCTGCGCGACATGGCCAACAATTTCGCCTACCTGATCGACACCTACGGCCACGTGCCCAACGGCAACCGCAGCTATTACCTCAGCCGCTCGCAACCGCCGGTGTTCGCGTTGATGGTGGAGTTGTTCGAGCACAGCGGCATCTGCGCGGCGATGGAATACCTGCCGCGGCTGCGCAAGGAATACACCTACTGGATGGACGGTGCCGACGACCTGCGCCCCGGCGACGCCCACCGCCACTGCGTGCGGCTGGAGGACGGCAGCCTGCTCAACCGCTACTGGGATGACCGTGACACACCGCGCGAAGAGTCCTACCTGGAGGACGTGACCACGGCCAAACAATCCTCACGTCCGGTGCACGAGGTCTACCGCGAACTGCGTGCCGGCGCCGCCTCCGGCTGGGATTTCAGCGCCCGCTGGTGCGACGACGATGCCAGCTTGGCCAGCATCCGTACCACCTCGATCCTGCCGGTCGATCTGAACGCGCTGCTGTACAAGCTCGAAGGGCAGATCGGCCTGCTCAGCCGCGCCAACGGCCAGCGTGAACAGGGCGAAGCCTTCCAGGAAAAGGCCCGCGCCCGACGCGCGGCGATCGACAAGATGTTGTGGAACGAAGAGGCCGGCGCCTACCTCGACTACGACTGGCAGCGGCAGGCACCGCGCACCGCACTGAACGCGGCCACCGCCACACCGCTGTACATCAACATCGCCACCCGCGAGCAGGCCCGGCGCGTGGGCGAAGCGCTTCGCGCGCGATTGCTGCAGGACGGCGGCATCGGCACCAGCGAAAGCATCAGCGGCCAGCAATGGGACCAACCCAATGGCTGGGCGCCACTGCAATGGCTGGCCATCGGCGGCCTGCGCCATTACGACGACCCGCTGGCCGACGAGATCGCCAAACGCTGGCTGCACACGGTCGGCAGCCTGTACCAGCGCGAAAGCAAGCTGGTCGAAAAATACGTGGTGATGAAACAGGACGACTGCGCCGTGGGCGGTGGCGGCGGCGAATACCCGCTGCAGGACGGCTTCGGCTGGACCAACGGCGTCACACGCCGCCTGCTGCGCGAAGACCCGGCCAACGAGGCCAATACCGCGAAAGCCGCCAGCCGGAATTGATCGGCGTTCGCTACGGCTGGTGCGGCCGGGATCCGGGGTGCCGGAAACAACCGACCAGATGGTCGTTGATCATGCCGGTCGCCTGCAGCAGCGAATAGCAGATGGTGCTGCCCACGAAGCGGAAGCCGCGCTTCTTCAGCGCCTTGCTCATGCGATCGGAAAGCGCGGTGCTGGCGGGCACATCGGACGGTTCACGCCAGCGGTTCAGCAGCGGCTTGCCGTCGACGAAGGACCACAGGTACGCGTCGAGGCTGCCGAACTCGTCAATCACCTCGAGCGCGGCAATCGCGTTGCCGCGGGTGGATGAGACTTTCAGGCGGTTGCGGATGATGCCGGGGTCGAGCAGGCGCTTTTCCAGCGCGCGGTCCGTCATCGCGGCGACGCGGGCGATCTCGAAATCGTGGAACGCCTTGCGGTAGTTGTCGCGCTTGGTCAGCACGGTGCGCCAGGACAAGCCGGCCTGCGCGCCTTCCAGGCAGAGGAATTCGAACAGCGCGCGGTCGTCGTGCAGCGGCACGCCCCATTCGGTGTCGTGGTAGTCGCGCATCAGCGCGTCGCTGCCGGCCCAGGCGCAACGCACGGGATTCGAGGGGACGCTCATGGAAACAGGCCTGGCGGGAAAGCGATCATGTTGCCACACGCTGCCGCCACCAAAGGCTCAGGCCACAGCGTTGTCGGCGATCGACCACGCGATCGATTCGCCCGCACGCATCGGCCGGCAGGTGGCGCCGGCCATGGGGAACTCGTCGGGCACCTGCCAGGGCGTGCGCTCAAGCGTGAGCCGATCCTGGTTGCGTGGCAGGCGATAGAAATCCGGGCCGTGGAAGCTGGCAAAGGCTTCGAGCTGGTCCAGCTTGCCGGCCTGCTCGAACGCTTCGGCGTACAGCTCGATCGCCGCGTGGGCGGTGTAGACGCCGGCGCAGCCGCAGGCCGTTTCCTTCGCTTCGCGGATGTGTGGCGCGCTGTCCGTGCCGAGGAAGAAATGCGGGTTGCCACTGGTGGCCGCCTGCAGCAGCGCCGCGCGATGGGTTTCACGCTTCAACACCGGCGCGCAGTAGTTGTGCGGCCGGATGCCGCCCTCGAACAGCGCATTGCGATTGAGCAGCAGGTGATGCGCGGTGATGGTGGCGGCCACGTTGGCCGGTGCGGTGCTGATGAAATCGACGGCGTCGCGGGTGGTGATGTGTTCCAGCACCATGCGCAGGGCCGGAAATTTTTCGCGCAGTGGCAGCAGGTGACGCTCGATGAAGACGCGCTCGCGATCGAAGATGTCGACCGCTGGATCGGTGACCTCGCCGTGCATCAGCAACGGCAGCTGATGTTTCTCCATCGCCTCCAGCACGGGATAGACGTGGGCCAGATCGCGCACACCCGCTTGCGAATTGGTGGTGGCGCCGGCCGGGTAATACTTCACCGCGAAAACGCTGTCGCTGGCGGCGGCGCGGGCGATCTCGTCGACCGTAGTGGTTTCCGTGAGGTACAGCGTCATCAACGGCTGGAAGCGCGAACCGGCCGGCAGGCTGGCGAGAATCCGCTGGCGGTAATCCTCGGCCTGGGCCACGGTGGTTACCGGCGGCTTGAGGTTGGGCATCACGATGGCGCGGGCGAACCGCTTTGCCGTATGCGCGATGACCGACGCCAGCGCCTCGCCATCACGCAGATGCAGGTGCCAGTCGTCGGGGCGGGTGATTTCCAGGCGCGTAGGGCTCATGGCATGCAGACTCGAAACAGGTTAAGGGGTGGCGACCGCCGCGCAACAGGCGGTCTCGCGATTTGCCCATGGTATCGCGGCGGGGCGCAAAGCCGCTGCGTCGCGCCACCGAAACGCCGCGCGCCCATGATTGCCACGGACACGCCACTTCGCTGCGGCACGCTACACTGCGCCACCTTCCGTATCGCCCCATCATGACCATTTCCCCCTCTCCGCAACGCGGCGCGCTGTTCGCGTTGATCGGCACCATCCTGATCTGGGCCTACAGCTGGGTGGTGATGAAACAGGTGCTGGCGTATGCCGGGCCGTTCCACTTCGCCGCTTTGCGCTACCTGCTCGGTGCCGGCGTGCTGTTTGTGGCACTGCTGCTGTCGCGCCAATCGCTGCGGCCGCCGCCGTTGCTGCTCACGCTGGCGATCGGCCTGTGCCAGACCGCCGCGTTCCAGGGGCTGGAACAGTGGGCGCTGATGGACGGCGGCGCCGGCCATGTGGCGTTGCTGGCCTACACGATGCCGTTCTGGGCGGTGTTCCTGGCGTGGCTGGTGCTGGGCGACCGCCCCACCGCGCGTCACTGGGTTGGCGTGGCGCTGGCCGCGATCGGCCTGGTCTGCATCATCGAACCCTGGCACGAGCTGGGCAGCGCGCTGAGCACCACGCTGGCGATCGCCGGCGGCGCGGCCTGGGCCGCCGGCACGGTGCTCAGCAAGCGCATGTTCCAGCGCCACGCGCCGTCGGTGCTGAACCTGACGGCATGGCAGATGCTCTTGGGCGGCATGGCGCTGGGCGTGTTGGCACTGGTGACGCCGGAGCGCGACATCGAGTGGAGTGGCGCCTTCATCGCCGGCCTGGCCTACAGCGTGCTGTTGGCGTCCAGCCTGGCGTGGTGGCTGTGGTCCATCGTGCTGCAGCGCCTGCCGACCACCGTGGCCAGCGTCTCCAGCCTGGGCGTGCCGATCGTCAGCGTGGTGCTGGCGTGGCTGATCCTGCACGAACGACCGTCGTTGATGGAGTGGGTCGGCATCGTGCTGGTGCTGCTGGGATTGCTGGCGATCAGTGGTGTCGGCGCACGGCGGGCTATCCGCTGACACTACTGTGGGAGCGGCTTTTGTGGGAGCGGCTTCAGCCGCGATGCTCTTGTTCTGGAGCTCCAAAGAAAGGGCATCGCGACTGAAGTCGCTCCCACAGCGCATTCACCAAGGCAACGCCGCAAGGTCGATATTGCCGCCGGTAAGCACCACGCCCACGCAGCGGCCGGCGAACGGCTGCGGCTGCTTGAGGATCGCCGCCAGCACCGTGGCGCTGGACACTTCGACCAGCACTTTCAACTCGCGCCACAACAGCTGCATCGCGGCCACGGTTTCGTCGTCGGTCACGGTGATGACCTCGACATGGTGCGCGCGCAGCGCCTCCAGGTTGTGCTCGCCCACCAGCGCACGCAGGCCATCGCAAAGCGTGTCGGGGACGACGGTGGTGACCCGCGAACCCTGCGCCAGCGATCGCGCCGCGTCATCGGCGCCGGCCGGTTCGGCGCCGAACAGCGCCAGCGTCGGATCCAGCGCATGCGCGGCAATCGCCACGCCGGTGGCCAGCCCGCCACCGCCCACCGGCGTCATCAAGGTGTCGATGTCCGGCACCTGCTGCAACAGCTCCAACGCCAGCGTGCCCTGCCCCGCCATCACCCGGGTGTCGGCATAGGGGTGCACGAAGACGGCGCCGGTCTGGCGCTGCAATTCGGCGGCCATAGCCTCGCGCGCAGCCTGCGTGGGGGCGCAGCGATGCACGGTGCCGCCGGCGCGTTCGATCGCCTCGACCTTGGCACGCACCGCGCCTTCGGGAATCACCACGTGCGCCGCGATGCCGCGCGTGGCCGCGGCCAGCGCCAGCGCGTTGCCGTGGTTGCCGGACGAATGCGTGATCACGCCGCTCGCGGCCTGATCATCGTCCAGCGCCCACACCGCGTTGCAGGCGCCGCGAAACTTGAAAGCGCCGCTGCGCTGCAGGTTTTCGCACTTGAAATGCAGCCGCGCGCCGGCCAACGTGTCCAGCGCGTCGCTGCGCAGCACCGGTGTGAGCTGCGCATACGGCGCGATGCGCGCAGCGGCGGCACGGATATCGTCGAGGGTTGGGAGTGCGTCGCGATTCATGCCGAGGCCACGGCGTCCATGTCGATTTCCACGCCGCAGCGGAAGCGACGCTCGGCGCCCGGCATCAACCGGATCGTGTCGGCACACTCGGGCCGGTTGAACGCGTTGGCCATGCATTCCATCGGCTCCAGCGCCACCGCGCCGCGCACGTCGCGCGTCACCGTGTCGGCGGTGAAGGCGTGCATCATGCCGCGCTCCTGCCACACCGCAATGCCCACGCCGCTGGCCGGGTCGCGCAAATAGGTGCGGATGCGCCCGTCCGTTTCCGGCTCCAGGTCGGTGTAGCCCTGGTCGATGATGGCGTCGTCGATGCGTCGTGGCACGCGGAAATCCAGCGCGGGCGCGTCATCCAGCGCCACGTACGCGGGCGCGCCGGGCAACGCGATGAGGTTGGCGTCGGTGTGGATCAGCGTTTGCGCGGGTATCTGCAGCTGCCAGTCGTCCACCTCGCCGGCCGGCAGGCGGAAGTACGGATGCCAGCCGAAAAAGCACGGCGCGGCGCTGTCGCCCACGTTGCGCATGGCCGCTTCCAGCGTGAGCCCCTGCACGTCCAGCGTGTAGGTGATGCTGAGGTCGATCGCGTGCGGGTAGCCCGGTTGCGGCCGGATCGACGACGTCGCCAGGGTCAGCTGCGCGCGCTGCTCGTCGGCCGACAAGGCCACGATGTCGAAATCCACGCCGCGCACGAAGCCGTGACGGCTGGCGCGCTGATCGCCCACCACACCCGGCTGCAGATCCTGCGCCTGGCCATCGAATTCATAGCGCGCGGCGGCAATGCGGCCACCGAACGGCACCATGATGGCGAAACGCGAACTCGGCCGACTGACGATCTCGGCGGCATCGCGATAGCCGTCGGCGAGGTCATGCAGCACGCCGTTGACCATGATCTTGAAGGTGAGCAAGGCCGCGCCGTGGCGGGCAATCTGCACGTGCCGTTGCTGCGCTTGGTCGGTCAGCACCAGGACGGTTTGCTCGTCCCACAAGACCTCTTCGACGGTATAGCGCGTCATCGGATGCTCCTGTCGCGAAAAGGCCCATGTTAGCCTGATCGCCTCTCACACCCATCTGTTTTCCGCATGAATGCCCGCCCTGAACAACTTGCCGCCCCCACCCGCCTGGACGCTTACCGCGCGCCGGCGTGGCGCGTCGAAACGGTCGAACTGGACTTCGACCTGGCCATCGACACCACCGAAGTCACCGCGCGATTGCACTTGCGTCGCGACCCCGCACAGACGCAACCGCTGCGTCTGGATGGCGAAAACCTGGAGTTGCTGTCGATCACGCTCGATGGCACCACGCTTCCACCCGACGCCTTCCGCTACGCCAGCAACGTGCTGGAGGTGGACGGCGCGCGCGATGGCAGCGTGCTGGAAACCCGCGTGCGCCTGCGCCCCGCGGCCAATACCGCGCTGGAGGGGCTCTATCTTTCCGGGTCGGCCGAGGCGGGTTTCCTGCTGACCCAATGCGAGGCCGAAGGGTTTCGGCATATCACGTTCTTCCCCGATCGGCCGGACGTGCAGGCACGCTACACGGTCACCCTGCGCGCCGATCGCGACCGCTTCCCGGTGTTGCTGGCCGGCGGCAATCCCGATGGCGCCGGCGTATTGGACGATGGCCGGCACTGGGCGCGTTTCGTCGATCCGCACCCGAAACCCAGCTACCTGTTCGCCGTGGTGGCCGGCCGCCTGCAGTCGATCGAACGCGACTACGTCACCGCCGAGGGCCGCGCGGTCACGCTGAAAATCTGGTCGGAAGCCGACGTCATCGATCGCTGCGATTACGCGATGGATGCGCTGGAGCGCTCGATGCGCTGGGACGAGCAGACCTACGGCCGCAACTACGATCTGGATGTTTTCCACGTGGTTGCCACCCACGATTTCAACATGGGTGCGATGGAGAACAAGGGCCTCAACATCTTCAACGCGAAGTACCTGCTGGCCGCCCCCGACTCCAGCACGGACGATGAATACCGCCACGTGGAATCGGTGATCGCGCACGAGTATTTCCACAATTGGAGCGGCAACCGGGTGACTTGCCGCGACTGGTTCCAGCTGTCGCTGAAGGAAGGGCTGACGGTGTTCCGCGAGCAGAGCTTCTCGGCCGACATGAACTCCACGTCGCTGAAGCGCATCGAGGACGTATCGCTGCTGCGCCGCGCCCAGTTCCCCGAGGACGCCGGCCCGCTGGCCCACCCCGTGCGCCCGGCGCAGTACAGCGAGATCAACAATTTCTACACCGCCACGGTGTACGAGAAAGGCGCCGAACTGGTGCGCATGCTGGCCGGCCGCCTGGGTCCCGAGGGTTTCCGACGCGGCATGGACCTGTACTTCGCGCGCAACGATGGCCGCGCCGCCACGCTGGAGGATTTCCTCGGTGCGCTGGGCGAAGCCAACCACACCGACCTCGGCCCCTACCTGGCGTGGTACGGCCAGGCCGGCACGCCCCGCCTGCATGCGCGCGGCGAGTACGGCGAAGCCCGCCGCAGCTATGCGCTGACCTTGCGCCAGCACACGCCAGCCACGTCAGGCCAGCCACAAAAACAGGCCCTGCCCATTCCGGTGAAGCTGGCGCTGTTCGACGGTGATGGGCAGATGATGGCCTTGCATCTGGACGGCCAGACGGCCAAACCACAAACCGAGTGCGTGGTGGTATTGGAGGCGGACGAGCAGACCTTCATCTTCCGGGACGTACCGACGGCACCGGTCCCGTCGCTGCTGCGCGGCTTCTCCGCACCGGTAATCCTGGAATGCGACTACGACGCCGCCGAACTGGCCCTGCTGCTGCGCCACGACCCTGACGGCTTCAACCGTTGGGAGGCCAGCCAGCAACTGGCCACGCTGGCCTATGTCGAGCTGCGCGATGGCGGCGCCAGCCACGCACTGGAGGCGTGGCTCGACGCGTTGTCTGTCTTGTTCGCCCACAACGATGTCGAGCCCGCCCTGCTGGCCAACCTGCTGACGCCACCGAGCGAAGTGGAGTGGGCCGAGCGGGAGGCCAGCGTCGACCCGGCGCGCATCCACGCCTTGCGCCAGCAACTGCAGCGGCAGCTGGCGGAGCGCATCGGCGCCGAGGCGCTGCATCAGCGTTATCTGGCGCTGGCCGGCGAAGCCAGCCTTTCCCTCGATGCCGCCAGTCAGGCCCGACGCCGGCTGAAACAGCGCGTGCTGGAACTGCTGTGCCTGATCGATCCCGGCGCGGCGCAGCCACTTGCCGCTACCCAATACGACAGCGCACCTGGCATGACTGATCGGCTTGGCGCATTGATGGCCTTGTTGCGCAGCGACGCCGCGCAGGCACCGGCGGCGCTGGCGCACTACCGCCAGCGCTATGCCGACAACGCGCTGGCATTGGACAAATGGTTCATGGCGCAGGCACAGGTGCCGGGCGAGACGGCGCTGGGTCGCGTGTTGACGCTGGAGCGTGACGCCTCGTTCACCCTGAAGAATCCCAACCGCGTGCAGTCGCTGCTGGGTGCATTCGTGCGCGCCAACCCCAGCGGCTTCCACCGTGCGGATGGCGCGGGCTACCGCTTCCTGGCCGAGCGACTGGTGCAGCTCGATGCGCTCAACCCGCAGGTGGCCGCGCGGCTGGCCACCGCTTTCAACGGCTGGCAGCGGCTGGAGCCGGGCCGTCGTGAAGCGGCCCGCAGGGTCATCGAGGATCTGGCCAATCGCGAAGGATTGTCACGCAACCTGCGCGAAATCGTGGCCAACGTACGGAAGCAGTAGTCCGTCGCAAGGGGCTGGATCAGGCGGGCAGATGGTCCAGCGCCTCGCGCAGGTTGTTCATGCGCGAAACCAGTCGTGGCAGCAGGCTGGAGCTTTCCTCGCCCGCGCGCTCCTCGATATTTTCCATGGCCAGTTCCACCCGGCCCATTTCGATCAACAGATCGTGATGGGCATACACCGGTTCAAAATCGAAGTTCATGGTCAAACGTCCTCCCTGGGTTGCCGTGCCTGCTGCAACTGGCATGCCAAAAAGAGGGGGAGATCCGCTCACGAGCGGAAATGTAGGCCTCGGCTGCCGTGGAGTGTCAGCTGTTGCCGCGATTGGACACAAACTCCCGCGCCAGTCACTGCGTGTTCACGCGCGCGGAGTAAATATCGACTGAAGCTTCAAGACCGCCGCTTGGCCTTGAACGCGCCAGTTTTCACGGCTTCTGGCGTCCGGCAACACGGTCATCCTGGATTCCCCCTGTTCCTGAGACCGCCGGACGCCAGATCTAAGCAGCCCCCAGACCCCGCGCTTGCGCGGGGTCTGGCTTTTCCAGCTCCGCAACCCGCGCTTGTCGCGGGTCTGGTTTTTCCGGCTCCGCAAAAGGCGACGGCACCCCAAAGGGTGCCGTCTAGGCTTCCTTTCCCGGTACGCGATCAAACCCCTGTCGTTCGATCTCGGCGCGCCGGGCGCAGCGTCTGCCCGGGAAAGTGCAGCCCGGGAAAAGCAGGATGCGTGCCAGCACAGCCAAATCCTGCCGCAACGGGTTGATGGCAGTACCATTGCGCGTATTTCGTCACCTTTTGCACGACCAGGGCAGTTTCATGCGTCATCCCACCCACTACGACGTCATCGTGATCGGCGGCGGCCATGCCGGCACCGAAGCAGCGCTTGCCGCCGCGCGCACCGGCGCGCGCACGCTGTTGCTCAGCCACAACATCGAGACGATCGGGCAGATGAGCTGCAACCCTGCCATCGGCGGGATCGGCAAAGGCCACCTGGTGAAGGAGGTCGATGCGCTGGGCGGTGCGATGGCGCACGCCGCCGACCGTGCCGGCATCCAGTGGCGCACCCTGAATGCGTCGAAAGGCCCCGCCGTGCGCGCCACCCGCTGCCAGGCCGATCGTGGGCTGTACAAGGCGGCGATCCGCCACATTGTGGAAACCCAGCCCAACCTGGAGCTGTTCCAGCAGGCGGTGGACGACCTCATCATCGAGAACGGCCGCGTCTGCGGCGTGGTCACGCAGATGGGCTTGTCGTTTGGCGCGCGCGCGGTGGTGCTTACCGCCGGCACCTTCCTCGCCGGCAAGATCCACATCGGGCCGGCGCAATACGCCGGCGGCCGCGCTGGCGATCCACCTTCCAGCGCATTGGCCGCGAAACTGCGCGAGTTGCCGATCGCCACGGACCGCCTGAAGACCGGCACGCCGCCGCGCATCGACCAGCGCAGCATCGATTTCAGCACGCTGCAGGAACAGCCCGGCGACTCTCCGGCACCTGTATTTTCCTACCTCGGCACCCGCGACGAACACCCGCGCCAGGTCAGCTGCTGGATCACCCACACGTCCGAGCATACCCACGAACTGATCCGCGGCGCGCTGGACCGCTCACCGCTGTACACCGGCCAGATCGAGGGTATCGGCCCGCGCTATTGCCCGTCGATCGAGGACAAGGTGGTGCGCTTCGCGGAGAAGTCCTCGCACCAGATCTTCATCGAGCCCGAAGGGCTGGACACCTTCGAGATCTACCCCAACGGCATCTCCACCTCGCTGCCGTTCGACGTGCAGCTGGCGCTGGTGCGCTCGATCAAGGGCTTCGAGAACGCGCACATCACCCGCCCGGGCTACGCCATCGAATACGACTATTTCGACCCGCGCGGACTCAACCCGTGGCTGGAGACCAAGGCCATCCCCGGCCTGTATTTCGCCGGCCAGATCAACGGCACCACCGGCTATGAGGAAGCGGCCGCGCAAGGCCTGATCGCCGGCATGAACGCCGCGCTGGCCGTGCAAGGCAAGGCGCCGTGGTATCCGCGCCGCGACGAGGCCTACATCGGTGTGCTGATCGACGACCTCACCAGCAATGGCACCATCGAGCCGTACCGCATGTTCACCTCGCGCGCGGAATACCGGCTGCACCTGCGCGAGGACAACGCCGACCTGCGCCTCACCGAAACCGGCCACGCGCTGGGCGTGGTGCCGCAGGCGCGCTTCGATGCGCTGCGCGCCAAACGCGAGGCCGTCGAGCGCGAAATGCAGCGGCTGGGCGGTTTGTGGGCCGGCCCCAACAATGGATTCGGGGCGGCCGTCGAACGCGAACTTGGCATTGCGGTGAGTCGCGAAACCAGCGCCACGGATCTGCTGCGCCGTCCTGAAATCGATTACGCCCAGCTCACCGCCATCGCCGAATTCGGCCCTGCCGTGGCGCGCGACGACGTGGCCGCGCAGGTCGAGGTGCAGATCAAGTACGCCGGCTACCTCGAACGCCAGCGCGAGGAGATCGAGCGCCAGCGGCGCCACGAGCACACCGCCATTCCCGCCAGCTTCGACTATGACAAGGTACGCGGGCTGTCCGCCGAAGTGCTGCTGAAGCTGAAGCGCACGCTGCCCACCACCGTCGGCCAGGCGGCCCGCGTCAGCGGCGTGACTCCCGCCGCCATTTCGTTGCTGCTGGTGCATCTGAAACGTCGCGACGCGGCCTGACTTCCGGAGTTTCCGGTCACATCGCCTCCGCCCGCGCATGGCATCATGGCCGGCATCACCAAGCAGGAACATGCACGATGGAAGTCTGGATCGGTCGGGACGGTGAGCGCCACGGCCCGTATACGGAAGCCGATATCCGCCAATGGCTGGCCAGCGGGGAAGTCAGCCCCGCCGACCTGGGCTGGTACGAAGGGCTGGCCGACTGGCAACCGCTGTCGGTGCTTTTCCCCCAGGCGCAACCCGAAACCTCCGACGCCCCGCGGGTGCCGCCGCTGCCGACCATCAACGACAGCGCACTGGAGGACGTGGCCAGTTTCTGGAAGCGCCTCGGCGCCTGGATCATCGACTATCTCATCCTGTTGCTGCCCACCGCCCTGATCGCCCTGTCGATGGGTGCGCCGGCCGCGTTCGAGCACTTCATGAGCCAGGTGGAAAGCGGCATCGCCCCGATGGTGGCAATGGCCGACTATTCCCGCACGGTGCGGCCGGCGGCGATGTGGTCGCTGCTGGTGGGCTTCCTCTATTACGCGTTTTTCGAGTGCTCACGGTGGCAAGCCACGCCGGGCAAGCTGGCGCTCGGGCTGCGCGTCACCGACATGGACGGCCAGCGCCTCGGCTTCGCCCGCAGCGCGCTGCGCAATGCGGTCCGGCTGGCCAACGCGATTACCGCGCTGATTCCGCTGATCAGCTATCTGACGGTCGCCTGGACCTCGCGTCACCAGGGCCTGCACGACATGCTGGCAAAAACCCTGGTGTTGAACGGCCGCGCCAGCGACGCAGGCAACCCCTCATCGCCGCCCGGCAACAGCAACACGTTCAGTGCCTGACCGGCATCGGCGCCGTCGCCCTGAAGCACGGCGCCCGAGCGAGACCCCTCGAATCCGCCGCCGAACTGATCCGCGCGCCGCGCGCTGAACAGCGTTGGCCTGCTTGTTATCATCGGCGGTTCGACCACAGTGAACCGACGCCACGCGCCGTCGCCAGGAATTGAAAGCCACCCATGCTCAGCATCGAACAACGCATCGCCAACGATATCGCCGCCAGAACCGAACAGGTTCGCGCCGCCGTGGATCTGCTCGATGGCGGCGCCACCGTGCCGTTCATCGCGCGCTATCGCAAGGAAGTCACCGGCGGGCTCGACGACACGCAACTGCGCCTGCTGGAAGAGCGCCTGCACTACCTGCGCGAGATGGAAGACCGGCGTGCGGCGATCCTGGCCAGCATCGAGGAACAGGGCAAGCTCACCGATGCGCTGAAAAGCGACCTGCTCGCGGCCGACACCAAGGCGCGGCTGGAAGATCTGTACTTGCCGTACAAACCCAAGCGCCGCACCAAGGCGCAGATCGCCCGTGAAGCCGGGCTGGAACCGCTGGCGCTGGGCCTGCGCGACGACCCCACGCAAACGCCGGAAGCCTTCGCCGAGGCCTTCGTCGATGCAGAGAAGGGTGTGGCCGACGTACGCGCGGCGCTGGACGGCGCCCGCGCCATCCTGATGGAAAGCATCGCCGAAGACGCCGCGCTGGTCGGCGAGTTGCGCGACTGGCTGTGGAGCAAGGGCCAGATTCGCGCCAAGCTGGTTGAAGGCAAGGAGGCGGCAGGCGCGAAGTTCCGCGACTACTTCGATCACGTCGAACCGATCGGCAAGATCCCCTCGCATCGTCTGCTGGCACTGATGCGGGCGCGCAACGAAGGCGTGCTGGAGCTGGAACTGGCACCCGACACCGACGCCGACCAGGGCCACGCCGAGGCCGAAGGCCGCGTCGCCGCCCGCGCCGACATCCACAACCGCGGCCGCGCTGCCGATGCCTGGCTGCGCGAAACCGTGCGCCTGACCTGGCGCGTGAAACTGCATCTGCACCTGACCCTGGACCTGTTCGGCCGCGTGCGCGAAGGCGCCGAGGACGAAGCGATCCGCGTCTTCGGCGACAACCTGAAAGACCTGATGCTGGCCGCACCGGCCGGCGCCAAAACCGTGATGGGCCTGGACCCGGGCATCCGCACCGGCTGCAAGGTGGCCGTGGTCGATCCCACCGGCAAACTACTGGCCACCGACACCATCTATCCGCTGGAGCCGCGACGACAGTGGACCGAATCGCTGGCCGCGCTGGCGCGGCTGTGCAAGCAGCACGGCGTGGACCTGATCGCCATCGGCAACGGCACCGCCTCGCGCGAAACCGACAAGCTGGCCGCCGAACTCATCAAGGGCCTCGCCAAGACCCATCCGGAGCACAAGCTGTCGAAGGTAGTGGTGAGCGAGGCCGGCGCCTCGGTGTATTCCGCCTCGGAAACCGCGGCCAAGGAATTCCCCAACCTCGACGTGAGCCTGCGCGGCGCCGTGTCGATCGCGCGCCGGCTGCAGGATCCGCTGGCCGAACTGGTGAAGATCGAACCCAAGGCCATCGGCGTGGGCCAGTATCAGCACGACGTGAACCAGATCAAGCTGGCGCGCGCACTGGACGCCCGCGTGGAGGATTGCGTCAACGCGGTCGGTGTCGACGTGAACACCGCTTCGGCCGCGCTGCTGTCGCGGGTAGCCGGCCTTTCCGCGAGCGTGGCTGAAAACGTGGTGAAGCACCGCGACGGCAACGGCCCGTTCGCCAATCGCAAGGCGCTGCTGAAAGTGCCGCGGCTTGGTGACAAGGCGTTCGAGCAGTGCGCCGGCTTCCTGCGCGTATCCAACGGCGACAACCCGCTGGATGCCAGCGCGGTGCACCCGGAGGCCTACCCGGTGGTCGAGCGCATCATTGCGCAGTGCGGCCGCGAGGTGAGAAGCGTCATCGGCGACGCCAGCTTCCTGCGCGCGCTGAAGCCCGAACAGTTCACCGACGAAAAGTTTGGCGTGCCCACCGTGCGCGACATCCTGAAGGAGCTGGAGAAGCCCGGCCGCGATCCGCGCCCCGAATTCGTGGCGCCTACTTTCGCCGAAGGCGTGGAGGACGTGAAGGATCTCAAGCCCGGCATGATCCTCGAAGGCCGCGTCACCAACGTGGCCGCCTTCGGCGCATTCGTCGACATCGGCGTGCACCAGGATGGGCTGGTGCATGTGTCGGCGCTGTCGCACACCTTCGTCAAGGATCCGCGTGATGCGGTGAAGGCCGGGGACATCGTCAAGGTCAAGGTCATGGAAGTCGACCTGCCGCGCCAGCGCATCGGGCTGAGCATGCGACTGGATGACGAACCGGGCCAGCCGCGCGGCGGCAAACCGGCGGGCAATGGCGAGCCGTCGTCGCGCGGCGGCGCCCGCGATGGGCGCGGCGGCACACGCTCCGGCGGCGGTGTGCCCAAGCCGACCACCCCTCCCGCCAACAGCGCTTTTGCCGATGCGTTGGCCAAGGCGCGCGAGCGCTGACGCCGCGCCCCGGCCGCCGTGCACCGCAGCATGCGCTTCCGTATGGATTGGATTAACGTAACTCGGACATAACAAGTTTTCCGATCAGGAGTGCTTCCATGCCGCGTTCTCGTTATCTCGCCGGGGCCATTTCCGCAGCACTGCTATTCAGCGCCAGTGCCAGCGCCGCCCAGTTCAGCAACGTCGTCGTTTTTGGTGACAGCCTCAGCGACAGCGGCAACCTTTCCACGTTCGCGCAATCGCCGGTGCCCATGCGGTTCACCACCAACCCTGGCACCACCACGATCGAAAACGTGGCGACGGATCTGGGGTTCCAGCTGGCACCCTCGCTCACCGGCGGCAGCGATTACGCGTGGGGCGGCGCCGGCATCAACACCAATTCGCCGGGCACGCCGGCAGGCGTGCCGACCATCACGTCGCAAATCGATGGCTATCTGGCGGCCGGCGCAGTGGATGGCAAGGCGCTTTATTCGGTCTGGGGTGGTGCCAACGATATTTTCTATCACGCCACCGCCGCAGGTGCCGGCGCGACCGCGCAGCAGTTGATCGCTGCCAATACAGCGGGCTTGCCGGCCACGACGGCCGCACAGGTGGCCGCACAGATCAGTTCGCAGGTCATGGCGACCGCCGGCGTCAGTTCGTTCGAAACGGCCGAGCAGGTGCAGGCCAATGTCGCCGCCGCCGCGCAGCAGGAGGTCAAGCTGATCGGCGAGCTGCAGGCCGCGGGCGCCACCAACATCCTGGTGTTCAACCTGCCCAACGTGGGCATCACGCCCTCGGCCAGGTCGCAGGGCGCGGAAGCGGCCGCCTCGCTGAGCGGCTTGAGCCTGATCTTCAACGGCCAGCTCAACGCCGGTATTTCGCGGTTGGGCACCGGCATCATCCCGATCAACACCTACAGCCTGTTGAACGAAGTGGTGGCCAACCCGCAGATGTACGGCTTCAGCAATGTCACTGACCCGGCCTGCACCGGCGGCAGCGGCAGCTCGGTGGCGTGCGCGCCGCAAGGCACGCCGGGCGCCACGGTCACTTATGCGCCGGGCACGGAAAACAGCTACCTGTTCGCCGATGGCGTGCATCCCACGACCGCGGCCCACGCCATGCTGGGCCAATACGTGCTGTCGGTACTGCGCGCGCCGGAACAGGTATCGCTGCTGGGCGAAGCCCCGCTGGCCGCCAACAACGCGCAGACCCGCGCGATCCGCAACGAGATGCTGGCCGACAGCGCCGGCAGCGACACGCGCGCCTTCGTCAACATCGATTACGGCCGCCAGCGCTTCAAGGCCGTCAACGGCGCTCCGAAAACCGACAGCAACAACGTCAACCTCACACTGGGCGCCGACGTACGCGCCACCGATCATGTTTCCGCCGGCATGGCGCTGGGCGTGGGCCAGCACACCGCCGATTTCGCCGGCGGTGGCGGCTACAAGCTGCAGGACATCAGCGGCCAGGCTTATGTCACCTACCATGCCGGCGGCGGCTACGTGGGCGGTTACGCGAACTTCGGACAATCCAACTTCAAGGACATCGAGCGTCGCGTGGCGATCGGCGCCGCCCATCGCAGCGAAACGGGCAAGGCTGACGGCTCGCATCTGGGCGGCGGGCTGACCGGTGGCTGGTGGTTCGATTTCAATGACCTGCGTACCGGGCCGTTCGCCACCGTGGAATGGCAGACCGTCAAGATCAATGGCTACACCGAAAACGGCAACGACAGTACCGCGATGTGGTTCGGTCGGCAGCAGCGCGACGCACTGGTGGCCACCGCCGGCTGGCGTCTGCAGGGCCATTGGCAGGCCGGCAACACGGTGCTGTCGCCTTACGCCGAAGTGGCCTGGAACCACGACAGCAAGGCCGACCCGCGCACCGTCAGCGCCGGCCTCAACAGCATGAGCGGCACCTTCGCCCTGACCGGCTTCATCCCCGACGACAGCTGGGGCACCGCCGACGTGGGCCTATCGGCGCAGCTGACGTCCAACATCAGCAGCTGGATCGGCTACAGCGGCCGCTTCAGCGACAACAGCCAGAAGTACAACAGCGTCAACATCGGCATGAAGATCGGCTTCTGATGATCTGATCGCCATGAAAAAAGCCGCCAGTTTGCGCTGGCGGCTTTTTTTATCTGCTGCAGGGGAAGCCTGCTGCTACTTGTTCTTGCCGCCCGTCGCCAGGCTCAGGATGTTCACGGCCTGCTGGTGCAAGCTCGACGCCGTATCGGAATCCAGCGTCTCGGTCTTGCCATCCGCCTCGTGCAGCTTCAGCACCAGGGTGCCGTTCTCGGCCCAGCTCGCGCTGTCGGTGGACGTCGGCTTGGCGGTCCGGCTGGCCTTCTTCTGCTGCACCGCCGCCCACGGCTTGCCATCCCGGTAGGCGAAATCGGTGCTGGTAAAGCCCTTGTCGCCGTAATCCACCAGCTCGCGGATGAACTTGATATCACCGGCCTGACGGAAAATCTGCCACCCGCGGGAGACGCCGTCACCCAGCTTGGTGCCGCTCTTGACCATCATGCCGCCGATCTGCTGCTCCAGTGAATTGAACGCAGCCAGGTCCTTCTCCGCGGCAGTCTGCTCGGCCACCAGCTGGATCGACACCTCGTTCTTGTTGCCATTGGTCAACACGGGAGCCTGCAGCGGCATGGTGTACTGGCGTTCGCCATCGGTCAGCTGCGCCTTGACCACATACAGGTCCGACGGATTGACTTTGGCGGGATCGAAAGTGAGCTCGAACGACTGCGGAAACGTCGTCGCGGGCGACACCGTCTTGCTGGCCAGCGGCGCCGTGCCGGTCTGCGCCGTCGACGACACGTTGACCAGGCTGATCACCAGGTTCGCCTTCGGCGACAACTGCGCCGGCTCGCGCAGAGCGACCGTGCCGCTCACCACGTTGGCCGCGACGCCGGAAGCCGCGCTGCCCGACGCGGCAACGCCCGCGCCGTTCTGCTGCGACGAAGGGGATGCATTGCACCCGGCCAAAACCAACGCCGCAAGTGACGTCAGCAACAAAACCAGCTTGCGCATGGGGAAACCTCGAATTCTGCGTTCAACGGACACGAACCTGTCAGACGTCGTAACGCCACAGTCATTCGCGGGGGAAACCCGGAGCATAGCGGAAACAGTCCGGCTGGAAAAGTCAACCGGGTATTCACCCGCGTTAGCGGGTTTTCCGCCCCGTCGTCCGGACACCGGGCTGGGCAGAACGCGGGTTTGCCCACGCACGAAAAAGGCCGCCGGAGAACCGGCGGCCTTCTTGTCACTCAAACAGCAGTGAATTTGCTACCTAACTCACCATCAATAGTCGTACGACACACCGAAACGGACGTAACGCGGGGTCGTCGCACCGTATGGACGGCCATAGCTTGCGCTCGTCGAGATCGGATAGGTCTGCGTGATCACCTGATTGTCGAACACGTTGTAGACCATGGCGTTGAAGGCCAGCTTCTTGCCCGCCCACTCCGGACGGTACTCGGCGCTCAGATCCACGCGGTACGTCCAGGGGTGACGCGTATCGCCCGGCTGCGTCCACTTGCCGTTGCAATAGTGATAGTACGGACCGTAGCCCAGACCAGGGTTGGTCTGTCCCGGGCCGTAGTAGCCCAAGCAGGTCTTCGGCGCACCAGACGCAATGGCCACGTTGCCCGAAACCAGCCATTCCGGAGCAATCTGATACGAGCCATACGCTTTCAACTGATGGCGACGATCATTAGCCAGCGCGCCGTTGGCGTACTCCATGGTCGCGGCGTAATCCCAGTCCACCGTGGCCGACACGTCTTCCTGACCGATGTCCGAACGAACCTGGCCTTCGCTGTTGCCGTAGCTGCGCGAATACAGGTAATCGATCTTGCCGAACCACTTGCCGTCGAACGGATGCTCCAAGTACAGATCGAGACCGTAGTAGTGACGCTTCATGGTGGTGTTGAAGCCGAAATCTTCCTTCCAGCGCATCGGCACTTCGTAATAGCCGCCGTCCAGCTTCTTGATCGAGTACACCGCATCCTTACCCGGGTTCATCAGGAAGCTACCGGGAATCTGACCAACGTCATAAGTGGTGGGATCGATGCCCATCTCGTCCATCTTGGCAAGGATCGAGGGCGCATCACCGATGTCGTCGATCGCGTTGCGAAGATTGCGGTAGGTAGCCTTCGCACCGAAGACCCACGCGTCACCCAGCGACTTGTCGAAACCGAAGATGTACTCGTCCTGGTACTCGGACGTCAGATCGCCCGCCGAACCCACCTTCGGGTCACGCGGCTGACCGTACTCACCATTGGCAGAAAACGGCTGGCCAGCACCTACGCTGGTATCGAGGGCGTGCAAGCCGACGGGCACGCCATTAGCATCAATACTGTCGTAGGTGTAGTACTCGCGGGTATACAGCGACGAACCTGCCGAACGCTGCGCCACACTGCTGGGCAGGGCGAGATAGTAGCGACCGGCGTTGCCGTAGACCTTGAAGCTGGAGTCGCCATTGACGTCCCAGCTGAAGCCCAGGCGCGGGGCCCACTGCGGCGACGTCAAGCGCAGATACGGTTCGCCACCGGCGTTGTAGTTCGTGAACTGGTCGTTGCGCAGACCCAACTTGACCAACCAGCGGTCATTGATCTGCCAGCTGTCCTCGATGTACTGCGCACGCTGGACGACACGGAACGACCCATCGTCGTGATACCGGTACCGTGCGACGTAGAAGCCCGTATCACCACCAGGCTGCGATCCGGTGTTAACCACCCACGGGCGCTTCTCCCAACCCGCACCCGTATCGGGTCCACCGACAACGTACGTGTCGGCATCGCCGTCCATGGTGTCGTATTCCCAGGCGTAGCCCAAGCCCGAATCCGGGAACTTGGTACCAGCATCGATATTGTTGACGGTCTGGTTGTCGATACCACCGGTGATCGTGTGATCGCCCAGCTTGTAGCTCAGGTCAACGCGCAAGTTGGTGCTGGTCGAACGGTGGCCGGGCAGGTTGATGGTGGACACCGTCTGGGTGTTCTGGTTGCCGGCGCCCGGGACATCCGGGTTCTGATCGGGGTAACCGAACAGGTACGGATAAGTCGGATCGTATCCGGGCGTGTCGCTGTACCAGGTGCCCTTCATCTTGCCGTACATCACGGTCGCGGTCAGGTCATCGGTGATGTAGCTGGTGAACTTGCCCAGATAGATGTCCGCACCCTTCTTGGTGCTGGTGTCGTAACTGTTGAAACCACCCTCTTCCTGGGTGTCGTAGTCGAAGTTGTTCATCACGCCCTCGTAGGAGGACTTGTTCGACGCCGCGGTGACTTCAAGAATGTTGCGATCGGTGATGTTCCAATCCAGCTTGGCGTACCACTTCGGGTTGTCGTAGCGGTAATGCGTGACATACGGAGCCGCGTTGGAGCCGGTGCTCTTACCCTGCTGACGTTCGGCTTCCACCGCCGCGAAAATGAACAACTTGTCCTGGATCAACGGGCCGCCGACATAGGCATCCACCGTGGTCGTCCAGGACTTGTTGTCGTGGCGATACTGGCGGATGTCACCTTTCGAGCCGTCCTTGTTGCGGTAATACCAGTTGTCCGGGTCGGCCTTGAGGTCATCCGGGGTCCACAGGACCTGACCACCGAAGTGCCACTCGTTGGTGCCGCGCTTGCCGACCTGGCTGATCACGCCACCATCGGAACGACCGTAAGCCGCACCGTAGCCGCCGCTGAGGATTTCCTGCTGATCGATGGCGCCATAGGGAAGGCTGATGCCACCAAAACCGCTAAGCGGATCGGTGGTATTCAAACCATTGAGGTAATAAGCATTCTCGGTGACGGACGCGCCACCGAACGAGACAACGGAACCGCCGGTCGCGTTGGTGAACAGCGAGCTACCCTGGGTGACGCCCGGTGCCAGCAAGGCGATGGCTTCCGCGCTGCGGGCCAGCGGCAACTTGGCCAGCTGCTCGGCGGTGATGACTGTGCGCGAGTCGACGCCGGTCACGTCGATGGTCGGCAAAGCGTTCGCCTGAACCGTGACCGCGGCGAGGTTCCGTGCGCCCTCGGCGCCGCCGAAGGAGACTTCCGTGCCCGAACCCACGCGCAAAGTGACGTTGGAACGGGAATCAACGGTCTTGCCGTCCCGCTGCAAGGTAACCGTATAGCTGCCGAGCGGCAGCGAACCGATGTCATAACGGCCCGACGAATCGACCCCGACCTGACGGGTCACGCCAGACGAGCTCTTGACCGTTACGGTATCGCCGTTGCCGGCGGGAACCTGGCCGAAGATGCTGCCGGTGGTCGCCTGGCCGAAAGCCAAACCGGCAAAGCCCAAGCCGACGGCCATGGCGAGCGCGGTGCGTGGAAGCTGGCGCGCGATGGATGTTTTCCGCGAATTCATAGTGGTGACTCCAAGGTTCTACCCGGGTATCCGGGCGCATGAAACTTATTGTTGGGACCCTAAACTGCCGCCTTCGCTATTGCCGAAGTGCCGCTTCGACCTGCTGCGATTGCTGCGAAGTTCGCCCGACGTTAATTCATGAAATCATGGTGGTCAACACTTTACTAACACGCGTGTACGAAACCTTAACATTTGCACCAGCAAGAACGGGGCTCTTGAGTAACGAAATATTTCGTGCTAGAGCATGATCGGCGTGCCGCATCACGCCAGAATAGTCAGTTCATTCAACAAGCTGTATCGATGGTTTCCGCAGTAACGATTATTGTGAGCACGGATGCCCCGGATTTCGTGCAAGCCGAGGTTAAAGTTCGACCCCTGTCAGCGTTCCATCGAATGGGATTGAAACCTTATGAAAACATTCTCGTCCTCGTCGCTGTTCATCGCTTGCGTCATCCTGGCCACCCCGCTGTATGGGCAGGATGCGCAGAAGGGTCGTTCCGAAGCCCGAATGGAAATGTCGCGGCAGATCAGCACATCGGGCCGGGAGCCATTCGACGTGCAGGCCACCCGTGAAGCGCTGAAGCGCGCGCACCGCAAGCCGCTGATGACGCCGATGGAGTCCACCGAAGCGTTTCTTTCCCTCGATCGCAACAGCGACAAGGTGTTGTCTTTCTCCGAGGTGCCGCCGCGAATGCCTCTGCTGCGGTCCCAGTTCACGCGGTACGACCTCAATGGCGACCATCGCCTGACCTACAGCGAATTTGCGAACTACACCGACGTCGTACCCAGCGATCTGGCGCACAACCCATGACATCGATCCGTTGTCATGAGTGACGGGAACCGGCGGCCGTCAGATCCGAATGGACGCCCAGACGTCCGCGCGCACCGCCGCAATGGCGGGACGTGCAGGTCGCTGATCGTTACAGCCGGTGCTTCGTCAGGAACGGTGGTCGACCGCCCATCAGCACGATTGATCCGATGCCCGACGCGCGGCTACAGCCTGGCGATGTCGGCAATCGCCGTGAACTGATCCTGCAGTTGTCGCAACAAGGCGGTGCGATTGGCACGGGTGGCCGGGTCTTCCGCATTGACCAGTACGCTGTCGAAGAAGCTGTCCACCGGGGCCTGCAACCGGGCCAGGCGGCTCAGTACGGCGGTGTAATCACCCTGGGCCAGGGCATCGCTGGTATCGCGACGGGCAGCGTCCAGGTCGGCGGCGAGCTGGCGTTCGGCGTCGGTTTCGAAGAGTGCCGGGTCCACGGCGGGCAGCGCGGCGCCCCCCTCGGACTCGGATTTGCGCAAGATGTTGGCCACACGTTTGTTGGCGGCAGCCAGGCTCGTGGCCTCGGGGCGGCGGCCAAATTCAGCCACGGCACGCAGGCGGCGGTCGAAGTCGATGAGGCTGCGCGGCTGCACGGCCAGGACGGCCTCGAACTGATTGGTGTCGAAGCCCTGCTCGGCGTAGTAGCCGCGCAGGCGGTCGAACACGAAATCACACAGTTCAGCCGCCAGGACGGCGCGGCGGCCGGGCTTCAGCGCAGGTACGACGCCATCTTTGCCGGGTTTCAGCGCTGCCGACAGCGCGCTGTCGGGTATGAGTTCCAGCGCTTCCAGGAAGCTGCCGTGCAGATCGAGGTCCATGCTCGCCTCGATCAAGGTACGCGCCAGGCCGAGCGCGGCGCGGCGCAGGGCGAAGGGATCCTTGTTGCCGCCGGGTTTCATGCCGATCGCGAAGATGCCGGCCAGCGTATCGAGTCGTTCGGCAACCGCCAGCACCTGGCCGATCGCGTCGCTGGCGATGGCGTCGCCGCCGAAACGCGGCTGGTAATAGCTGTCCAGCGCGTTCGCCACCTGGGCCGGTTCGCCATGGCGATTGGCGTAATAGCGGCCCATCACGCCCTGCAGTTCCGGGAATTCGCCGACCATGCGGGTCAGCAGGTCGCATTTGCTCAGGCTTGCGGCACGCGTGGCGAGCCCGGCGTCGGCGCCGACGCGGTTGGCGACGATGCGCGCCAGTTCCGCCACCCGCACGCTCTTGTCCCACAGACTGCCCAGCGCCTGCTGATAGGTGACGCTCTTGAGCAACTCCTGGTTGTCGGCGAGTGGCGTCTTGAGGTCTTCATCCCAGAAGAACTTGGCGTCAGCGAAACGCGGCCGGATCACCCGCTCGTAACCCTTGCGGATCTCGGCTGGCTCCTTGCTCTGGATATTCGCGATGCCGATGAAGTGTTCGGTGAGCGCGCCGTTGGCGTCGAATACCGGGACGAATTTCTGGTTGGCGACCATGGTGGTCACCAGCGCCTCGGGCGGCACTTCGAGAAAGTCGCGCTCGAACGTGCAGGCAATCGCCACGGGCCATTCGGTGAGGTTGGCCAGTTCGTCCAGCAGGGCGTCATCCATGCGCGGCACGCCGCCGGTTTCGAGCGCGGCCTGCCCAACCTGCTGGTGGATCCGCTGGCGGCGCTCGACCGGGTCGGCCAGCACGTGCGCGGCGCGCAGCGTGTCCAGCCAGCTGTCGGCATCGGCGATCGTCACCGGCTCGGGATGCATGAAACGGTGCCCGTGCGAGATGCGGCCGCTCTTCAGGCCCAGCACTTCGCCGGGAACGACCTCGGCCCCGTGCAGGATCACCAGCCAATGCGCGGGGCGCACGAAGCTGTAGTCGTGATCGGCCCAGCGCATCGCCTTGGGAATCGGCAGATGGCCCAGGGCCTCGTTGATGACCTCGGACAGCAGCGCCGAAACCGGCTGGCCCGGGTTGACCGTGCGCCAGACAAACCAGGCGCCCTTGTCGGTCTCGAGTTTCTCCAGCTGGTCAACGCCGACGCCGCAGGAATGGGCAAAGCCCAGCAGCGCTTTCGAGGGCTGGCCGTCGCTGCCGTGTGCGGCCGCCAGTGCCGGGCCCCGGCGTTCGATCGATTGCGGCGGCTGATGGGTGGCCACGTGCGGGATATGCACGGCAAGCCGCCGGGGCGACGCATAAAGGATGGCGTGATCCAGATCGGCGCCGATGCCACGTTTGGCCAGGCCGTCACAGATGCCGCGCAGGAAGGCCGCGGCGAGATCATCCAGCGCCTTGGGCGGCAGCTCTTCGGTGCCCAGTTCGATCAACAGCGATTCATGCTCAGCCACGGGCCTGCTCCTTTGCCTGTTTCAGCCCCGGAAAACCGAGTTTCTCCCGTTGCGCCACGTAGGTTTCAGCCACGGCGCGCGACAAGGTGCGCACGCGCAGGATGTAGCGCTGGCGTTCGGTGACGCTGATGGCGCGACGGGCATCGAGCAGGTTGAAGGTGTGGCTGGCTTTCATGACTTGTTCGTAGGCGGGCAGCGGCAGGTTGGCGGCCACCAGTTTGTTCGCCTCGCTTTCGCAGACGTCGAACCAATGCAGCAGCTCGGCCACGTTGGCGTGCTCGAAGTTGTAGGTGCTCTGCTCCACTTCGTTCTGGTGGAACACGTCGCCGTAGGTCACCGTGCCGCGCGGGCCGTCGGTCCACACCAGGTCGTAGACGTTGTCCACGTTCTGCAGGTACATCGCCAGGCGTTCCAGGCCATAGGTGATTTCGCCGGTGACGGGGCGACATTCCAGCCCGCCGGCCTGCTGGAAATAGGTGAACTGGGTCACTTCCATGCCGTTCAACCACACTTCCCAACCCAAACCCCAGGCGCCGAGCGTGGGCGATTCCCAGTTGTCCTCGACGAAGCGCAGGTCGTGTACCAGCGGATCGAGGCCCAGCTCTTTCAGCGAACCGATGTACAACTCCAGGATGTTCTCGGGATTGGGCTTGAGCACCACCTGGTACTGGTAGTAGTGCTGCAAGCGATTGGGGTTGTCGCCATAACGGCCATCCGTGGGCCGACGCGAAGGCTGCACGTACGCCGCCGCCCAGGGCTCCGGGCCCAGCGCGCGCAGGAAGGTTGCGGGATGAAAAGTGCCGGCGCCGACTTCGGTATCGAGCGGCTGCAGCAACACGCAACCCTGCGCCGCCCAATAGCGGTTGAGGGTCTGGATGATGTCCTGGAACGTGCGGGCGGACATGGTTCTCCGTGACCTTGCAATAAAGCGCGTTAGTATAGCGGCAGCTTGCCTCGACGCTGGTTGCGGCCAGCCGGGGCTCACGGGAATTCATTCGGATGGCCATGTCACCGCCAATCGCGTCGCTGCTCGGCCGTCGCGGCCGACTGCAACTGGACGATCTGCTGGCTTCGCTGGTGGTGGACGGCTTTCTGCTGGGTGACGATGCGAAACGGGTGCGCATGGGTATCCGCGCCGGACGCGCCACGGTGGAACTGCACCCGCTGGTGCTCGTGGCCAACGCCAAGCTGCCCAATCAGCGCGACCCCGGCCGGCCGCTCAGCCTGGAAACGCTGACCGAATGGCTGGCGGCGAAAGCCGACCTGCCGTACCTGAAAATCGATCCGATGAAGATCAACGCTGGCGCGGTCACCCAGGTGGTCAGCCACGCGTATGCGCAAAGGCACCGCATCCTTCCGGTCGCCGCCGCCCCTGATTCGGTGACGTTCGCCACCTGCGAACCGTTCGATGCGGCATGGGCCGGCGACCTGTCGCAGATGCTGCGGCGCGACGTGAAGCGGGTGGTGTCCAGCCCGCTGGACATCAATCGCTACCTGCAGGAGTTCTACGGCGTACAGCGCTCGATCCAGATGGCGCAGGATGCCAAGGGCAATGGCTACGACACGTCCGCCCTGCTCAACTTCGAGCAACTGGTGGAACTGGGCAAGACGGGTGAAGTGGGCGCGGACGATCGCCATGTGGTGCATATCGTCGATTGGTTGCTGCAGTACGCGTTCGAACAGCGTGCATCGGATATCCATCTGGAACCACGCCGCGAGGCCGGCCAGATCCGTTTCCGCATCGACGGCGTCATGCACAAGGTGTTCGAGCTGCCGCCACCGGTGATGACGGCGGTCACCGCGCGCATCAAGATCCTCGCCCGCATGGACGTGGCCGAGAAGCGCCGCCCGCAGGACGGCCGCATCAAGACACGCTCGTCGGCCGGGCGCGAAGTGGAACTGCGCATCTCGAACATGCCCACCGCGTTCGGCGAGAAAGTGGTGATGCGTATCTTCGACCCCGACCTGGTGGTGAAGGATTTCGCGCAGCTCGGCTTTTCCGCCTCGGAGGGTACCCAGTGGCGCAGCATGGTGGAGCGTCCGCACGGCATCGTGCTGGTCACCGGCCCCACCGGTTCGGGCAAGACCACGACGCTCTATTCCACCCTCAAGCATCTGGCCACGCCGGCACTCAACGTATGCACGGTGGAAGACCCGATCGAGATGGTGGCCACCGAGTTCAACCAGATGCAGGTGCAGGCATCGATCGATCTCGATTTCGCCGCCGGCGTGCGCACGCTGCTGCGGCAAGATCCCGACATCATCATGATCGGCGAAATCCGCGATCTGGAAACCGCTCAAATGGCGGTGCAGGCGTCGCTCACCGGCCACCTGGTGTTGTCCACGCTGCACACGAACGACGCGCCCAGCGCCATCACCCGCCTGCTCGATCTGGGCGTACCGCATTACCTGCTGCAATCCACGCTCACCGGCGTAGTGGCGCAACGTCTGGTGCGAACGCTATGCGTCCACTGCAAGGAAGCCACCTCGCAGGATCCCCACACGTGGGCCGTGCTGACCCACGGCTGGTCGATGCCCGTGCCGGAGCAGGTGTTCCGCCCGGTGGGCTGCCTGGAGTGTCGCAACACCGGTTTCATGGGTCGCACCGGCATTTACGAAATGATGATGCTGTCCCCGCACTTGCGGGCGCTTGTGTCGGCGCAACTGGATCTTGGCAAGTTCGGCCAGGCCGCACTGGATGAAGGGATGCGCCCGTTGCGGATCTCGGCGGCCGACCAGGTCGCCAAAGGCCTCACCACCGTGCAGGAAATCCTCACCGTATTGCCCCCGATCGACGCGCTTGGCGACAGCGCACCGTAACCCGCCTCTTTCCACCTGCCCTTCCAGCCCGCATGAAATTTCCACCCAACCGTTTTCCGCCGTCCAAACCCGTTCTGGTGATTCGCACCGGTCACGCGCCCAAACCCATCCGCGCCCGACATGGCGACTTCGCCCACTGGTTCTGTCTCGCGGCGCGGTTGCCGTCCAGCCAGGTTCGCGTCATCGACGTGACCGCCGGCGAACGCCTACCGGCGCCCAATGAGGTGGCGGGAGCGCTCATTACCGGTTCGGCCGCGATGGTTACCGAGCGCGCCGCATGGAGCGAGCTCACTGCCGGCTGGATCCGCAACGCCATGGACGCCGAACTGCCGATGTTCGGCATCTGCTTTGGCCATCAGCTGATGGCGCACGCCTTGGGCGGCCGTGTCGATTATTTGCCCGGGGGGCGCGAGATTGGCACCTTGCCGATCGACTTCCTGGCCGACGCCCCGCTCGACGCCCTCACCGAGGGAATGCCGACCAGCTTTCGTGCCCACACCACGCACGAACAAAGCGTTGTGGAAATTCCACTCGAAGCCACCGTGCTCGCCCGTTCCGAGCGCGACCCCAACCACCTGGTGCGCTATGGCAAGCAGGCCTATAGCGCGCAATTCCACCCGGAATTCAATGCCGAGGTCATGCGTGCCTATATCCGGCGCAAACATGCCGACATGCAGCGGGAGGGGTCCGACCCGCGCCAGATCTTCCGCGAGGTGGCGGCTACGCCGGTGGCCCGCGGGTTGTTCCGTCGGTTCGTCCATCTCCACATGGGGCAGAAGGCGGCGCCCTCCCCCACCGACTCAATAGCGCAAGCGGCGCGCCACGGCATCGCGTGAGAACAGCGCGAACACCAGGCCGACCATGAATCCGCCGATGTGCGCCCACCATACATAGGCGCCGTAGCTGGGGCCCGCGTAGCTGAAAAGCAGCTGCAGCAGCACCCAGATACCGATCAACAGGTAGGCCGGCACGCGGACGAATTCCAGATAGAGCCCCAACGGCAATACCAGCCCGAGCTTGGCCCGCGGAAACAACGCGACATACGTGCCCACCACCGCCGAGACCGCGCCGCTGCAGCCGATGATCGGCAGCCGCACACCGGCCAGGGACAAGGCCCCGATCAGATTGGCCACGATCCCGCCGATCACGAACAATGCCAGGAACCGCAGCGACCCCAACGCCCGCTCACCCGGCAGACCGAAAATAAGCAAAAACAACAGGTTGCTCATCAGGTGCAACCACGTGACGTGAATGAACAGCGCGGTAAACAGACGCAGCAACGCAGGGTCCACCAACTGCGGCAGCCATGCCTCGTGGGTATCGAAGATATTGGCGGGCACCGTGCCCCATTCCAGCAACAGCGCGATACGCGTCGGCACAGGCGTCAACGCCAGGCCCACGAAACACATGACGCAAAGACACACGATCAACGCGGTCGCCCAATGCCACCGGGCGCGTCGACGCGTTTCGACATGGACAAACAAGTGCGCACTCCTCAGGTGCGCGACATGGCGCGCCTTCCCCATCATAGATGAGCATCAGCTTGTCCATATCGCGCGCACTGTGCGCGGCGCTGGTCCATCGCATCGACTCGACGAACAAACCAGGCCAGATATCGACGGAAGCCGTCCTCAACAGCGCTATCCAATGCCCGGACGGTGCGCTTCGTCAGCCGGATAAAAAGAAGCCGCGCAAAAGAAAAACCCCCACCGTTTCCGGTGAGGGTTGATCAGGATAAAGCCCCTGGCGGTGACCTACTCTTGCATGGGCGAGCCACACTACCATCGGCG
>NZ_LMGW01000004.1:0-390866 GCF_001427835.1 Rhodanobacter sp. Root627
TTCTTCCAGGCTGGACGCCTGCTCCTGCGTGCGCTGGCTGAGGTCGTCGTTGCCCTTGGCAATCTGGTGCGCCGCCGTGCTGACTGCCTGCGAACCGTGCTGCACTTCACCCACGATGGTGGTCAGCCGCAGCCGCATCCGCGCCAGCGCGTCGAGCAGGCTGCCGCTGGCGAAGGTCTTTTCATCGTCGATGACCAGGTCGCCATCGGCGATGCGCGAGGCCATCTTCACCGCGAAATCCGGCTCGCCACCGATGCTCTGCCGGATGCTGCGCATCGACAGCCACACCAGCAGGATCACCAGCAAGGCCACCAGGCCCGCCTTGGCCAGGTTCACCATCAACGAGTGCTGGAACTGCGCGTCGATATCGTCGAAATAGGCGCCGGCACCAAAGTGCATGCCCCAGGGCTTGAACAGCTGCGAGTAGGTGATCTTGCCAACGACTTTGCCGGTACTGGGCTTGAGCCAGTCGTACCGGGTGACACCGTGGCCATCACGCAGATCGGCGTCATGCATCGACTGGAACAGCGTATGGCCGTGCGGGTCGGTTTCGTCGCGAACGCTCTTGCCCAGCTTGTCCAGCCATACCGGGTGCAGGGTCAGGACATAGTTGGCATCGAACGCGAACACGTACCCCGCGCCGTCGTCCCACCGCATCTGATGGATCTGGGCCAGCGCGAGGCGCTGCGCCTCCGCCTCGCTGAATTCGCCCTTGCCAGCCCGGTCATGGAAGCTGGTGGCCACCGCAATCGCCGTCTGCACCTCGCTGCGCAGCGTGTTCTGCAGGCCGTTCATCTGCAGCGCGCGACTCTCGAAGGCATTCATCACGGTGAGGCCGATCAATCCCGCGATCACCACCACGACCACGAGCACCACCCGTGCATTGAGGCTCAGGCGGTTGAACGACCAGCGTTTCGGGAACGACATGACACGAACCTCAGAAACAGCAAATAACGCGAAGGAAGGTGCCAGCCGGCCGCATCGCGACCTGCTGACGGTATCGGCGCCGATGCGCCGGGTATCTGGAAACGTTTCCGGCGGTGTGACGGGTATTCCCCGCGCGTCCGCCGTCACCGGTTGAATGTCAGGCTGCTTTCCGGCGCTGCCCCTGGCTCTGGCCGAGCCGTACTACTCCACTTACATCCACGATCAACGCCACCGAGCCATCGCTGAGGATGGTGGCGCCGGAAATGCCCTGCACGCGCTGGTAATGCGCCTCCAGCGATTTCACCACCGCTTGTTGCTGGCCGAGCAGGTCGTCCACCAGCAGGCCCACGCGACGGCCTTCCTCTTCCACCACCACCACGATGCCGTTCTCGATGCTGCTGACGGCATCGGCGCAACCGAATGCCTTGTACAGCCGCATCATCGGCAGGTACTCGTCGCGGAACAGGAACACCTCACCACCGCCGGCGATGTTGCGCACCGTATCGGCCTTCAGGCGCAGCGATTCGACGATGGAGATCAACGGCACGATGTAGCGTTCGTCGCCCACTGCGGTGACCAGGCCGTCGATGATCGCCAACGTCAGCGGCAAGGCGATGGTGAAAGTGCTGCCCTTGCCAGTGACGCTGCGCACGCCGACGGTGCCACCCAGATCACGCACGTTGCGGCGGACCACGTCCATGCCGACGCCGCGGCCGGAAAGGTCGGTGGCTTGCGCGGCGGTGGAGAAGCCGGGCTGGAAAATCAGCTCCGCCACCTCGGCATCGCTCAACTCCTGCCCCGCGGCGATCAGGCCGCGCTGCTGCGCCTTGGCGACGATGGCAGCATGGTTGAGTCCGGCGCCGTCGTCGCTGATCTGCACCACGATGTTGCCGCCTTCGTGGTACGCATTGAGTTTCAGTGTGCCTGTTTCGGACTTGCCTGCGGCCTTGCGCTTCTCGGGCGATTCCAGGCCGTGGTCGATCGCGTTGCGCACCAGGTGCACCAGCGGATCGCCGATCTTCTCCAGCACCGTCTTGTCCAGCTCGGTGTTTTCGCCGTGCAGTTCCAGCCGCACCTGCTTGCCGAGCTTGCGCTCCAGATCGCGCACCAGCCGCGGGAAGCGGTTGAATACCGACGCGATCGACAGCATGCGGATGCGCATCACGCTTTCCTGCAACTCGCGCGTGTTGCGCTCCAGTTGCACCAGGCCTTCGCGCAGGCGCTCCAGCTGCGACATGTCGAACTTTTCGCCGATGTCGCTGAGCATGGACTGGGTGATCACCAGCTCGCCCATCATGTTGATCAGGGCGTCGACCTTGTCGATGCCCACACGGATCGAGCTGCCTTCGCTGGATGCCACCGCCGTATCGCGAACCGCGCCCTTCGTGGCCGCCGCCGGGACTGGCGCGGCAGCGGGCGCGGCAGGTGCCGACGCTTCGCTGGTTGCCGCCACGGGCGCCGCATCCAGCGGCTTGATGGCCAGCACGCAGTCGCCGTCGAGCCAGTCGAACACGGCATCCACGTCGGCACGGGCCACGTCGCCATGCAGGCGCAGCTGCCAGCCGAGGTAGCACGTCGTGGGATCGAAATCGGCCAGTTGCGCCGGTGCGCCATCGACCAGGAAAGCACGCAGCACTTCGAGCCGACCGAGCTGTTGCAGCTCGCGGAATACGCGCAGCGGCTCGTTGCCCGTCTGCAGCAGGTGCGGCAGCGCGGAGAAGTCGATATCCCAGCCGGTGACCACCGCCTTGGGCGCCGCCGCGGCAACCACCGCCACCGCAGTCTCGCCACTGACCAGGCGCACCAGCTCGCCGCGCAAGGCTTCGCTCTCGGCGTTGGCCACGGGCTGGCCACCGCGCGAGCGCGCCAGCATGCCGCGCAGGCAATCGACCGAGCGCAGCAGCAGGTCGATCAACTCGGCATCGACGCCGCGGCGCTCGCTGCGTACCTCTTCCAGCAGCGACTCGGCCACGTGGGTGAACGCCGCCACGTCGGTGAAGCCGAACGTGGCGGCGCCACCCTTGATGGAATGGGCGGCACGAAAGATGGTGTGCACCAGCTCGCCGTCGGTCGAGCCCGAATCCAGCGCCAGCAACGCCGCTTCCATCGCGTCGAGCCCTTCAAGACTCTCCTCGAAAAAGGTCTTGTGGAACTGTGTCAGGTCGACCGAACTCATCGTTTCAGCCCAGCACGCGCTTGACGGTAGCCAGCAGCTGTTCGGGATCGAACGGCTTGACCAGCCAGCCGGTGGCACCGGCGGCCTTGCCTTCCATCTTCTTCTCGGTGTGCGATTCGGTGGTCAGCATCAGGATCGGCACGCCCTTGTAGGCGTCCATCGCACGCAGTTCGCGCACCATCGCGATGCCGTCCATCACCGGCATGTTCACGTCGGCCAGCACCAGGTCGAAGCTGGAGCCACGCGCCACGTCCAGCGCCAGCTGGCCGTTTTCGGCCTCGGCCACTTCATGGCCGGCGCCACGCAGGGTGAAAGCCACCATGCCGCGCATCGAAGCCGAATCGTCTACCGCGAGAATCTTTGCCATGCTGCTACCTCGGTTCAGGCCAGCTCGGGGGCTGGCATTTTCAAAGTCTGTGTCAGGCCGAGCACCTCGGCCGCTTCAGTCAGGACGGTGCTGGCCGATTGCCAGCTGGGCGCGCGCTGGCGTGCATCGAGCTCGCGCTGGAACACCACCAGCAACTGCAGCGCAGCGGTATCCACACGTTCCACCGCAGCGCCGTCCAGCACGATGGCGTCGTGGTCCAGCGCGTCGATCAGTTGCTGCTTGAACGCGGCCTGGGCCGCGATGCGGAAATCCGCCGGCAGTGCCAGGGTCAACGGCGCGGCAACCTCGTCTGCCACCTCGACCGCCGGCGCCTCGGGAGCACCCGGATTGGCGGCGCCGCCCTGCCCTTTCTGCCTTGTCCGCTTGCCAGCCATGTCGAACCGCCCGCTCTTCTGTATCGATGTTTGGCTTATCGGCGGTGGCGGCGATCGCTTGAGCGCCAATGAGTGCGCTCCGTCACAATAAATCGAGCTCAAGTTTCCCCGGAGGTGGCCGATGCCCTTCGAGACGACTCCATCCGAATGCCGTCCGCCACTGCCAGGACTTCTCTTGATCATCCAGCCCACCAGCCTTGCCGCGCTCACATGGGCCGGCGCCGCCGCCGGTACCACCGCGCAAAGCTGGCGCATCGGCACCGTGCTGTCGGCGCGGCCGCTTGGTGTGGATCCGCAGGGGCTGCTGGTGATGCAGGTGGGCGCCGCGACCGTACAGGCGGATGTGCCGAGCGGCCAGCTGCCGCCGCAATTCCAGGTACGGGTATTGAGCCTCGGGGCACAGCCCCAGCTCGAAATATTGTCATCCCAACCGACCGCCGACCCCGCCGTCCAGCGCGCGCTGCGCGAGCGGCTGCCACAGCAGAATGGCTACGCACCGCTGCTGGCCACGCTGGGCGCACTGGCGCAGCGGCCCGTGGTGCGCCAGTTGCCGCCGGCCTTGCGCACGGCGCTGGCCTTGCTTGAACAATCCGTCCGCACGCCGGCGGACGTTACCCGCGGCGAAGGCCTGCGCGAGGCGATCAACCAGAGCGGACTGTTCTTCGAATCGCGGCTGGCGCAACCGCAGGGCAACCATCCGGCGCTGGCCCAGGATGACTGGAAAGGTGCCTTGCTGCGCCTGGCCGGCCTGCTCGACCAGCGCGCGGCCGCACCGCCCGCACCCAACCGCAGCGACACCGCGCCGCCGCTGCTGCAACGCGGCGTCCAGGCACAACCCCGGCTGCCGTTGCCGCAGCTTGCCGTCGACAACGATGTCGAGCCACTGATCAACCGGCTGCACGGCGACGTCAAGGCCGCGCTGGCGCGGGTGGAAGTGGCGCAACTGGACGCCGGCCCGCTGCCCGCCTGGATGATCGAGATTCCGCTCGAGGGCAAGGACGGCCGCGACGTGCTGCAGGTGCAACTGGAGTTCGTCAACGACGCCGCCGAAGGCAGCCAGGGCTGGACCCTGGGCTTCGCGCTGGACCTGCCGGCGCTGGGCCCGGTGCAGGGCGAACTGCAGTTGCGCGAACCGCGCCTGTCGGTACGACTGTGGGCCGAGCACGCGGAAACCGCGCAGAAGCTGGAACGCCAGTTCACGCCGTTGAAGCAGCGCCTGGCCGCCTGCGGCGTATTGCTGGATCAGCTCAGTTGCCAGGTGGGCATGCCGCAACCACCCGGTCGGCACAGCGCCCTGCTGCTGCAGGCCACGGCATGAACACGCCGTTGCCGCCGCCACAGCGCAAGGTCAGCCTGCGCCTGGGCAACAGCGCGAGCGAAACCAGGGCGATGCCGCCCGAATCGCTGGAAACGCTGCTCGCCCGCGCCCGCATGCTGGGCCTGCCCGTTCACCACGACCCGCAGATCGCGGCCCTGCTGGCCGCCCTGCGCATGCGCGACGACGTACCGACGCTGCTCTACGCCTCTGCTGCTTCAGTACTCGCCGCGGTCTACGACGCCGCCGAGGAATAGGCTTTTGCAGGAGCCCCTCGTACGCGATGCTCTTGCGATTCCCGATTCCCGATTCCCCATTCCCGCAAAGAGCTCGCGCACAGGGTGCGCTCCTACCGGCGGGACCTGCCTCAGTGACCAGCGGTCTGCATTTGCCGGATCAGCAGGGCTTCGGCGTGGGTGACGCCGCAGCGCGCCACCAGTTCGTCGACGTCGGCGCCTTGCCGGGCCAGTTGCTGTGCCAATTCGTACGAGCCGGTGCTTTGCGGCGCCACGGGCTGCTTCTGTTCCAGCAGGCCCATGCGTCGCTCCATCCGGCCCAGCGCCGTAACCAGCATCGATGTCGGCACGTCGGTGTGGCCGATGTGCGCCAGCTGTTGCGACAGCGTGGCGATGTCCTGGCGCATGGGCTCAAGCCGCTGCTGCAACTGGCGCACCTCGCGCCTTGCCAGCACCAGCAACGCGCACTGGATCACCGCCAACACCAGCAGTACGACGACGGCGATCTCAAGCAGCATCATCGCTCTCCCCGCTGAGCCGGCACAGGCGACGCACGTCGAGCAGGGCCACGAAGCCGCCCTGCCAGTTGAGGATGCCGCTGACCGGGTCATCATGGCGGCTGGCGCGATCGGGCGGCGGCGGTGCGATCTCGGTGCCGTCGGTGTTCAGCAATTCGCCCACCTCATCGACCCGCAGGCCAACCTGATGGCTGCCGTGCGACAGCATCACCACGCGCACTTGCGCCGGATCGGCGGCGGGCGAAGCGGGAAGGCCCAGCCGCAGGCGGCCATCGAGCACCGGCACGATGCGCCCGCGCAGATGCCGGATACCCAGCAGATCGGGGGCGGAACCGGGCACCGGGGTCAGTTCACCGGCCCGGATCACCTCGCTCACCTCGACCAGCGGCGCTGCGTACAGCTGGCTGCCGATCTGGAACGACAGCCAATGCCCGGAGTTCGGTTCGGACGTGGTGGCAACGGCATTCATGCGTGTACTCCAGCGTTGCGGGACGCCATCAATGAAGAGGTGCAGCCGGTGGATTGCGCCGCGGTGCCCCGCCCATCGGGGCGGCGCTGGCCGTGGGCACCCGCACCCCGGCCGCCGTCGGTGCCGGCACCACCGTGTCTGCGGCGCCTCCAGCGGACGGGGTTTCGACGGCGGTCGCAACAACCACCTGGCGCAGTGTAGGGCCAGCGGCCTGCGCCGCGGGGACTTCGCCGTCGGCCGCCGCGTCGCTGGCGGCGGTGACGCGTGCCGTGGGCAGCTCGCCGGGTATCGCGGAGGCGGCCATGACAACGCTTGGCTCGTCAGCGTGGGCGGCTTCGAGTGAGGGCGAATCGGTGTAGAACCGGCTCGGCGCATTGTGATCACTCAAGACCACCACCAGCACGCGCCGGTTGAGGTTGCGCCCCTCCGGCGTGCTGTTGTCGGCCGCCGGGCGCACCTCGCCCCAGCCGATGATGCCCAGCCGGTCGGGATTGACGCCGTGCTCGGAAAACAGCCGCGCGACGGTGGCGGCACGCGCCGCCGACAGCTCCCAGTTGGACGGATAGAGCATGGTGCGGATGGGCACGTCGTCGGTGTAGCCCTCCACCCGCAACGGGTTGGCGAACGGTGCGAGGATCCCCGACAGGCTGCGCAGGATCGCGCTGGCCGAGGGCGCGAGTTCGGCCACGCCGCTGGGAAACAGGATGTCGGTGCGGATCTCGATTTCCAGCCAGTCCTCGGTGCGACGCAGCACCACCTGCTGCTTGTCGATCAACGGCTGCAACGCCTTCTGCACCTGCTCGGCGATGTCCTTCAGGTTTTCCTGCGCGGTGGCCTGCTTGAAACCCGCATGCGCGCCACGACCCTCGCCGTGCATCGGCACCGGATGGGGCGGAATGGGCACGGCGATCGGCACGATCGACGAACCGGGCTGGCCGGCGGGCGCCGCGATGGCCGGCTGGATATTGTGCGGGCGCACCTTGGTCGAGGGCATCGGCGCGATCACGTGACTGGAGCCGTTGAACGCCTCCACGATCGACTCGGACATCACCCGGTACTTGCCCTCGTTGACCACCGAGACGGCATACATCACCACGAAGAACGCCAGCAGCAGCGTCATCAGGTCGGCATAGGGGATCGCCCACGCCTCGTGATTCATGTGCTCCTCGTGGTGCTTCCTTCTCACGGCAGGTAGCCCTGCAGCCGCGCCTCGATCTGCCGCGGGTTGTCGCCCTGGGCGATGGACACCAGGCCTTCGATGAGGATCTCGCGCATCTGCGACTGCTTGTTGATGAGGCTCTTCAGCCGCGCGGACATCGGCAGCATGAACATGTTGGCCAGCGCCACGCCGTAGATCGTGGCCACGAACGCCGCGGCAATGCCGTGGCCCAGCTTGCTGGGGTCGGCCAGGTTCTGCATCACCGCCATCAGGCCCATCACCGCGCCGATGATGCCCAGCGTGGGCGAATAGATGCCGGCGTTCTCGTATACCTTGGCGCCGGCCAGGTCGACGGCCTCGCGCGTCTGCAGGTCGACCTCGAGCACGCTGCGGATCGCCTCCGGCTCACCACCGTCGACGAGCAGTTGCAGGCCCTTGCTGATGAAGCTGTCGGACTCGGCCTCGATCTGCGGCTCCAGCCCCAGCAGACCCTGCCGGCGCGATATTTCGCTCCAGCCGATGATGCGGCTGATCAGGTCGCCGGGCTGATGCCGCGGCGGCTTGTACACCATCGACATCATCTTCAACGCATGTTTCAGCACCTTGCCCTGGTTCTGCACCAGCAGCGCCGCGAGGGTGCCGAAAAACACGATCACGAACGCCGCAGGGTTCCACAATGCCGCCACCGTGGACCCCTTCAGCACCGTGCCGAGGATGATCACGACGAAGCCAAGAATTGTGCCTATCAGGCTGACCATATCCATGTCGTATCAACCCACCGCGCGCAATGAGGGGAGTAATTGCCCACGTTCGTCGGCGAGGCCGGCCAGGTCCAGCACCAGCGCCAACCGGCCATCGCCGGTCACCGTGGCACCGGCTACGCCGGGGACGTCCTCGAACAGCGGGCCCAGTGGTTTGACCATGACATCCTCGCGACCGAGCACCGCATGCACCAGGCAACCCAGCCTTAGATGGCCGATGTGCAGCACCACCACGTGACGGCCGGCGGTCGTCGCCGAGCCGGTCCAGCCGGCCAGGTCGGCCAGCGGCAAGGCGCGGCCACGGTGGTTGGCCACCATGCGGCCGTCGAGCATGCGGTCCTGCCCGGCACTCAATTCGAAAACTTCCTCGACGTTGCCCATCGGCAGCGCCAGCAGGCGCTCGCCCACGCGCACCATCAGCACGCGCAGGATCGCCAGCGTCAGCGGCACACTCAGTTCGAGTTCGCTGCCGTGGCCGAGGCGCGATTGCACCTTCAAGCTGCCACCCAGTTCCGCCACGCGGGTCTTGACCACATCCATGCCCACGCCGCGGCCGGAGATGTCGGACACCACCGCGGCGGTGCTGAAACCGGGGCGGAACACCAGCTCGTAGCACTCGACATCGGACAGCCGCGCCGCCTCGTCGGTACTGATCAGGCCCTTCTCGATCGCTTTGCGGCGCAGCACGTTCGCATCCATGCCGCGGCCATCGTCGCTGACGGAAATCACGATGTGTTCGCCGCGCTGGCTGGCGGACAGGCACACGCGCGCCTTGTCGGGCTTGCCGGTGCGCTTGCGTTCGTCGGGTGTCTCGACGCCATGGTCGAGCGCGTTGCGCAGCAGGTGGATCAGAGGATCGGCCAGCGCTTCGACCAGGCTGCGATCGAGGTCGGTGCCCTCGCCTTCCAGCACCAGCTCCACGTTCTTGCCGAGCTGGCGCGCCAGGTCGCGCACGATGCGCGGAAAACGCTGGAACAGTCGCCCCACCGGCTGCATGCGCATGCCGAGTACGGCGGTCTGCAATTCATCGGCGACACGATCGAGTTCATTGGCGGCGATCACCAGCGCCTCGTCCGCGCTGTTCGCCGCGAGGCTGAGCAGGCGGTTGCGCACCAGCACCAGTTCACCGGCGCGATTGACCAACGCATCCAGCCGCGCGGTATCGACACGCACGGTGGTTTCCGCCGTAGCAGCATGACGCGCGGGTGCGGGTGCCGGTGCAGGCACGGCCGCGGGTGCCGGGGCGGGCACGGCGACGACGGGTGGCGCCGATGCGGGCGCCGCGCCGGGCTGGCCGCCCTGACCGTGCAAGGCATCCAGCAAGGCTTCGAATTCGTCATCGTCGATGGCGCCACCGGATGAAGGCGCGGACACGACCGGTGCGACGGCGACCGGTGCGACGGCGACCGGTGCCGGCTCGACCGTGCCGGGCGCGTTGCTGCCATACATCTTGTCCAGCAGCGCCTCGAACTCGCTGTCGTCGATGGCGGCGTTGCCACCGCTCGCCTCGATCGGGGCCGCGACGGGTGCCGGTGCGGCGACCGGCGTGGGCGCGGCGCGGTTCAATCGTTGCAGCAAGGCCGGTGGCGGCATCGCCAGCGGCGCGTCGGCGCCCAGCGCGGCCATCATGTCGTTGAGCAGGTCCAGCGCTTCGAGCAGCGCATCCATCAACGGTGCATCGAGAATCACGGCACCGTTGCGGGCGCCGTTGAGCAGGTCCTCGGCGTGGTGGCACAGATGCACCATCGGCTCGATCGCCAGGAAACCCGCGCCGCCCTTGACCGTATGGAAGGCGCGGAACACCGCATTCAGCAACTCGCTGTCGTGCGGGTTCGCTTCCAGTCCGATCAACTGCTCGCCCAGCGCCTGTACCAGCTCACCGGCTTCGACCAGAAAATCCTGGCGCAGCTCGTTGTCGAACTCTGCGGTCACGGCTGGCGCACCTTAAAACCCGAATTCGCTGAGCAGGCGGTCGGCGTCGTCCTGGCTGGATACCTTGACCACGCTGGCCGGCGCCTCGCTGCCCGCCAGCGCACCGGTGAGGCGCACCAGTTCAAGCAGGGACGATTCCACGCTCTCGATGAAGTTGACGACCTTCTTGATGCGCTGGCCGGACAGGTCCTGCCACGACTGCGCCATCACCATGTCGGTCAGGCCCTCGCTGCAGCTGACCGCGAAATCGCGGGCCTCATGCGCCAACACCGCGGCCGGGTCGCTCTTGCTGTCGGTGAAGGACAGCACCTCATTCGCGTTGTGGGCCAGCGATTCGGCGGCCGGACGCATGCGTTCGGCGAAGTCGATGCTGCGATGGGCGGCCTGGGCGCTCATTTCCAGCACGTCATTGAGGTGCTTGCGCGCGTCGGCGACGCTGCCCGGAATGCCTTCGTTGGCCAGCTCGCCACCGAGCCGGCTCATCGCGCCGTGCAGGTCACGGGCCAGCTGGCCCAGCGCGCGGAACAGCCGCTTCTCGCGGTCGCGCACCATCACGTCCAGCGCCTGTTCGAAGGCGGGGCCGTCGGGGCTGTTGAGCAGGTCGCGCAGTTCGGGCGGCAGGTTCTCCGCGTTCAACAACGGCAGGATGGCGTTCATGCATTGGCTCCGGCGGCAGCGATCCGTTCGAAGATCTTGCCGAGTTTTTCTTTCAAGGTGACCGCGGTGAACGGCTTGACGATGTAGCCATTCACGCCCGCCTGCGCGGCGGCGATGATCTGGTCACGGTTGTTCTCGGCGGTGACCATCAACACCGGCAGCCCCTTGAGGGCCGGTTCGGCGCGGATCGCCCGCAACAGGTCGATGCCGGTCATGTTGGGCATGTTCCAGTCGGTCACGACCAGGTCGAACGGCTGGTTGCGCAACATGACCAGCGCGTTCTCGCCATCGTCGGCCTCCTGGATCAGCGGGTTGCTGAAACCCAGCTCGACCAGCAGGTTGCGGACGATGCGCCGCATGGTGGAGAAGTCGTCCACCACCAGGATTTTCATGTTCTTGTCCAAACCACGTTCTCCGTTTGTGCTTTTCGGGTCGAGCTACCGGACCTGGTTCGCCGGTGCCGTTTGTTCAGTCGTACCCGCTTGATCGCGTGTTCAATCGCGCCAGTCACCCAGCCGTGCGCGCAACCGGATCACCGCCTGGCCATGGATCTGGCAGACGCGCGATTCGCTCACGCCGAGCACGGCGCCGATTTCCTTCAAGTTCAATTCCTGCTCGTAGTACAGCGACATCACCAGCTGCTCGCGCTCGGGCAAGCCCGTGATCGCGTCGGCTAGCGCATCGCGCATGCCCTGGTGTTCGATGCTGTCCGCCGGGCTCAGGCCCGATTCGTCGGCCACGTCGAGCGCGGCACTCTCCTCGCCGTCGTCCGGTGCGGTGAGGCTCAGCAACCGGGCGCAGGCCGCATCGGCCAGTACCTGGTGGTATTCCTCGGCGCCGATACCCAGGCGCTTCATCACTTCGGCGTCCTCCGCCTCGGTGCCGGTTTCGGCCTCGATCTGGCGCACCACCTCGGCCACTTCGCGGGTCTTGCGATGCACCGAGCGCGGGGTCCAGTCGGTGCGCCGCAGCTCGTCCAGCATGGCGCCACGGATACGGATGCCCGCATACGTCTCGAAGCTGGCGCCCCGGTCGAGGGCGTAATTGCGTGATGCTTCCAGCAAACCGATCATTCCCGCCTGGATCAAGTCGCCCACGTCAACGCTGGTCGGCAACCGCCCCATCAGGTGATAGGCGATGCGTCGCACCAGCGGTGCATGCCGACGTACCAGTTCGTCGGCGCTTTCGCGGGAATGTTGCAGATACTCCGATGCCACGTTCATCTCACCACCCCGTTGACGACACAGGCTGACCGCCAAAGAAGGCGATGCGGCCATGGCCAGCGCGTTCGGGTTCTGCCCATGTATCGACCGCACCTGCCAATTGCTTGAATGCCATTGCCGAACGGCTCGACGGCCACAGGTCCACCACCGCGCACTGGCGGCGGATGGCCTGTCGCAGACGCTCGTCGTGCGGCACCCACCCGGTGAAATCGATCACCACGTCGAGAAAACGGTCGCTCACCCGTGAAAGCTTCTGGTGCAGCTGGCGCGCCTCGCCCTCGTTGCGCACCATGTTGGCGACCATGCGGAAACGGCGCACGCCGAAGTCGCGGCTGAGCACCTTGATCATGGCGTAAGCGTCAGTGAGGGAAGCGGGCTCATCGCACACCACCAGCATCACGTCGTCGGTGGCGGCGGCAAACATCGCCACACTGTCGGACAGCCCAGCGGCGGTGTCGACCAGCAGGTACTGCGGCGGCTGCGGCAGTTCGTCGAACGCGCGGATGACGGCCGCGTGCTCGCCGTTGTCCAGCTGCGCCAGGCGGCGTGCGCCGGAACCGGCGGGAATCACGCGCAAACCGCGCGGCGCTTCCAGGATCAGGTCTTCCAACCCGCACTCGCCATCGAGCAGGTGGCCGATGTGGCGCGACGGCGTGAGGCCGAGCAGCACGTCGACATTGGCCAGGCCCATGTCGGCATCCAGCAGCATCACGTCGTGGCCGGCCATCGACAGCGACATGCCCAGGTTCACCGATACGGTGCTCTTGCCCACGCCACCCTTGCCACCGGCGACGGCGATGGCGCGGCAGCGCCGGCGTGGCTTGCCCGGCATCTCGAGCAGGCCATCACCCTGCCCCGTGCCTGCCGGACCATTGGGTTCACCTGCCATCGCGGAAAACAGGTTCTTCAGACCGGAGGCCTGGTCCATTGCAAATACTCCACTCATGCGCTGGCCACCGCGAGGCCAAACCGTTCTGCCATCAGACTCTCATCCGGCGCATTGCTTTTCAACGATTGCGCGGCACGACACACCAGCGTGCGCGCGTTGGCCTCGGCAATGTCCTCGGGCACGCGTTGTCCATCGGTGGTGTAGTCGAGCGGCAAGCGGTGGCGGATCACCACCGACAGCGCGCCGCCGAGGCTGGGCGCCTCATCCAGCTTGGTGAGGATGCAGGCCTGCGGCGCCAGCGGTTCGTAGGCGCGGATGGCTTGTTCCAGCGCATCGGACTGCGCATTCGCCGCCAGCACCAGGCAGGCGCGCAGCCCGCCGGCGGCGGCAAGCACGTCCATCTGCTGGGCCATGCGCGGGTCGTTGCCGGCCACGCCGGCAGTATCCACCAGCACGGTCTGGCGACCCTGCAGCAGGCCGAGCACCTTGCGCAGGCTGGCCACGTCATGCGCGGGATACACGCGCACGCCGAGCAGCCGACCGTAATGTTCGAGTTGGGCGGCGGCGCCGATGCGGTAATGGTCGGTGCTGATCAGTGCCACCTGGTCGGCGCCATGGCGAAGTACGGCACGCGCGGCCAGCTTGGCGATGGTGGTGGTCTTGCCCACGCCGGTGGGGCCGACCAGCGCGGTCACGCCGGCGGCGTCGGACAAGCCGCGACCGCTGATCACCAGGCTGCGGCTGAGCATGCCCAGCGGCAGGTAGCGCGCCTGCTCGGCACTCAATTGATCGGGAAGTTCGGCAACCAGCGCACGCGCCACGTCGGCCTCGATGCCGAGCCGGGTCAGTTCGCGCAGTACCCGCGCGCGCTGCGGCTGGCGGCGGTCCATGTCGTTCCAGGCCAGGCTGGAAAGCTGCATCTCCAGCATCTCGCGCATGCTGCCCAGTTCGGCGCGAAGGCGGGCGGTGTCCTGCGCCGTACGGTCGTTCACCTGCTGCGCGGCGGCGACGGAATCCACGGCCACCAGCGGCGGCATCGTGATCTGCGATTCCATGCGGCTCGGATACGGCCGGGGCGGCATCGCGGAAGGAGCCGGGCTGACCGCAGCGAGCGGACGAACCGGCGGCGCAACCGGCCGCGGTGCGGCGGCAACAGCGGCGATCGGCGCCATTTCGACCGGTGCCGTCTCGGGGATGACTGCGGCGGGCACGGCGTCGGATTCCTGCGCCGGCATGACACTGTGCCGCGTGGCTTCGCGGATCAGGGCCTCGTCGTAGTCGATGGCGGCGATGACCTCGATGCCTTCGGCCAGCCGGCGAGTGGACAGGATCACCGCATCGGGACCCTGCTCCTCGCGCACTTCGCGCATGGCCTGGCGCATGTCCTTGGCAACGAAACGCTTGATCTTCATGGCGTGCTCCGGACACGGGAATGGGGAATGGGGAATCGGGAATGGACAAGAGCCGATGCGTGGCGACCCGTCGCGGAGAGGTGAGGCTGTTCCTGTTTCCGCATGCCGCCATTCCTTGCCGAAGATTCTCGATTCACGATGCCTGCTCCCGGTTCTTATTGACCCAGTGCCTGGACCAGCCGCACGCGGCGGTTGTCAGGCACTTCGTTGTAAGCGAGTACGTGCAGGTTTTGTGCCACATGGCGGGTAAAGCGTGCGAGCCATGGCCGCAACTGTGGCGCAACCAGCAAAACGGCCGGTTCGCCGGTGACTTCCTGGCGCCGAGCGGCGTCAGCGACGCTCTGCTGCAGGCGGTCGGCCAGGCCCGGTTCCACCGCGGCGCCAGCCACGCCGCCGCCGGACAGCGAGTTCATCAGGATCTGTTCGAGCTCCGGCGCCAGCGTGATCACCGGCACCTCGGTGCCCAGGCCGGTGATCTCCTGCACGATCTGGCGACCCAGCGCCACGCGCACGGCGGCGGTCAGAACGCCGGGATCCTGACTATGAGTGGCATGTTCCGCCAAGGATTCGACGATGCTGCGCATATTGCGGATCGGCACGCGCTCGGCCAGCAGGTTCTGCAGCACCTTCACCACGGCGCCCAGGGTCAGCCGCTTCGGCACCAGGTCCTCGACCAGTTTCGGTGCGGTGGCAGCCAGGCGGTCCAGCAGCTGCTGCACGTCCTGGTGGCTGAGCAATTCGTGCGCGTGGTTTTGCAGGATATGCGACAGATGGGTGGCGATCACGGTGGCCGGGTCGACCACGGTGTAGCCGTAGCTCTGGGCCAGATCGCGCTGGCCGCTGTCGATCCACACCGCTTCCAGGCCGAACGCCGGGTCCCGCGTGGCGATGCCTTGCAGGGTGCCGTGCACCTGGCCGGGGTTGATTGCCATCAGGCGCTCGGTGTGCACCTCCGACTCGCCCATCGGCACGCCCATCAGGGTGATGCGATAAGCGTTGGGGCCCAGATCCAGGTTGTCGCGGATATGCACCGCCGGCACCAGGAAGCCCAGCTCCTGCGACAGCTTGCGGCGCACGGACTTGATCCGCCCCATCAGCTCGCCGCCCTGGTGCGTGTCGACCAGCGGAATCAACCGGTAGCCCACCTCCAGGCCCAGCGGGTCGACGCTGGCCACGTCCTCCCAACCCAGTTCCAGACGCTCGGGCGCCGCGGTGGCCTGCGGCGCTTCGGCCACGGCTTCGGCCAATTGGGCGCGGCTATCGCGCTCGCGTTTCAGCAGCAGCCACGCGGCACCGGCGCAGGCCGCGCCCAGCAGCAGGAAGGCCACGTTCGGCATGCCGGGGATCACGCCCATCACGGTCAGCACCGCAGCGGCCACGCCCAGCGCGCGCGGCTGGCCGAACACCTGGCTGAGCACCTGCTTGCCCATGTCCTGGGACTTGGATACGCGGGTGACGATGATCGCCGCGGCCACCGACAGCATCAGCGCCGGCACCTGCGCCACCAGGCCGTCGCCGATGGTCAGCAAGGTGTAGGTGGAGGCGGCCTCACCGGCCGACAGGCCGTGCTGCATCACGCCGACGAAGAAGCCACCGACGATGTTGATGATCAGGATCAGGATGCCGGCGGTGGCATCGCCGCGCACGAATTTCGAGGCACCGTCCATCGAGCCGTAGAAGTCCGCCTCCTCGCGCACTTCCTGGCGGCGATCGCGCGCCTGTTCCTGGGTCAGCAGGCCGGCGTTCAAGTCGGCGTCGATCGCCATCTGCTTGCCGGGCATCGCGTCCAACGTGAACCGCGCGGTCACCTCCGACACGCGGGTGGCGCCCTTGGTCACCACCACGAAGTTGATGATGGTGATGATGATGAACACCACCAGGCCCACGGCGAAGTTGCCGCCGATGACGAACTCGCCGAACGCCTCGATCACCTTGCCGGCGGCGCCGGGGCCATCATGGCCGTGCAGCAGCACCACGCGGGTGGAGGCGATGTTCAGTGCCAGGCGCAGCAAGGTCGCCATCAGCACCACGGTGGGAAACGCCGCGAACTCCAGCGGCCGCATCACGTAGACCACCGCCAGCAGGATCACCAGCGACAGCGCGATATTGAAGCTGAACAACATGTCGAGCAGGAACGGCGGCAGCGGCAACATCAGCATCGCCAGCATCACCAGCATCATCACTGGTGCGCCAATTCCCCGTCGGGCGAAGTGTTTGAAATTGCCTAGTACGTCTGCACCCGTCATGGATTTGACTCGTCATGTGTCGCGATAAGGCCCCATCAGTTCAGGATCGACGTCGGGGACCGGTGCCGCGGGCGGTGTCTCGCCCTGCGCCGTTGCTTGCTTCAGCTGGTAGACGTAGGCCAGTACCTGCGCCACCGCCACGTACAGGGCGGCAGGAATTTCCCGCCCTATTTCCGTGGTTGCATACAAGGCGCGTGCCAACGGCGGCGCTTCGACCATCGGAATGTGATGGGAGCCCGCCACCAGGCGGATTTGCTGGGCCAGCACGTCCACGCCCTTGGCGATCACCCGGGGCGCGCCCATGTGGCCATCGTCGTAGCGCAGCGCCACCGCGAAGTGGGTGGGGTTGACCACCACCACGTCGGCTTTGGGCAGGTCTTCCATCATGCGGCGGCGCGCCTGCGCCTGCTGCACCTGGCGGATGCGCCCCTTCATCTCGGGGTTGCCCTCGCTCTCCTTCATCTCGTCCTTGATTTCCTGCTTGGTCATGCGCAGGTTCTTGCTGTGGTCGTACTTCTGGTAGAGAGCGTCGATGCCGCCGATCAGCGCCAGCATCGAGCCGAACCACAGCGCGGCCCTGCCCATCAGGCTGATCGACTGGGCAATGCCGGCCGTCACCGAACCGCTGCCAGTCGCCTGCAGCTCGCCCTGCCAGTGGCGCAGCAGCAAGGCCAGCACCGCGCCGATAAACAACAGTTTCAGCAGTGCCTTGCCCAGCTCCACCAGGCCACGCATGGCGAAAATCTTGCCCAGCCCCTTGATCGGGTCGAGCCGCTCGAACTTCGGCTCCAGCGCCTTGGCGCTGAAATTCAGTCCGCCCAGCAACAAGGGCGCCGCCACCGTGGCCAGCATCGTCGCCGCCGCCACCGGCCAGAACAGCGCCATCGCCTCGTGCATCGCCGCCACCAGCGCGCGGCCGGGCAACGCGTCGGAAAACAGCGCATCGCGCGAATAGTGCAACCCCAGCGAAAAAATCCGCTGCGCATGCAGGTACGCGCTGGGGCCGCTGCTCATCAGGGCCGCCACGCCAGCCAGCACCACCATCGCGCCGGACAGGTCGCGCGATCGCGGAACCTCGCCCTTTTCGCGGGATTCGCGAAGGCGTTTTTCGGTAGGTTGTTCGGTTTTTTCCTGGTCGCTGTCGTCAGCCACGGCGTCAGCTCCCTATGAGGTTGCGCATCAGCGACCAGGCGTCGCCCTGCAAGGCCTCGAACGCACCGGGCAGGCTGCGCAGCGACAACCACAACGCAACGAAGCCCAGCGACACGGTGATCGGAAAACCCACCGCGAACAGGTTCATCGACGGCGCCGCACGGCTGATCGCCGCAAAACCGATGTTCACCACCAGCAGCGACGTCATCGCCGGCAACGCCACCCGCACCGAGCCGGCAAACAGCTCCGCGCCAAAACTGGCCACCGCGTGCAGGCCATTGGCGTTGATCGCCGGCACGCCCGGCGGCAAGGTATGAAAGCTGTCGGCAAGCAGCGCAATCAAGCGCAAGTGGCCGTCCATCACCAGAAACAGCAGCGTCACCAGTATCAGGTAGAACTGGCTCAACACCGGCGAGCTGCCGCCGGCCTGCGGGTTCACCACTTCGGCGAAACCCAGGCTCATGCTCTGCGCAATCAGGGTCCCGCCCAGCGACACCGCCTCGAACACCAGCTTCAACACGAAACCGATGGCCGCGCCGATCAACACCTGCCCCGCCATCGTCGCCACGCCTTCGGCGCTCAACGGATCGATCGTGGCCGAGGCCATCGGCGCCAGCACCAGCGTCAACACCACCACCACGCCCACCCGGATCCGCGCCGAGATCACCGTGGCGCTGAAAACCGGCGCGACCAGGCACAGCCCGCTGACCCGCGCCAACGCCCAGAACAGGCTACCCATCCAGGCCGGCAGCTGCGCCAGATCCAGCCCTGTCATCTGATCGCACTCGGCAGGCTTTCGATCAGCTGCTTGGTGAACTGCACCAGCACCCGCAGCATCCACGGCCCGGTGACCAAGGCCACCAGCGCCATCGCAATCAGCTTGGGGATGAAGCTCAGGGTCATCTCGTTGATCTGCGTGGCCGCCTGGATTACGCCGATCAGCAGACCCACGGCCAGCGCAGTCAGCAACAACGGTGCAGCCACCAGCATCGCCACATACAGCGCGTGCTGGCCAAACTCCATGATGGATTCAGGCGTCATGGCTCGCTCCTGGTGCGCGCACCACTGTAGGAGCGCACCCTGTGCGCGATGCTCTTGCTCCGGATTTTTGTAGGAGCGACTTCAGTCGCGACGCTTTTGGTTGGTCGAGCAAGAGCGAGAGCTCTCGATCGCCGTTGGCGCTCGAAGGCGATCGAGAGCTTTTGCTCTTGCTTGACCAGAGAGCGTCGCGACTGAAGTCGCTCCTACAGGTCATCGGTGCGACACAAGCAAAAGCATCGCGCACGGGGTGCGCTCCTACAGGGGCTGAAGCCTGCGCGGTCACGTGTAGAAGCTCCCCGCCAGCGTGCCGAGCAGCAGCGTCCAGCCATCGACCAGCACGAACAGCATGATCTTGAACGGCAGCGAGATGATCATGGGCGAAACCATCATCATGCCCATCGACATCAGCACGCTGGCCACCACCAGATCGATGATCAAGAACGGCACGAACAGCAGGAAGCCCATCTGGAACGCCGTCTTCAGCTCGCTGGTGAGGAAGGCCGGCATCGCCACCTTGAACGGCACGTCGGCCTTGCTGGCGTAGGGCTTTTCCTTGGCCAGCCGGGTGAACAACTGCAGATCCGCGTCGCGGGTCTGGTCCAGCATGAAGTGCTTGAACGGCGCGGTGGCCGCCGGCAGCGCCAGCTCGGCGCTGAGGTTGCCATCCATGTACGGCTTTACACCCTCGTCGTAGGCCTTGGTCAGCACCGGCGACATCACGAACAACGTGAGGAACAGCGCCAGCCCCAGCAGCACCTGATTGGGTGGCGTGGACTGCGTGCCCAATGCCTGGCGCAGGAAACCCAGCACGATGATGATGCGAGTGAACGACGTCATCATCAGCAGGATCGCCGGCAACAGCGTCAGCGCCGTCATCAGCGCAAGCACCTGCAGCGACAGCGTCCAGTTCTTGGCGCCGTCGGCGGCGGTCTGCACGTTCAACACCGGGATGCCCGGCGTCACCGCCCACGCGCCCAGCGGCAGCACCACCAGCAGTGCTGCGATGATCCAGCGCCAACGCTTCATGAGCGGCGCTTCCAGCGTGCCAGCAGATCGCTTGCACTGGGCAGGGGCTTGATCGGATCCTGCTCGCTTTGCGCGGGTGCGTCGCCGTCATACACGTGCAGCGTGCGGGTACCGCCTGCGCCCATGCTTACCAGCAGGCGCTTGCCGTCGGCATCGATCAGCAACAGGCGCTCGCGCGCGCCCACCGCGAAGGTTTCCACGCAGCGGATGCGGCGCCCACCCATGCCGGGGCGACGCTGCAACCGGCGGGTGAGCCAGCCGGCCACAACGATCAACGCAATGATGCCGAACAGGCTCAGGATCACCCGCACCAGTTCGCTGGCGGGATCGAATTCGGCGGCGGCTGGTGCGACCGCCAGCATGAGGGCCAGGGTATTCATCGCAGTTTGCGCACGCGTTCGGCGGGGCTGATCACGTCGGTCAGGCGGATGCCGAACTTCTCGTTGATCACCACCACTTCTCCGTGCGCCACCAGGGTGCCATTGACGAACACATCCAGCGGTTCGCCGGCGGCACGATCCAGTTCCACCACCGAGCCCTGGTTGAGCTGCAGCAGGTTGCGGATGCTGATGCGGGTGCGCCCCACTTCCATCGCCAGGGTCACCGGCACATCCAGGATCATGTCGAGGTTGACCTCGCCCAGGCCGCCGGGGAGGTTCTGCAGGGAATCGAACTGGACGCGTTCGCTCGGGTCGGCAACCGCGCTGTCTTCGGTGGACTGGTTCATGCTGGCTTCTTCTCTGTCTGGTGATCGCCGGACATGCGCCTTTCGCGCCGCCCGGCCTGGGTATGGAAACGCACCGCATTGCGGCCGTTGGATTGGCCGTAGCTGCCGCGGAACACCGGCACGTCCTCGGCATAGACGGTGGTCAGTTCGGGCAACTGGATCGGGATGACGTCGCCCGGACGCAGGTGCAGGAACTCGCCGATGCTGAGCCGCGTTTCGAGCAGCAGAGAGCTCAGCGCCACCTCGGCGTCGAGCACTTCCTCATGCAGGAACTCGGCCCAGCGATCGTCGCGATCGACCCGATCGCTCTGCACGCCGGCGTCCAGCAAGGTGCGGATCGGCTCGACCATGGCGTACGGCAAGGTGAGATGGATTTCGCCGCCACCGCCATCGAGCTCGACGTGGAAGCGCGACACCACCACCGTCTCGGTGGGACTGACGATGTTGGCGAACTGCGGGTTGATCTCGGAGTTGATGTATTCGAAATCCAGCCCCAGCACCGGTGCCCACGCTTCGGTCATCGCGCCGAACAGCTCGGTCAGCATGATCTGGATGACGCGGTTTTCGGTGGCGGTGAAATCGCGGCCTTCGATGCGCGCGTGGTAGCGGCCATCGCCGCCGAAGAAGTTGTCGATCACGGTGAACACCAGCCGCGGCTCGAACACCACCAGCGCACTGCCGCGCAGCGGCTTGATGCGCACCAGGTTCAAATTGCTGGGCACGGCCAGGCCATGCACGTACTCAGTGAACTTCACCATCTTCACGCCCAGCACCGACACTTCGCAGGTCTTGCGCAACACGTTGAAGATCGCGGTGCGGAAGAATCGCGCAAAACGGTCGTTGACCATTTCCAGCGTGGGCAGGCGCCCGCGCACCAGCCGGTCCTGCTGGGTGAAGTCGTACGAAAGCACGGTGCCCGGCGGCAGCGGCTCGTCGGTGCCGGTGGTGACATCGCCACCTTCGACGCCGTCCAGCAACGCGTCGATTTCGTCCTGGGAAAGCAGATCGCTCATCGCGGCGTCCCGGTCACTGCATCACGAAGCTGGTGAAGTACAACGCATCCACGCCGGGCCTTCCCAGGCGCGCCTGCACGATCTTGCGCACCGCCGCCAGCGCCTGCGCCTGCAGCTTGTCGCGACCGGCGGTATTGCTGATGATCGAGTATTCCTGGCTGCTGAAAAGCGACACCAGCGCATCACGGATCACCGGGTCGGCGGCCTTGGCCGCGGCCAGCGCATCGGCGTCATGCGACATCAGCGTGACCCCGACCTGCAGATAACGCAGTGACTCGTCGTCGCGAAAATTGACCACGAACGGCGGATCGAGCGGCAGGTACAGCTCCGCCTTCGACGCCGGTTTGGCGTTCTTGGCCTCGGCCTTGGCGTGCATCGTCTTGTAGGCGAAGCCGCCACCGCCAAGCGCCAACAGCAGCAGCACCAGGCCGATGATCATCGCGAGGGGACTTTTCTTCTTCGGTGCAGGTGGTGCCTCAACCCGCCCTTCGTCGGCTACAGCCATGGAAAACCTCGGTCTCAGTTTCAGGGGAAAGCCCGTGCAACCGGGCGATGCCCATCAGAAGCAAACCGTGTGCCATCGGCGAAAAGCGCATGGCAGCTAGGATCTGGCGGAGACGCGCGGGCGATGTGGCGCTTTCTTGACGCCTGGCGGCAGGTTGACGTGACGCTTTGGTGCCGGGATGGGAATTCGCAGGGACGACAAAACTGTGGGACAGGAACATGCATGCCCGTGGCGGGCGCTGCTTTGCGATTCCCTATTCCCTATTCTCCATTCCCGCCTCAGGCAAACGCATCCAGCAAGCCGACCGAAACGGGTGATGCCGCCAGGCCATGGATGTCGCCGACGTCATCGATTCCGGCGCCTTCGGCGGTTTGATGTTCACCACCGTTGTGGCTGCCGCGGTCGTGCTGGCCGACTTCAGTGTGGCCCAGCGAGAGTCCGTGCTGGCCCAGCATCTGGTCGAGCTGCGGCAGGCTTTGCTGCACGGCCGCCACCGCACCGGGGTGTTGCGCGTTGAACACCACGTCGACCCGACCGTGGTTGACGCTGACCTTGATGTCGAGCTGGCCCAAATCCTCCGGATTCAACCGGATGCGTGCCTGCTTGACGTCCTGCCCACCCAGCCAGGCCACTTGCTGGCCAAGCTCCTGGGCAAAGCCGTGGCCGCCCGCGGGTGTGGGAATCTGCAATTGATGCACCGTCGGCGCCGCCTGGGTGCCTGTGCTGTGCGACGTCAGCGCGGCGGCTGGCTGGGTCGCCGCATCGCCGGGTTTGTCGACGGCGGCGAGCCGGGTCTCGCTGGCGGCGAGCCTGGCCTCGCCCGCGGCAAGCATGATCCCGGCACCTGGCGGCAAGGCCGTGATGTCTGCGGTCGCGTTGGCGGCGGTACCGGTGGCGGCCGTGTTCAATTTCAGCAGGGCCGCCGCGCCGGCGTCGCCAGCCACGGCCTTGCCGGCGAGACCGACCTTCGCGTCGGCAAGGCCAGCAAGCGGCGGTCGCAAGGTGGTGGTGGCAGGCCCCAGCAGGGCCAGCATCGCACTGGCCAGCGCCGCGGCCGGGGTGTCGCCATCGGCCGGCGCGTCGTCGTCGATGTCCTTGGTGATCGCGGTTGTCTCGACCGCGGTGCCGGCGACGGCCTTGGCGGGTACGGCCGCCTGCGCGCTCGCGGCAGGCGGCGTGTCCGCCGTCTTGCCGGCCTGATCACCGGACGGCGCCTTCTTGCCGTCGTCAGCGGGCGAGGCCTGCTTCTGGCGGGCGGCGTCGAGTTGCTGATCGAACTTGCCGGGGCTGGATGCCGCGTCGCGCGGCTCGGGCGTCGGTGTGGCGCGCGGAACGGCGGCGGGGAGAACAGCGGCGGTAGCGGTCATGGCTAAGTGACTCCGTCAGCAGTGGCGTGCGTGGGCGACAACAGGCCGTGCGCACGCCGGGTAGCGAAAAACAGGCGGCAGGTGCGCGCCCGGCGCACCCTGCATACCCCGAATGAAAGGCAAGATCCGCGCCATCAGCGTGGCCGCCGGTATTGCATGCGTTCGTCGATCTCGGCCTGCTCGTGGCGGTCGGCGGCCTGGCGCTCCTCTTCGATGCAGTGTTCGATCACGCTGTCGAGCGCGCTTTCGCGCGCATGCGCCTGGTGCCAGCGGCCGCGCACCTGGTCGAGCAGGCGCTGCAGGCGGGCGACCTCGCTGGTTTGCTGCGCGATCGCCTGGTCGATGCGCTCGACGAATTTCTGGCGGTTCAGCAGCGCACTCACGGTCAAGCTGCCGTCGCCGTTGCTGGCGTATTCCTGGCGGTAGCGCTTCAGCTCGCCCAACTGGTGCTCGCCCTTGGCCAGCTGCTGCTGTTGCAAGGCCAGTTGCGCCAGCGCCTCCTCGGTGCGTTGTTTCGCCTGATCCACCGCCGGCTGCAATTGCACTGCGCGCGAACTCATCCGGGCACCTGCTCGGCCAGTTCATCGAGTTTGGTGATGGCCATCTCGAGCGTCATCGGTTCATCCACCTCCTGCTGCAGGAAGGCGCGCAGTTGCGGCCACATGTCGATGGCCAGATCGACCTGCGGGTCGGAGCCTTTCTGGTACGCGCCCACGGCGATCAGGTCGCGCTGCTGGCGATAGGCGGAATAGACCTGGCGGAAACGCTGCGCCGCGCGCAGATGCTCGCGTGCCACCACGGCGGGCATCACGCGGCTGATCGACGCCTCGATGTCGATGGCCGGGTAATGCCCGGCTTCGGCCAGGTCGCGCGACAGCACGATATGGCCGTCCAGAATGGCGCGCGCCGCATCCGCGATCGGATCGTGGCGGTAATCATCGCCCTCGGTAAGCACGGTGTAGAACGCGGTGATCGAACCGCGGCCGTCCGCATCGTTGCCGGCGCGCTCGACCAGTGCCGGCATCATCGCGAATACCGACGGCGGGTAACCCTTGGTGGCCGGCGGCTCGCCGATGGCCAGCGCGATCTCGCGCTGGGCCTGGGCGTAGCGGGTGATCGAGTCCATCAGCAGCAGCACGCGCATGCCGCGGTCGCGGAACCACTCGGCGATGGCGGTGGCGTACTGCGCGCCGCGCAGGCGTTTCAGCGGCGGCGCGTCGGCCGGCGCGGCCACGATCACGGCACGGCGGCGGCCTTCCTCGCCCAGCGTGTGCTCGACGAATTCCTTCACCTCGCGGCCTCGCTCGCCGATCAGCCCCACCACCACCACGTCGGCGTTGGTGTAGCGCGTCATCATGCCCAGCAAGGTGGATTTGCCCACGCCAGAGCCGGCGAACAGGCCCAGCCGCTGGCCGCGGCCCACGGTGAGCAAGGCATTGATCGCACGCACGCCCACGTCCAGCGGCGCATCGATGGGCTTGCGCGCCATCGGGTTGATCGGCTCGCTCTTGAGCGCAGCATGTTCATCGGATTCCAGCGGGCCCAGGCCATCCAGTGGTATGCCATCGGCGCCCACCACACGGCCCAGCAGCGCATGACCCACCGGCAGGCCGCGGGTGTGCGCGCAGGGGCGGACGCGGGCGTTGGGCAATACGCCGTGCATGTCGCCGACCGGCATCAGCAGCAGCCGTTCGTCGGCAAAGCCCACGACTTCGGTATCCAGTTGCGCGCCGTCGGCGGTGTCGACCAGGCAGCGCGCGCCGAGCGCCGCTTCGCAACCTTCCGCCTCCAGCGTCAATCCCACGACCCGCCGCAGGCAGCCTTCGACCGCCAGCGTACGCACGGTCTCCGCGCGCGCCGTGCGCCGGGCCAGCTTCTGCTGCCACGACAACTGCCGCGCGACGGTGTCGACCTGGGCATTCATGCGCCAGCCTCGTCGTCCACATCGTCACCGAGCACCGCATCGACCACCGCGGCCAGGCGTGCTTCGACGGTGGCATCGAGGCGGGAACGTTCGCTTTCCAGCTGGCAGCCGCCGCGCGTCAGGCTGGCGTCCGCGTGCAATTGCCAATGGCTTTCGACCGCGCCCAGCTCGCGCAGCAAGGCCAGGTCATCGGGGTGAAGATGCACGCGCAGGTCGCGCGTGGCGGCAGGCAAGGCCGCGGCGGCCTGGCGCACGGCTTTGGCGATCAGGTCGGGTGACAATTGCAGCTCGCGCGCCACGACGCGCCGCGCCATCACGATCGCCAGCCGCGCCAGCTCCTGCTCGGTGCGGTCGTCGAGTGCCTGCAGCGGACGGGCGGCGGCCTCGCACAGTGCGTCGAAGCGCGCCATGTTCTGTTGCAACTGCTGTCGCGCGGCAGCCAGCCCTTCGGCACGGCCGGCGGCGTAGCCTTCCTCGCGCGCCTGCTGCTCCAGCGCTTCGAGATCGCGCACGGTCGGTTGCGGCGGGTCGTCCTTGCGGCGGTTCGGCAACTCGCCGTTGCCCACGTTGGGCAATTCCCAACGCTGCACATCAGGCCCGTTGCCGACGACCGCGACCATCAGACGAACTCATCGCCGCTGGAGGACAAGTTGAGCTGGCCGGCATCGGACAGCTTGCGGGCGATCACCAGCACCTCCTTCTGCGCCGCGTCGACGTCGCTCAGGCGCACCGGACCCTTCACTTCCAGGTCGTCGCGCATCATGTCGGCGGCGCGCTTGGACATGTTGGCGAAGATCTTTTCGCGGATGGCCGGTTCGGCGCCCTTCAATGCGGTGATCAGCGTGCCCGACGGCACTTCGCGCAGCAGCGTCTGCATGCCGCGGTCGTCCAGCTCGGCCAGGTCCTCGAACACGAACATCAAGTCCTCGATACGCCCGCTGAGGGCCTCGTCGTGGGTGCGGATGGCACCCATCAACTCGGTTTCGCGGCTGGCGTCCATCGCGTTGAGGATGTCGGCGGCGGCCTTGAGGCCGCCCACGTTGGCGGACTTCAGTTTCTTGGTGGTGCCGGAGAACTGACGCTCCATGATTTCATCGAGCTCGTTCAGCGCATGCGGCTGCACGCCATCAAGCGTGGCGATGCGCATCACCGCGTCGCTGCGCACGCGCTCGGGCAGGTAGCCAAGTACCTCGGCGGCCTGGTCCGGTTCGAGATGCGCCAGCACCAGCGCGATGATCTGCGGATGCTCCTGGTTGATCATCTCGGCGATGGCGCGGCTCTCCATCCACTTCAGCGACTCCAGCCCCTTGCTGCTGCGACCCAGCAGGATGCGGTCGATCAGGCCACCGGCCTTGTTCTCGCCCAACGCGTTGACGAGAATCTTGCGGATGTACTCCTCGGTGCCCACGCCCAGCGAGGTCTGCTGGCCCATGTCGGCGTCGAGCTTGTTCAGCACCACCTCGACCTGCTCGCGCGATACACCGGACAGGGCGGCCATGGCCGACCCCACCGCCTGCACGTCGCGCGCGCTGAGGTGCTTGAGCACTTCGGCAGCGTCCTCTTCGCCCAGCGTCAGCAGCAGAATGGCCGCACGTTGCGCGCCGGAAATCTTGGATTGATCAACTGCCATCTTCGCTCACCCAGTTCTTTACCACCTGAGCCACCTGTTTCGGATTTTCGGTCACCATCCGGCGAGCCGCTCCCACGCGTTGCTCGTAGGCAAGCGCGGGTGTGTTGTGCAACCGCGCCGGCTCGTCCGCGTCCTGTGGTTCGTCATCGACGCGTACGGAAATTTGCGGCATCGGCGACGGCAATGCACGCGCCGGAGCCTCCCCTCGCAACAGCCCTTTCAACAGCGGTCGCAGCACGCCGAACGCTACCAGAAGCGCCAGCAGGATACCGACGCCCTGCTTGATCAGATCCATCATGCCTGGCCGCTGCCAGAACGGCGTATCCGGCAAGGCCTCGGGCGAGGGACCGCGCTGGAACGACTGGTTGACCACGCTGACGCTGTCGCCGCGCGCGGCGTTGAAGCCCACCGCGTTCTTGGTCAGGTCGGTGAGGTGTTGCAACTCCTGCGCGGTGAACGGCACGCTGGTGGCCGGCTTCGGATCGCCGCCCTCGGTGGTGCCGCCGCTGACCAGCTTGTTGTCCAGCACCACTGCCACGGTGAGCCGCGCCAACCGCCCGGCCGGATCGCTGACATGGCTGATGGTGCGGTCCAGTTCGTAATTGCGGGTGGCGCTGCTGGACGTGTCGGCGGTGCTGGTGGTCGTGGTGGTGGTGCCGGTGGCCGCCTTCGGATCGGGCTTGGCGTTGGCGGCGCCCGCATCCGGATTGGCCGCGGTCGGCTGGGCCACCAACGCGGGCGGCTGGTTGCTCAGCGCGCCGGGCACGCCGCCCTGGGCGCCATCGCCGCGGCGTTCGCTGCTGGTCTGCTCGCTGCGCAGCGCCGGGTGGTCGTGGCCGAAGGTTTCGGTGGCTTTCTCGGTCTGGCTGAAATCCAGATCCGCATACACCTGCGCCCGCACCCTGCCCGGCCCCACCAGCGGGGTCAGCAATTGTTCGATGCGTTCGGCGTAGGTGTTCTCGATACGGGTGGAAAGGCGCAGGCGGCTGTCGCCGATGGCGCCGGGGCTGTCCGGGTCGGTGGTGAGCAACTGGCCCTGCTGGTCGATCACCGACACCTGGCGCGTATCCAGATCCGGCACGCTGGCAGACACCAGGTGCACGATCGCCGCCACCTGGCCAGCGTCCAGCTGACGGCCCGGGTACAGCGTCACCAGCACCGAGGCGGTGGCCGGGCGGTTGTCGCGGATGAAGGCCGACGGCTTGGGCAAGGCCAGGTGCACGCGCGCGGAGCGTACCGACTGCAGCCCGCCGATGGTGTTGCCCAGGTCGGTCTCCAGCAGTTGCTGGTAACGGGTGCGCTCGGCCAGGTCGCTCATGCCAAACGGCGAATCGCCGCCCGTGGCGGTGGATGAGGCCGTGCCCTGCGGCAGGCCCTGGCCGGCAAGTTTCAGCCGCAGCGCGGCCAGGTCGGCGGCCGGCGCCATGATCGACGAGCCGTCGCTGCTGAGCTTGAACGGCGTGTTGGTGGATTGCAGCTGCTGCGTGATCGCGGCGGCATCGTTCTGCCCGAGCCCCGCATACAGCAAGCCGTAGTTCGGCCCGCGCGACCACAGCACCACGGCAACCCCCAGCGCCACCGCGCCGGCCACGGCCACCAGCAACATGAGCTGGCGCGCCGCCGGGTTGCGGGAAAGCTGCTTGAAGGTATCAAGGCGACCGTTGTTGTCGGTGGTCGCGATGCCGTTGTCGGCCATGGGGCTGCTCGTTTTCTATGAAGGGAGTCGGCGGTGGACGAAGTGCGTCAGACCGGCATGTTCATGATGTCCTTGTACGCATCGACGAGCTTGTTGCGCACGGTGACCATGCTGCGCAATGACAAGTCGGCCTTCTGCATCGCGATCATGGTGCGGCCCAGATCCGCGCCGGCATCGCCGCGCTCGAAACTTGCCGCCATGCGGCCCGCTTCCATCTGCGTCTGCCCCACCGACGCGATCGACTGCTTCAGCAAGGCGGAAAAATCAGGCTGGCCCGCCTGCCCCACTGCCGGAGCCGCCTTGAACGCGGTTTCCGCCGGACGCACCTGCGCCGTCATCTGGCGCATCTGGGCAAGCAGGTTGTTGACTTCGATCGTACTCATGGCTGCCTCATCTACAGCGGGCGGGTGACGAAATCCCGACACGTGTCGGGTTTGCATGAGGTGGATGCACGAGGCGTGCCAGTGGAGCCGGGATTGGGGATTCGGGTTTGGGATTCGTAAGAGCGGCAGAGCCGCGGCCACGGGGCGCGCCTTCCCTTCTCCCGCTTGCGGGAGAAGGTGCCGCAGGCGGATGAGGGCGCTCTTGATCCTGAGCTCTTGCGAATCCCCAATCCCAAATCCCGAATCCCGCCGTCAGGCCGCCATGCTCCCCTGCAACCCGTACTTGCGCAGCTTTTCCACCAGCGTGGTGCGCTGCATGTGCAGTAGGCGGGCGGCGTGGGCGACGACGCCGCCGGTGGCGTCGAGTGCCTGGCGGATCAGGCCCACTTCGATATCGGCCAGGTGATCCTTCAGGTCCAGGCCGTCCTCCGGCAACAGGCCCATGGTGGACACGGACGGGCGGGCTTCGCTGATGTCGGCAACGACGGGGGCGCGGCCCTCCATCATCGCCAGCAGGTCGGAGCTGCGTACGTCATCGCAGACCTGCTGGCCGCGGTATTTCTCGGGCAGGTCGCTGGCGCGCACTTCGCCGTGGGGGAACAGGATGGCCATGCGCTCGACCAGGTTGGACAGCTCGCGCACGTTGCCGGGCCATGGATAAGCCTGCAACGCATGCATCGCGGTGGTGCCGAAGCGCACCACGCCCAGGCCGCGGCGGGCCAGCCGCTGGTTGAATTCGGTGATCAGCACGGAGAGGTCGTCCAGCCGCTCGCGCAATGCCGGCAACTCCAGCGGGAACACGCTGAGGCGGTAGAACAGATCCTCGCGGAATTTCCCGTCGGTGATGGATTGCTCCAGGTTGCGATGGGTGGCGGCAATGATGCGCACGTCGCAATGCTGGGTCTTGTTGCCGCCGACGCGCTCGAACACGCGCTCCTGCAGCACGCGCAACAGCTTCACCTGCATCGGCAGGCTCATGTCGCCGATCTCGTCGAGGAACAGCGTGCCGCCCTCGGCCATCTCGAAACGGCCCTTGCGGGTGTTGATGGCGCCGGTGAACGAGCCCTTCTCATGGCCGAACAATTCGCTTTCCAGCAGCTCGGCGGGGATCGCGCCGCAGTTGATCGCCACAAAGGGTTTGTCGCGGCGCGGGGAGCTGTCGTGGATCGAGCGCGCCACCATTTCCTTGCCGGTGCCCGACTCGCCCAGCACCAGTACGCTGGAGTCGAACGGCGCCACCTGGCGGATCAAGGCGTTGACGTGGTTCATCGGTGTGGAGTGCCCCACGAAGCGGATGCCGTTGCCCTGGCCACCCAGCAGGCGCGCATACATGGCGCGCATCGCTTCGGCCATCTGCTCGTAGCGCAGCGGGAAAGCCAGCGTGGCCACGCGGGTGGTGAACGGTGAAGAGGTGGCGGTGAAGCGGCCCAGCCAGGCGGAGTCGTCGGCCAGCAGCATCGGCACATGCGCCGCCGTGTCACCCAGCAGGGCAAGCTGGCGTTCGGCTTCCGCTTCGTCGCTCACCTGGCCGACATACACGCCGCGCCAGGCCTGCATCGACTCGTCCGCATCCGTGCACTGGTCACCCTGCTGTGGTCGATACCCCAGGAAATGCAGTGCCGACATCACGGCATCCACACGGGAGCGGTCGGACTCGATAACCAGGAAGTCGAATTTCTGCATGGTGATACCCCTGTTGCCTTTTGCTGTGGCCTGACCCCTCGCGGGAGGCCGTTCATCGATGCGGCGGGTTTACGTCGCCGGGCTCGATGGACACATTGCAACAAGGGGGCCAACGACGACTTTTTGGTGACGGCAAAACGTCGTGTGTCAGCTTTTCATCCCTCCGGCACGCCGCCGGAGTGGCTGGGAAACGGCCAGGAACCGCGCTAAATGATTGAATCAATTAGCGTTGAATTTATAGAGGGAGGAAACACGATCGACATCGTCGTCGTGACGCGAGCGTCAACAAAGGTTCGCGCCAGCATGGCGAAGTGTGACCGTGGTCACGGCCTGACGCCTGTCCGCAACTGCCTCAGGACGTCAGTTGGCGCGTTTCTGCCACTTTGCGTCGGTGATGGCGAAAAACGAGTCGCTCAATCGCGTCACCCAGCACGTCACCCGGCGCGGCGAACACCACAAACACGTGGCCGTTGTCCAACCGACGCTCCACCCTGGCCGCCAACTCCAGCGGCAGGCTGCGGCATACATCGAAACGCAGCCGCACGATCAAGGCATCACCCGCCGGCACCAGCGCCGCAGGCAGCACCGCACCGATCGCGTTGAAGCGCAGGGTCTGCCGTGGCGGCAGCACGCTGGCGGGTACCAGCAGGTGATTGACGATATCGACCAGTGCGGTGAGCTTGGCGTCCATCCGCTGGATCTCCAGCATCAGCGGACTGTCATCGTCGGTTTCGGCGTAACGCTCTTCCAGTGCAGCGACCGCAGACAAAGTGTTGAGGTTGCGCTCGGCCAGCCGCGCCTGGTGCGCCTGGGCGTCTGGCCAGGGCATGGCTTCGCTGTCCACATGCAGGCTCTCGTCACAGCTCACGCGCTGCTCGAACTCGTCCCAGCTATTGGCATCCATCGTGATCCCCGGTCATATGGTGGCGTGGGCTGAGTGTAGCGGCGGCGGAGCGGCGGGGCGGGCTGTGAACCGTGAACCTGTAGGAGCGACTTCAGTCGCGATGCTTCTGCTTTGGAGATCCCGAGCAAGAGCATCGCGACTGAAGTCGCTCCTACAACAACGCTTCGATACCCGCCTAGGCCTGCGCGTAGGCGCGGATCGCGCGCGCCTGGCCGCTCTGGCGCTGCCATTGTGCGGCAGCCTCGTCGCGGGCCTGGCGCACCAGGGTGCGCAGCTCGCGGTCGCAGGCCAGGATTTCGCCCAGTTGCTCAACCACGTCGGCGGAATGCTCGCGACGCAGCAATGGCTCGCGCTGGGCTTCCAGGCTGGCCAGCTGTTCCCATTCCTGCGCCTGGGCGGCACTGAGCATGTCGCGGCTCAGCTGCAACGCCTGCTCGATCATGCCGGTTTCGTCGGTCACGGCCGGGGTGCTCATGCGTTGGCGGCATGCTGCGTGGCGGACGGGGCGATCTGCACCCAGCTGTCACGCACTTGCTGCAGCAGCTTGCTGACTTCGTCGATGAGGCTGGCGTCGTCGCGCAGGTTGGCCTGCAACAGGCGACGGCTCATGTATTCGTAAAGCGAATCGAGCCGGCCGGTGTTCACCGGGTCAACCTTGAGATCCAGGCTGTCGCGCAGCCCGCCGATGATCTCGATGCAACGGCCGATGGCTTCGCCCTTGGCGGCCACTTCCCCGCGCATCATGTGTGCGCGGGCCTTGATGAGGCGCTCCAGCGCGCCGTCCATCAGCAACGTGATCAGGCCATGCGGGTCAGCCGACTCCACACCGCCGTGCGAGCGAATCTGTTGGTAGGCGCCTGCGCCGTAGCCGAATCCCATGACTGCATCTCCTGCGAATAGGTTTGGGGTTACTTCTTGTTGCTGTTGTTCAGCGCATCAAACTGCTGCTGCAGATAGCTGCTGGTGCTGTTGAGCTTGCTCATCAACGTGTCCAGCGCGGTGAACTGCGCCTGGTAACGCGCGGTGAGGTCGGCCATGCGGCTGTCCAGCGTGGTCTGCTGGGTGGTCAGATCCTTCAACTGCTGGCTGATGCTGTCGGTGCGGCCGGCCAGCGTGCCGTGGTCGCCAACCCACTGGCCGAGCTGGCCGTTGAGCTGGGCGGCCAGGCCGTTGTCGCCGCTGAACAACTGGCTGGCGAGCTTGCCGCCGTCCTTCATTGCCGCCGTCAGCTTGTCGCTGTCCAGCTTCAACGTGCCATCCACTTGCAGCGAAACGCCCAAGGCGGCCAGCGAGGTGCCATTGGCGCTGCCGCCGACCAGCCGCGACAGCGTGCTGCTGATGCCGTTGATGGTGGCGTCGCCGATCATGGCGCCGGCGGTTTTGCTGGTGGCGTCGTACTTGGTGAGGTTCTGGTAGATCCCCACGAAGCTGTTGTAGGTATTGACCAGGTTGGTCAGCGCGCTGGTGGCCTTGCTGCTGTCGTTGGCCACGGTCAGCGTGCTTTCGCCCACGTCGACCAGGTTGAGGGTCAGGCCGTCGATGGCGGTGCTGACGATGTTGCCGGCGCTGTGGCCGGCGATGCCGTCGATGGTGTATTCGGCATCCTGCGCGGCGGTGATCACGTTGAGCGCGTTGCCGCTGCTGGTCGCCGCGTCGTAATGCAGCGCGGCCAGGTTGCCGTCGCCGCCCGTGCTGCTGACGGTGAATCCGTTGGCGGCGCCGCTGCCGGTACTGCTGAGCACCAGGTGCGCGCCATCCGTGCCGGTGACGATGGTGGCGGCGATGCCGGGGTTGTCCGTGGCCTTGTTGATCGCGTCGCGCACCTGCGCCAGCGAGTTGTTGCTGTCGCTGAGGTCGAGGTTCATCGACTTGTCGCCCACCGTGAGGGTGAGCGTGCCGGTGCCGACTTTGGCGTTGCCGTCGGCAAACGCGGCCGAGGAGGCCTTGAGCGAAGTGGCCAACTGACTCACTTCGATCTTGTAGCTGCCGCTTACCGGGGTGCCGAAAGCGCTGGCACCCAATACATCTTTGTCGCCCGTGCTCACCGTGCGCGCGTTGAACGCGCTGCCGTCGGTGATCGAGGCCATGGCTGATTGCAACGCGGACAGCGCGGCGCCGATCTGGCCCAGGCCGGACAACTGGGTATTGGCCTGCGCGGCCTGGTTGGTGATCTGGTTCTGCTGCGGCGCCTTCTTGGCGGCCACCAGCTTGTCCACCAACGTGGCGACGTCCAGGCCGGAACCCACGCCCATGGAGGTCAGCAAACCCGTGGTGGGTGTGGTGGAGCCTACCGTGATAGCCATGGACGTCGATTCCTGTAATGGGGAAGACGGCTGCGGACTATCCGCAGCCGTCTCGGGTCAAGCAGTTACTGCAGCAGCTTCAACACGCTCTGCGTGCTGGCGTTGGCCTGCGCCAGCACCGAGACACCAGCCTGTTGCAGGATGTTGGCGCTGGACATGTTCGCGGTTTCCGCGGCGAAGTCGGCATCCTGGATCTGGCTGCGCGACGCGCTGAGGTTCTGCGAAATGGTCTGCAGGTTGGCGATCGTCGAGGTGAAGCGGTTCTGCACCGCACCCAGGTCGCTGCGCATGGCACTGATGGTGGACAGGGCGGCGTCGATGCGGGTGATGGTCTGGTTGGCGCCAGTCACCGTGTTGACGTTGCTGCCGTCCAAGCTGCCCTTCGCGGTGTTGACCGCACCGGCGCCGGAGAAGTTCAGGTTGCCGGCACCGGTGCCCGACTTGGTGCCGTCGACCGTCAGGTCGTTCAGCGAGTTGATGCCGAACGACTTGGTGGCACTGTCGTAGTACGCCGAGACGCCGTCGATATTCATCGAGTTGATCTTGCTGACGAAAGCCTGGGCGTCGGCGTAGGTGCCGGCCACATCCTTGCCGTTGATGAGCAGGTCGCCAGTCTCCAGGGTGAGGCCGGCGGGCGTATCGGTACCAGCGGCGACACCCGTGACAGACGAACCGGTACCGAGCATGCTGCCGGTAACCGTGATATCCCCATCGCTGATGGTTCCAGCCGTGAAGGTGATCGCGCCGCCGCTCACCGCTGCCGTGATATCGCTGGAGGCGGTGGCCAACTGCGAATTGATGTCATCGACCATATCCTGCAGTGTCGCGCCGCCCGCGGTGTAATCCGCCGTCAGCGTAACTGTATCGCCAGCGACATCAATGGTCCCATTGGTCGTGCTGTAGTCGGCGAGGGTGATCGCATCGGAGGTGAAGCTCGCTGCCGTGCCCGTGCTACCAGCAACAGCGGCTGGGAACAGCGCGCTGATGTCGCCGGTGGTGGAAACCGCAGCCTTGCCGACCTGGGTGGAACCCGCACCCTGACTCAGGTTGACGGTGATCGTTTCGCCGACGTTGGCGCCGATCTGGAACGCGGCGCTGCCGAAGGTGCCGTCCAGCACGTGACGGCCGTTGAAGGTGGTCTGCTGCGAGATACGGGTGATTTCCGACAGACGCTGCTGCACTTCGGCGTCCAGCGCCTTGCGGTCGCTGTCGGAGTTGGTGGCGTTGGCGGACTGCACGGCCAGCGTACGGATGCGCTGCATGTTGTTGGTCACCTCGTTCAACGCCGACTCGGTGGTCTGCGCCAGCGAGATGCCGTCGTTGGCATTGCTGACAGCCTGGTTCAGGCCGTTGATCTGGGTGGTGAAGCGGGTGGAAATGGCGAGGCCGGCGGCATCGTCTTTCGCGCTGTTGATGCGCATGCCGGACGACAGCCGCTCGATCGCGGTGGACAGCTTGCTCTGCGACGCGGCCAGGTTTTTCTGGGCATTCAGCGAGCTGATGTTGGTGTTGACGCTCATGACCATGGGAGTATCTCCAAATCGGGGTTGTGTGCCGACGATGGCCGGCCCAGACAATCGGACGGGGATTCACTCGGGAATGCCTCCGCCTTGTTCAGTGTTTCGACTCGACACATCGGAACTTGAGTCTTGTCAACGCAAATAATCAAATAATTTTGACCCTTGCACCTTGGTAAAGGTCTGCTGCGCAGCCTGCAACGCGGTGGTTTGCGCGCCGAGCTGGCTGATTGCGTCGTAGTAGTTGACACTTTGCACGTCTGAAAGCGCGCTCTTGTACTGCAGGCTCAAGTCATCGTTGAGCCCCGACTGCTGATCCAGCGCATTCATCCGCGCACCCACCTTGCCGCGGGTACGCGAAATGTTGTCGATCGCCTGATCGAGGCTGGAAAACTGGGTGTTGATGGCGTTCTGCATCTTGCTGTCGCCGCCATTGGGCGTCTGCAGCACATTGATGATGTTGTCGAGCGTGGCGAACACGCTTTGCGGTTGCGATGCGCCAAGCGCAAAGCTGTCGCCCACGTCGGGCGCACCCTGGAAGGCAACCTGCGCACCGCGGAACGTGATGCTGCCGCCCTTGATCGGGTCGTAGGTACCGGTGTCCAGCACGGTGCCGACGCCGTCCTGCACTTCAAACGTATCGGCCGCGGTGAACACGATGCTGTAGCTGCCGCCATCCCACGCCGAAGGGTTGGCGTTGGGGTTGCTGACGCTGGTGCTGCCCGCCACCAAGCTGCCGGTATTGGCGGTGCTGGCGCTGACGGCAAACGTGCCGTTGCCGCTGGGAATATTGCCGAACACCGCGCTGCCCGGATCGCCGGTGGCGATCTGCAGGCCGGGACCGGCGGCGACCATGCGCTGCCCGTCGTCACCCACGTAGGTAACGCTGCCTTGCGAGGCGAACGGCTCGGTGCCGGTGCGGTTGCCGGCGAAGATGTAGTCGCCCTGGCCATCCTTGCTGTTGGCCTGGCCCAGCAACTGCTGGCGCAGTTGCACCATTTCGGCGGCGATGTCGCCGCGGGTTTCATCCGTCTGCGAACCGTTGGCCGCCTGCAGCAGCAGCGTGCGCACGCGACCCAACACGTTGGTGACGTTGGACAGGCTCTGGTCTTCCAGCCCCAGTCGCGCGTTGGCCGAGGTGATGTTGCGCTGGTACTGCGCGTTGTCGGCACCGAGATGGGTAAGGTCCACCGCGCGCGCCGCGCCAACCGGATCGTCGGAGGGCTGGTTGATGCGCTTGCCCGTGCTCAACTGCGTGCTGAGGTTGGACAGGTCGCTTTGCCGATCCATCATGCTGCCGACCGACTGCTGCTGCATCCAGCTGGTGGAAACTCGCATGGCTTACCCCTGCACGGCGCTGAGCAGCGCGGTGAACATGCTGTTGGCGGTGGTGATGACCTGCGCCGACGCCTGATAGGCCTGCTGGAAACGCACCAGGTTGGCGGCCTCCTCGTCCAGGTTCACGCCCGAGACGCTTTGCTGCGATCCGTAGGCCTGGTTATAGACGGCTGTTTGCGTGGTCTTCTCGTCGTTGGCTACGGCGCCGGCACTGCCGACCTGGCCCACCAGCTGGCTGTAGGCACCGCCCACGCTGGTGACGCCGCCGTTGAGCACACCCAGATTGGCCACCTTGCCGAGCATCAGCGCGTTGGTGTTGTCGCCCTGCGCGTTGCTGTTTGGCGTCAGGGTGAAGCTGTCGCCGTTCTGCGGCGTGCCGCTGAGTTGCAGGTTCCAGCCGTTGGCGTTGATCGGCTGCCCCGGCGTGTAGGTTTGTACGGCGCCGCTGTCCACGGTGTACGTGGTGGCGGAGGTGAACTGCACGACACCGCCGCTGAGCGCGCCGCCATCGAGGCTGGCGCTGGCCGTGGCGGTACCGGTGTTGTTGATGCCGTTCTTGATGGCCAGTGGCGCGGCGGCGGCAACCTTGTCCGGGTTGGTGATCACCACCGCGAGACTGGCGGCCGCATTGCGGCTGGGCTGGATGCGGAAACTGTCGCCGGCCACGGCACCGGCCGGCACCACCATGCTCAGGCCGCCTGCCGTGAACGGATCGGCGGCGGTACCGGTGCCGCCCATCGCCACGTTGTTGCCATTGGTATCGCGCAGCGACCAGGCACCACCGGCGTAGCTGAGGGTGTAATCGGCGCCGGTGAGCTTGCTGATGTCGCTGATGCTGGCGTCCACGTTGCCGGTGCCGTTGTTGCTGCTGGCTGCCTGCGCGGTGGGGCCGGCCACGCTGAAAAACTGGCCGCCCACGTCGCCGTTCAGATCCACGCCCTGCATGTGCTGGGCGTTGAAGGCGCTGGCCAGTGCCTGCGCGGTGCGACCCAACTGGGTCTGCGCCGGGTCCAGCACGCTGCTGCGGAAATCCATCAAGGCGCCCAGGGCGCCGCCGCTGATGCGCCCGCTCAGCACGCTGCCGGAGGCCGCGCCCACCACTTCCTGGCGGGTGGCGTCGTAAACGTTCGGCGCGGTGGCCAGCGGGTATGACTGCGTGTCCGACACCAGCGCCTGGCCGTTGCCCACGAACACGTTGATGGTGTTGTCGTTCTGCGGCACCACCGTGATGCCCACCTGCGCCGCCAGGTCTTTCACCAGGGCGTCGCGCTTGTCGAGCAGGTCGGAGGGCGGCGTGCCGCCGGTGGCTACGGACGAGCGGATCAGGCCGTTCAACTTGGCGATCGAGTCGCTGTAGCTGTTGATCGAATTGACGGCGTCGCCGATCTGCTGCTGCACCTGGCTGGAGAGCTGGTTGAACTGGCCGGACAGCGACTGGAACGTGCTCACCAACCCGCCTGCGCGCGCCAGCAAGACCTGGCGCGAGGCGGTATCCGACGGCGCATTGGCGGTGTCGTTGACCGCGCCGAAAAAGCTGTCGAGCGAGGTCTGCAGGTTGCTGCTGCCGGACAACTGGTTGTTGATCTGGCCGGTGAGGCCGGCCATGGTGTCGGCGCGGCTGGAGCTGGACGTGGCCGACCACAGCGAGGTGTTGAGGAACTGGCTGTACGCGCGCTGCACCGCCACCGTGTTGACGCCGCTGCCGATGAAATAGCCGCCCACACCCTGCGGCAGCGCGGTACCGAACGACACCTGCTGACGGCTGTAACCGTTGGTGTTGACGTTCGCCACGTTGTGGCCGACGGTGCTCAGGCCAACCTGGGCGGCGAGCAGGCCGGAGACGCCGGTGTTGAGCATGTCAACCATGGATCTTCCTCGGTGTGCCGGATACACGGCAACGCACGCCACCGTTAACGGCGAGAGATGCGATAGCTGTAGGAGCGACTTCAGTCGCGATGCTTCCATCGGATTCGCGCAAGTGCGTCGCGGCTGAAGCCGCTCCTACAACAGCGTTCGCGATGGGCCGGTTCATTGCGCCACCCCATCCAGATGCAGCGCCGCCAAGGCCTCGCGCATCTGCGGGCTGTTGGCGATGGCGGTGATCTTTTGCGCGTACGACGGGTCGGTGGCGTAGCCGCCGCGCACCAGCGCGTGGGCGAAGCCGGCGATGTTTTCGCCCTGGCCCAGGGCGCGGGCATAGCGTGGGCTGTCGCTGATCAGGCGGGCGTAGTCGGCGAACGAATCGGACGGCGAATCGTAGGCACGGAACTGGTCGCGCTTGCGTACGGCCACGCCGTTTTCGTATTCAAGCGTTGGCACGGTGACCTTGTCGCCGTCCCAGCTGCTGCCGGCCTTGATGCCGAACAGGTTGTTGCTGCTGCTGCCGTCGCCACCGCGGGGCAGGTGTTTGCCCCAGCCGGTTTCCAGCGCGGCCTGCGCCAGCAGCGCGCGGGTGGAGACACCCAGCTTCTGCGCGGCCGCGGCGGCGTGCGGCGCCAGCGCACGCACGAAATTCACCGGGTCGCCACCGGGCAGCAAGCGGGCGGCGGTGCCGGCCACGTTCGCGGCGCCCTGGGCCAGCCTGTCCAGCGTGTCGCGCCAGCCGGGGTTGGTGTCGGTGACGGACGGCATGGCGTTGGAGGCGGCGTCGTTGTCGGCATCGCTGCCCAGTTGCAGCAGCGCGCGCACGTTGGCGTTCATCACCTCACTGACGTCGCGCGCCGTCCTTGTGCCGGGCGCGCTTGCACTCAACGCCTGCGTGGCGGCCAGGTCGGCGGGCGTCAGCACGGCCGGCGCGGCATCGGGCTTTCCGCCCAGCTGGCGGATCAGCATCTTCGCGATGCCCAGGCCGTTGCGGCCATTGGCCAGGGTCAACGACAGCTGCTGGTCGAACATGTCGCGGTACGAATCGCCCGCCTTGCTGTCGCCGATGCCTTCGCCGATCGAGGCGTTGGCGTCGCGCATCGACTTCAACATCATCTGCGTAAAGATCGACTCGAACTGCTTGGCCACCGCCGGCAACGCCGCCTTGCCGCCATCGCTGCGCGCTTGCGCGCGCAACTGCTGGAAGCCGGACATTTCGGTCCAGGTATCGAGGGCAGGATTGTTGGGGTTGATGGCTGTCATGATCTTGACGGTTTGATCAAATCACCACGAGCTCTGCATGAAGCGCGCCAGCCTGCTTCAATGCCTGCAGGATCGAGATCAGGTCGCTGGGTGCGGCGCCCACCTGGTTCACGGCGCGCACGATGGTGTCCAGGCTCACGCCCGGGCCGAACTTGAACATGTGGCCGTTGTCTTCGCTGACCTGCACGTTGCTGCTGGGCACGATCGCGGTCTGGCCCTGGCTGAACGGCGCCGGCTGGCTGACCAGCGGCTGCTCGCCGATGGTCACCTGGATGGCGCCATGCGATACCGCCGCCGCACTCACCCGCACGTCCGAACCGATCACCACGGTGCCGGTGCGCGAGTTGACCACCACCCGCGCCGGCGCATCGCCGGGCTGCACTTCAAGACTCTGGATCGCACCCATCCACGCCACTTTCTGCGACGGGTCCTGCGGCCCGCGCACGGATACCGAACCGCCATCGATCGCCTGCGCGGTACCGGCGCCGTAGGCCTGGTTGATCGCCGTGGCGATGCGCGCGGCCGTGGTGAAATCGGCGGTGTTGAGGTTCAGCGTCAAATTGCCGCCACCGGAAAACGACGATGGCACGGTGCGCTCCACCGAGGCGCCATTGGGAATGCGCCCGCTGGCGGAAATGTTCACCTGCACGCTGGAGCCACTCTTGCCCTGCGCACTGATGCCACCCACCACCACGCTGCCCTGCCCGATCGCGTAGACGTTGCCGTCGGCGCCGCGCAGCGGGGTCATCAGCAGCTGGCCACCGCGGATGCTCTTGGCGTTGCCGATCGAGGCCACGGTGACGTCGATCGCCTGGCCGGGCTTGGCGAACGGCGGCAACTCCGCCGTAACCATCACCGCGGCCGCGTTCTTCAGCTGCGGCCGCGCATTCGCCGGCACGGTGATGCCGAACTGCTGCAACATGTTTTCCAGGCTTTGCGTGGTGAACGGTGCCTGCGTGGTCTGGTCGCCGCTGCCGTCCAGGCCCACCACCAGGCCGTAGCCGATCAGCTGGTTGCTGCGCACGCCGGCGACCTGGGCGAGGTCGCGGATCTTGTCGGCGTGGGCGGGGGCAATGAACAGCGCGCACAGCGCGAGGCTGAATACGAAGCGCAGACCTGCCCCCTTCCCCCGCGGGGGAGAGGGAGCGAAGGTGCCGGGCGGGTTCGTGCCTTCGTGCTTCGGCGTGCCCGTGAAGTTTATGGACGTATGGACGTTCATTTAGAAAGGCATCCATTTGGAATTGAAGAACCGCGACAACCAGCCTCGCGTATTGGCGTCGGCCAGCGTGCCGCGGCCGGTGTAGCTGATGCGGGCGTCGGCAACGCGGGTTGAAGGCACCACGTTGTCCTGGCCGATGTCCTGCGGGCGCACGATGCCGGAGATGCGCACCAGCTCCTGGCCCTGGTTGATGGTCAGCCACTTTTCGCCGCGTATCAGCAGATTGCCGTTGGTGAGGCGCTGCGCCACGGTGACGGTGAGTTGTCCGACCAGTTGATTGCTTTGGGTGCTGGAGCCGGCGCCGTCGAAGGTGCGCTCGCCATCCAACCCGATATCCGCCACCTTGCCGCCGATCGACAAGGCATGGCCGAGGACGGTGGGCGAGGCGATGTTCGCCTTGTCGCTCTTGCTGGTGGTGGTGGTGGCCTTCTTGCTGGCCTGGGTGCTTTCCACCAGGGCCACCGTGAGGATGTCGCCGACGCGGTGCGCGCGCGGGTCGGCGAACAACTCCATGTTCTGCTGGTCGTGATAGATCGACCCGTCCGCCTGCGCCACCGTCGGCTGCGCGGGCGGCGGCGTGGGCGCCCATTGCGCGTCGTCGCGCGCGGTGGGGCCACCAGCGCAACCGGCCAGCAGGGCCAGGGCGCAAAGAGCGGTCAGGGTTCGGCAACGGGTGAACATCACGGCATCACTCAGAGTTTGTTGGTCAGGTACTGCAGCATCGAGTCGGCAGCCGACACGGCCTTGGAGTTCATTTCGTAGGTGCGCTGGGTCTGGATCATGTTGACCATCTGCTCGACCACGTTGACGTTGGAGCTTTCCAGCGCACCCGACTCCAGCGTGCCCAGCCCGTTGAGTCCGGGCTGGCCAATCTGCGGCGAGCCGCTGGAGGCGGTTTCCAGGTAGAGGTTGTCGCCGTTGGGCTGCAGGCCGGCCGGGTTGATGAAGTCGGCCAGCTGCACGGTGCCGATCTGCTGGGTGGCGGCCTGGCCGGCCAGGCTCACGCTGACGGTGCCGTCGCTGCCGATGGTGATGCTCTGCGCGTTGGCCGGGATGCTGATCGGCGGATCGATGGAGTAGCCGTTGGCGGTGACGATCTGGCCGTTCTCATCCTGGTGCAGCGAGCCGTCGCGGGTGTAGGCGATGGTGCCGTCGGGCATCGTCACCTGCAGGAAGCCGCGGCCCTGGATGGCCACGTCCAGCGCGTTGCCGGTCTGCTCGATGTTGCCCTGGGTGAACAGCTTCTCGCTGCCGACCACGCGCACGCCGGTACCCAGCATCAGGCCCGAGGGCGCCTGGGTCTGCTCGGTGGTCTGGCCGCCGGGCTGGCGCAGGTTCTGGTAGACCAGGTCCTGGAACGAGGCGCGGGCGCTCTTGTAGCCGGTGGTGTTGGCGTTGGCCAGGTTGTTGGAAATCACGTCCATGCGCGTTTGCTGCGCATCGAGGCCGGTCTTGGCTACCCACAGGGAAGAGAACATGTCATTGACTCCGTTTGGACGTCTGGGTGTCTATGTGAAAGTGATCAGGCCATCTGCAGCAGCCGCGAGGCTGACTGCGCGTTTTCGTCGGCGCTCTTGATCGAGCGGATCTGCAATTCGTACTGACGCGACAGCTGGATCATCTGCACCAGCGTTTCGGACGGGTTGACGTTGCTCGACTCCAGCGCGCCCGACTTCAGGGTGACCGCTGGGTCCGCGGGGGCGTTGCCGCCACCGACCAGGTGCATCAGGCCGTCGGTGCCCTGCTGCAGTTGATCCACGCCGGGATTGACCAGCTTGAGGCGGCCGACCGCAGCGATGGTTTCGGGCGTCTGGCCCATCGGCACCACCGACAGCGTGCCGTCGGCGCCGATCGACATCTGCGTGCTTTGCGGCACGGTGATCGGTCCGCCGTCACCCATCACAGGGTTGCCGCGGTCATCGGTGAGCAGGCCATCGGCGGTGAGTTGCAGGCTGCCTGCGCGTGTGTACGCCTCGCTGCCGTCGGGTGCCTGCACCGCGATCCAGCCCTCGCCCTGCACCGCCACGTCCAGTTCGCGACCGGTGTCGATCTGGCCGCCCTGGCGCATGTCGACGCCCTGCCCGTAGGCCACGCCGTTGACGCGCGTGGGCAGGCCCTGCCCCTGCACCGCCAGCGGCTGGAACGCGGACATCTGCGCCTTGAAACCGACCGTGTCGGCGTTGGCGAGGTTGTGCGCCACCTCCGACTGCGCCCGCATCATCTGCGTGGCGCCGGTCATGGCTACATAGAGGGAATGGTCCATGGGTCAGGTTCCGTGGGTCAGCGAAGGGCCGGGGCTCAGTTGCCGATGTTGATGATGGTCTGGGTCAACTTGTTGTCGGCCTGGATCACCTGCGCATTGGCCTGGTAGTTGCGCTGCGCCTTGATCATGTTGACCAGCTGCGCGGTGAGGTCGGAGGTGTTGGAAGCCTCCAGCGCACCGGCCTGCACCACGCCGTAGGTACCGTTGCCGGCCGCGCCCATCACCGGCGTACCGGAGTCGTAGGACGCCGCCCAGTTGGTGTTGTCCAGCTGACGCAGGCCCTGCTGGTTGGAGAACTGCGCCAGCGCAAGCTGCCCCAGAGAGGTGGTCTGGCCGTTGGAATACTTCGCCTGCACCACGCCCTCGGCGGACACGTCGATGCTGGACAGGATGCCGGTGGGGTAGCCGTCCGGATTGATCGCACTGGCGGCATAGGTGTTGCCGAACTGGGTGGCCTTGGCCAGGTCCAGGCTCAGCTGCATCGGGTCCGAACCGGGGCTGACGTTCACCGCACCGAAGTTCAGCTTGCCGCCCACCGGCGCGACCAGCCCGCCGCTGCTGTTGAAGGTGAGCTGCTGCGACGCGCCGGCCTGCTGGCCGTCGATATACAGGCTGGCGTTCCACACATTGGCCGCCGCGTCCTTGACGAAATACACGGTGCCGCTGTGGGTGGCGCCGAGCGAGTCGTAGGCCGTGAACGGGGTCGACTGATTGAAACTGGTTGCATCGTTGGGGTCGAACGCCACCGCCGGCGGGGTAGCGTCCGAGGGCAGGTTCAGCGACATCTGCACGTTGCCGGTGGCCTTGGCCGCGTTCTGCGAGGTCAGCAGTTGCAGGTCGGACAACGTGCTGTTGTCGAAGGTGCCGTTGGCGTTGGCCGGAAAGATCTGCAGGCGCTGGCCGGCGGAGTTGGTGACAAAGCCGTTCGGGTCCTTCTGGAACGCACCGGCGCGGGTGTAGGAGTAGCCCTTGCCGTCCTTCAGGGTGAAAAAGCCGTCGCCGCTGATCGCGAAATCCAGGCTGTTGTCGGTGGTCTCGATGCTGCCGGCGGTGAACTGCTGGGCCACATTGGTCAGCCGCACGCCGCTGCCGATCTTGGTGGCGCTGAGGTTGGGGCCGGCAGCGCTGAACAGCTCGGCGAACTGGCCACGCGAGCCCTTGAAGCCGGTGGTGGCGGTGTTGGCGATATTGTTGGCGGTGACCTCGAGATCGGCGGATGCCGCGTTGAGGCCGCTCAGTGCGATATTGAAAGCCATCGGGAAATTCCTTAAGTGTTGTAGCCCCGTGGGGCCGTCAGTTGATCTGCGCGACCTGACTCAGCAGGACCCCACCAAAACCGTCCACATCCAGATAGGCGCCATCAGCGCCGGTCATCCCCACGCCGGCCACCTTGCCGCTGACGTAGGTCGGCACCGCGGTGTTGCCCGCCTGCGCCTTGAGGCCGTACGTGGCGTTCGCCAGCACGGTGCCGTCATCGCCCTTGCCGTCCCAGTGGAACGACGCCAGGCCCGATGCCGGCGTACCCAGGTTCAACGTGCGCAGCACGTTGCCGGCCGCATCGGTGATCTGCACCAGCACGGTGCCGCCGCCATCGGGCACGTTCACCGCGCCATCCAGGCCGCCGTCCTGCAACTTGCCCGCGGCCGACGGCACGGTGACGCTGCGCCCGACCATGCTGCTGGCCTGCAACAGCTGGTTGCCCTGCATCGAGGCGCTCAGCGCATCGAACGAAGTCTTCAACGACTGCGTCGCGGACACCTGGCCGATCTGCGCCAGCTGGCTGACCATCTGCGATGAATCCATCGGCTGGGTCGGGTCCTGGTTGCGCATCTGCTGCACCAGCAGGCTCAGGAAATCGGACTGGCTGAGTGCCTTGTCCTTGCTGCTGGTCGCCGCGGTGGCCGCCGCCGAACCCACGCCGTTGATTGCCATGTCGCTCATTTCATGTGCCTCGAAAGGGGTTGCATCACTTGCCCAGATCCAATGTCTTCTGCATCAGCTGGCGGGTGGAATTCATGACCTCGACGTTGTTCTGGTACGAACGCGAGGCGGAAATCATGTTGACCAGCTCATCGACCGGGTTGACGTTGCTGGAGAAGACATAGCCGTCGGCGTTGGCCAGCGGGTTGCCCGGCTCGTAGCGGCTGGGAATCGCCGCCTGGCTCTCGGTGACGCCAAGCACCTGCACGCCCTGGCCGTTGTCGACCGCCTGGCTGCCGAACTGCTTCTGCACCGCCGCAAACAGCGGCTGGCGCGAGCGATAGGCCGCTTCCGGCGTACTGGCCACGCTGTCGGCGTTGGCGAGGTTGCTGGCCACGGTGTTGAGCCGGGTCGACTGGGCGGCCATGCCGGAGCCGGCCACGTTGAATATGGAGAAAAGAGACATCAGCCTTGGCCCTCGATGGCGGTGCGCAACATGCGGATCTGCGCCGTGATGAAGGAAAGGCTCGCCTGGTAATGCACGCCATTGGCGGCAAAGGCGGCCTGCTCGACCTGCTCGTCGACGGTGTTGCCGTCCATGCTGGGTTGGGTGGGATTGCGCCAGGACAGCTGCGTGGCGGCCGCCGTCGTCGAACCGGCACCGATCTGCCCGGGTGTGGGCGCCTGCAACGCCACGTTGCCCGCCGCACCCGCGCTGTCACTGGCCGCGGCCAGCACCTTGCGGAAATCGATGTCGCGCGCCTGGAATCCCGGCGTGTCCGCATTGGCCAGGTTGTTGGCCAGAACTTCGGTACGGTTCTGCCACAGGTCCAGGGCCCGGGTATGGATGCCAAACAGGTTGTCGGGGGTCAGGCTCATCGTTTCGCTCCGCGTGCTGTTGCTGCACGGAGCAGGAGGCAAATTGCATGCCACCGCGGTGAAAGCCTTGCTGGGACTGGGTTTGCGGGTGTTGCGACGGCGCGTCAGAAATGAGGCGCCGGGGTAAAGACGGTTTGTTGACGCTGTCGGAAGAGCCCCCTCATCCGCCTTACGTGCCGCTCCTGCGGCACGCCCTTCGGGCCGGCTTCGCCGTTCGCTTCGGCATCCTGCCTTCGCAGTCGGCACCTTCTCCCGCAAGCGGGAGAAGGGAAACGTCGCAAGCTCCAGCCACTCCCTTCTCCCGCTTGCGGGGGAAGGTGCCCGACAGGGCGGAAGGGGGGCTTTTACGCCTCTTCGTCGTGCTCCGGCAACAAATCCAGCACCGCCTTGGCCAGCAAGTCAGGCTGGAACTTCGCCACGAAGCGGTCGGCGTTCACCTCTTTCACCATCGCCTCGTTGAACAGCCCGCTGAGCGAACTGTGCAGCACCACCTTGAGCTGGCGCAGGGATGGGGTTTCACGGATGGCGCGGGTCAGCGCGTAGCCATCGAGCCGCGGCATCTCGATATCGGATACCACCAGCTTCACGCCGTCGGCGGGATCGGCATCCACCAGTTCCAGCAGCCGCTCCAGCGCCTCGCGGCCATCCTGCGCCACCACGCATTCGATATTCATCTGCTTGAACAGGGCCACCAACCGGCGCCGGGCGATCACCGAATCGTCCACCACCATGATCCGTCGCGGGCTCAGCATGGTGTCGTCGGAAAGGCGCTGCATCTGCGCCGACAGCTCGGCTGGGCCCGAGTCGATGCTGGCCAGCACGTGCTCCACGTCGATCACCGCCATCAGCGCGCCGTCGATGCGGGTCACCGCATTCACCCGCGCGCCAAACCCCAGCGCGCCAGATGGCGCCACCAGCGATTCGCCATCGCAATGCACCATCCGTTGCAGGTCGGACACCAGGAAACCCTGCATCGAGCGGCTGAACTCGGTGACCATCAGGTGAGCCGAATCCACGTCGCGCAACGGCGCATAGCCCAGCGCCGCGGCCAGGTCGATCACCGGAATGGTCTGGCCGCGGTAATCGCAGCTGCCGGCCAGCAATTCATGCACGCCGTGCATGCGCTCCAGCGGCGGCCGGCGCAGCACCTCGCGCACCTTGAACACATTGATGCCGAACAGTTGCTGGTCGCCCAGCGTGAACAGCAGCATCGCCACCCGGTTGTGCCCGGCCAGCCGGGTATGCCGTTCCACCGTGTCCAGTAGCGTGCCGCTCATGCAGATTCCTCGACGCCCAACCGCACCGCGCGGTTCCAGTTGAATCTATCGGCCATCAGGCGGCGCACTTGAGGCAAAGTCCGTGCGCCACGCCCAAGGGTCAAGGTGGCATATGACTTGCTTGCTCAAGTTTCGATGACAGTTGACGATTCATCCATAGCACCCTTGCCTATTTAAAGGTCACCGTTTGCCCATGAGCTTGATTTGGAACTCGCACCTCACCGCCCTGGTGCAGGCAGCCGCCGCTGGCGACGAGAAGCAGGTCGCGGCGTTGCGACGCAAGTATCCGCGCACCGCGCGGGTGATCGCGCCGCTGCTGGCCCGTGCCGCCAGCCAGCCGCCGGCGGCGGTCGCGCTGCAGGCCATGGAGCAGCAAAGCCTGGTGCTGGCCGCGGTGCAGCAGCTTTCGCGCGAACAGAGCGCGCTGGACAAGGCCGCCACCGAAAGCCGCGGCAGCGTCGATCGCTTGACGGATGGCAGCGCCGGGATCTCGACGGCACTGCGTCAGATCGGCACCGACCTGGACCTGGCGGCCAAGGCCGGGCAGGCCGGCGAAGGCAGCGTCAGTGAACTGGACGGCCAGTTGCGCCTGCTGCGCAGCGCGCTGTCGGCGATGAACCGCAACCAGAGCCGGCTGGCCGAACAGGTGGCGCAGATCCGCAAGCTCACCGGCGTGGTGCAGGAAATCGCCCACCAGACCAACCTGGTGGCGCTGAACGCCGCCATCGAGGCCGCCCGCGCCGGCGAGGCGGGCCGCGGCTTTGCCGTGGTCGCCGACGAGGTGAAGCAGCTGGCGGAAAAAACCACGCTGACCACCACCGAGATCGAGACCGTCACCGGCTCCATCGGTGATTTCTCGCTGCAACTGGACGGCGACGTGCAGCACGGCCTGCAGCAATTGGAGCGCGCGCAAACCGGCGTCGGTCAGGCCACCACCGCCCTGCACGATGGCGGCGAAGCACTGCGCACGGCCCACGGCCGCGTGGCCGGCGTGCTGCAAAACCATGACGCACAACATGCGCGCGCCACCACGGCCCAAGCAGCCCTCGGCGCGCTGCAGCGCCGCGGCATCGAGGCGCGGCGGCAGGCCGAATCCCTCAACCGCGCCGCGCTGCTGGCGCACCGGCTGGGCCTGGACTGGCTGGAAAGCGAAAGCGGCAACGACGCGGCAAGCCTCAGCCTGACCGTGCGCGAGAGCGCCGCAAGCCTGCGCCAGGCCATGGAACTGGCCCTGCTCGACCCCAGCGCGCTGGACCGACGCTGGTTCGACACCCATTCCCTGAACCGCACCGTCCGTCGACTGACCGCCAAGCACCCGGGCAAACCGGCCAGCGCGGCGCTCGACGAAAGCGGCACCCTGTTGTGCGAACAGAGCCAGCGCTTCATCACCCTGGTCTGCGACGGCCAGTTGGAGGAAGCCTCGCAGCTGTCGCAACAACTGGAAGCCGGACGCGAGGCATTGCTGACCCAGTTGGGCACGCTGCTGGCGGAAGCATGAAGCGAGACGCGCCAGGTTCCCGCCTCCGGCACGCCGCCATGTGGTGTGCGTTGTCGTGGGCAGGCATCTGCGCCACTCCCGCGTGGGCGGCCCAGTCGCCCGAGGCCATACGGGCCGCCGCCGAGCAGGCCGTGCGTGAACACTACGCAATGCCCGGCAACCGCGTCGTGGTACACACCGAAGCGCTGGACATGCGGTTGAAGCTGGACGACTGCGCGCAACCGCTGATCGCCACCGTGCCCGACCGCGCCACCCCGCCGTCGCACATGAGCGTGCAGGTGCAATGCACGCAGCCGCGCAACTGGAGCGTGCGGGTGCCGGTGAAGCTGGAGCTGTTCCGGACCGTGCTGGTGAGCAGCCACGCCTTGCAACGTGGCGACGGCCTCAGCCTGGCCGACGTGCGGACGGAGGAGCGCGACATCACCCGCCTGGGTTATGGCTACGTGGAAAACCTGCAACAGGTGGCCGGTCGCACCCTGTCGCGGGCACTGCCAAAAGACACCGTGCTGAGCCCCGGCGCACTGGGCGGACGACGCATGGTGCGCGCGGGCGACCATGTACAGGTAGTAGCCCGGCTCGGTAGCATTGAGGTCCGTGCCGACGGTGTGGCACTGGGCAGCGGCGACAATGGCGCCCGGCTGCGTGTTCGCAACGAAAACTCCGGCAAGATCGTCGACGCCATGGTCAGCGCGCCCGGCGTGGTCACCGCCCTGCCCTGATGCGTGTCGACCACCACTAAAGTTTCCCCCGGTCCGGCCGATTTGTCAGACACAGGGTTCATATTGCAGCGAGAAGGATCGATGACCACTTCCATTCAAAACAATGGTTTGCCGAATTTTCCCCAGGCAACCGGCGCCACCGGGAATGCATCGGTATCCACTACCGCCGCCGCCGACAGCAGTGCCGCCGTCACGCCCAAGTCGGACGATCAACTCAAGTTGACCGATTCGGCCCGGGCACTGCAGGAAGCGGCGCGTCTGGACACGTCGTCCGCCATCGACACCAAGCGGGTCGAACAGATCCGCGAGGCACTGGCCAGCGGCAGTTACCAGATCGACGCCGGCCGGATCGCGGACCGCATGCTGTCGTTCGAGCGCCAGATCGGCGCGGGTGCCGTATGAACCGGCCGCTGCAGGGCGAACTGAGCGACGCACTGGGTGCCGTACTCAGCGACATGCAGCAGGCCATCACCCAGTTGACGCAGGTGCTGGAGAACGAGCGCACGGCCTTGAATGCCGGCAACAGCGATGCGCTCGGTGAAGCCGGCGCCAGCAAGCAGAAGCTCATGCTGCAACTGGAGCAGCTCGACGCGGAGCGGCAACAGTTGAGCCGCGAAGCGCCCGCCGCCGCGGCCAGGCTGGACGCCACCTGGTCACAGGTGCTGCTGGCCCTGCGCCGCTGCCAGCAACTTAACCAGAGCAACGGCCGCGCCGTGAACCAGCGCCTTGGCCAGGTACGCCAGGCCCTGTCCGTACTGACCGGACACGCCGGCGAAACCGGCCTGTATGGCCCCACCGGCGGACTCCGCGGCAGCCTCCGATCGCAAGTGCTGGCACAGGCCTGACCATGATGCAGTCCGCTTCATCGCAGACTGTGTCGCCCCTGTCGCAAGAACGTACCGCACGTATTTTCGTATTTTTCGCGATTGAAGAAGCATGAGCAAACTCGACGTTTCCCCGAACGGCTCTCTCCCTATGTCTGCTTTGCCCGACGCCGCCAACATCCCCCTGCCCATAGCGATGACCACCCCGCTACCGGTATTGCGCGTACCCATGCTGGATCGTGAGCGGCAGTTGTTTGCCTACGAAATCACCTTCCATCGCGAACCGGACGACGAACAGACCCTGCTGCAGCGCGTACTTTCCACGCTGACCGACGGCGCGCTCACCCGGCTGGTCCGCGGCAATCGCGCCTTCCTCAACCTGCCCACCGAACTGCTGCCGGAAGATTCCGACGTGCTGTTGCACCAGCCGCGCATCGGCCTGCTGCTGCAGCCGCAGGTAGCCGACAACACCCCGCTGATGAAGCGCCTGCAACTGATGTCGCAGCGCGGCTGCCAGCTGATGCTCGATGCCGGCGACCTGGAGCTGGATGGCAGCCTGGCGATCGAATCGCTGATGCAGATCGTGCAGTTCGTTCGACTGGACGCCAGCCTGCTGTCGCCCGAGGTATTGCGCCAGCGCACCGAACTGCTGCACGCCCGCGGCATCTGGGTGGTTGCCGACCAGGTCAACGATCACACCACTTACGAGCGCTGCCTCGAACTGCCACTGCAGGCCATCCAGGGCCGCTATCTGCTGATTCCGCAACCGGTCGCCGTGCCGGTGCTCACCGCCAGCCGACTGAGCATGCTGCGCCTGATGCGCGCGCTGCAGGAAAACAATCCGGGCCCGGTGGAGCTGGGCAACATCATCCGCGACGATGCGGTGCTCAGCTACAAGCTGCTCAGCTGCGTCAACTCCGCCTACTTCGCATTGCCGCGGCAACTGAAGTCGGTGCAGCAGGCGGCGATCTTCTTCGGCGTCACCCGCATGCGCAACTGGATCGACACGATGTCGTTGTGCAGCATGGACGATAGGCCGCCCGAGTTGCTGCGCGCCGCCCTGATCCGCGCCCACATGTGCGAAAAGCTGGCCAGCGGCATGCCGCACGGCCACGAGGAAATGGCCTTCACCGTGGGCCTGTTCTCACTGCTGGACACGCTGATGTGCGCGCCGATGGAGTTCCTGCTCACCCACCTGCGCCTGGTACCGGAAATCAGCGACGCGCTGACCCGCCGCGCCGGTCCGTTCGGGCCGCTGCTGGACCAGATCCTGGCGTGGGAAGCCGGCAAGATGACCAGCGAACACGCGCAGCCGCAGCGCATCCAGCGCATGGCCACCATCTATCTCGAAGCCGCACAGTGGGCCGACCAGGTCTACGCCAGCGCCAACGGCCAGACCGAGAACTGATCCAAGTCGAACGCCTGTGGGAGCGACTTCAGTCGCGATGCCCTTGCTCTGGAGCCTCGAAGAAAGAGCATCGCGACTGAAGTCGCTCCTGCAAATCCCCGAGCCCGACGCTCAACTGGTATGCCGCAAATACCAGATCGTCGCCAGCACGCTCAGCAGCGCCACCAGCAGCCAGCACAGCATGGGGAGCGTGTCGCTGCCCAGCCACAGCACCGTTGCCGTGGCGCTGACCACCAGCGTGCCCACCGCCAGCGACAGCGGAAAATCACGCTGGATCCCGCGGTGCCCCGACAGCATCAGGTAGGCACCCAGCGCGGCAAGAAGCACGGCAAGCACCCGCCACAGGTAGATGAACGTGGGTGGCTCGGGCAGGCCGGGAAACATGTCCAGCAGCGAACGATCACCCACTTCCACTGCAAAGCCCTTGCCGTCGGTGGTCTTCGTCGCGGGCACCAGGCGATCGCCATCGATGCGCGCCACCACGGTCACCAGCTGCAGCGGAACCTCCTCCCAGCTCACCCGCAAATCACCGCGATGCGGGTCGCCGGGGTTGGCACTGGTCACGAGATAGCCGTTGTACGGCACGAAGGTGGCCGCGAGATTGGCCGGCAATGACTTCACGTCCGGCTCCACCCGCTGCACGCCGGGCAGCGCATGGAGCAGGCTGCGGTCCAGCGCGAAACCACCCAATTGCACCCGGTCGGCGTCGAACTGGCGTGCGGCGATCGGAAACGCGCCCGGGTTGGCGTGTCCGGCCGGTCGCTCGAACTTGCTGGAATCGACCGGCTGATCCACCCAGTCCAATTCGTAATCGGTATTGCCGCCGAAGCGGACCTCGCGCCACTGGAACATTTCCACGTGGCGGATCAGCACGGGCGTATCCCGGCGCAGGTTGAACTCCGGATCACGCGGCGCCACCACCACCCGCGGCACCCCGCTCAACCGCGCGAGATAACCGGCCTGGCCCGCTTGAGGCAGGGCGGATGCGCCCAGATCCACCAGCTGCCCGCCATGGCGGTTCATCGCTTCGCGATAGGTGATGATGCCGCGCTCGGTGGTCGCAGCCCAGCCGATGCCGGCCAGCAACAGCAGCGCACCCACCAGCCGCAACAGGCGCCCACGCATGGCGTCGTCCCACGCCGGCAGCATCAGCCCGGCGCCCGATGCGGAACGAGCTGACGGAACCATCCCCGGCGCGGACGTCGATGAATCACGCGCACCCGGACGCCTGTGGCGGTGATATTGCCTGCGGGCGGAACCGGTTCCGTCACAACTTGATACTCCACTGCCACGTCACGGGACGATCGCCAACCAGATTGCCGGGGATGGCACCGCCGCGAACGCGCGCCCTGTCACAACCAGGCCACCTGCGCCTACCGCACCTTGCCGGACCCGGAGGGCCGGCGCGGATCGCTGGCGGCATCGAGCTTGTTGGTCCGATGATCCCAGGTCACCACGTTCATGAAGCCCCACGGCTTGCGGTCGTTCAAGGTGTAACCCATCGCGGTGAGGTCGGCGCTGGTCGCCTTGTCGAACATGCCCGGCTCCACGTCCACCACGTCGGGCAGGAACTGGTGATGGAAACGCTTGTGCGCCACGATCTGCTGCGCGCTTTCGCCGTCGATGAAATGCAGGATGCCTTCCAATACCTGGGTGATGATGGTGGAACCGCCGGGCGAACCGATCACCGCGCTGCGGTCGGCGCCGATCACCAGGCTGGGCGACATCGACGACAGCATCCGCTTGCCGCCCTTCGGCGCGTTCGCCGCGCTGCCCAGCAGGCCGTAGACGTTCGGCTTGTCCGGCACCAGCGCGAAGTCGTCCATCTCGTCGTTCAGCAGCACGCCGGTGCCTTCGGCCACGAAGGTGGAGCCCAGCACGTAGTTCACGGTGGAGGTCACCGCGGCCATGTTGCCGTCCTTGTCGATGATCGAGAAATGCGTGGTGTGCATGCCAGGATCGCGGACGGTTTCGTGCGGCAGCATCGACGACGGCGTGGCCTTGCCCGGCAGGATGCTCTGGCGCAGGCCATCCGCGTAGAACGGCGACAGCAGCATGTCCAGCGGCATCTTCACGAAGTCCGGGTCGCCCAGGTAATCGTTGTGGTCGCGGAACGCACGGCGCATCGCTTCCACGATCAGGTGCACGCGATGGGCCTGGTCGAGCTTGTCCAGCTCGAAGCCGGAAAGGATGTTGAGGATCTCGGCGATCGCCACGCCGCCGGACGACGGCGGCGGCGCCGTGATGATGCGATACCCGCGGTAATCGACGCTGATCGGCTCGCGTTCCTTGGCCTGGTAGCTTTCAAGATCGGCCAGGGTCCAGTTGCCACCGGCGGCGCGCACCGCGTCCACCAGTTTCTTCGCCGTCGGGCCGCGATAGAAGCCGTCGTTGCCATGCGCGGCAATCGCTTCCAGCGTCTTCGCCTGGTCAGGGTCGCGCCACAGCTTTCCTTCCACCGGCGGCTTGCCATCGGGCAGGAATTTGGCCGCCGAAGCGGGCCAGCGCCGCAAATCCTTCTGCTGCCCCGCGATCGCCTCGCGCAGCCGCGGGTCAGGCTTGAAGCCGTCGCGGGCCAGCCGGATCGCAGGCGCCAGCGACTGGGCCAGCGACAGCTTTCCATAACGTTCGGCGATCAGCACCAGACCGGCCGGCTCGCCGGGAATGCCCGCCGAAAGCGGGCCCTTCAAGGCCGCGTCGCGGTTGGGCGTGCCGTCGGGGTTGAGGTAATCCTTGGGGTTGACGGCCGCGGGCGCCGTCTCGCGCGCGTCGATGAAAACGTTGTGGCCATCCTTCGCCCGGTGCAGCACGGCCATGAAGCCGCCGCCGATGCCCGAGCTTTCCGGCTCCACCACCGACAAGGTGGACGCCACCGCCACCGCGGCATCGAACGCGTTGCCACCCTTGGCCAATATTTCCAGCCCCGCATCGGTCGCCAGGAAATTCGCGCTGGCGACGGCGGAATGCCCCGGGCGCTGGGCCGGTTGCGCCACCACCGGGGTTTTCGCCGGCGCCGTTCGGGGTGCGCCATCGGCGGCCAGCGCCACGCCGCAGGTGAACAGCAGGCTGGCCAGAAAGGCGCGTCCCGGCAGCGCGGACCAACGCGAAAAAATCATGCGGCAGGCTCCATCGCCATCAGCTGGCGATACTTGAGATCGAGTTGATCATGCGACTCGATGTGCTCAGGGTCGATGATGATGCACTCGACCGGGCAGACCACCATGCACTGCGGTTCGTCGTGATGGCCCACGCACTCGGTGCACAAGGCCGGGTCGATCACGTAGAACTGTTCGCCCAGCGAGATCGCCTTGTTGGGGCAGGCCGGTTCGCAAACATCGCAATTGACGCAGGTGTCGAGGATTTTCAGGGACATGACAAAGCCGAGGGCCGCGGAACGGGCTGCGCAAATGCAGGCCCGTCGCGGCCCTCCGGATCACATCTGCACGAAACGGAAGGTGGCGCCGGTGGGCTTGATCGCCTCTTCCACCCGCTGCTGGTCGGCCTGGTCACCGATGAACAGCACGATCACGTCCTTGAACGAGCCAGCCCTGGCGCCGGTGAAGGCGGTCACGACCAGGTCGGCGGTCTTGGCCGAATCCGGGCCGGCAAAGGCCAGCAGGTTGCCCGGCAGCACGCCGCGCGCCACGGTGTCCTGCACAGTGGACAGCTGGCGGTCGTTCTGCGCCTTGGCCTCATCGGTGTCGCCGGGGGTGACCAGATAGGCGTACGGCTGCGACGCGCTCATGCCCTGCAGGTTCTTCTGCAGCAGCTGCACCAGGTACTTGTTCCAGCCTTCGGTGTCGTTCTTGTCGGCCGGGCGGGTTACCTGGGCGGCCTGGGCGGAGGCGGCCTGCTGCTCGTCCTCATGCTTGCTGCAAGCGGACAGGGTCAAAGCAGCAGCCAGCGCGACGGCGGCGAGGAGAGCGAACTTACGCATGGTGGTCACCTTCTTTTTCGGGTTGGTTGTTTGAGCCGGTGCGGCTCTTCTGCCAGCGTTGACGCATGGCCTGTTGTACCGCCGGATGCACGAAACCGGAAATCTCGCCGCCGAGGCGGCCGATCTCGCGCACCAGCGAGGACGAAATGAAACTGTATTGCTCGGCTGGCGTCAGGAACAGCGTCTCGGCCTGCGGAATCAGGTGGCGATTCATGCTGGCCAGCTGGAATTCGTATTCGAAATCCGACACCGCGCGCAAACCGCGGATGATCACGCCGGCGCCGATGTCCTGCACGAAGGTGGCCAGCAGGCAATCAAAGCCGCGCACTTCCACGTTCGGCAGATCGGCCAGCGCCAGCCGCGCCAGGGTGATCCGCTCGGCGATGCTGAAAACCGGCCCCTTGCTGGAGCTGTCGGCCACCGCCACCACCACGTGATCGAACAACGTGGCGGCGCGCGACACCAGGTCGGCATGGCCATTGGTGATCGGATCGAACGTGCCTGGATAGACAGCCAGACGCGGATTGCCCAAAGGTTTGTTCACGAGTTCAACAACGCCTGTGAATGAAGGCCAGGGCCCTGAAGCCTGGACGGGGAAACCACCCGGAGCCCTAGCTTAACGGATGCACCGGCGGCATGGCGCGGCGTGCCGGTCAGGCACGTCGATAAAGCGCCCCGCGCGCATCGCCGGCATGGCTCTCCCGTTGCAGTTGCCAGTTCGGCGGCAGGGTCGGCGTCACCGCGCGCGGCGATTCCACGTAGATCAACGCCGCCGTGGCCAGCCAGCCGCCCTGTTCCAGTTGCTGCGCCAGCGCTTCCCACAACCCCAGCGCAAACGGTGGGTCCAGCAAGACCAGATCATGCGGCCGCCCCGTCCCACGCAGGAAAGCCTCCGCATCCGTTGCCGCCACCGCGCCGCCGGCCTGCTTGAGCCGGGCCAGATTCTGCTCGATCGCCCGGGCCACCCGCGCCTCGCGCTCGACGAACTGCACGCTGGCCGCACCGCGCGACAAGGCCTCGATGCCCAGCGCGCCCGTACCCGCGCACAAATCAAGCACACGCGCACCGGCGATGGTGGGGGCCAGCCAGTTGAACAGGGTCTCCCGCAGCCGCTCGGCCGTGGGCCGCAGGCCCGGCATGTCCGCCACATCGAGCCGCGAATTGCGCAGGTTGCCGCCGATGATGCGGATGCGGCCGGGGGCCCCGTGGCGGGCAGCGCTCACCAGCGCCACCCATTGCGGCGGCAGGCATGCAGGACGGCCGAAACATCCTCAGCGGGCAGTACAGGTTGGGGTGATAGCATGCCGCCCATTGTCTTTGAATCGCGCCCGCAATGCTCAAATTCTGGAAGAAAAAGCCGACTGAAACCGCATCGGCCACAACGGAGGACGCGCAGGAGCCGCAGGTCGACACCAAGGCCGATGTCGTCGCCGCCGAAAGCCATCCGCAGGATTTGCCGGTAGCGCTGACCGAGGCACCCGCATCCGACGAACAAGCTGCCGCCGCAGAAACGGCCGTGGCCGTCAGCGCCGAGGCGCCGGCCAAACGCAGCTGGCGCGAGCGCCTGGCGGGAAACTCGTTCGCCCGCGGCCTCGGCACCTTGTTCGTGCGCAACCCCAAGCTCGACGACGATCTGCTGGATGAGCTGGAAACCACGCTGATCACCGCCGACGTGGGCGTGGAAGCCAGCACCGCGTTGGTGGAAGCCCTGCGCAAACGCATGCACAAGCGCGAATTCGCCGATGCGCCAGCCCTGCTCGACGCGCTGCGCCAGGCGTTGGTTGCGCTGCTGCAGCCCGTCGAGAAACCGCTGCAGGTATCGGGCAAGCAGCCGTTCGTGGTGCTGGTGGTGGGCATCAACGGCGCCGGCAAGACCACCACCATCGGCAAGCTGGCGCGCCGCTGGAGCGACGAGAAGCACGCGGTGATGCTGGCCGCCGGCGACACCTTCCGCGCGGCCGCCGTGGAGCAGCTGAAAACCTGGGGCGAACGCAACAAGGTGCCGGTCATTTCGCAAGGCCAGGACGCCGACGCGGCCAGCGTGATCTTCGACGCCCTGCAGGCGGCGCGTTCGCGCGGCGCCGACGTGCTCATTGCCGACACCGCCGGCCGGCTGCATACGCAGGGCGGGCTGATGGACGAGCTGGGCAAGATCGCCCGCGTGCTGAAGAAGATCGACGCCGACGCGCCGCACGAGGTGTTGATGGTGATCGACGGCACCACTGGCCAGAACGCGGTCAACCAGGTACGCCAGTTTCGCGAGATCGTGGGCGTCACCGGCCTGGTGGTGACCAAGCTGGACGGCACCGCCAAGGGCGGCGTGGTGTTCGCGCTGGCGCGCGAGTTCGGCTTGCCCATCCGCTTCGTGGGGCTGGGCGAAAGCGCCACCGACCTGCGCACCTTCGACGCCCAGGCCTATGTCGACGGCCTGCTGCCGGCCAGCCTCGGTCGTGATTGAGCCGGCGCCCATCCGGGGCCGCCAGCGCCACGTGCCGGTGGCGGCCATCTTGCCGGCGCGAGGCTGAGCGATGAGCCCACGGTTGCGGCGGATACTTGCGATCGTCGGCGCCAGCGCCCTGGCGGTGTTGCTGCTGCTGGTGGGGTCGGTCTATTTCCTGCTGCAGCCCGATCGCTTCACCGTGATGTTGCAGAACCAGGCCGCCAACGCGGGGCTGGAACTCAACCTTTCGCGCCCGGCCAGCCCGTCGTTGTTCCCGCGCCCAGCGCTGGACCTGCACGGCATCACCATCAACGCGCAAGGGGCGAACCGCCCCATCCTGCTGGCTTCCGGCGGGCGCCTGGCGCTGCCCTGGCGCACCTTGCTCGGCGGCCCCACGGTCATCACCCGTCTGGAGATCAACTCGCCCCGCGTGGATCTCGATGCACTGCAAGCCTGGATCAACGCGCTGCCCGCGCGCGGCCCGGACACGCCGCCAGACATCCCGCGCATCGACACTGGCGTCAGCATCGATCACGGCAGCGTGGTGCGCGGCGATCAGCTGCTGCTGGGCAATCTTTCGCTGGAAGCGGGCAGCCTCGCATCCGGCGTGCCGTTCCCGCTCAGCATCTCCGCCAACACCGCCGACGGTATGCCGCTTCAGCTGCGCCTCTCGGCCACGCCACGCATCCAGGGCAATGCGCTGCAACTGGAAAACATCGCCCTGTACCTCTCGCAAGGCGTCGCCACCCACATGCAACTGACCGGCAGCGCACGCTGGCATGGCGCCGCCGATGCTGCCGCCAGCCTCACCGGCACACTCGACCATGCGACGGCCGGGCAATACGCGATTTCGCTGGCGTTGACCCCCGCCAACCAGAGCAAACCACTGCTGCTTTCGCTGAAGCTCGACGGCCCGGACAACCACGCCGACCTGCAACTGCCGCCGCTGGCGCTGGCACGCTGGTGGGGCCACGTGGGCAGTGGCGACAACACCCAGCTGACCGTGCCACCGGGAAGCGGCCGCGCCGACATCGCGAAAATCGACATGGGCGGCATCACCATCGAAGGCCTCACATTGCGTGCCGGTGACGAAGTGCCCACAGCGGCCAGTGCCGCCGCCCCGGCATCACCCGCCCCCGTGCGGGGAAAAAAGCCGGCGGTTTCCAGGTGACCCGCAGCACGACCCGACGCGCGCCGACCGTCGCGGCGCGTCTGCTGCGCTGGTTCGACCAGCATGGCCGCAAGGACCTGCCATGGCAGTCGGGCGATGCTGACGGCCGCGACGCCTACCGCGTGTGGCTGTCGGAAATCATGCTGCAGCAGACCCAGGTCGCCACGGTCATCGGTTATTTCCAGCGCTTCACCGAAGCCTTGCCCACGCTGCGCGACCTGGCCGCCGCGGACGAAGACACCGTGCTGGCGCTGTGGTCCGGCCTCGGCTACTACCGCCGCGCGCGCTTCCTGCACCGCGCCGCGCAGATCTGCGTGGAGCAGCACGGCGGCGAACTGCCGCGCGATTTCGTCGCCCTCAGCGCCCTGCCCGGCATCGGCCGCTCCACCGCGGGCGCGATCCTGGCGCAAGCCCACGGCCTGCGCTTCGCCATCCTCGATGGCAACGTGAAACGCGTGCTGACCCGCTACCACGGCATCCACGGCCACCCCGGCCAGAGCGCGGTGGAAAAGTTGCTGTGGCTGCACGCCGACAGCCACACGCCAACCGCGCGGCTGGCTGATTACACGCAAGCCATCATGGATCTGGGCGCCACGCTCTGCGTGCGCTCGCGCCCGCGCTGCGACGCTTGCCCGCTGGCCAGCGACTGCATTGCCTACCGCGACAACCTCACCGCGGAACTGCCCAGCCGCAAACCATCGAAAGCCCTGCCCACCCGCGCCACCGTGATGCTCGTGCTGCGCGACCGCGATGGCCGCGTGCTGCTGGAACGACGCGGCCCGCAAGGCGTCTGGTCGGGCCTGTGGAGCCTGCCCGAAGCCGCCAGCACCGACGACGCCTGGCGCCTCGCGCAACGGCACGCACGGATCGACGACGCCCAGGCGCTGGCCCCCTTCACCCACGTCTTCAGCCACTACCGGCTCGCGATCGAGCCGCTTCTGTTCGACCGGACGACGGCACACGCCGCCATCGCCGATAATCCCGACCTGCGCTGGTGCAGCGCCACCGAACTGGCCGCACTCGGCCTGCCGGCGCCAGTCCGCACCTTGCTGCAGAACACCGCGTAGACACGCATTCGTGCGCGATGCGCTTGATACCGATCAGGGCGCAACGCAGCGCACTCCCGCAAAATTCTGCGAAGCTTCCAGGAAACCCCATGACCCGTACCATTCACTGCGCCAAGCTCGACGCCGACGCCGAAGGCCTCGACTTCGCCCCCTGGCCCGGCCCGCTGGGCCAGCGCATCTACGCCGAAATCTCCAAGCCCGCCTGGCAGCAATGGCTGGCACGCCAGACCATCCTCATCAACGAGTACCGACTCAACCCGCTCGACGCCGAAGCGCGCAAGTACCTGAGCGGTGAAATGGAAAAATTCCTGTTCGGCGGCGAGTCCGCCATGCCGCCCGGCTTCGTCCCGCCAGACACGGAGTCTTGACGAAAACCCGCGCATTCGGTCTAATGCGCGGCTCCCACGCATCATTGGCAACCGCACGGTTCGCCCATGGTTCCAGGTTTCCGGCCGGGTAGCTCAGTTGGTAGAGCAGGGGATTGAAAATCCCCGTGTCGGCGGTTCGATTCCGTCCCCGGCCACCATGCATGAAAAGGGCTCGCAGCGATGCGGGCCCTTTTTCTTTGTGTCTGACGCGCAGCGCCATCGGCATCGCTGCAGGTAAACGTCAGGTGGCGTCGGAAGGCGAATACCCCGTGTTGTGGTGGCCGCCATAGGCGAGCAGCTCTTCCAGGCCGAGCGTGGCGTCGGGGGCGCGGAGTTGGTGCTCGGTAGCCGGCAACGGTGCGGTTTTCGACATCAGCGCCGCCGCCATGGCGGCGCTTTCAGCGACAACCGGCGATTTGTTGCGCTGCCGGTCGGTCAACTGCCCCGTGCCCGCCAAGGTGTCTCGACTGTTGTCGACGCCAGCGGCGCCGAATTGCGGAAGATTGGTGTTGCCCATGCGAAAGCTCCAAAGGCGTCGGCATCTACCGATCGTTGCCAGTCTCGCACCCGTGACGTCTCGGCGACGTGGATAACGTACGGGATGCGGCTTTTTGCCGCCTGTTTGCCCTGACATTCTGTTCACCGCGACTTGATCGACGGCGCTCAACACTCGCGCTTCGTCCATTACGAGGAGTCGACATGACACAGACGAACTTGCACGGCACGCGGACCGCCGCGTGGATGAAAATCGGTGTCGCAGCGCTGGCTTTCGGGCTTGGCCTGGGCGTTTCCGCGGCGGCGCTCGCACAGTCGATGACGGCACCGCAGGTGCAGGCCAAATTGACCGAGCAGGGTTACACGAAGATCCATGACGTGGAGTTCAAGGACGGCATGTGGCACGCCGACGCGAAAAGCGCGGATGGCAACGACGTGGATGTGCGCATCGACCCGGCCACCGGCAAGGTGTACCCGGAGGACGAGGTATCGAAGTTGAGCGAGGCGGATGTGCGCGCGTCGCTGTCCACCCAGGGTTATACCGATGTCCACGACGTGGATTTCGATGACGGTGTCTGGAAGGCCAAGGCAAAAAATGCCGCGGGCAACAAGGTGGAGCTGCGGCTGGACCCGAGCAACGGCAAGGTCATCGGCAAGGATTGAGTCCCGCTCCAACCGTCGCCATCGGAGGCCTCAGTGCCTTCGATGGCGCGCCCTGGCCACCCTGCCCTTCGGCGCGCCAGCCACCCTCCGGGGGCGCCCCATTTGCGCCAACACCTAAAGTTTTGCCAATAATGGCCGCTCAAGTATCCGTGCACCCATCGCCCGATGGATGTTTGTGCCGGAGCCGGCAGGGGCAGGTTTGAAACCGGAAGCTGGACGAGAAACAGCGTTGATGGGGAAGCCGCGGCCATGGCCGACTCACTATCGGCACGGATCGGGCCGCGGGGACGCTTTGTCTTTAACGATGGCTGAGCAAAATCAGCCGGAGTCACGTTCAGCATGACTGTGGTCATCCACCCGTCGACGGCGCCATGCGTTGTTGGCCCTGCTGCGCGCGCCTTGCCCTGTGCAAGGCGCGCCAGCATGGCGTGGATGAAAATCGCCACTTTGCTGGCCTCGCTGTGGCTTTGCGCGTACCCGGCCAACGCGGAATCCACCATCGAGAGCAAACACGCCGCCGAGGCCGGCGTGCCGTTGCTGCAGAACTTCAGCCCGCTCGATTACGGCGCCGCACCGCAGAACTGGGCGGTGACGCAGGACCGGCGCGGCGTGATCTACGTGGGCAACAGCGATGATGGCGTGCTGGAATACGACGGCACCCGCTGGCGCCGCATCCCCGTGCCCAACCAGAGCTCCGTGCGTTCACTGGCGGTCGACGCCAACGGCCGCGTGTACGTGGGGTGCATCGGCGAGTTCGGCTACCTCGAACCCGATGTGCATGGCCGCATGCACTACGTCTCCCTGCTCGACCGCGTCGCCCCTGCCTATCGCAATTTCGCCGACGTGTGGCGTATTTTCGTCACCGACGACGGGGTCTATTTCGGCACGGTGGCCCAGTTGTTCCGCTTGCGCGACAAGCATATGGACGTCTGGACGGCCACGACCCCGTTCGATTATTTCTTCAAGGTGCGCGACCGGTTCTACGTGCGCGCCGAGGGTCGCGGGCTGATGGAGGTCGTTGGTGACCAGCTGAAGATGGTCAAGGGTGGTGCGCGTTTTGCGCACGAAAGGATCCACGCGCTGGTGGCCTGGGGCGACGAGGCCGACCACGACGGGCCGCTGCTGGTCGGCACCCGCGAGCGGGGCTGGCTTGTGCTGGACAAGGGCCGACTTGCCGCCTGGCCCAACGAGACAAACAAGACCCTGCGCGACGACCAGCTGTACGACGCGCAATGGCTTGCCAATGGCACCCTGGCCGTCGGCACCCTGCAGGGCGGCGTGCTGCTGGTCGACCGCATGGGCCACCTGCTGGAGCGGCTGCGCCGCAACGAAGGCCTCATCAACGACACCGTCCTGTCGATGTTCCAGGACCGGGAGCATGGCTTGTGGCTGGCACTGGACAACGGCCTCAGCCGCCTCGACGTGGCATCCCCGCTGACCCTGTTTTCGCGCAACTCCGGGTTGGACGGCACCGTGCTGGCGATGCAGCGTTTCCGGGGCGAGCTCTACGTCGGTACCACCAAGGGCCTGTTCCTGTTGCACAGCGGGGTCGACGGCAACGCGGAGTTCGCGGCGCTGGATGGTGTCCGCGCGCAGGTCTGGAGCTTTCTGGACATGGGCGACTCGCTGCTGGCGGCGACTTCGCAAGGTGTGGTGGAAGTGAGGAATGGCGTCGCCAAACCCTGCGCGGCGCAGGTATGCACCTCCGGTGACGTGGCCTTTTCGCTGCTGCGTTCGGTACGCGACCCCTCGCGCGTCTTCGTGGGCCTGCGCAACGGCTTGGCGGTGATGCGCCGCGATAGCGGCAAGTGGATCGACGAAGGCCGGATTCCCGGCATTTCCGGCGACATCCGCTCCCTGGCCCACGATGACCACGACAACCTCTGGCTGGGCACGCTCAGCAACGGCGCCATCCGCGTTGCCCTGCCGGACGGATGGCAGCCAGGCGACGGCGTGCCACCGCATACGCAGTCGTTCCAGCAGCACCGTGATTCGGTCGCCGGCCCCAACTATGCGTTCGTGATGTCGCTCGCCGCCGGGTTGCGCGTGGTTACCGCCCAGGGCATCTACCTCTACGACGAGAAGCGCGCCAGGCTGCAACCGGATACCGCGTTCGCCAGCCTGTTCCCACAGGGTGCAAGGCGGCTTTCACGACTCAGCGAAAGCGTGCCCGGGCACATCTGGATGTACACCGCCGACGGCACCAAGACCATCCGCGAAACCGGCGTGGCCGTGGCCGATGCCAAGGGCCACTACCACTGGGAGCCGCAACCGTTGCGCGCGCTGTCCGGGGTGGAGATGTACACCCTCTACGCCGAGCCCGACGGCATCACCTGGTTCGGCTCCAGCGACGGCCTGTATCGACTGGACTCCTCGATCACCCCGCCGCCGGACAAGCCGCTGCCCACCTTGCTGCGCAAGATTTCCGACGGAAACGGCCATGTGTTGTGGGGCGGCGCAAGCACCACACCGCCCACGCTGAAGTTGCCATGGGGCAACAACAGCCTGCGCTTCGATTACGCCGCGCCGAATTTCCGCGCGCGCGCCGCCAACACCTTTCAGGTGCAACTGGAAGGCGCCGATGCGCGCTGGTCGGACTGGAGCACGGAAACCTATCGCGACTACACCAACATCCACGAGGGCGATTACCGCTTCCGCGTGCGTTCGCGCGATTTCCGCGGCAACATCGGCGCGGACGCGGAATTTGCCTTCCAGGTGCTGCCACCGTGGTATCGCACCTGGTGGGCCTATCTGGGTTATTTCGTGCTGGCTTATCTGGTGGCCGCGCTGGGTATCCAGCTGCGCTCCGCCGTGCTGCAGCGGCGCAACCGCGAGCTGGCGCGCCTGATCGAGCAGCGTACCGAGGAGCTTTCCGCATCGAACCACGCGCTCGAGGAAGCCAACTGCGCACTGCAGCGGCAGACCATTACTGATGCGCTTACCGGCATGAAAAACCGCCGCTATGCGCTGGAAAACGTGGGCCGTGACGTCGCCTCGGTACTGCGCCTGTATCGCGAACTCGGCCCGAACTCAGCCCAAGGCCCCGCCGCCAACATCAACCTGCTGTTCCTGCTGATCGACATCGACCACTTCAAGGACGTCAACGATCACTACGGGCACGCGGCAGGCGATCGCGTGCTGGCGCAGCTGCGCGACATCACCCTCGCCGCCATCCGCGAAACGGATACACCGGTACGCTGGGGCGGCGAGGAATTCCTGGTCATCGCCCGCCGCACCAACAGCGAATCGGGGCCGGTGATCGCCGAGCACATCCGCCGCCTGATGGCGCAGCACGAATTCGACCTCGGCAACGGCGTGTTCATCCGCCGCACCTGCTCGATCGGCTTTGCCAGCTACCCCGTGCTGCCCAGCGAGCCGTGGCGGTTCAGCTGGGAAGACGTGGTGAGCCTGGCCGACCAGTGCCTGTACGCGGCCAAGCACAACGGCCGCAACAGCTGGGTCGGCGTGCGCCAGTTGCACACGCCGGCGGCCGGAACCACCGACCTGCCGCTGACCGCGAACCTGGACGCGCTGGTGGCCGAAGGCTATCTGCGGCTGCAGGTATCGCCCTCGAATTAGGCCGCACCGGTGGATCGACCATGCCCACCGACACATGGATACGCCCCGCCCCGCTGACTACTATCGGAGAACCTTTCCGACAGGCAGTTGCCCGTGAAACGACTGATCCTCTCCACGCTGGCGTTGTCCACCTGCACGCTGGCGATCGCCGCCGCCCCACCGACCTTCAGCACCCAGCGCCTGTCCGCGGAAGTGAAGACGCTGTCCTCCGACGCGTTCGAGGGCCGCGGCCCGGCCACGCCGGCGGAGACGCGCACCATCGACTACGTGGTGGCGCAGATGAAGGCCGCCGGCGTGCAGCCCGGCGGCGACATCGTCGACGGCAAGCGCACCTGGACCCAGGCCGTGCCGCTGTTGCGCAGCGCGATCGTCGGCACGCCGGCGTTGACGCTCACCATCGACGGCAAGCCGCAAGCGCTGACCCAGGGTGAACAGATCGCGGTGCGCGCCCCCACCAACGGCAGCAACAGCGTAACCATCGCCGATGCGCCGCTGGTGTTCGTGGGCTACGGCGTCAAGGCACCCGAGCGCCAGTGGGATGACTTCAAGGGCGTGGATCTGCGCGGCAAGATCGCCGTGGTGCTGATCAACGACCCCGATTTCGAAACCGGCAAGGGGGACTTCGGCGGCAAGGCCATGACCTACTACGGCCGCTGGACCTACAAGTACGAGGAAGCCGCGCGGCAAGGCGCGCTGGGCATGCTGGTGATCCACGAAACCGCGCCCGCATCCTACGGCTGGGCCACGGTGAAGAATTCCAACACCAACACGATGTTCGACATCGTGCGCGACAAGCCGGCCGAAGTGCATCCCGAACTGGAAGGCTGGATCCAGCGCGATCTGGCAGTGGCCATGTTCAAGGGCGCGGGGCTGGATTTCGAGGCGCTGAAACAAAAAGCGCAAACCCGCGATTTCCGCCCGGTGGTGCTGAAAGGCGAAAGCCTCTCGGCCCATTTCAAGGCCGATACCAAGGTGATCACCTCGCACAACATCGTCGGCCGCGTCGAGGGCAGCAAGCGCCCCGACGAAACCGTGATCTACAGCGGGCACTGGGATCACCTTGGCGTCGGCGCACCCGACGCCAGGGGCGACCGCATCTACAACGGCGCCGTGGACAACGCCACCGGCACCGCGGCGCTGATCGAACTGGGCCGCGCGTTCGCGCACGGTCCTCAGCCGGAGCGCTCGGTGATTTTCCTCAACGTCACCGCCGAGGAAAAAGGCCTGCTCGGCTCCGAGTACTACGCCGCCAATCCGCTGTACCCGTTGGCGAAAACCGCCGGCGTACTCAACGTCGACGCGCTCGATCCGCACGGCCCCGCCCACAACTTCACCATTTCCGGCAGCGCCAGGCTGGGCTTGCTGGATGATCTGATCGCGGCGGCGAAGTCCTACGGCATGGTCTACACGCCCGACCCGAAACCGGAAGCCGGCTACTTCTTCCGCTCCGATCATTTCTCGTTCGCCAAGCGCGGCGTACCCGCCGTCTCGTTCGGCTCGGGCAATGACTGGGTCGATGGCGGCGTTGCCGCGGGCAAGGCGGCCGAAGACGACTACACCGAAAAGCGCTACCACCAGCCCGCCGACGAATGGCGGGCCGACTGGTCATTCACCGGCATGGCCCGCGACCTGCAGTTGCTCTACACGGTAGGCAACGACCTGGCCAATTCCGATGCATGGCCGGACTGGAGCAAGGATTCCGAATTCCGCGCCATCCGCGACAAGAGCGCCGCCGAGCGCAAGTAGCCAGCTTCGGCGATCTGTAGGAGCGACTTCAGTCGCGACGCTTTTGTTTAGTGCAACCTTGAAGCAAGAGCCTTGCCCCAAGGTGCGCGCCCGCGCAAGCGTCAGGCGTGGGCGCGCTTTTCGATGTTCGGCAAGAACACCGTGATCAGGCCCATCAGCGGCAGGAAGGCGCACAGGCCGTAGACATATTCGATGCCGTGCACGTCGGCCAGCGCACCCAGCACGGCGGCGCCGATGCCGCCCATGCCGAAGGCGAAGCCGAAGAACAGGCCCGAGATCATGCCCACGCGGCCCGGCACCAGTTCCTGCGCGTAGACCAGGATGGCCGAGAACGCCGAGGACAGGATCAGGCCGATGATCACCGTCAGCACGCCGGTCCACATCAGCCCCACATGCGGCAGCGCCAGGGTGAACGGCGCCACGCCCAGGATCGAAACCCAGATCACCCACTTGCGCCCGATGCGATCGCCCACCGGGCCGCCCACCAGCGTGCCCATCGCCACCGCGAACAGGAACACGAACAAATGCACCTGCGCGCTCTGCACCGAGACGCCGAACTTGTGCATCAGGTAGAACGTGTAATAACTGCTGAGGCTGGCCAGGTAGAAGAACTTGGAGAAGATCAGCAGGCCCAGCACGCCCAGCGCCGCGATCACCTTGTTGCGCGGCAACGCCACCACCGCCAGATGCCGCGACCGCGATTTGCCGCGGGTGAGGTGGTGGCGGCCGTACCAACGGCCCACCTGCAGCAGCACCACGATCGCCAGCAACGCCGCCAGCGAGAACCACGCCACGCTGCCGCGCCCGTGCGGCACAACCAGCCATGCCGCCAGCAGCGGGCCCAGCGACGAGCCGGTGTTGCCGCCGACCTGGAACAGCGATTGCGCCAGGCCGTGCCGCCCGCCCGAGGCCATCCGCGCCACGCGCGAGGATTCCGGATGGAACACCGATGAGCCGGTACCGACCAGCGCCGCCGCCAGCAGCAGGATCGGGAAGGTGGGCGCCACCGACAGCAGCAGCAGGCCACTCAAGGTGAAGCCCATGCCGATCGGCAGCGAATACGGCATCGGCTTGCGGTCGGTCACCATGCCCACCAGCGGCTGCAGCAGCGAGGCGGTGAGCTGGTAGGTCAACGTGATCAGGCCAACCTGGGCAAAACTGAGGTGGAAATCGCTTTTCAACAGCGGGTAGATCGCCAGGATCAACGACTGGATCATGTCGTTGAGCATGTGCGCCACGCTGATGCCGCCGAGTACGGCGAACTGCGTGCGCTCGGGCGACGCTTCCGGGGCGACGGACAAGGGGATGTTTTCGGCGCGGGTCTGCATGGTGTCTTCGATCGAGAGCGCAAGGGACGAGGCACCAGCCACGGCACATCACCCATCGCAAAACAGATACAGCCAGCACCAACGCGGCGCCGGCGAAACAGCGCTAGAACTTGACGCCGCCGTAGCCGCCGTCGACGCCCTTGCTGGCATACGCTACGGCGTCGTGCGGATGCAGGCTTTCCTGATGCTCCACGCGGATGTGGAAATCATCCAGCGCGGCATCGGCATCGAGTGCCTTCTGGATACGGCGGGCCGCGTCCTCGCAGAACATCAGGTTGCCGCCGTTGGCCAGCGCGAAGGCCTGCTCGTCCTGGCGCTTCACCGCCGTCTGCACCGGCGTACCGAGTGCCGCCTCGACGCGATCGATCAGGTTGATCAATTGCAACGGCGCACCCGCCGCGGGACGCACCCGCAGACAGGCGACACTGCGCTGCGCATGCGGCGTGGCCACGATACCTTTTTCGCTGCCCAGCCATTCCAGCACCGCGGCGCGATCGAGCGTGGCGTCGGCCGCGAAATCGCTGGCGAACTGGTCCTGGATCAACTGCCGTGACAACGCCGCCGACGCCGGACAGGTGGACGAATAAACCACCTCGGTGCCCAGCTCCAGCAGGAACGCGCTGCCGGTGAGGCTGGCCTCGATGGTCACCGGATAGGCGCGCCAGCCGCTGTTGGCGCTGCGCAGCGCAGGCCGGCGCACCAGGTGCTCGAAACGGATGCTGAGGCAGGCACGGTCGGACAGATCGGCGTGCGAGTCGAGAAAACCGCGCAGCAGCGCCTGCAGCGTCTCGGCGCTGAGCGTTTGCGTGCTCAGCGCCTGCTCGGCCTGCAGGTACAGCCGCGACATGTGGATGCCGCGCTTGTCCGGCCGTTTCAGGTTCACGAAGGCGCCAACCCGCGCGCTGGCGCGCTGCACATCGCCATCGCCGGCATCGAAACGCACCGGCACCTGGATCTCGGCCATACCGACCCAGTCCAGCGCGCCGGCGAGATGCGGCTGTGCGTGCACGGCCACATCGGGTAGCAGGCGGGCGGTGTTTTCCTGGTTGGTCATGGTTTTGTCCTGGGGATCGTCGTGGCGGGGATGCATGGCGCCGCGACGTTCAAGTTTGAGGCATCAGCGCCCCGGTGCAATAGCCGCGGCGGAAACGCTGCGTTTTCGCCACGGCTCACGACGCGTTGCGGCGCCACGCGCGCGCGGCCTGCCATGCGCGCCATGTAGTCACCGGCCGGATGCGCGGACGCTCCGCACCGAGGCTGGCCAGCGCATCGGGCGCGCGCGCCGCGCGTTGCGCCATCCGCATGCCGTGGCTGGAGGCCAGCGCACGAAACACGCTGAGCGGTCCGGGCAGGTGGGCCGCTTCGCGCCAGCTCTGCAGCAGCTCGCGCAGTTGATCCTGGATCGCCTGTTGCCGCGCCGCGCTGGCCTGACCCAGCTGCGATCGGCTCAAGCCGTGGCGGGCCAGGTTGGCCATCGACAGCGGCAGGCGGTCGCGACCGGCGTCGACCTCGGTGCGCAGCAGCGCATCCAGCAAATGGTCGAGCGTGGCCAGCCTTGCAGCGCGATCGCTCGGAGCCGCAGCGCCATACCACCACGCCGTTTCCAGCGCCGCCAGCGCACCATGCAGCGGCAGAGCCGCGTCCAGTTGGGCGGCGAAATCCGCGGCGGTGCCCTGTTCAAGCTGGGCCATCGCCGCCAGCACCGGCGCCACCCACTGTTCGGCCGCAATCGCGTGCGCGCGCTCGTCATCGAACAGCACCTGGGTCAGCGGATGACGGCCGCCACTGCTGGCCGCGCCGGACAACTCTTCCGCCCACCAACCCAGTTTGGCAGCGGCCACCTGCGGCTCGCGGATGCCGTAGGCGGCATCAAGCAGTTCCTGCTCCAGCGCGGCCAGCGCGATATGGCCGGGATGGCGATGGCCATCGACGAACACCAGCGCCACGCGCTGCTGGGGTTGCGCCGCCAGCCATTTGTCGATGAAGCCCTGCCACGCTGCGTTGCTTGTGTCTCCGTCGCTCATGCCGCGACCGATGACGGCATCAGCAACGCGGCCAGCTGCGCGGGTTGGTCCACCACCGCGTCGGCGCCCCAGCTGTGCGGATCGCCGCCGTCGAGATAGCCCCAGCTCACCGCCACCGTGTACAGCCCCGCCGCCTCGCCCGCCAGCACGTCGCGACGATCATCGCCCACGAAGACGCAGCGTGCCGGTTGCAGCCCTGCCCGTTCGCAGGCCAGCAGCACGGGTGCGGGGTCGGGTTTTTTCACCGGCAGGGTGTCGCCGGAAACCACTGCGGCGGCGCGCGACGCCCAGCCGATCCGCTGCACCAGCTCGTCGGTAAGAAAGCCCGGCTTGTTGGTGACGATGCCCCAGCGCAGGCCTTCTTGTTCAAGTTGTTGCAGCAGCGCATCCACGCCGTCGAACGCCCGCGTCTGCTGCGCCAGCATGCGCTGGTAGAGCGCCAGGTAGCGGGGCAGCAGCGCCTTGCGTTCGGCGTCGTCGCGCCGCGGAAAACCCTGCTGCAGGATCGCGGTCGAACCGCGCGATACCACCTGGCGCACGGCATCGTAAGCGGGCGCGGGTTCGCCCTCCTCGGCGCATTGTTCGACCAGCGCGCCGTACAGGTCGGCCGCGCTGTCGAGCAAGGTGCCGTCCAGGTCGAACAGCACGCCCTGGATATTTTCCGGCAACGGCGTCATAGCGGCTTGCGTGCGCTGAGCACGTAGTTGATCGCGGTGAAGCGGCTGATCCAGGCCTTGCGCGCCAGCGGGTTGTAGCCCAGGCCGCTGACGTCCTCCAGCTCCAGACCGGCCTGTCGCAACAACCGGCCCAGCTCGGACGGTTTCAGGAATTGCGCGTAGTGATGGGTGCCACGCGGCAGCATGCGCATCACGTATTCGGCGCCCACGATGGCGGCGCCGAACGCGGCTGGCGTGCGGTTGAGGGTGGACATGAACAACTGGCCGCCGGGTTTCAGCATCGCGGCAAGATCGGTCACCAGCGCGGCCGGATCGGGTACGTGCTCGATCAGTTCCATGCAGCACACGTCGTCGAATGAGGCGGGCTCGGCCGCGGCCAGCTCGGCGGACGACTGCACGCGGTAATCCACCGACAACGCCGATTCGTGCAGGTGCAACCGCGCGATCTCGATCACCTTCCCGCCCAGGTCGATGCCGGTGACGCGGGCGCCGGCGCGGGCCAGTGCCTCGCTCAGCAGGCCGCCGCCGCAGCCGACATCGGCCACCTTCGCCTGCGCCAGCTCGACGCGTTCGGCGATATAGGCGAAGCGCACCGGGTTGAGATCGTGCAGCGGGCGGGACTCGCCATCGGGATCCCACCAGCGCGCGGCCAGGGTATCGAAACGGGCGATTTCGGCGGCGCTGACATTGCCGTCGTGACGGCTATCGGCGGCGCGTTCGGGGGATGCGGTCGACATCACAAAACCTCTCGGGGAAAGCGCAGTTTACCGCGCCAGCCATTCGTGCACGGTGATGATCCAGCCGCCACTGGTGTGCGCGGGGTCGCGCTGCACGATGGCCTGGGCCTCGGCAAGGTCATCCGCGCGCAGCAGATAAGCGCCGCCGGACTTGTCGCTGAAGCCACCGGAAAGTTCGATCCTGCCCTGCGCACGCAAGTCGTCGAGGAAAGCGAGGTGCAAAGGCACCACCGCCGGATCGACGTCGGGTCGGCGCAGCAGATAGACCAGGTAACGGTTCATGGAAGGCTCCGTGGGATGCGGTGATCAGGCGGCGGCGATGCGTTCGCGCCAGGCGCGGGTCTTGGCCAGGATGGCGGCGGTGTCGATGTCGGGCAGCTCGCGCGCGGCCAGTTTTCGCTGGCCGGCGATCCACACGTCGGTGACCTGGTGGCGGCCGGTGGCGTACACCAGTTGCGAGACGACGTTGAACAGCGGCTGGGTCTCCAGATCGCTGAGCCGCACGGCGGCGAGATCGGCCTGCTTGCCCACCTCGATCGAACCGATGCACGCCCCCAGTCCGATCGCCCGCGCGCCATGCAGCGTGGCGGCCCGCAATGCATAAGCCGCATCGAATGCCGCCGCATTGCCGGCCACGGCCTTGGCCAGCAGGGCCGCGGTACGCATTTCGCCGAACATGTCCAGGTCGTTGTTGGAGGCGCAGCCGTCCGTGCCCAGCGCCAGGTTGACGCCGGCCTGGCGCAGTTTTTCCGCGGGGCAGAAACCCGATGCCAGCTTCAGGTTGGACTCCGGGCAATGCACCACCGACACGCCGGCGGCGGCACAGGCGGCGATCTCGCCCTCGGTCACCTGGGTCATGTGCACGGCGATCAGGCGGTCGTTGACGAGCCCCAGCTTCTGCAGCCGCTGGAACGGACGCAGGCCACTCTTGGCCTTCGCCTCGTCCACCTCGTGCGCGGTTTCGTGCAGGTGCAGATGGACCGGAATATCGAGCTGGTCGGACAGCACGCGGATGCGTTCGAAGCTCTCGTCCGACACCGTATACGGCGCGTGCGGGGCGAACGCGGTGCTGATCAGGTTGTCGCTGAGGAAGCTGTCGTGCACCGCGACGGCGCGGGCGAAATAGTCGTCCTGGGTGGTGGCCCAGGCGGTGGGGAATTCGATTACCGGCAGGCCGACCACCGCGCGGAAACCCATGCGCCGGTAGGTGGCGCCGATCACGTCGGGAAAGAAGTAGTTCTCGCTGGCGCAGGTGGTGCCGCCGCGCAGCATCTCGGCCACCGCCAGCTCCACCCCGTCGCGCACGAACTCCGGCCCGATCACTTTCGCCTCGGCCGGCCAGATGTGCTGCTGCAGCCACACCATCAGCGGCAGGTCGTCGGCCAACCCGCGCAGCAAAGTCATCGGGTTGTGTGTGTGGCTGTTGACCAGGCCGGGGATCAGCGCGTGCTCGCCCAGCTCGACCCGCTCGCGCGGTGCATACGCGGCGCGGGCATCGGCAATGGGCAACACGGCGACGATCTGGCCGCCATCGGCCACCACGGCGTGGTCCTCCAGCACCACGGCGTGCGGCTCCACCGGCACCACCCAGCGGGCTTCGATCAGCAGGTCGACGGATTGGGCTTGGATGTCGCTCATGGAAAACTCCGTAGGCGGATAAGCGAAGGGCGGCTTACCTTGCGGCGCCGCCCCATGCCCGTCGTTCCAGCGAAAGCTGGAACCCAGCGACTTGCGCTTCAGTGTGCGAGAGATTTTGCGTGCTGCGCACAGAGTGCTCCACTGGACCCCTGCCTTCGCAGGGGTGACGAACTGGCAAAGGCGCGGGCGAAGCCCGCGCGCCAGTTCGTCACTTCACGCGGCTGTCGTACTCGCCGGTGCGGGTATCGACCTTGATCACTTCGTCCTGGTTGACGAACAGCGGCACGCGCACCACGGCGCCGGTCTCCAGCGTGGCCGGCTTGCCGCCGCCGCCCGAGGTGTCGCCGCGCACGCCCGGGTCGGTCTCGACGATCTTCAGTTCCACGAACTTCGGCGCCTGCACGGCCACGATGTTGCCGTTGAACAGGGTGACCACGCATTCCTCCTCGCCCTTCAGCCACTTCCAGGTATCACCCATCGCGGCCAGCGAGGCGGGCACCATCTCGAAGGTCTCCATGTTCATGAAGTTCCACACGCGGTCCTTGCCGATGCCGTCGATGAAGGACAACTGCATGTCGGTATCGGTGACGTCGGCTTCCTCGAACGAATCGCTGGATTTCAGCGTCTGCTCGGTGGTGCGGCCATCCTTCAGGTTGCGGATGCGGATGCGGGTGAACGCCTGCCCCTTGCCGGGTTTGACGAAGTCCGCTTCGGTGATGATCCAGGGATCACCGTTGTGAAGGATCTTCTTGCCCGTTTTGACGTCGTTGAGGCCAAGGGTCGCCATGCGCTGTCTGCTCCGGAGTCGTTTTCGCCCGAGGGGCGGCTAAAATGGATGGATGTCACGGGCGTCACCGCCCGATTCAAGGCCCGATATGATAACCGCAAGCCCCCATTCCCGCCTATCGTCCGCTGCGCCCGACTGGCGCGCGCTGTGGCGGGACGCGATCACCGACCCGCTGGAGCTGTTGCAGGCGGTGGGCCTGGGCGATCGTACCGACCTGATCCCACCCGACGACGCCGGCTTCGCCCTGCGCGTGCCGCGTGGTTTCGTGGCGCGAATGCGCCACGGCGATCCCGCCGACCCGCTGCTGCTGCAGGTGCTGCCGCAACGCGCCGAACACGATCGGGTGGCCGGCTTCACGATGGATGCGGTGGGCGACATGGCGTCGCGCAGCGGCCAGGGTTTCCTGCACAAGTACCAGGGCCGGGCCCTGCTGATCGCCAGTGGCAGTTGCGCGGTGAACTGCCGCTACTGCTTCCGCCGCCATTTCCCCTATGGCGAGGAGATTGCCGCCGCCTCGCAATGGCGCGATGCGCTGGCGCAACTGAAGGCCGACCCGTCGATCAGCGAACTGATCCTCTCCGGCGGCGATCCGCTGTCGCTGGCCACCAGCAAGCTGGAGGACCTGACCCACGGCCTGGCCGATATCCCGCACGTGAAGCGGCTGCGCATCCACACGCGCCTGCCGGTGGTGCTGCCGGAGCGGATCGACGACGCCTTCCTCAAGTGGCTGGCTTCGCTGCCGTTGCAGAAGGTGGTGGTGTTGCACGCCAACCACGCCAATGAATTCGACGCGGGTGTCGACGCGGCCTGCGCGCGGCTGCGCGACGCCGGCGCCACCTTGCTCAATCAATCGGTACTGCTGCGAGGGATCAACGATCACGCCGACACGCTGGCCGCCCTGTCCGAGCGGATGCTTGCCGCCGGGGTGCTGCCGTACTACCTGCATCAGCTCGATCGGGTACACGGCACCGCGCATTTCGAGGTCGGCGACGTCGAGGCGATAGCACTGCTGGAAGCGTTGCGGGCGCGGTTGCCGGGCTACCTGGTGCCGCGACTGGTGCGCGAAATAGGCGGCGATACGTCCAAGCGCCCGCTCTGAGCGCCGGCTGCGTTTTTTTCTGGCAGCCGCGGGCTTTATCCGTTACAAACATAGGGCCACGGGGCATTCCTGATGCCTGCAACACGATTCGTGACGACCACCTTCTTCCCGGCCATCCATGAAAAAAGACCTCGTCATCAAGATCCTCTTCATCGAAAACTCGCTGGAGGAGGCAGAGCAGATCATCAGCCTGCTGCGCAATTCGGGTATCGCCGTACGCCCCGCCCGCGCCACCAATGCCGAACAGTTGCAGGCCGCACTGGATGAACTGGGGCCCGATATCGTGATGTTCGACCCGGCCATCACCACGCTGTCGCTGCGCGAGGTAGTGAAACTGATGGACGCCTACGGCCGCGACTACGCGCTGCTGGGCCTGGTCAACTCGATGGACAACCAGCTGGTGGCGGACCTGTTTGTGGGAGGCGCCCGCGGCGTGGCCTCGCGTACCCATCCGAAGCAGCTCACCGCGGTGCTGCAGCGCGAGTTCGATTCGCTGCAGGCGCGCCGGCAACTGCGCCGGCTGGAAGCCTCGCTGCGCGAATCCGAACGCCGCTGCGACGCACTGCTCGACTCCTCCACCGACGCCATCGCCTACGTGCACGAGGGCATGCACGTACGCGCCAACCGCGCCTACCTGGAGACCTTCGGCTACGACGAGTTCGACGACCTGCTCGGCATGCCCGTGCTGGACATGATCGACTCGACCCACGCCGACGAGTTCAAGGCGATCCTGCGCGGGCCGCAAGGGCAGGAGAAACTGCCCAACCAGTTGTCCCTGCGCGCACGCCGCGCCGACGCCAGCCACTTCGATGCCACGGTGGAATTCGCCCCCGCCACGTTCGAGGGCGAGCCCTGCCTGCAGATCGTGTTCCGGCGCCAGCTGGTCGACCCGGCAGCGCTGGCGCAACTGCAGCGGGACCCGGTCACCGGCCTGTTCAACCGGGCCCACACGCTGGAGCGGATCGACACCGCCGTCGCCGCCGCCGCCAATGGCAAGAAGGGCCAGGCATTGCTGCTGATCGAACCGGACAATTGGTCGTCGATCGTGGCCAGCATCGGCCTGGGCAAGGCGGACGAGCTGATTGCCGGCTTTGCCGACCGCATCCGCATCCTGCTCGGCTCCACCGACGTGGCCGGCATGCTGGCCGAGCACACGTTCGGCGTGGTGCTCGATTCGCGCCAGGACGAGGCCATCCGCGAGTGGATCAGCAAGCTGCAACACAGCGTCAGCAATGAAATCTTCGACGCCGGCAGCCGCTCCATCACCGTCAACACCAGCATCGGCGGCAGCCTGCTGGGCGAGAAAAACGCCAACACCGACCTGCTGCTCAACCAGGCCAGCCAGGCATTGCGCAATGCGCAGAGCCAGGGCGGCGGCAAGGTGGAGCTGCATGACCCGGCCGCCCGCGAGAAGGCCGACGAGGAGCGCGAGCAGTACTGGCTGGGGCTGTTGAAGGATGCGCTGGCCAACGATGGCCTGATGCTCTATCACCAGCAGGCGATCAGCCTGCAGGACGCCGAGGGCGACTTCTCGGAAATCCTGCTGCGCATGAACGGTCCGCAGGGCGAGGTGCTGCCCGGATTCTTCATGCCGATCGCCGAAAAACATGGCTTGAACGGCGACATCGACCGCTGGGTGCTGAAACAGACGATCAAGACCTTGCGCGAGCGCGACAAACACGGCCAGCCGACCACGTTCTTCGTCAAGCTCACTGCCGCCTCGCTGCAGGATGAGCACCTGCTCCCGTGGCTGGGCGAACAACTGGCCGCCGCCAACCTGAAGCACGGTCGCATCGTGCTGGAAATGACCGAGAGCAAGGTCATGACTTTGCTGCGGCCCACCCAGGAATTCGTCAACGGCTGGAAGAAGCTGGGCGGCAAGTTCGCGCTGGAGCAGTTCGGCTCGGGCCTGAACTCGTTCCAGCTGCTGAACCACGTCGACGCCGACTACGTGAAGATCGACCGCAGCTACATGGCGGAACTGCCACGGCACCCGGAAAACCAGAAGAAGGTCACCGAGATCTGCCAGCAGGCACGCGAGCTGAACCGCCAGACGATTGCCGAATGGGTCGAGGACGCCACCAGCACCTCGCTGCTGTTCGCCTGCGGCGTGGACTTCGTGCAGGGCAACTTCCTGCAGCCGCCGCAGCGGCTGTAAGGCAGAATCGCCCACGCGGCATCCGCTGGAACGGATATCCAAACGGGGAGCGAATGGCGGAGGACATTGTTCCGCGCACAAAAAACCCGCGCATGAGCGCGGGTTTTTTTATCGCCAGCCGAAGCTGTGCGTGCCGATTACTCGGCGGCAGCAGCAGCGGCGGCAACGGCAGCCTTGTGGGCGGCCTTGATCGCGGCGGCGGCGGCCACGTCTTCCTTGATGCGGGCGGCCTTGCCTTCCAGACCACGCAGGTAATACAGCTTGGCGCCGCGGACCTTGCCCTTGCGCTTCACCGTGACCGACTCGATCGACGGGCTGTGCGCCTGGAACACGCGCTCCACGCCGGTGCCGTGCGAGATCTTGCGCACGGTGAAGGCCGAATGCAGGCCGCGGCTGCGCTTGGCGATGACGATGCCCTCGAACGCCTGGACGCGCTCGCGGTTGCCTTCCTTCACCTTGACGTTGACCACCACGGTGTCGCCAGCGCCGAATTCCGGCAAGGGACGGGTAATCTGCTCGGCTTCGAACTGTTCAATGATCTTGTTCATGGCAACACCTGTGTATTTTCAATAACTGCGGTCAATCATCGACCGCTTCGTTTTGTCGCGACAGCGCCTGGCTGGCGTGTTCGCGGCGGAATTCATCCAGCAACGCACGGGAGGTCTTGTCCAGTACGCAGCGTGACAACAAGTCGGGGCGGCGCAACCAGGTTCGTCCCAGCGACTGCTTCAGGCGCCAGCGGGCAATTGCCGCATGGTCACCGGAAAGCAGCACCTCCGGTACGGTACCCAGTGCGTCCTGCACCGGTTTTGCATAGTGCGGGCAGTCGAGCAGGCCATTGGCGAATGAATCCTGCTCGGCTGACAGCGCGTCGTTCAATGCGCCTTCCTGCAAGCGACCCACCGCGTCGATGATTACCGCCGCCGCCAGCTCGCCGCCGGACAGTACATAGTCGCCGATGGAAAGCTCTTCGTCGACCTCGTGCGCCAGCAACCGCTCGTCCACACCTTCATAACGTCCACAAAGCAGGGCGATTCGCGGCATTTTCGCCAGCGCCTCCACCCTGCCCTGCGTCAGCCGCGGTCCCTGCGGGCTGAGGTAAATCACATGCGCCGGTTCCGGCGCGGCGCCGCGCACAGCCGCCAGGGTGGCGCGCAACGGCTCGATCATCATCACCATGCCGGGGCCGCCGCCGTACGAGCTGGCATCCACGGTACGGTGGCGGTCGCTGGTGTAGTCGCGCGGGTTCCAGGCTTCCACCTGCAACAACTGCCGCTGCTGCGCGCGTCCCACCACACCGACCGCGGCACACTGGCGCACGAAGTCGGGAAACAGGCTGACGACATCGATACGCATGAATCCTTGCCCTCTGCCGCCTGGTCCCCGGCTTTCAATCCGGCGACCTTTCGATCCGGCGATGTCAGAACTCGGGATCCCAGTCCACCACCATGCGCCCTGCGGACAAGTCCACCGATCGCACATACGAACCCTGGACGAAGGGAATCAGCCGCTCGCGCGTGCCGTCCCTCACCACCACCACGTCGTTGGCACCGGTGGCGAACAGGTGACTGACCCGCCCCAGCGACACATCTTCCGTGGTGACCACCTCGAGTCCTTCGAGGTCGACCCAGTAATACTCACCTTCGGCTGGCGGCGGCAACTGATCGCGGTTGACGTAGATGTCGCTGCCGATCAACGCCGCTGCCTGCTCACGGTCATCGACACCCGGCAGTTGGGCCACCATGCCCTTGCCTTGTTCGCGACCCTTGACACCGCTGACCTGCGTTTCCACGCCGGGCGCTGCACTGAGCAGCCACGGCTGGTAATCGAAGATCCGCATGCGCGGCTCAGCCCAGGATTCGATCTTGAGCCAGCCCTGCACGCCATACAGCCCGACGATGCGCCCGATCAGGACGCGCCGACCGGCTGCCGTCACGCTCAGGCAGCCTGCTGCAGCTTGCCCGCTTCCTTGACCAGCGCGGCGACCTTGTCGGACAGCTGGGCGCCCTTGCCCACCCATTCGTTGACGCGATCGACGTTCAGCTCAAGGCGCTTGTCCTTGCCCGACGCAACCGGGTTGTAGAAACCCACGCTCTCGATGTTGCGACCGTCGCGCTTGTTGCGCTGATCGGTCACCACAACGTGGTAGAACGGACGGCCCTTGGCGCCACCGCGCGAAAGACGAATCTTGACCATAGTAAAACTCCAGAGTTGCCGCACCATGCGGCAGCGGCACGGGAACCGTGCGCGGTAAACGGGGCATTTTAGAGGGGGAATGGGGAAAAGGGAATAGGGAACGGGAAAAGCCCCTTCCCTGCGTCATCAGCGCATCGGCGGCAAACCGCCCATCCCGCCCATGCCCTTCATCGCGCCGCGCATCTGCCGCATCAGGCCCTTGCTGCCGCCCCTGGACAGCTTGGACATCATCTTTTCCATCTGCATGTACTGCTTCAGCAGGCGGTTGACGTCAGCCGGCTGGGTGCCGGAGCCGCGCGCCACACGGGCGCGGCGCGAGCCATTCAGCAGATCGGGATGGCGACGCTCCTTCTTGGTCATCGAGCAGATGATGGCGATCATGCGGTTCATCTCGCCGTCGTTGACCTTGGATTTCACGCTGTCCGGCAGGTTGCCCATGCCCGGCAGCTTGTCCATCAGGCCGGCCAGGCCGCCCATGTTGCCCATCTGCTCCAGCTGATCCTTCATGTCGTTGAGGTCGAAGCGCTTGCCCTTCATCACCTTCTGGGCCAGCTTCTGCGCCTTGTCCTGATCGACCTTGCGCTCGACCTCCTCCACCAGCGACAACACATCGCCCATGCCCAGGATGCGCTGGGCCAGGCGGTCGGGGTGGAACGGTTCCAGCGCGTCGGTCTTCTCGCCCGCGCCAAGGAACTTGATCGGCCGGCCGGTGACATAACGCACCGACAAGGCCGCACCGCCGCGGGCATCGCCGTCGGTCTTGGTGAGGATCACGCCGGTCAGCGGCAAGGCATCGCTGAACGCCTTGGCGGTGTTGGCCGCGTCCTGGCCGGTCATGGAATCGACCACGAACAGGGTTTCGACCGGGGTGATCGCGGCGTGCAGCGCCTTGATCTCGGCCATCATCGCCTCGTCCACGTGCAGGCGGCCGGCGGTGTCGACGATCAGCACGTCCACCACCTCGCGCCGAGCCGCAGCGACCGCCGCCTTGGCGATGGCGACCGGGTCCTGGCCTGCGTCGGAGGGGAAGAAGCTCACCCCGACCTGACCGGCCAGGGTGCGCAACTGCTCGATGGCGGCGGGACGGTAGACGTCGCAGCTGACCACCATCACCTTTTTCTTCTTGCGCTCGGTCAGCAGCCGCGCCAGCTTGGCCACCGTGGTGGTCTTGCCCGCGCCCTGCAGGCCGGCCAGCAACACCACGGCGGGTGGCTGCTGGGCAAGGTTCAGCTCCGTGTTGGCGCTGCCCATCACCGTGGTCAGCTCGTCGCTGACCACCTTGATCAGCGCCTGGCCGGGCGACAGGCTCTTCATCACGTCCTGGCCCACCGCGCGCACCTTGATCCGCTGGATCAGGGCCTGCACCACGGGCAACGCCACGTCTGCTTCCAGCAGGGCGATGCGTACCTCGCGCAGCGATTCGCGGATGTTTTCCTCGGTCAGCCGGCCACGGCCGCGCAGACGGTTGACGGTGGTGGAAAGGCGTTGGCTGAGCGATTCGAACATGATGAGGGCACGAGCTGGGGCTAGCCCGCAAATATACCAGACACGTCCGCCGCTCCCGGCCCGACTTTGTCGATGCGCGTGCCCGGAAGCATGCGCGGAGCCCCTGCTGCACTCGCCCATGCCGTGTGCGACACTTCACGGCTATGTCCGTCCATGTGCTCGCGCTGCTTGCCGTCGTGCTCTACCTCGCTGCAGCGGGCGGGTTGGCGCGCCCGTTGCTGAGCGGCGGACAGCCGCTCAACCGGCTGGCCTTGTGCCTGGCGGGGGCGGCCGTGCTGCTGCACGCAGGCATCTTGCTGGGCATACACCGCGGCGCGCTGGACCTGCATTTTTTTGCGGCGCTGTCGCTGGTGGCCTGTGTCGTGGCCGCGCTGACGCTGCTGGTCAACCTGTCTCGCCCGGTGGCGGCGCTGGGCGTGGTGGTGTTTCCGCTGGCGGCGTTGTTCCTGTTCCTGGATGGTTTCGTGGCGGCGCCCACGGCGCCGCTGCAGATGGACTGGCCGATCAAGCTGCATGTGACGCTGGCCTTGCTGGCCTTCAGCGTATTGTCGATCGCGGCCGTGCTGGCGATCCTGCTGGCGGTGCAGGAACGCGCGCTGCGCGCCCGGCATTTCGGCAACTGGCTGCGTGCACTGCCGCCGCTGACGCAAACCGAGGCTTTGATGTTCCGCTTGATCGCGGGCGGTTTCGCGCTGTTGACCGTGGCCCTGCTCAGCGGCGCGCTGTTCATCGAAAACATCCGCGCCCAGCATCTCGTCCATACGACAGTGCTGTCGGTGTTCGCCTGGCTGGTGTTCGGCACCCTGCTGCTGGGCCGCTGGCGTCAGGGCTGGCGCGGTACCCGCGCGGTCAATCTCACCCTGATCGGCATGACCGTGCTGGTGCTGGCGTTTTTCGGCAGCAAGGCGGTGCTGGAGCTGGTCCTGCACCGGAATATCTGACATGGCGGCAGCGCAATTCGTGGTGACGTTGTCGTGCCCGGATCGCCCGGGCATCGTGGCGGCGGTATCCGGCCATCTCGCGGCGCAGGGCAACAACATCCTGGAAGCGCAGCAATTCGACGACACCGACACGGGTCGCTTTTTCATGCGCATCGTGTTCGAGGCGCTGGCCGCCGATGCCACGCTGGCCGGGCTGCAGGCCGCCTTCACCCCGATCGCCGAGCGCTTCGACATGCAGTGGCAGCTGCGCGACCGCGGCGAGCGGCGACGCGTGCTGTTGCTGGTCTCGAAGTTCGACCACTGCCTGGCCGACGTGTTGTACCGCTGGCGCACCGGCGAGCTGTCGATGGATATCGCCGGCATCGTCGCCAACCATCCGCGCGAGACGTATCGCCACCTCGACCTCGACGCCATCCCATTCCACTACCTGCCCGCCGACCGCAACCACAAGGCCGCGCAGGAGACGCTGCTGTGGCAGGTGATCGAGCAGAGCCAGTGCGATCTGGTGGTGCTTGCCCGCTACATGCAGGTGCTGTCGGATGAGCTGACCACGAAGCTGGCCGGCCGCTGCATCAATATCCACCACTCCTTCCTGCCCGGTTTCAAGGGCGCCCGGCCGTACCACCAGGCGCACCGGCGCGGGGTCAAGCTGATCGGCGCCACCACGCATTTCGTCACCGCTGAGCTGGACGAAGGCCCGATCATCGAGCAGGACATCGAGCGCGTCACCCATCGCGATACCGCCGAGGACATGATCCGCATCGGCCGCGATATCGAGCGCCGCGTGCTGGCGCGCACCCTGCGTCACTACCTCGACGACCGCATCCTGCTCAACGGCAGCAAGACGGTGGTGTTCACCTCTTAGGAGCCTGCCGGGCGGGGCGCGGACGCGGCCCGGTCGGTCATCCCGCTGCACGCACCGGTTGCGCGCGGTTTGTGCATCGCACTATATTGCAGGCTATCGCACTAACGCATTAATACATTGCGGCTCGGCGATGCCTGCCTTCCGACACTTCTTCCCGGGGAATCCTTGATGTCCTTCATCCACGAGACGCTGACGCGCCTGCGCAAGAGCAGTCCGGCGCAAACCGAGTTTTACCAGGCTGCCGGCGAAATTCTGGAATGTCTGCAGCCGCTGCTGGACGCCGAGCCGCGCTACCGCCAGCACAACATCATCGAACGCATCGTGGAGCCGGAGCGGCAGATCTTCTTCCGGGTTTGCTGGACCGACGACGCCGGCAAGGTGCAGGTCAACAAGGGCTATCGCGTGCAATTCAGCTCGGCACTGGGCCCGTACAAGGGCGGCCTGCGTTTCCACCCGTCGGTCAACGCCAGCATCATCAAGTTCCTGGGTTTCGAGCAGATCTTCAAGAATGCCCTCACCGGCTTGTCCATCGGCGGCGCCAAGGGCGGTTCGGATTTCGACCCCAAGGGCAAATCCGACGCCGAGGTGATGCGCTTCTGCCAGTCCTTCATGAACGAGCTGTACCGCCACATCGGCCCGACCACCGACGTACCCGCCGGCGACATCGGCGTGGGCACGCGCGAAATCGGCTATCTCTATGGCCAGTACAAGCGCCTCACCGGCCACTACGAGGGCGTGCTGACCGGCAAGGGACTGAACTGGGGCGGTTCGCTGGGGCGCAAGGAAGCCACCGGCTACGGCACGGTCTATTTCGCGCAGCACATGCTGCAGGCCCGCGGTGAGGATTTCGAGGGCAAGGTGTGCCTGGTGTCCGGCGCCGGCAACGTGGCGATCTACACCATCGAGAAACTGTACCAGTTGGGCGCACGGCCGATCACCTGCTCCGATTCGCTGGGCACGATCCACCACCCGGCCGGCATCAACCTGGAAACGCTGAAGCTGCTGAAGGAGGTCAAGCGCGCCTCGTTGAGCGAGTACACGGCGCACCACCCCGACGCCACCTATATCCCGCGCGGCGATTACCCCGACGACGGCCATGCCGTATGGCGCATCAAGGCCGATGCCGCGTTCCCCTCGGCCACGCAGAACGAGGTCACCGCCGCCGATGCCAGGGCGCTGCTGGCCAACGGCGTCACCTGCATCGCCGAAGGCGCCAACATGGGCTCCACCGCCGACGCCATCGACGTGCTGCTGGCAAGCAAGATCGCCTACGGCCCGGGCAAGGCGGCCAATGCGGGCGGTGTCGCCACCAGCCAGCTGGAAATGGCGCAGAACAGCGGCATGCAGCAATGGACCATGGAACGGGTCGACGGCAAGCTGCATGAGATCATGTCAGGCATCTACCAGAGCTGCACCGCCGCCGCCGAGGAATTCGGCCAGCCGCACAACCTGGTGCTGGGCGCCAACATCGCCGGCTTCCGCAAGGTGGCCGACGCGATGATCGATCAGGGTGTGTATTGAAGAAGCCGGGATTGGGGATTAGGGATTAGGGATTCGACAAAGCATCGTGCGCCAGCGCGATGTCTGTGGGAGCGGCTTCAGCCGCGATGCTTCTGCTCTGCTCTGGATTGGTGGAGAGCATCGCGACTGAAGTCGCTCCTACACAAGCTTCAGCGGCAGGCGTCGATCGCTTCGCTGAGGCGTTCGACGCCGATCACCTGCATGTCGCCCACCTTGCCCTTCTTCGGCGCATTGGCCTTGGGCACGATTGCCTGGCGGAAGCCGTGATGCGCGGCCTCCTTCAGGCGCTCCTCGCCATTGGGCACCGGACGGATCTCACCCGACAAACCGACTTCACCAAAGGTGATCATGTGCTCGGGCAGCGGCCGGTCGCGCAGCGATGACAGCACCGCCAACAGCACCGGCAGGTCGGCCGCGGTTTCCTGCACGCGGATACCGCCGACCACGTTGACGAACACGTCCTGGTCGTACGCGGCCACGCCGCCATGCCGATGCAGCACCGCCAACAGCATGGCAAGACGGTTCTGTTCCAGCCCCAGCGTGACGCGGCGCGGATTGCCCAGCGACGATTGGTCGACCAGCGCCTGCACTTCCACCAGCAGCGGCCGGGTGCCCTCGCGCGTCACCATCACTGCGCTGCCCGGGGTCGGGCCCGCATGCGATGAGAGGAAGATCGCCGACGGATTGGGCACCTCGCGCAGGCCCTTGTCGCTCATCGCGAACACGCCCAGCTCGTTGACCGCGCCGAAGCGGTTCTTGAACGCACGCAGCACGCGGAAGCGCGAACCCGATTCGCCCTCGAAATACAGCACCGCGTCGACCATGTGCTCCAGCACGCGCGGGCCGGCGATACCGCCCTCCTTGGTGACGTGGCCGACCAGGAACACGCTGGTGCCGGTCTCCTTGGCGAAGCGGGTGAGCTTGGCCGCCGACTCGCGCACCTGCGACACCGAACCAGGCGCGGCGGTCAGCAGCTCGGTCCAGATGGTCTGGATCGAATCGATCACCAATACCCGCGGCCGCGTCGTCAACGCCTGTTCCAGTATCCGCTCGATGCAGGTCTCGGCCAGCGCCTGCAACGGCGCCAGCGGCAGGTCCAGCCGCTGCGCGCGGGAAGCCACCTGTGACAGCGATTCCTCACCGGTGACATACACGCTGGGCAGGTGCGCGCCCAGCGTGCCCAGCATCTGCAGCAGCAAGGTCGACTTGCCGATGCCCGGATCGCCGCCGATCAACACCACCGAGCCCTGCACCAGGCCACCACCCAACACCCGGTCCAGCTCGCCGATGCCCGTCAGCGTGCGCGCCTCGGTGGTCAGCGCCACCTCGGTCAGCGGTGTGATCTTGGCGGAGCCAGCCGCATGACCGGCGTAATTGGAGCGCTGCGCGCCCGCCGACACGGCCGCCGCGGGCGATGAGGGTGCCAGCACCACCGCACTGAGCGTGTTCCACACACCGCACTCCACACACTGGCCCTGCCACTTGCTGTGCTCGGCACCGCAATCGGTGCAAACGTAGGCGGTCTTGGCTTTGGCCATGCGGAATCCAGCGGTGTAGTGAGGCGTTGAAGCTTAGACGGCAGTCATCGCAGACGGCGAGACACCATGACGGGGATGCTTGTAGGTTTTCGCCGCGCGTGGTTGGCGCTGGCGCTTCGAAAGGTGTGGCACCCCCTCACCCCAACCCTCTCCCCGCGCTGCGCCCGGGGAAGAGGGAGCGAAGCAGCCCTTCCAAATCCCGAATCCCGGCTTTCAACAGACGAATGTCTGGTCATCCCGAATCCCGAATCACCCATCCCGGCCCTAATCAAAACTCCCCACGAACGAATCCGCCGCGTAATTCTCGAACTTGGTGTAGTGGCCCAGGAAGGTCAGCTTGCAGGTGTCGGTGGGGCCGTTGCGCTGTTTGCCGATGATGATCTCGGCCATGCCTTTGTCCGGCGATTCCTTGTTGTAGTAGTCATCGCGGTAGATGAACATGATCACGTCCGCGTCCTGCTCGATGGCGCCGGATTCGCGCAGGTCGGACATCATCGGGCGCTTGTCAGCGCGCTGCTCCAGCGAGCGGTTCAGCTGCGACAGCGCGATCACCGGCACGTTCAGTTCCTTGGCCAGACCCTTCAGCGAGCGCGAGATTTCGGAGATCTCGGTGGCGCGGTTTTCCTTGTTGCCGGGCACCTGCATCAACTGCAGGTAATCGATCACGATCAAGCCCAGGCCGCCATGCTCGCGGTGCAGGCGGCGCGCGCGCGAACGCAGTTCCACCGGCGACAGGCTGGGCGTATCGTCGATGAAGATCTTCGCTTCGGACAGGATCGCGATGGCGTTGGAAACCCGCGGCCAGTCCTCCTCTTCCAGATCGCCGTTGCGCAGGTGCTGCTGGTGGATGCGGCCGATCGAGGAGATCAGGCGAAATGCCAGCTGCGAAGCGGACATTTCCATCGAGAACACCACCACCGCCTTCTTGCTGCGCAGCGCGGCGGTCTCGGCGATGTTCAGCGCAAACGCGGTCTTGCCCATCGACGGGCGCGCGGCCACGATGATCAGGTCCGAGGGCTGCAGGCCCGACGTGAGGTTGTCCAGGTCGGTGAAGCCGGTGGTGATGCCGGTCAGCTGGCCGCGGTTCTCGTAGCGCTCGGTGAGCAGGCGGAAGGCGTCCTTCACCGCCTCGCGCATGGAGACGGAATCCTTCTTGCCGCGCGCACCGGATTCGGCGATGTGGAACACGCGCTGTTCGGCGCTTTCCAGTACCTCCTGCACGCTCTTGCCCTCGGGCCGGTAGCCGTCCTCGGTGATCGAGGTGCCCGCGTCGATCAGCTGCCGCATCACCGACTTCTCGCGCACGATCTCGGCGTAGGCGGCGATGTTGGCGGCGCTGGGCGTGCTGTTGGCCAGTTCGATCAGGTAACTGGCGCCGCCGACCATCTCGGCCAGCCCGTTGCTCTCGAACCAGTCGCCCAGGGTCACCGCATCGCAGGGCATGCCCTTGTTCGCCAGCTCGTTGATGGCGCGCCAGATCAGGCGGTGATCCTTGCGGTAGAAATCCATTTCCGCCAGCCGGTCGGCCACCTTGTCCAGCGCATCGGGCGCCAGCATCAGCCCGCCCAGCACCGCCTGTTCGGCGTCGATGGAATGCGGCGGCACGCGCAGCGCCTCGACGGCGGTGGAAGGCGATTTGCGCTCGGGAACGAAGGACATCGATTTACCTCGGAAAATACCCCACGACCGGTGCGCAACGCGCCGACACCTCGCGGATGGACATACCTACCATCATGCGCGGCAGCGTCTCAGCCGTCGAGACAACAACTCTGTGGAAAACCTGTGGGTTGTTGTGGATAAGAGCGGGGAGGATGGGTGGTCCGGTTTCCGCGGGCAGGTTGAACGCAGCGTGCGGCGAACGCCGAGGCATACCCTTCGACTCCGCCGCTGCGCGGCTACGCTCAGGGAGAACGGTGGGGTTTCGCGGCGCTTTGCGGTTCCCTATTCCCCATTCCCCAAAAAAAACAGGCGCCTTGCGGCGCCCGTTTTTTTCACAGCAACAACGCTTACTTGTCGCTGACGACAATCACCTTGACGGTGGTCTGCACGTCGGCGTGCAGGCTGATCACCACGTCGTACTCGCCGGTGTTGCGAAGCGGGCCTTCGCCCAGAATCACTTCACCCTTGTGGACGTCGTTGCCGGCGGCGGTCAGCGCCGCGGCGATATCGCGCGGGCCGACCGAGCCGAACAGCTTGCCTTCGGCGCTGGCGTGGGCGGCGATCGTGACCGAGGCCTCGGCCAGCTTCGCCTTGCGCGCTTCGGCTTCGCTCAACATGGTGTTGGCCTTGGCCTCGTACTCGGCACGACGCTGCTCGAACGCTTCCAGGTTGGCGGCGTTGACGCGTACGGCCTTGCCCTGCGGCAGGAGGAAGTTGCGGCCATAGCCCGGCTTCACGGTGACCTTGTCGCCAAGGTTGCCGAGATTGCGGACTTTCTGCAGAAGAATGAGTTCCATGGGAATTCCTGTTCGTTAGCACCGGTGTGGCCCGGCGCAGCCAGAGGACGGGTGTCCGAAGGGCGGGAATGGGGAATGGAGAATCGGGAATGGTAGAAGCGGCGCTACGGAGCAACCGATTCCCTATTCCCTACTCCCCATTCCCCGACGTCATCAGACGTCGTGGTTGTCGGTGTACGGCAGCAGCGACAGGAAGCGGGCGCGCTTGATCGCGGTGGCCAGCTGGCGCTGGTAGCGCGCCTTGGTGCCGGTGATGCGGCTCGGGACGATCTTGCCGTTCTCGGTGACGTACTGGCGCAGGGTGTTGAGATCCTTGTAGTCGATCTCCTTCACGTCTTCGGCAGTGAAGCGGCAGAACTTGCGGCGGCGGAAAAACTTGGACATGGTCTGGGTTCCTATCAGTCGTCGCTGTCGCGATGGTTGTCGTCGCGGTCACGGCCGCGGCCTTCGCCGTCACCCTCGTCGTCACGGCGACGGGTGGTCTTGGCGTCGTCCTTTTCCTTCGACTTCAGGATGAAGGACGGCTCGGTATCGGCTTCGTCGCGACGCACCACCAGGTGGCGCAGCACGGCATCGTTGAAGCGGAAACCCGACTCCAGTTCGTTCAGCGCGTTCTGGCCAACTTCGATGTTGAGCAGCACGTAGTGCGCCTTGGCCAGGTTCACGATGGGATAGGCCAGCTGACGACGGCCCCAGTCCTCGAGACGATGGATCTTGCCGCCGTCCGCTTCGATCAGCGACTTGTAGCGCTCGATCATCGCCGGAACCTGTTCGCTCTGGTCAGGGTGGACCAGAAACACGATCTCGTAATGACGCAGGGTCATTGTGGGTTGACTCCTTGTGGATGCGGCCGGATGGCCTCGCAGCCTCCCGCCGTGGCGGTGAGGCAAGTGTGCTGCCCGCCAGAAAGGGCGCGGACAGAAGCGGGATTGTAAGCCGGCGCAGCGGCAACCCGCAAGTCATTGAAGCGCAAGTCGTTGGGGAGCGAGGCGCGCGCTGCGCCCGCGGCCGGCTCAGCTGACCGTGAAGCTCTCGCCGCAACCGCAGGCGCCGGTGGCGTTGGGGTTGTGGAAGACGAAGCTGGCGTTCAGGCCCTGGCGCTGGAAATCGATCACCACGCCCTCGACCAGCGCCACGCTGCTGTCGTTGATGATCAGCGGCAAGCCGTCCACCTCGACCCTCTGGTCGCCGTCACCGACGGTATCGGCCAGGTCCACCACATAGGCGAAGCCGGAGCAGCCGGTGCGCTTGACCCCGAAGCGCACGCCGGCAGCGGCGGGCGTACTGGCCAGGAAATGGCGCATGCGTTCGTTGGCGGCGGGGGTGATGGTGATGCTCATGGTGCGACAAGACCTCGGACTGGCGCCCGGACATTCGCGGCCCGGGCAATGCCTACATTATCATGGTGGTTTGGCGCGCGCCGGCCGGCGCCGCCGCTTTCCACCCTTGCACCCAGATGCGGTGCCCGCCCAGGAGTTTCAATCGATGGCCGCAGTCAGCCCCAGCATTTGCAGCGTGAAACAGGCGCTGTCCGGCGCGATCGACGCGGGCAGCGCGGTCACCGTGCGCGGCTGGGTGCGTACGCGACGCGATTCCAAGGCCGGGCTGTCGTTCGTCAATGTCACCGACGGCTCCTGCTTCGACCCGATCCAGGCGGTGGTACCGGCCACGCTGGACAATTACGACAGCGAGATCAAGCACCTCACCGCCGGCGCGGGCGTGATCGTCAGCGGCACGCTGGTGCCGTCGCAGGGCAAGGGGCAGAAGTTCGAGATCCAGGCCAGCGAAGTGATCGTCACCGGCCTGGTCGACGATCCGGAAACCTACCCGATCCAGCCCAAGCAGCACTCGATGGAATTCCTGCGCGAGGTCGCCCACCTGCGTCCGCGCACCAACCTGTTCGGCGCGGTGACCCGCGTGCGCCACACGATGATGACGGCGATCCACCGCCATCTCACCGAACAGGGCTTCTTCTGGATCAATACGCCGATCATCACCACCTCCGACGCCGAGGGGGCCGGCGACATGTTCCGGTTGTCCACGCTGGATCTGGCCAATCTGCCGCGCACGCCGGACGGCAAGATCGATTTCCGCAAGGATTTCTTCGGCCGTGAGGCGTTCCTCACCGTGTCCGGCCAGCTCAACGTGGAGGCGTATTGCCTGGCGATGAGCAAGGTCTACACCTTCGGCCCCACCTTCCGCGCCGAGAACTCCAACACCCCGCGCCACCTGGCCGAGTTCTGGATGGTGGAGCCGGAAATCGCCTTTGCCGACCTCAACGCCGATGCCGATTGCGCCGAGGGTTTCCTGAAGGCGATCTTCAAGGCGGTGCTGGACGAGCGCGCCGACGACATGGCGTTCTTCGCCGAGCGCGTGTTGCCGGAGGCGATCAGCCGCATCGAGGCATTCATCGCCCAGCCGTTCGAGCGCATCGACTACACCGACGCCATCGAGATCCTGAAGAAATCCGGGCAGAAGTTCGAATACCCGGTGGAATGGGGCGTGGACCTGCAGACCGAGCACGAGCGCTACCTGGCCGAGAAACATATCGGCCGCCCCGTGGTCGTAATGAATTACCCCGAGGCGATCAAGGCGTTCTACATGCGCTTGAACGATGACGAGAAAACCGTGGCGGCGATGGACGTGCTGGCGCCGGGCATCGGCGAGATCATCGGCGGCGCCCAGCGCGAGGAGCGGCTGGATTACCTCGACCGCCGCATGCAGAAGTTCAACCTCGATGCCACCACGTATGGCTGGTACCGCGACCTGCGCCGCTACGGCACCGTGCCGCACGCGGGCTTCGGCCTCGGCTTCGAGCGCCTGCTGGTGTATGTGTGCGGCCTGGCCAACATCCGCGATGCCATCCCCTTCCCGCGTGCGGCGGGGCTGGCGGAATTCTGAGTAACGACTGGCCATGACCCATCGATTGCCCCTGCTGCTTGCCTTGTTCCTCGGCGTCCTGCTGGCCGGTTGCCACAGCGTGAAAACGCTGCTGCCGCCCAACCTCCGGCCGTCGACGGATACCGGCAACACCCGTGACGAAGCGATGCAACGCCTGCTGCAGGCGACCCCGTGCTGCAGCAGTTTTGCCGACTTTTCCTACCAGCGCATGCTGCCGTGGCAGCCGCAGAAATTCACGCTGGGCAGCGGCGGCATGGTGGCCAACCTCAACGGCGCGCACAGTTATTTCCTGGCATTCCGACTGCCCGCGGACGCCAAGCTGCCGTACCGGGTAGCGCTGAAATCCGAATTGAACGGTCGCTGGCTGCACAGCAGCTATCTGTTTGCACCGACCATCGTGCTGCTGGATGGCGGCTTCCAGCCGATCCGCTCCAAGGACATCGACCTGTGCGAACACATGGGCTGGGGCGAGGAAACCACCGGCGCGTTTGGCAGCCTGGAAGTAGGCAGCGACAAGGCGCGCTACCTGCTGGTCTACAGCTCTGCCGCGCAGCAGTCGGGGCAGACCTACTGGGAACAATCACCCGCCGCCTTCAGCACCAAGGCCACCTTGAACATGAACTCCGCCGGCAGCTTCAGCGTGCCGCACGGGCCGGACGGCACGCTGTGGGTCGGCATGATGAACACCACCTATGCCAAGGCCATAGACAACGCGATCTGCAAGAAGGCGCCCGAGGGCAACGGCGTGTTGAGCACCTTGCGCACCGCGCTGCCCACACCATGGAGCCATGACGCTGGCGACAGCAACCACGGTGACAATGGCGATCGGGCCCGCAGCCCGTGATCGTCCTCTATCTCGGTTTGCTGCTCGCCGGCGTCGCGCTGTTCGTGCTCTCGTACGCCGCCCATTTCCGGGTGGCTGCCTTGCTGCGCCAGCGCTACCCGCAGCAGTGGAAAATCATCGCCGAACCGGAAAACGGCAAGGCCGGCGCGATGCGCACCTGGATGCGCATGCAATACGCGCTGCGCTCGCCCGCCCTGCCGGCGCTGGAAGACGCATCCATCAACCGCTGGCGCGCCATCTGGCGTTACAGCCCCTGGCTGGGCTGGTTGTGCTGGCTTGGCGCGCTGGCGATGCGTCTGTTGCTGCATTAAGGCGACGCTGATTAAGTATCACCGCCGTCACCCACCCTCTCTGTTCGCAGACCACAGGACCGTCGGCGAAGGCAGACTGGCCGTCTGTCGAGGCGGCGGGCCGAAGGTGTGCGGACAGAGAGGATGGGCCTCAACCGGTTGAATTTGAAATGATGAGGTGATGACTGGAAGGCCCGCAGGCGATGCCGCGCGGCTTGGCAAGACGGCCAGTCTTGCCGGCGCCACGCAACACCACCTGCGGGCCTTCCAGTCATCATGACGGCGGCGATACTTAATCAGCGTCGCCTTAATCGACGGGCGTCCCACGCCCCGAGGGAGAACGCCGATGCAACTTGATCTGACGGGACGCCACGCACTGGTTTGCGGTGCATCGCAAGGCATCGGCCGGGCCTGCGCCATCGAGCTGGCGCTGCTGGGCGCCGATGTGACGGTGCTGGCGCGGCGCGCCGATGTGCTGGCTGCGCTGGCGAACGAACTGCCGCGCAGCCACGCCGCGCAACGACACGGTTTCCTGGTCGCCGACGTGGCCGATACCGACACGCTGCGCCGCCAGGCCGACGAGCTGGTGGCGGCGCATCCGGTGCACATCCTCATCAACAACAGCGGTGGTCCGCCGCCAGGCGACATCGCCACCGCCGAACCGGCCGCCTTTCTCGATGCCTACCGCCGGCACTTGCTGGCCAACCACACGCTGGCGCAGGCCGTGTTGCCCGGCATGCGTGCGGCAGGCTGGGGCCGCATCGTCAACATCATCTCCACCTCGGTGAAGGAGCCGATCGCGGGCATCGGCGTATCGAACGCCACGCGTGGCGCGGTGGCGAACTGGGCCAAGACGCTGGCGGGCGAAGTGGCCGCCGACGGCATCACCGTCAACAACGTGTTGCCCGGCTCCACCGATACGCCGCGCATTGCGCAGATCGTGGCGGCAAAAGCGCAGGCCAGCGGCCGCAGCACGCGCGACGTGCAGCAGGCGATGGCGGCGGCGATCCCGATGGGCCGCTTCGCCGACCCCGCCGAAACCGCCGCGGCGGTCGCCTTTCTGGCCTCGCCCGCCGCCAGCTACATCACCGGCATCAACCTGCCGGTGGACGGTGGCCGCACCCGCTCGCTGTAGCGGAAAAATGCCCTGGTGCCGCGGCTTCACGGCCGTTGCATACGCCCGCGTTCGGTGCAATTGCGGGCCGCTGGACGTAAGCTTGGCGGATGCCATCGCTGCAATTAGCCAATCTGATCGACGGTCGCCTGCAGGCACCGCTCATCGATCGATGGCTGGATGTGCACGAGCCGGCCACCGGCCAGGTGTTCGCCCGATGCCCCGATTCCGATGCGCGTGACGTCGACGCCGCCGTGGCGGCGGCCAGCGCGGCTGCGCCGGCATGGGCCGCCACCCCGATCGAGCAGCGCGCCGCCCTGCTGTTGCGGCTGGCCGCACTGATCGAGGCACGGCTGGAGGAATTCGCCGTGCTGGAATCGCGCGACAGCGGCAAGCCCGTGGCGCTGGCCCGTCGCCTGGACATCCCCCGCGCGGTCAGCAACCTGCGCCACTTCGCCGCCGCCATCACCAGCTGGGGCAGCGAATCGCACGCCATGGAAAGCGGCGTGCCGGGCAGCGGCGCCATCAACTACACCTTGCGCCAGCCACTGGGCGTGGTCGCCTGCATCAGCCCGTGGAACCTGCCGCTGTACCTGTTCAGCTGGAAGATCGCGCCCGCGCTGGCGGCCGGCAATACGGTGGTGGCCAAACCCTCGGAAATCACGCCCTGCACCGCCGCGCTTCTGGGCGAGCTGAGCATCGAGGCGGGCTTTCCCGCCGGCGTGCTGAACATCGTGCAGGGCCGCGGCCCTACCGTGGGCCAGGCGCTGGTCGAACACCCGCAGGTCCGCGCGATCTCCTTCACCGGCAGCACCGCCACCGGCGCGGCGATCGCTGCCGCCGCGGCGCCGCAGTTCAAGAAGGTGTCGCTGGAGATGGGCGGCAAGAATCCGGCCATCGTGTTCACGGACGCCGATCTGTCGGACGCCAACATGGACACCATCGTGCGCTCGGGCTTCGCCAACCAGGGCGAAATCTGCCTGTGCGGCTCGCGCTTGCTGGTGCAGCGATCGATCTACGACGGGTTCCGCAGCCGCTATCTGGCGCGCGTCCAGGCGCTGCGCGTGGGCGACCCGGATGACGCGGACAGCGACCTGGGCGCGATGGTCTCGAAGGCCCACCACGACAAGGTGCTGGGCTGCATCGCGCAGGCCCGCGCCGAAGGCGGCCGCGTGCTTTGCGGCGGTGACGCTGTGCGGCTGCCCGGCCGCTGCGCCGAAGGCTGGTTCATCGCGCCCACGGTGATCGAAGGGCTGGGAAACGCTACGGCGACGAACCAGCAGGAGATCTTCGGTCCGGTGGTCAGCCTGATCCCGTTCGAGGACGAGGCCGAGGCGATGGCGATCGCCAACGACAGCCGCTACGGCCTGGCGGCCTCGCTGTGGACGCAGGACCTGTCGCGCGCGCATCGGCTGGCCGGCGCGCTGGCCTTCGGCATCGTCTGGATCAATTGCTGGCTGTTGCGCGACCTGCGTACGCCGTTCGGCGGCATGGGCCAATCGGGCCTGGGCCGCGAAGGCGGCAACGACGCGCTGCACTTCTTCACCGAGCCCAAAAACATCTGCATACACTTTTGAACACTGCACAGGACCATCGATGAACTCACTGAAAGATCTGCTCGCCAGCAACCGGCGCTGGGCCGCGAACGTCACCGCCCAGGAACCGGACTTCTTCGAGAAGCTGGCGCAACAGCAGGCACCGAAATACCTGTGGATCGGCTGCTCCGACTCGCGCGTGCCGGCCACCCAGATCGTGGACCTGCCACCGGGCGAGATCTTCGTCCACCGCAACGTGGCAAACGTGGTGGTGCACACCGACCTCAACGCACTGAGCACCATCCAGTTCGCGGTGGACGTGCTCAAGGTCAAGCACATCCTGGTGGTGGGCCATTACGGCTGCGGTGGCGTGGGTGCGGTGCTCAAGCAGTCGCACCTGGGCCTGATCGACAACTGGCTGCGACACATCGACGACATCGCGATGAAGCACACCGACAAGCTCGACTCCGCCGAGGCCTTCGCGATACGCCATGCGCGCCTGTGCGAACTGAACGCGATCGAGCAGGCGCTCAACGTGTGCCGCACCACGGTGGTACGCGAGGCCTGGGATCGCGGCCAGGAACTGGCGGTGCACGCCTGGATCTACGGCCTGGACGACGGCTGCATCCAGGACCTGGGCCTCGATGTGCGCGGGCACGAGCAATCGCGCGAGTCCTACGAGCGCTCGCTGGTGAACCTGGCCGAGCGCTGGAAAGCCCCGGCGTGAGCGGCATCGTACGCACCGACACCGCACCCGCGCCCGTCGGTGCGTACCCGCACGCGCGACGCGTCGGCAACCTGCTGTTCCTGTCCGGCGTGGGCCCGCGCCAGCCGGGCGACAATGTCATACCGGGCAACGTCCACGATGCGGCCGGGCGGCTGACCGGCTACGACTTCGAAGCGCAGTGCCACCAGGTGTTCGCCAACGTGCGCGCCGTACTGGAAGCTAGTGGCGCAGCCTGGACCGACCTGGTCGACGTCACCGTGTTCCTCACCGACATGGAACGTGACTTCGCCGCGTATAACCGCCTCTACGCGGAATACTTCGCCGGCGTGGACGCCTGCCGCACCACGCTGGGCGTCACCTCCCTGCCCACGCCCATCGCCATCGAACTGAAGTGCGTGGCCGCGATCGGCGCATCCGCGCCCTGAACCATCCGCCGCTGACGACTTACACCAGGCAGATCCGCAGCAGTTTCTCGATCAGCTGCTGCACCGCCGGCGCCTTCGCCTCATCGTAGGCGAACGTCTGCTCGTCCATGTAGTGACGCTGCGCCAGCTCCAGTTGCACCGCCTGCACGCCGCTTGCCGGGGCACCGTAATGGCGGGTGATGTAGCCACCCTGGAAGCGCCCGTTGACCGCCACGCTGAAGCACGTTTGCGCGGCCAGGCACGCTTCGAGCTGCGCCTGCAAAGCAGGACTGCAGCTGGCGCCGGCGGCCGTGCCGAGGTTGAAATCCGGCAAGCGGCCTTCGAACAGCATAGGCACCTCGCTGCGGATCGAGTGGCCTTCCCACAGCACCACGCGGCCGTGCGCCGCGTGCAACCGCGCCAGCTCGTCGGCCAGCGCCTGGTGATACGGGCGCCAGTAGTCATCGATGCGTTGTTGCACTTCCGCCGCATCGACCGGCTCGGCCGCGGTGTACAGCGGTTCGCCATCGAAGCCGATCAACGGCACCAAGCCGGTTTCGCGCTGACCCGGGTACAGCGCATGGCCATCGGCGGGGCGATTGAGGTCGACCACGTAACGCGACGCCAGCGGGCGCAACACGCTGGCGTCCAGCACCTGCGCCAGCGGTTCGTACAACCGCCCCACGTGCCAGTCGGTATCCGGCGAACGGTGCGCCGATGGCCGCATGCGCGCGGCGATGGCGGGGGGAATGAAACTGCTGTCGTGCGGCAGGCTGATCAGCAGCGGCACGCGGCCGCGACGCAAGGTAAAAGTGTCCATAGCCGCCATGGTACTCAACGCATCAACACCAGTTCTTCCGCCGAAGTGGGATGGATCGCCAGCGTGGCGTCCAGGTCGCGCTTGCGCAAACCCGCCTTCAACGCCACGGCAAATCCCTGCAGCATCTCGTCCGCGCCGGGACCCAACGCATGGATGCCGACCACACGCTCCTCGGCACCCACGCAGACCAGCTTCATCAGGCTCTGCCCCTGCTCGCCGGCCAGTGACCATTGCATCGGCGTGAAGCGGCTGCGATAGACCACCACCTGATCGCCGTGCTGCCGGCGCGCTTGCGCCTCGGTCATGCCCACCGTGCCCAGCGGCGGCTTGCTGAACAGCACGCTGGGAATGTTCTCGCCATCGAACTGCGCATCGGGCTGGCCACCGAACAGGCGATCCGCGAGATGGCGCCCCGCCGCCACGGCGACCGGCGTCAGCGCCCTGTCGGTGCTGGCGTCGCCGATCGCCAGGATGCCCTCCACGCTGGTTTTCTGCCGCGCGTCGACCCGCACGCGGCCCCGCTCGTCGGTATCGACACCCACGGCCGCCAGGCCCAGGTCGTCGGTATTGGGCACGCGGCCCACCGCCCACAGCAGCGCGTCAAAGGGGCCGACCACGCCGGCCGGTGCGTCGTCCAGCAGGATGCCGGCGTCCGTGCGGCGGGCCGCCGTCACGTCGGTGTTGTAGTGCACGTCAATGCCCTGCGCGTGCATGTGCGCCGCCAACGCCTGCACCAGTTCGTCGTCGAAACCCTGCAGCAGTCGTTCGCGCGCCAGCACCGTCACTTCGCTGCCCAGTGCCTGCAGCAGGCCGGCAAACTCCACCGCGATGTAGCCGCCGCCCACGATCGCGACGCGGCGCGGGCAGGTCGACAGCGCAAAGACGTCGTCCGACACCATGCCCAGATCGAAACCCGGCAACGACAACGTGCGTGGCCGGCCGCCGGTGGCAATCACGATGTGCGGCGCCTGCAGGCGGGTGCCGTCGGCGAGTTCGACCACGTCCGGCCCGGCAAACCGCGCCCGCTGCCGGAACCGCTGCACGTTCGCCCGCTGCAGCCGCTCGCCGTAGCGCTGCTCGATCCCGTCGATGTAGCGCGCCCGCACCGTGCGGAAACGCGCCCAGTCCAGCGGCCCGGGTTGGGTCGCAAAACCCACCGCGGCGGCGAGCCGCTGCGCCTGCTCCCATTGCGCCGCGAACCACAGCGCCTTCTTCGGCACGCAACCACGATGCACGCAGGTGCCGCCCAACTCGGCCGGATCGACCAGCGCCACGCGCGCGCCATGCTCCGCGGCGCGAAATGATGTTGCCAGCCCGCCGGAGCCGGCGCCGAGCACGATCAAGTCAGGATGGGACGCCATGATGTTTTTCCTGGAAAGATGCAGGAAGTGTCGCCTGCCGGCCGGGATCGTGGCGTCAACGCGATCGCCACGGTAAAAATCCCCCTGGCACCCACGGGGCACCCCGGCCGCACGGAACGACGCGCAATGCTGGCGCGCAGCTTGCCCAACGTGCCTGCCGCGTGCAGGCTCTCGAAAAAGTCCGGAGGCTTGCGCATGCAAATACGCTCGATATCCGCCATCGGCTGCATGGCGCTGCTGGCGGCCGCGCCGCTGTTCGCGCAGTCGTTCAGCGCGTCCGAAATCACGTTTTTCCGCACGCTCAACGAGCAGCCGAACGATCTGGCCCGCTACGTCTACGTGCTCAAGGTGATGCCGCAATTCGCACCGCACGAACGACAGCTGGCGATGCAGATGTTCGCCTCGGTCGAGAACGAACTGGGGTTCTACAACGAGGCGGTGCGCGACTTTCCGCTGAAAAGCCACGTGCCGGCCGATACCACGCTGCCAACGACCGACGCATGGAAGGCCGCCAGCGCCGTCGATGTGGTTGCCGGGCTGGCCACCGACCGGCGCATCGTGATGGTCAACGAAGCCCACCACGATGCGCACACGCGCGAGTTGACACTGGCACTGCTGCCACGACTGCGCGCCCTGGGCTTCGATTATTTCGCGGTGGAGGCGCTGGGTGAGGACCGCGATCTGGCCAAACGCGGCTACCCGCTGAAAACCGACGGCAGCGACTACCTGCATGAGCCACTTTACGGCGAGATCGTGCGCCAGGCGCTGCGACTCGGGTTCACCGTGGTCGCCTATGACACCGAGGGCGCCAAGGGTCAGGCGCGCGAAACCGGGCAGGCAAAAAACCTCTACAAGAAGGTTTTTGCGCACGATCCGGCAGCCAAGTTGTTCGTGCACGCGGGTTACGCCCACATCGACAAGGCGCGCGGGCGGCTGGGCGCGATCGATTCGATGGCGATGCGCCTGCAGAAACTGACCGGCCTGGTGCCGCTGTCAGTCGACCAGACCCAGTTTCGCGAACAGATTCCCGCCGAACCGGACGAGGCCTACCAGCAACTGGTGACACGCTTCGAACCGACCGGGCCGACCGCGCTGCTCAACCGCGCCGACGGCCATGCCTGGAGCGCGCACCCCGATCAGTACGATATCAACGTGATCCTGCCGGCCTCGGGCATGGGCGCCGTCGAAAGCGGCTACACCCAAACCTGGACGATGATCCACAACACCACGCGCGCCCTGCCGATGCTGGCGCACGAGGTCAATGCGCAGCGACCGCCATGGCTGACGTTGGACGGCGAGCGACGCCCACTGAACATCAACACCGCGCTGTGCAAGGCGGTCGTGCCCTGTGTCGTCGACGCGCACTATCCGGACGAGCCGGATGACGCCATCGCCGCCGATCGCTACGCCTTCCTGCAGGGCGACACCGTGACCAAGCTCTACCTGCGCCCCGGTCGCTACCGCCTGCGGGCCTGGGGCATCAACGGCAACACGCTGTCCGACAAATTCGTCGAAGTACGGCCGCGTTAGCGATGACGACGGTGGCTGCCGTTCCCGATATCGCAAAATTCGTCTTGTTTCTCACAACTTCCTTCCAAGTGGTTGATTTGATAACCTCGAGATCGTCGCCACCGAGGGGCTCCCGTGAATCCTGAGCCAAACGTCTGCCACGCTGTCGCACCATTGCCATGGCGTGCCGTGCGCTACGGATTGCTGGGCGGCATGGCGTTGCTGCTGGTCGCCTGCGCCAGCACACCACACAAACGCCAACCCACCTTCAAGACCTCGCATTCCGCGCTCGCCGACCTGCCGCCGCGCGCGCCGTCGGCGGCCAGCGCGGGCGAGGCCAACGACGTGCTGTTCCGGGCCATCGGCCTCGTCGGCACGCCTTACCGCTGGGGCGGGAATACCCCCGACAGCGGGTTCGATTGCAGCGGGCTGGTCGATTACATCTACCGCGCCGCCACCGGTATTTCCCTGCCGCGCACGTCGCATGCCATGTCCACCATGCAGGGCCGCAAGGTCAACCGCATGACGCAGCTGGCCAGCGGCGACCTGGTGTTTTTCGACATCGGGGGCGCGATCAGCCATGTCGGCGTGTATGTCGGCAAGGGCCGCTTCGTGCACGCGCCCAACAGCGGCGGCACGGTACGCCTGGATGACCTGGACGGGCCGTACTGGGGCGATCATTTCGCCTATGGAAAGCGCTTGCTGGAATGAACCCCACCTTGAATGTGGGAGCGGCTTCAGCCGCGATGCCCTTGTCCCGGGCTTCGAAACGAGAGCATCGCGGCTGAAGCCGCTCCTACAGGAAACCCCCCAAAAAAAAACGGCACCTGCTGGTACCGTTTTTTTTGCGGATTGGGGTGACCTCAGGGGCGCCGCGCCAGCTCCGGGTTTTCCTTGGTGACGGGCATCAGGTCCTTCTTCGACACGCCCAGCCACAGCAGGATCGGGCTGGCGACGAAGATGGACGACAAGGTGCCGACCACGATGCCGATCAGCATGGTGATGGCGAAGCCGTGCACCACCGGGCCACCGTAGAAGTACAACGCGCCCATCGTGATACCGGTGAACAGCGAGGTGATGATGGTGCGCGACAGGGTGTTGTTGATCGAGCGGTTGAGGATCTCCTCCGGCTCGGCCTTGCGCGCCAGGCGGAACAGCTCGCGGATGCGGTCAAACACCACCACCTTGTCGTTGATGGAGTAGCCGATCACCGCCAGCACCGAGGCCAGCACGGTCATGTCGAACTCGCGCTGCACCAGCGCCAGGATGCCCAGCGTCACCAGCGTGTCGTGCACTTCGGTGATCACCGCCGCGATCGCGAAGCGGCGTTCGAAGCGGATCCACAGGTAGGCCATGATGCCCAGGATCACGAAGATCGCAGCCACCGTGCCGTCGCTGCGCAATTCGGCACCGACTTCCGAGCCCACGTAGTCGCGGCTCTTCAGCTTGGCGTCCGGGCGCGCAGCCTGCAGCGTGCGGGTGACGTCGGCGGCGATGCGGTCCAGGTTGACCTTGCCATCGGCGCTTTGCAAGGCGGCCGGATCATCCTTGGGCTGCATGCGGATCGACACCTCGCGGGTGCCACCCAGGGCCTGCACCACGGCATGGTCGAGGCCGCCCTTTTCCAGCGCCGCTCGCACGTCGGCGATCTCCACCGGCTGGTCGTAGTCCACCACCATCGAGACGCCGCCGGTGAAATCCAGGCCGTAATTGAGGCCCTTGGTGGCAATCAGCGCCACCGAAGCCACCATCAGGAAAATGGCGATGGCGACGGTGTACTTGCGCATCCCCAGGAAGTGGATGTTGCTGTCGTGATTGAAAATTTCCATGACGATTCCTTAGACCGACAGCGTCTTGAGCTTGCGGTGGCCGTGGATCAGCGCGGTGAACGCGTGGGTCAGCGTCACCGAGGTGAACAGCGAGGTCAGAATGCCGATCATCAGCGTCACGCCGAAACCCTTGATCGCGCCGGTGCCCATCGTGGTCAGCGCCAGTGCGGCGATCAGGTGGGTGACGTTGGCATCCAGAATGGTGGACCACGCCTTCTCGTAACCCGCGCGGATGGCCGCATGCGGCGTACAGCCGTTGCGTAATTCCTCACGTATGCGTTCGCAGATCAACACGTTGGCGTCGATCGCCATACCCAGCGTCAGCACGATGCCGGCCACGCCGGGCATGGTCAGGGTCACGCCGATCATCGACATGATGGCGATCAACACCACCAGGTTGAAGAACAGCGCGACGTCAGCCACCAGACCGAACAGCTTGTAGTAGAAGGCGGCGGCCAGCAGCACCAGCGCCAGGCCCAGGATCACCGCCTTGAAGCCCTTCTCGATGTTGTCCTGGCCCAGGCTGGCACCGATCACGCGCTCCTCGACGATGTCGGTGGGCGCGGCCAGCGCGCCGCCCTTCAGCAGCAACGCCAGATCGGAAGCTTCCTTCGCGCTGCCCAGGCCGGTGGTCTGGAAATCCTTGCCGAACACGCCGTTGATGGTGGCGTAGTTGATCACCTCCTGGGTGATCTTGGGAACGCGTACTTCCTTGCCGTCGACCACCTTGGTGTCGACGACGCGCTCGACGTAGACCACGCCCATGCGCTTGCCGACGTTGCCGCTGGTGAAGTCCAGCATCTTCTTGGCGCCGGTCGCGTTCAGTGTCACCGACACGGAGGGCGAACCGCTCTGCGAATCGAAGGACGAGGTGGCGTTGATCAACTCATTACCGGTGGCGATGACCCGCTTGCTCAGCAGGATCGGCCGCCCCGTGCCGCGCTCGTAATACAGGCGCGCATCCGGCGGTACGTTGCCGGTGCGGGCCGCTTCCGCCGCCTGCGCGTCGGAGCCGCCCTGGGCGCGGTATTCCAGCGTGGCGGTGGCGCCAATCAGCTTCTTGGCCTCGGCCGGATCCTGCACGCCGGCCAGCTCCACCACGATCTTGTCTTCGCCCTGCTGCTGGATCAGCGGCTCGGACACGCCCAGTGCGTTGATGCGGTTGCGCAGCGTGCCCAGGTTCTGCTTGATGGTGTTGGCGGCAAGCTCGCGCAGCTTGTCCGGCTTGACCTTGGCGGTGACCACGAAGTGGCCGTCCGTGTCCGGCCCGTTGGTCACGTTGAGGTCGGGAAACGCCACGGCCATCGCGTCGGCCGCGGTGTTGCGCTCGGCCTCGGTGCGGAATGCCACGGCAATGCCGTTGCCACGCCCGGCGTTGCGATTGGCCGACACGTAGCGCAGTTTCTTTTCGCGCATCAGGTTGCGGATGTCGTCCGCGTAGCTGGTTTCCTGCTTGTCGATCACGTCGTCCTGATCGACCTGCATCAGGAAGTGCACACCACCCTGCAAGTCCAGGCCCAGCGGCATCGAGTTGGCGCCGATGGCGGTGAGCCAGCGCGGCACCGTCGGCTGCAGCTTGAACGCTACCGTGTAGCCGTCGCCCAGCGCGTCCTTGATCACGTCGGCGCCGGTCTTCTGCACGTCACTGTTGGCGAACGTGGCCAGCAGGTGGCCATCCTCCGACACGAGCACCTCGCCGGCGACGACATGCTTCTGCTGCAGCGCTGCCGCGGCCTTCTGCCGCACGGCCTCGTCGATCGGCGGTGCATCGCGGTTAGCGGTGACCTGCACGGCCGGTATCGGCTGGAACACGTTCGGCAGCGCGTAGATGACGCCAAACAACATCACCAGCGCGACCAGCGCGTACTTCCAGCGGGGGAAATCACTCATGCCATGCACCCATCAAAGCCGCGGCATCGGCCGCGGCGGTAGCGTCTATCGTTGGGAAAGCGCCGGCATCGAACCGGCGCGTTGCGGACCAGCGGTCAAGCCGATTTCAGCGAGCCCTTCGGCAACACCTGCTGTACGGCGCTCTTCTGCACCTTGACCTTCACGTTGGCAGCGATCTCCACCGTGAGGAAGGTCTCGCCCACCTCGTCCACGCGGCCGGCGATGCCGCCATTCATGACAACCTCGTCACCCTTGGCCAGGCCCGAAATCAGCGCGCGATGCTCTTTCTGCCGCTTCATCTGCGGCCGGATCATCATGAAATACATCAGGCCGAACAGCACCACCATCATGATGATCATGGACGCGCCGCCACCGGCTGGCTGGGCTGTTCCTTGGGCAATCACCAGGGGAATCGGAAAACTCATGGTTTTAACTCGCAAGTGATGACGCAGCCCGGCAAATCAGCTGAACGCCTGATAAAAGATCATTGATTATGACATGCGCCCCGGAGCCATGCACGACGCCTTCCGGCACGGTCAACTGGCCCGCCGAACCCTACTGAGGGCGCCGATTGCCGGTTGCAAGGGCTCGCCGCACCGCCTGGGGGACGGAGATTTTTGTAGGAGCGACTTCAGTCGCGATGCCTTTCGTTGGATCAAAGCAGAAGCGTCGCGGCTGAAGCCGCTCCTACAGCGCGGCCGCGCCCTGCCGCCGTGCGTAAAACTCCGCCGTGAACGCGTCCAGCGTCCGGTTCGCGATCGCCTCGCGCAAGCCAGCCATCAGCCGCTGGTAGTAGCGCAGGTTGTGCATGGTGGCCAGCTGGCTGCCCAGGATCTCGTTGCAGCGATCCAGGTGGCGCAGGTAGGCACGGCTGAAACCGTTGGCGCAGGCATGGCAATCGCAGCCCTCCTCGATCACCCGCATGTCGCCGGCAAACTTCGCATTGCGGATGCGCAGCGTGCCTTCGGCGGTGAACAGGAAACCGTTGCGCGCGTTGCGCGTGGGCATCACGCAATCGAACATGTCCACGCCGCGACGCACGGCTTCCACGATGTCTTCCGGGCGCCCCACGCCCATCAGGTAGCGCGGCTTGTCGCGCGGCAGCAGCGGCACGGTGAAGTCCAGCGCGTGGTTGCGCTCGTCCTCCGTCTCGCCCACCGCCAGGCCGCCGATGGCGTAACCGTCGAAGCCGATCTCCACCAGCCCCGCCGCGGAACGCTGGCGCAGGTTCTCGTACACGCTGCCCTGCACGATGCCGAACAGGGCGTTGGGCGGCTTTGAATTGGCACGTTGCAGGTCATCGAACGCCTGGCGCGAGCGCGCGGCCCAGCGCAGCGACAGCTCCATCGAATCGCTGGCCACCTTCTCTGCGGCCGGATACGGCGTGCATTCGTCGAAGATCATCGCGATGTCCGAATCCAGCGTGGTCTGGATCCGCATCGACACCTCGGGCGACAGGAACACCTTCGAGCCATCCACGGGCGAAGCGAACATCACCCCTTCCTCGGTGATTTTGCGCTTGTGCGCCAGCGAGAAAACCTGGAAACCGCCCGAATCGGTGAGGATGGGTTTGTCCCAGCCGATGAACCGGTGCAGCCCGCCGAACTTCCCGACGATCTCCAGCCCCGGCCGCAGGAACAGGTGGAAGGTATTGCCCAGGATGATCTCGGCGCCGGTCTCGCGCACGTCGCGCGGGGTCATCGCCTTGACCGAACCGTAGGTGCCCACGGGCATGAAGGCCGGCGTTTCCACGGTGCCGCGGGCGAAGTGGAGTTGGCCGCGGCGGGCGGCGCCATCGGTGGCCTGGAGGTCGAATTGCATGGAGGTCATCCGCGCATTATCGCGGGTTTGTGGGGGTGGTGCTTTTGGTTCGGTTTTTCGGGTCGCTCCGTCGTGGCTTTCCCGCAGCGTGTCCCCCTCTCCCTGCCCTCTCCCCGCAGGGGAGAGGGGATTACGGCGTCTTTCGGCGCTGAGGCCTGTTGATAAGCGCGAAGGCGCCGTGCCTCCTCTCCCCTGCGGGGAGAGGATTGAGGAGAGGGGCGGGTGCTCGCGGGAACACAGCCATCGCCGCGTCACCCCGGCCCTGCTAAATTACGTCGATGAACCATCCCCTCGATCTGCCCGCCTTGCACGCCAACTTGCGGGACGAGGGGTTTGCGTTCGTCACCGCGCAGGTGATGCGCACGCTGCTGCACGGCGAGGCGCTCGACGACTGGGACGCTTTCGCGGACAGCTGGAACGATCTGTCGCCGGACACCTACCTCGCCGCCAGCGGTCGCCATCGCCGCCGCCGCTACGCCACCTTTGCCGCGGAACGCGAGGGCGAGATACGGCGGCAGCCGGCCCAGCCGCATTTCCAGAGCCGCAGTTACAACCATCTGCAGGGCGACATCCAGCGCTGGTTCGACCCCATCCTGCCTGCGGTGGCCGACGGCGCCAGCCTGCATCGCATCCTGGATTTCTGCCGCGATTTCTTCGGTTCGCTGGCACCGGCCGCGAAGCACTGGCATATCGAAACGCACCAGTTCCGCATCGAGGCGCGTCGCGGCGAGGATGGCGAACCCACGCCGGAGGGTGTGCATCGCGACGGCGTCGACTATGTGCTGGTGCTGCTGATCGACCGGCAGAACATCGCCAGCGGCACCACCACGATCCATGCGCCCGATCGCCACGAACTGGGCAGCTTCACCCTCACCCGGCCGCTGGATGCCGCGCTGGTCGACGATGCGCGGGTTTTCCACGGCGTTACCGCCGTCACCCCGCTTGATCCCGACAAACCGGCCCACCGCGACGTGCTGGTGGTGACCTTTCGCGGCGTTACTGGCGACTTGCCGCCCTGACTCCCTCCCCTGTTTGCAGGGGAGGGCTGGGGTGGGGTCGCTCTTGATCTGAAGGTCAAGCGAACCCCTCCTGACCTCCCCTGCCATGCAGGGGAGGAACCATCCTGCAACTTCACGCCATTCCGTCCGCCGCTGATCACACCTTTCTTGAATTCCCGGCGCCTCGGCGGCATGTGACTCGTCTGTCTGCGTTCATCGTCCTTTGGAGCACCTCATGGCTCGCCAGAAACCCCTCGCCCTCTATCGCAACATCGGCATCATTGCCCACATCGACGCCGGCAAGACGACGACCACCGAACGCGTGCTGTACTACACGGGCAAGAAGCACCAGATCGTCAACACGCACGAAACCAAGGACGGCAAGGGCTCCACCACCACCGACTACATGGAGCAGGAGCGCAAGCGCGGCATCACGATCCAGTCGGCCGCGGTGTCGGCGGTGTGGAAGGGCCACCAGATCAACGTCATCGACACCCCGGGACACGTCGACTTCACCATCGAGGTGAACCGATCGCTGCGCGTGCTCGATGGCGCCGTGGTGGTGTTCGACGGCGTCGCCGGCGTGGAGCCGCAGACCGAAACCAATTGGCGCCTGGCCGACCAGTACAAGGTGCCGCGGCTGTGCTACGTCAACAAGATGGATCGCATCGGCGCCAACTTTGCGCACTGCGTGAAAGGCATCCGCGAGCGCCTTGGCGCCAACGCGCTGCTGTGCCAGGTGCCGCTGGGCAGCAGTGACGAATTCGTGGGCATGGCCGATCTGGTCGCCGGCGTGGGCTACATCTGGGCCTCCGACGACAAGGACAGCGCCTGGGAGAGCGTGCCGCTGGAACAACTGGAGGGTCGCCTGACCTTCGGCTCCGACGCCGACAACGACTGGATCGCGCAGTTGCCCAAGCTGCGCCAGGACCTGCTGGAAAGCGCGCTGGCGCTGGACGACGACGCCTTCGAGCGCCTGCTCAACACCGGTGAGTTCGACCCGGAGCTGCTGAAGCACTGCATCCGCAAAGGCACCGTCACCGGCGAACTGGTGCCGGTGCTGTGCGGCTCGTCGTACAAGAACAAGGGCGTGCAGCAGTTGCTGGACGCCGTGGTCGATTACCTGCCCTACCCCGGCGAGAACGGTGGCATTGCGATGGTCGACGAAGACGGCAACGTCGTCGGCGAGCAGGCGGTGACCGACGACGCGCCCGCGCGCGCGCTGGCGTTCAAGGTGATCAACGACCAATTCGGCACGCTCACCTTCTGCCGCGTCTACTCCGGCGTGATCAGGAAGGGCGACACCCTGCTCAACGTCACCCGCGGCAAGAAGGAGCGCGTGGGCCGCATCGTCGAAGTGCAGGCCGACGACACCAAGGAAATCGACGAGGTCCGCGCCGGCGACATCTGCGCCTTCGTGTCGATGAAGGACACCGAGACCGGCGATTCGCTGAGCGATCCGGCGCACCCGGCGCTGCTCGAACGCATGCGCTTCCCCGACCCGGTGATCAGCGTGTCGGTCGAGCCGAAGAGCCGCAACGACGTCGACAAGCTGTCCACCGCACTCTACAAGATGGTCAAGGCCGATCCCTCGCTGCGCATGGAAGTGGACCAGGAAACCGGCCAGACCGTGCTCAAGGGCATGGGTGAGCTGCACCTGGAAATCACCATCGACCGCATGCGCACCGAACTGGGCGTGGAAGCGAGCATGGGCAAACCGCGGGTGAGCTTCCGCGAAGCCTTCGGCCAGGCCGTCGAACACACCTACACCCACAAGAAGCAGAGCGGCGGCTCCGGCCAGTTCGCCGAGGTGAAGATCATCTTCGAGCCGGGCGAACCGGGCTCGGGCGTGGTCTTCTCCGACGAGGTGGTCGGTGGCCGCGTGCCGCGCGAGTACATCCCCGCGGTCGAACACGCGATCAAGACCGAATCGCAGGAAGGCCAGATCGCCGGCTACGAAGTGGTGGATTTCAAGGCGCGTCTGATCGACGGCAAATACCATGACGTCGATTCATCGGCACTCGCATTCGAGATCGCCACTCGCCAGTGCTTCCGCGAGGCACAGCGGCTCAGCAAGCCGAAACTGCTGGAGCCGATCATGAGCCTGGAAGTGGTCACCGAGGCGGCGTACCTGGGCGACGTCATCGGCGACATCAACCGCCGCCGCGGCAACATCACCGAGCAGGGCCAGAAAGGCACGTCGGCCTTCGTGCAGGGCTTCGTGCCGCTGTCGGAGATGTTTGGCTACATCAACTTCCTGCGCTCGGCCACCAGCGGCCGCGGCAACTTCTCGATGATCTTCGACCACTACCAGGAAGTGCCCGCCAACATGGTCGACAAGCTGATGGAGAAGGAGGCGAAGTAGCGGCGCTCGTTCGACCAGTCGCAAAGAAAAGCCCGGGGCCATCCTCGGGCTTTCTCATTTACCCGGCGGGTGGATTTGCCAAACTCCGTTTCCGCCGCCGATGGCAGACATTCAACCAATCACTGGCTCGCGACGTCGCCAGTTCCGCAATCTTCGGCATCCGATCCACGTCGAGGATCAGCCTGCTTCGCGCTAGAATGCCCGGTTCGCATCGCATCGACCCACGCCTTATGCCCTCCCATCTCCAGGAAACCCGTCGCCGCCGCACGTTCGCCATCGTCAGCCATCCTGACGCGGGCAAGACGACGCTGACGGAAAAGCTGCTGTTGTTCGGCGGCGCGATCCAGATGGCCGGCTCGGTGAAGAGTCGCAAGACGTCGCGCAGTGCCACCTCGGACTGGATGGCGCTGGAGAAGGAGCGCGGGATTTCGGTGACCTCGTCGGTGATGCAGTTCCCGTACGAGGGCAAGATCGTCAATCTGCTCGATACGCCGGGACACGCGGACTTCTCCGAGGACACGTACCGCGTACTCACCGCGGTGGATTCGGCGCTGATGGTGATCGACTGCGCCAAGGGCGTGGAGGAGCGCACGATCAAGCTGATGGAGGTGTGCCGGTTGCGTGACACGCCGATCATGACCTTCATCAACAAGCTCGACCGCGAGGGCCGTTCGCCGATCGAACTGCTGGATGAGGTGGAGTCGGTGCTGGGCATCGCCTGCGCGCCGCTGACCTGGCCGATCGGCATGGGCAAGCGGCTGAAGGGCGTGTACCACCTGGCGCTGGACGAGGTGCACATCTTCGAGGCGGGCAAGAATTTCACCCGCCAGGATTCGACCATCTTCAAGGGCCTTGACGCGCCCGGCCTGCTGGAGCGCATCGGCGACGAGGCGATGCGCGAATTGCGCGAGGAGCTGGAACTGGTGCAGGGCGCGGCGCCCTCGTTCGATATCGACGAGTACCGCGCCGGCAAGCAGACGCCCGTGTTCTTCGGTTCGGCGGTGAACAACTTCGGCGTGCAATTGCTGCTGGATTTCTTCGTCGAGAACGCACCGTCGCCGCAGCCGCGTGCCACCACCACGCGCGAGATCGAGCCGGAGGAGGAGAAACTCTCCGGCTTCGTGTTCAAGATCCAGGCGAACATGGACCCGGCGCACCGCGACCGCGTGGCTTTCATGCGGGTTTGCTCGGGTACCTACAACGCCGGCATGAAGATGATGCAGACGCGTACCGGCAAGGAAGTGCGCATCGCCAATGCACTGACTTTCATGGCATCGGATCGCGAGATCGTCGAAACCGCCTACCCCGGCGACGTGATCGGCCTGCACAATCACGGCACCATCACCATCGGCGACACCTTCACCGAGGGCGAACCTGTCCGCTTCACCGGTATCCCCAACTTCGCGCCGGAGCTGTTCCGCCGCGCCCAGTTGCGCGACCCGCTGAAGATGAAGGCGCTGCAGAAGGGCCTTGCGCAGTTGAGCGAGGAAGGCGCCACCCAGTTTTTCCGCCCGTTGATGTCGAACGACCTGATCCTGGGCGCGGTCGGCGTGCTGCAGTTCGAGGTGGTTGCCTACCGGCTGAAGGACGAATACAACGTGGATGCCACCTTCGTACCTGTCACCGTGAGCACCGCACGCTGGGTGCATTGCGACGACGAGAAGAAGCTGGAGGAGTTCCGCGAGAAGAACGCGATGAACCTCGCCATCGACGGCGCCGGCGAACTGGTCTACATCGCACCCACGCGGGTCAACCTGCAGTTGGCGCAGGAGCGCTGGCCGCAGGTGCGTTTCGCCAACACCCGCGAACACGCGGCGGCCGTCGACGTGTGAGCCATTCCGCGTGACAGCTGTCACTACCGTGGGCCATCGCCACTCGTCAGGCTGTCGCGGCACCCACTTCATGGAGACACCTGGCATGCCAACCGCTCACGTTGCCTTCGTTACCCCGGATTCGGCAACGAAGTGGAAACGCTGGATGCTGTATTCACCGCTGGCGCGCATCGTGATTTTCGTGGCGCTGTTCGTGGTTTTTTCGGCACTGACCGGCATCGCGCTGCACCTGCTGTTCGGGATAGACAAGGCCATGTTGGCCGGCAAGGGCGCGACGACGCCGATGCTCGGTCTGGCACAGTTCCTGATCCGCGTGGTGCCGACGGTGCTGGCCTATGTCGTGCTGGTCAGGCTGATCGAGCATCGCCCACTGCACGAACTGGCGCCGCGCAAACTGCTGCCGCAGGGGGTGCTGGGCATTCTCGCCGGCACCTTGCTGTTCAGCGCGGCGGTGGGCTTGCTGTGGCTGCTGGGCAGCTACCACGTCATCGGCTTCAACCCGCATGCCGCGTGGCTGCCGGCGCTTTTGATGACGGGCCTGGGTGCCGGCATCGGCGAGGAAATCATGTTTCGTGGCGTGCTCTTTCGCGTGACCGAGGAGGGCCTGGGCACCTGGGCCGCACTGCTGATTTCGGCATTGTTCTTCGGCTTCGCCCACGCCCACAACCCCGGCGCCACCGCATGGAGTTCGTCAGCCATCGCCATTGAAGCGGGCCTGCTGTTCGGCCTGCTCTACCACGTGACCCGCTCGCTGCCGCTATGCATGGGCGTGCATGCAGCCTGGAATTTTGCGCAGGGCACGATCTACGGAATCCCGGTATCGGGACTCAGCGCGGACGGCTGGCTGGTGTCGCAACGGACCGGGCCGGACTGGCTGAGCGGCGGCGTGTTTGGCGCGGAGGCGTCGGTGGTCACGCTGACGCTGTGTCTGCTGTGCTCGCTGGGCCTGCTTGCCGTGGCATACCGTCGCGGCACGCTCGTACCACCGGCATGGCGCCGCCGCTGAGAGGCATCCAAGCCGCAACCACGCTGTTTTCCCGGCAGGGCCTACGCTAATCTTCGCGATGTCGGATCCACCTGCGAAACACGAGGTGGGGCGCGGGGGACGTCCTTCCAGACGGCGGGTGGGGGCATGCAGACAAGATCACGAAATCGATGGCTGACCCGGCTTCCGGGCCAGAAGAAAATCCTGCTGGCGGTGGTTCCGCTGCTGGGCCTGTTCATGCTGACCAGCGTGGTGACCCTGGGTGCGCTGCAACGCCAGGAAATCACCCGCAGCTGGGCAAAGCACACCTACGAGGTCCGATTGGCCATTGCCGACACGCAACAGGCCAGCCAGGCCATGGCGACCGGTGCCCGCGGCTACGCCCTGTCTGCAACGCCGGCCGACCTGACCACCTTCAAGACCGGCCGCAGCCAGTTCGACGAAAACCTCGCGCGGTTGCGTGACCTGGTTGCCGACAACCCGCTGCAACAAGGCCGTGTCGATCAGCTGCAGACGGTCGGGACGCAATGGGCGAATGGCCTGAACCAGACCATGGACGCCATGACCGCCGCCGGGCCGGCCGACGCCGACGCAAACTGGCACCGGCTTGCGGCCGAGCGGCTCGCGTCGCATGCCGCGCAGGCAAGCACCGTCGCCAACCTGCTCGGGCGGATGTCCGAGACCGAGCAAAAGCTGCTGGAGCAGCGGCATCACGGCCTCGTCGGCGCGCTGGACAAGCTGCGCATCTTCACCCTGCTGGCGGCGCTGGCCGGCGTACTGTTCGGCCTGTATGTCATACGCCTGACCAACCGGCTGATCATCCTGCCGGTATTGCAGATCACGCGGCAGATGAATCGCGTGGCCTCCGGCGACACCTCGATGACGGTGACGCGACTGAGCCGCCCCGACGAAATAGGCGAGCTGTCGCGGGCGCTGCAAGTGTTCAAGCAGATGGTGATCGCCACCACCGACCAGGACTGGGTGAAATCGCATCTCGCCACGATCGCCCAGGACCTGCAGAAAGCCACCACCTACCGGGATTTCGGCCAGTCGCTGACCAGCCATCTGGCACCACTGCTGAAGACCGGCGTGGCGATGTACTACACCCACGACGCGCGCCACGAGCGGCTCGAATTGCGCGGCGCCTACGGCCTGCACGCATCGTCCGATCCCATCCAGACTTATGCCTCCGGTGACGGCCTGGTGGGCCAGTGCCTGCAGGAGCGCGCGCCGATCGTGCTCGATCGGGTACCCGAGACTTACGTGCGGGTGCATTCGGCCAGTGGCGAAGCCTTGCCTTCGCACGTGATGATCCAGCCCATCCTGTACCGCGGCCAGGTCACCGGCGTACTGGAGCTGGCCGGCTTCGAGCCGATCACCGGCTCGCCGATGGAGTTGCTGACCGAACTGCTGCCGCTGATTGCGCTGACCCAGGAAAACCTCAGCCGCGCCATCAACACGCAGGAGCTGCTGGAACGCAGCCAGCAGCAGGCCGACGATTTGCGCGCGTCGGAATTGCTGATGCGCCAGCAAAAGGAAGTACTGCGCCAGAGCAACGAGGCGCTGCACATCAAGACGCTGGAGCTGGAAGAGCAATCGCAGCGGCTGACCGTGTCCGAAGAGGAACTGCGGGTGCAGGCGGAGGAGCTGCAGGCGTCGAACGAGGAACTGCGCGACAAGACCGACAGCCTGAACCGGCAGCGCCAGGTGCTGGAAGACCTGCAACTGGATACCGAGCACAAGGCCGAGGAACTGGCCCGCGCCAGCCAATACAAGTCCGATTTCCTGGCCAACATGTCGCACGAGTTGCGCACGCCGCTGAACAGCCTGCTGATCCTGTCGCGCAGCCTGGCCGACAACGACACCGGCAACCTGGATGCGGAGCAGATCGAGTCGGCGCGCATCATCCACGACGCCGGCAGCAACCTGCTGCGGCTGATCAACGACATCCTGGATCTGTCCAAGATCGAAGCGGGCAAGATGGAGCTGGTCATCGACGACCTGCCGCTGGCCGACTTCGAACGCTCCCTGCGGCGCACCTTCAGTCACGTGGCGCAGGAGAAGAAGCTCGATTTCGACGTCACCATCGACGCCGACCTTCCGGCCGTGCTGCGCACCGACGGCGCCCGGCTGGAGCAGGTCGCCAACAACCTGATCGGCAACGCGTTCAAGTTCACCGTGAGCGGCGGCGTCAGCATCCGCATCGGGCGGCCCGACCCCGCCCTTGGGCTGTCGGAAAAATTCGCCGGCCAGCCACTGCTGGCCATCAGCGTCATCGACACCGGCATCGGCATTCCCAGCGAAAAATTCGAACACATCTTCCACGCCTTCGAACAGGTCGACGCCAGCACCAGCCGCCAATACGGCGGCACCGGCCTGGGCCTGGCCATCTGCCTGCGCATTGTCGAGCTGCTGGGTGGCGACATCGTGCTGCAAAGCGAAACCGGCAAGGGCAGCGTGTTCACCGTGGTGTTGCCGGAGCGGCCGCCGGAGCTGGCGGCCATGCCGGGCGATTCGACGTCGCCGACACCGTGGACGCCGGCGCCGCAGCCGCAACTGCCGACCTTGCGGTCCGAAGCGATCGAGGACGACCGGCATCACCTGGTACCGGGCCGGACCACGATCCTGGTGATCGAGGACGACCCCGCCTTCGCGCGCATCCTGACCGACATGATCCATCGCAAGGGCTACCAGGTACTGGCGGCCGCCGATGGTGAAACCGGCCTGGCGCTGGCGCACGAATACGCACCGACCGGCATCCTGCTCGACGTGATGCTGCCGGGGATGGACGGCTGGACGGTGATCGAGCGCCTGAAGGCCGACGAGGCCACCCGCCATCTGCCAGTGCATTTCATCTCCGCCTCCGGCGATGCCAACCGCGGCCGCGAGATGGGCGCCGTGGGGTTCCTCACCAAGCCGGTGAGCCGCGAAGCGATCGGCGCGGCGTTCGAGCGCCTGCTGCATTTTGCCGAGGGCCGTACGCGGCATCTGCTGATCGTGGATGACGACCGCGACTCCCGCACCGCGGTGCGCACCATGCTGCATCGCGACGACCTGGATATCGACGAGGCCGAATCCGCCGAGGACGCGTTGGAGAAGGCCAGCCACACCCGCTACGACTGCATCGTGCTCGACCTGGGCCTGCCCGGCATGTCGGGCGTGGAGATGCTGCAGCACATGGCCGACAGCGACAGCGGCGTGCCGCCGGTGGTCATCTATTCCGGGCGCGAACTCGATCGCGAGGAGAGCCGCAAGCTGCGCCAGTACACCGACTCCATCGTGGTCAAGGGCGCGCGTTCGCCCGAGCGCCTGCTGGATGAAGTCAGCCTGTTCCTGCACAGCATCCAGCACAACGGCCACCGCTCCAGCGCGAAAGCGCCGGTCGGCGACGAGTTGAAAGGCCACAGCGTATTGCTGGTGGACGACGACATGCGCAACCTCTTCGCCTTGTCCAAGGTGCTGCGCGGCTGGGGCCTGCTGGCCACGATGGCGCAGGATGGCGAGAAGGCCCTGAAGACGCTGGCGGAGAACCCGCCACCCGACATCGTGTTGATGGACATCATGATGCCGGGCATGGATGGCTACGAGACGATACGGGCGATCCGCGCCCAGCCTGCGTTGGCGCAGTTGCCGATCATCGCGCTCACCGCCAAGGCGATGCGCGGCGATCGCGAGAAATGCATCGAGGCCGGTGCCAGCGATTACCTTTCCAAGCCGATCGATATCGACAAGCTCGGTTCGATGATTCGCGTGTGGCTGCCGCAATGAACCCGGTCGCGTTGAATCTGTCCGGCATCGACCCCGAACTCGACGACATCGAGTTGAACCTGTTCGTGAGCGCGATGCGCCAGCGCCACGGTTACGATTTCGCGCAATACGCACCCGCCTCGCTGAAGCGGCGCGTCTATCAGCTGGTCGAGCAGCACCACACCACCAACATCAGCACGCTGACCGGGCGTCTGCTGCACGACCCCACCTTCCTGCCGCAGGTGCTGGAGGGGTTGTCGGTGCCGGTCTCGGACATGTTCCGCGATCCGCCCGTGTTTCGCGCGTTGCGCGAACAGGTGCTGCCTGCGCTGTCGGTACATCCGCGCATCACGATCTGGCAGGCGGGCTGCGCCCGCGGGCAAGAAATCTACTCTCTGGCGATCCTGCTGGAAGAAGCCGGGCTGTACGACCGTTGCCAGATCTACGCCACTGACTTCAACGACGCCGCGCTGCGCCAGGCACGCGAAGGCATCTATCCGGCGCGGGAGGCGCAGGCGTGGTCGCGCAACTACCAGGCGGCCGGCGGAACCTGCTCGCTGGCCGACTATTACAGCGCGCGCTACGACTTCATCAAACTCGATCAGCGCCTGCGCCGCAACGTGGTTTTCGCCGACCACAATCTGGTCACCGACGCGGTGTTCTGCGAGGCGCAGCTGGTGCTCTGCCGCAACGTGCTGATCTACTTTTCCAACCCGCTGCAGAATCGCGTGCTGGCGATGTTCCGCGACAGCCTGCTGCCGGGTGGCTTCCTGTGCCTCGGCCTGCGCGAGAACCTGGCGCTGGCGCCCGCCGCACGCGACTTCGAGGCTCTGGACAGCTCGCTGCGCCTGTTCCGCCGTTGCCCCGAGCCGGTTCACGATCATGAAGGCGGTTGAAACCATCGTCATCGGTTGCTCCACCGGCGGGCCGGGCGCGCTCGCGCGACTGCTCGGGGCGCTCGACCATCGGCTGCCGGCATCCGTCGTCGTGTGCAGCCACGCCGCCAGCAGCCCTCACATCTTGTGCCAGCTGCTGGCGCAGCACAGCACCCTGCCGGTGATCGAGGCTTGCGAACGCGAGCCGGTGCGTGGCGGTATGGTTCAGGTGGCGCCGCCTGATTACCATTTGCTGATCGAGCGCGGCCGCCGATTCGCGTTGTCGATCGATGAACCCGTCGGCTTCTCGCGGCCCTCGATCGACGTATTGTTCGGCAGCGCCGCCGAAGCCTACGGCGCAGGCCTGATCGCTGTAATACTGACCGGCGCCAACGCCGACGGCGCGGCGGGCCTGGCGTGCGTGCGGCGCGCGGGCGGCGTCGCCATCGTGCAGCAGCCCGACGACGCTGCAGCGCCCGCCATGCCGCGGGCGGCACTGGAACTGGCGGGCGCCGACCATTGCCTGGCGCTGGATGAAATGGCTCCCCTGATCAACCGGTTGTGCATGACGTGAACACGGCGATATCCCCGAAAATCCTGGTGGTGGACGACACCCCGGCCAACCTGGTCGCCATGCGCCGCCTGCTGGCGCGCTGCGGCGCCCAGTTGCTGGAGGCCGGCAGCGGCAACGAGGCGCTGGCCTTGTGCCTGGACCACGATTTCGCGCTGATCCTGCTCGACGTGAACATGCCGGACATGGACGGCTTCGAAGTGGCCGCGCTGCTCAGCGAGACCGAGCAGATGCGCGACACGCCGATCATCTTCGTCACCGCCGCCTACGCGGACGATCTCAATCGCCTCAAGGGCTACCGCTCCGGCGCGGTCGACTACATCGCCAAGCCGATCAACGATGCGATCCTGCAGTCGAAGGTGCGGGTATTCCTCGACCTCTATTCCGCCCGCGTGCAGTTGCAGCAGGCGATGGACGAGCTGACCGAACGCAACCAGCAGTTGCAGGTGGAAATCACCGAGCGCAAGCGGGTCGAGGCGCAGGTGCGACACCAGGCCACCCACGACATGCTCACCGGCCTGCCCAACCGCGTGCTGTTCCACGACCGCCTGCAGACCGCCATGCAACGAGGCTCGCGCCAGCACCACCCGTTCGCGCTGGCGTTGATGGACATCGACGGGTTCAAGGCGGTAAACGATACCTACGGACACCCCGCCGGTGATGCACTGCTGCAGGCGATCGGCATGCGCCTGCGCGGGCACCTGCGCTCCAACGACACCGTGGCGCGCCTGGGCGGCGACGAGTTTGCGCTGATCCTGGAGGACGTCACCGACGTGGCGCCAATCCTGGAACGCTGCCAGCAAGTGTGCGACCTGCTGGCCCGACCGTATCCGCTGGAAGGCCGCCACGGCCCCTTCGAGGCGAACATCAGCGCCAGCATCGGCATCGCGCTGTGGGAGGAAAAGGCGGACGACGAGGAGCTGATCCAGGCTGCCGATCGCGCGCTTTACCGGGCCAAGGACGGCGGCCGCAACCGCTGCGCGATGGCAACGGACTGAACGCGTTAAAGAGACGGCGCGGCCATGCTGCAATGGCCGCGCCTTGCCTCATGGCGAAGATCAGGCCGTGCCGTTTTCAGCCTCGCTCCCGGCCGCGGCCTGCTGCCCGCGGTCGGCCCGGGTCACCTTGGCGCGCAATTCGGACGTATCGAAGTCGTCCACCGAGATGAACTCGAACACGCCTTCGCGCACCCGCTTCAGCAACTCCAGTTCGGCCGTCGAAATGACGCCCTGATCCAGCGCCTCGTGCAGCTGGCCGACATAGTCGTGCGACTTGAACTGACCCGCCTTCTGCGCCTTGCCGAACTTCCGCTCGACCGGCTCGGCAGCAATCACCTGGGGCAGCAAGGCTTCCATGCGGCCGACGGTGTTGTTCGGCGTGGGCGTCAGGTAGATCCATTCCAGCAGGCGGTCGCGCGCCTCGCCCGGCGCCGTGATGATCGCCGCCACCCGGCGCCCCAGCCGGTCGGACGGCGGCACTTCGCGCCGGCCGAACGGAAACACCAGCACGCGCAGCATCCACGCTACCGGCCGCACCGGGAAGTTGCGGATCACGCCGTCCAGCGCCATCTGCATCCGCCACACGCACTCGTGAAACGCCCAAGCCAGCAGCGGCCGATCGGCCTCGGGCCGGCCGTTGTCCTCGTAGCGTTTCAGCATGGCGCTGGCGATGTACAGATAGCTCAGCACGTCGCCCAACCGCGCCGACAGCTTTTCCTTGAACTTGAGCTTGCCGCCCAGCACGCCCATGGCCACGTCGGCGCACAACGCCAGCGCGGCGGAATAGCGGTTGAGCTTGCGGTAATAGCGGCGCGTGTAGGCATCGCCGGCAGCCTCGCCAATGGCCGATCCGGTCAAGCCAAGCACCAGGCTGCGCACGGCATTGGAGATGCCGAAACCGATATGGCCGAACAGGGCCCGATCGAACACGCGCAGTTGCTCGCCACGGTCGGCGATCGAGAGCGCCTGCATTTCCTTCAACACGTAGGGATGGCAGCGGATCGCACCCTGGCCGAAGATCATCAGGCTGCGCGTCATGATGTTGGCGCCTTCCACCGTGATCGCGATCGGCACGCTGGCCCAACCGCGGCCGGCGTAGTTCTTCGGCCCCAATTGCACGGCCTTGCCGCCGTGCACGTCCATGGTGTCGCTGGCGACCTGGCGCGCCCATTCGGTGGCGTGGTATTTGGCGATGGCCGATGTCACCGCCGGCTTCTCACCGCGATCGACCGCCGCGGCTGTGGCGCGCGACAACGCCGTGGTGGCGTAGGTGAGGCCACCGATGCGCGCCAGCGCTTCCTCCACGCCCTCGAAACGCGCAATGGCCAGGCCGAACTGCTTGCGCATGCGCGCATACGCGCCGGTGGCCGCCGTGGACGTGCGCATCGCGCCGGTGGCGTTGGACGGCAGCGAAATGGCGCGGCCCACCGACAACACCTCAACCAGCATGCGCCAGCCATGGCCGGCCATTTTCGGCCCACCGATCAGCACCGACAGCGGCACGAACACATCCTTGCCGTGCAGCGGGCCATTCTGGAACGGGATGTTCAACGGGAAATGCCGCCGCCCGATTTCCAGGCCCGGCGTGGCGCGCGGCAACAGCGCCAGGGTGATGCCCAGGTCTTCGTTTTCGCCCAGCAGCTTGTCCGGGTCGTACAGCCGGAACGCCAGGCCGACCACGGTGGCGATCGGCGCCAGCGTGATGTAGCGCTTGTCGAAGGTGAGCCGCATGCCCAGCGTCTCGACGCCATCGACCATCTGCTTGCAGACCACGCCATGGTCGGTGATCGAGGTGGCGTCGGAGCCGGCGTACGGACCAGTCAGCGCGAAGCAGGGAATCTCCTCGCCCACCGCCAGCCGCGGCAGGTAATGGTTCTTCTGCTCGTCGCTGCCGTAGTGCAGCAGCAGCTCGGCCGGGCCCAGCGAGTTCGGCACGGCGACGGTGGAAGACACCGTGGCCGAGATGCTGGCCAGCTTCTGCAATACGGCCGAATGCGCCAGCGCGGAAAATTGCAGGCCACCGTACTGCTTCGGGATGATCATGCCGAAGAAGCGGTTCTTCTTGATGAAGTCCCACACTTCCGGCGGCAGGTCGGCCAGCTCGTGGGTGATCTGCCAGTCGTCGATCATCGCGCAGAGTTCTTCCACCGGGCCGTCGAGAAACGCCTGCTCCTCCGCGCTCAGCACCGGCTTCGGCTCACGCAGCAGTTGCGACCAGTCCGGCTTGCCCGAGAACAGTTCGCCCTCGAACCCCACGGTGCCCGCCTCCAGCGCGGTCTGCTCGGTTTCCGAAAGTTTCGGCGTGACCTTGGCGAACATCTTCAGCAGCGGCGCGCTGATCTGCTGGCGGCGGAAACCCACCATCAGCAACGGCACCGCGATCAAGCCCTCGATCACCAGCAGGATCACCATCGTCCACGGTGTTTGCAGCACCAGGCCCACGATCACGGTGGTCACGACCGTGGCGATGGCCCACGTGCGCAGGCTGCTGCGGTGGTAGGCACAGGCACACGACGCGATCAACGCTGCCAGTACGGTCAGTATCACGGTCATCTCACTACCTCATCACGACTTGGGGGTTGCCTGCGGCTTGGCGGGCAACGGGTTGATCAAGACTTTGCACGAAGCGGGCGATTTCGCGGGTGAACGCATCGTTGGCGTCACCCGCAACCATGTGGGTGGCCTGCGGCAATTCCACGTGTTGCACACCCGGCGCCACCTGCAGGAATTCCTCCACCGTGGCACGGGAGACGACGTCGCTGCGGCCACCGGACAGCAACAGCACCGGCACGTCGATATTCGCGGCCGCGGCCAGCAGCCGCGGTTGATGGCGCTCACTCTCGTGCACCATGTCCAGCAGCATCGGGTCCCAGTGCCAGCGTAGCCGGCCGTCGGCGCCCTCCCGCAACAACGGGCGCAATTGCTCACTGCTCTTGCGCTCGCGCCGCTGCGGCAGGTAAGCGGCAATCCGCTCGGCAGCCTCGGCAATGTCGGCAAAACCGTCGGGATACGCCTTCATGAAGGTCACGATGCGGGCAACGCCTTCGGCTTCCCAGCGCGGCGTGATATCCACCAACACCAGGGCGCGATACGGCCGCGGCGAAACCTCGGCGGCGGTGGCCATGCCCAGCAATCCCCCCATCGACGCGCCCACCAGAACCGGTGGCTGGGGTTGTGCGCGGGCAACGCGGACCAGGTCGTCGGCAAACTGTTCGATGCGGTAGCCGCCATCACGGTTGCGCCCGCTGTCGCCATGGCCGCGCTGATCGAAGCTCACGCAGCGACACCCCTGCGCCGCCAGGGCCGCTGCCGTGGTCGTCCAGGCGCCACGTGTCTGGCCGAAGCCGTGCGCGAACAACAAGGTGGGGTTGCCGGCCGGATGGACCGTTTCCACGGCCAGCTTCAGGCCGTCGGCGGCAAGCACGGATGACAGGCGATCGGTGTTTTCGACAGGATTTACCATACGACTGAGTATGGACTGCGGCGCGGGTGAACGTCCAGAGCCTCCGTCAGCAAGCCATGCCTGCGTTTTTTGCCATTACAAAACCCCGCGTCGGGGCTACCATACGCGGATGAATGCGACCAGCAAACCGGAACGAAACCGCCTCTCCGCCGAAGACTGGGAGCTGGCCGCACTGCAATTGATCGCCGAACAGGGCGTGGGCGCCCTGGCGGTGGAAGCGCTGGCACGGCGGCTGGGCGTGACCAAGGGCAGTTTCTACTGGCACTTCCGCACCCGCGAGGCGCTGCTGCAGGCCACGCTGGAACGCTGGGAGCAATATGGCGAGCGCGAGATCATCAGCCAGATCGAGCTGATCGCCGACCCGCGCGAACGCCTGCCCGAGCTGTTCCGCCGGGTGGCGCACGAATTGCAGCCGCACCGGGTTTACGCGGCTTTGCTGAAGGCGCTGGACCACCCGCTGGTGGTACCGGTGATGGCGCGCGTCTCCAGCCGTCGCACCGAGTTTCTGGAAACCGCCTACCGCCAGGCTGGCCTGGCACCGGCCGATGCGCTCAACCGGGCGCGGCTGACCTACGCCGCCTACGTCGGCTTCCTGCAATTGAACTTCACCCTGGGCCTGCCCCGGCTCAGTCACGATGAGTTCGATGCCTATGTCGAGCACATGATCGCCACGCTGATCCCCGCCTGAGCGCATAACCGGCCGACGCGTTCAAACGTTTTCGCAACGCGGCGCATCCATGCTGGCGATATGATCGCTGCCTGCCCCGACCTCGGAAAACCCATGTCGCCCGCGCCGATCGACGCCATCGACACGGACGACGTACACGCGGCCGCCGCCGGTGACCGCCATGCCTTCGAGCGCCTATACCGCCTGCACATCGGCCGGATCTACGGCGCCGTGCATCGGCTGGCCGGCTACGACCACGCACGGGCCGAAGACCTGACCCAGGAGGCCTTCGTGCGCGCCTGGCAGAAGCTGCCCGGCTTTCGCCACGAAAGCGCGTTCGGCACCTGGCTGTACCGGCTCGCCGTCAATGTGGCCTTGATGGATATCCGCGCGCGCGGCGCCGATCCGGTGCGCATGGTCGACGACGACCACCTGCCCGATCTGGGCGAAGCCCCGTTCTGCGCCGCCGAGCGCGACGAGCTGCAACGGGCGATCGGCAAGTTGCCGCCGGGTGCACGCGCGGTGCTGGTCCTGCACGACATCGAAGGCTGGCGACACGAGGATATCGGCCACGAGCTGGGTGTGGCCGTCGGCACCTCGAAGGCACAGTTGCACCGCGCCCGCCTGCTGTTGCGCAACGCTCTGGGAGAGCCGCGATGAACGAATTCGAATGGCGACGCCAACTGCGCGACTTGCGCCAACCCGTAATGCCGCAGCACGACCTTTGGCCGTCCATCGATGCAGCGCTCGATCGGCCTGCTGCCGCCGCTGAAACGACGGCGAAGGCGCCCGGGCGCCGGCCACGCCAGCGGCTCGCCCTGGCCGGCCTGGCAGCCTCGGCCCTGCTGGTCGCCGGCATCGGTTGGCAGCTCTGGCCCATGCGGCACGCACCCGATGTCGTCCGTACCGACGTCGCTGCACCCGTCTGGAAGCCCTCCGACCCCCGCCTCACCGGTGCCGCCGTCGAACTCGCTGCGGCACGGATGGAATTGCAGCAGGCCCTGCAACAGGCGCCATATTCCCCTGCCCTGCGGCGGCTGCTGGAACGCACCCGCCTGCAACAGGCGCAATGGCAGGGGCGGATGCGCGATGCCGGCTGATCACCCAGGAATGACCATGCAAACCACTCGCCTTGTTCCGCTGCTGCTGTGCCTGTGCGTGGGCCAGGCGCTCGCCGGCACACCCATCGACCTGCGCCACGCCGCCAGCGCCCGCACCCATCTCGAGATCAGCAATGTCAAAGGCGCGGTCAGCGTCATCGGCTGGGATCGGCCGGAGCTGCAGGTCAGCGGTGAGTTGGGCGATGGCGCCCAGCCGCTTGCCATCACCGGCCAGGGGCCGACGCTCTCGCTCAAAGTCGAACCCGAAGGCGGTGGCGGCTGGTTCGACTGGGGCCGTGACAAGACGATGGAGCCGACCTCGTTGATCGTGCATCTGCCGCGTTCCGCCTCCGTGGATGTACACGTCGTCAGCGCGACATCGAGCATCGAAGGCATCGACGGCGGCGCCATCGCCGTGAACACGGTCAGCGGCAAAACCCGCATCAATGCCATGACCCCATCACTCAAGGTGGAAAGCGTCAGCGGCAACATCGAGCTGTCCGGCCACGCGCAGGATGCCGAGCTGCAGACCGTCAGTGGTGACATCCTGGCGCCGGTGCTGGGCGGCAAGGTGAAGCTGCAGACCGTGTCCGGCGGGATCGAAGCCGCGGGCGGCCCCTGGCAAAGTTTTTCGCTCAGCACGGTGTCGGGCGATGTCCGCCTGAAAGGGGCTTTGGCCGAAGGTGGCGAGCTGGGCATCGACAGCATGAGCGGCGACGTGCAGTTGCAACTGCCAGCGGCCACCTCCGCAACGCTGCACGCCAGCACGTTTAGCGGGGACTTGCGCAGCGACTTCGGCAAGCCGGATGAAGCCAGCCACGGGCCGGGCAGCAGCCTGGAAACGCGTATCGGCGGTGGTCGCGGCAGTATCACCGTCGAAACATTCAGCGGCGACCTGCGTATTCGCCAGCAGGATTGAGCACCGGATGCGCCGCCCACAAAAATGCCGTCGCGAGGACGGCATGATGCGTGGTGTCACTAACCGAATGACGCCTTACAGATCCTGATGGTATTGCACGTACGGCGTGCGCGACTGATCTGGCTCCGGACCCACCGGCGTGTTCACCGGGTTGCCGGATGACCACAGGTTCTGTGCGCCGATGCTCAACGCACCCTGCCACGGCAGGCGCACGGTCACGCCGAGGTCGATGCTGCTCCAGCGTTGATCCGCGCTCAACGCGCCAGCGTTGCCAGCCAGCGGCTGCATGGTGCGGCCGACCAGGGTGCCGGAAAGCGGGCCGCTGTCCACGCCGAAGCTCAACGCCTTCTGGTCCAGCGTATCGATGCCCAGCAGGTTGCCCGGCAACAGCCGGATACGCCCCACGCTGGCACCCAGGTCGATACCGGTGGTGCTGCCCAGGGCCACGCGGCCGTGTGCGTTCAATTGCTCGCTGCGGTCAAACGCGGACAAGCCATCCACACCCGGCGCCACACCCGGCAGCACGCGCGGCAACACCGTGCGCTGCGGTGCTTCGCTGGCACCCAGACTGAGGCCCACGCTGTAACGTCCGTTGTTGTACGTGGCGCCCACTTCACTGTCGATCAAACGTGCCGGATGGTTGACCCACGAACGCTGGCTGACATCGGCATGCGCCTGCACGCCGGGCGCCAACTGGTACTGAAGGCCGCTGCTGAACACGTTGCCCGGCGCCAAGCCGCGAAACGCTAGCGAGGCCGGCATGGTCGCATCCGAATGACTCGCCCGCAGGCTCAACCACTGACCGTGGTTGTTCCGCCACAGCGGTACGGCCGAGGTGTTTGCGGGACCGACCGCATCCTGCTGCTGCAGCAGGTACTGCGCCTGTGCATCGGCGCCAGGCGCGGACTCGCCCGCCGCCGTAAACGGCAGCAGGGAAATCAGCAACAGGGCGAACAAGCGATACATGGCGTGGCGTCGGCAACTCTATATAACGGCTACGGAGGATCATAGCGTGATTTACGTTTTACTAACAACCGTGAAACACAAAAAACGCAAACCAGCGCACAGCGACATCCCTTGATATCCACGGATAGACCAGGCCCTGACCCGGGGGTTCCCGCCGCTGGAACTGGCGGCCATACTGCTGAACGGATATAAAACCCCTTTCGTCGTTGCTCCGGGATTGGCCGGATTCACAGCAAACCTGATGAGTGCCTCGTTGACCTCCCGTCTGCCCGCGCCCATTCCCCTCCTCGGGGAACACAACCTGTCGCGCCGCGCGTTCGAGCAACTGCTCGAGGCTCCCGACGCGGCCAGCGTCATGGGCATCTGCGAGCTTATGCTGTCGGACCTCGGCATCGACGGTCAACTGTGCTGGCACCCGACGAACGAGCCCGCCAACAGCGCCACATCCGGCGGTATCGACCTGGCCGAAGACAGCCAGACGGCGCGGACACTGACCCTGCTGTCCCACGGGGCGCCGCTGTCCGACGCGGCCAACGCACAACTTGCCTGGCTCGGGCGCATCGCCGACACCCGGCTGCGCCAACTGGCTGAAACCAGCCGCCTCTACGACGCGATCTCGCGGCTGGCGCAGGCGGAGCGGCTGCAGCGGGCGCTTTACGCGATTGCCGAGCAGGCCGGCGCCGAACACGACATGCCCGAACTGATGCGCTCGCTGCACGGCATCCTGGGCAGCCTGATGTATGCGGAAAACTTCTACATCGTGCTGTACGACGTCGCCACCGACAGCATCCGTTTTCCTTATTACGTCGACACGGTGGACGCCGAACCACCCGCGCCCGACGAGCAGATTCCGCTGAGCGACATGCCCAACAGCCTCACCTGGAACCTGCTGCAGGGCGGCCGCCCGCTGATGGGATCGATCGAGGAATTGTCGCAGCAGCTCACCGGCCATTTCGTGCCGGTGGGCCCTTATTGCGAGCACTGGCTCGGCGTGCCGCTGGTGCGCGACGACCGGGTGGTCGGCGGCATCGTGATGCAGAGCTATCGCGCCGATATCCATTACTCGCAGCGCGACCTGGAGCTGCTGAGCTATGTGGCCCAGCACGTGCAGACCGCGCTGGAAAGACACGGCGCCCATCTCGACCTGGAAAAGCGCGTCACCGACCGCACCACCGCCCTGCGCGAAGCCAACCGCGTGCTGCGCCAACAGGTATTGCAGCGCCAGCGCGGCGAACGCCTGCAGGCGGCGCTGTTCCGCATCGCCGAACTGGCCAACGCATCCGAAAGCCTGGAAAACTTCTACGCCGCCGTGCACCGGGCCGTGGGCGGCCTGCTGTACGCGCGAAACTTCTACATCGCTCTGGTCGACGGCGACAAGAAGCAGTTGGTGTTTCCCTACTCGGTCGACGAGATCGACAGCACGCGCCCGCCGCGCACGCACGGGCGTGGCGCCACCGAATACGTATTGCGCCACGGCAAGCCGCTGCTGGTGGACGGCGCCGCCATCGACCAGCTGATCGCCGAAGGCGAGATCGAAAGTTTCGGCACCCGCGCCGTATGCTGGCTCGGCGTGCCGCTGGTGTGGAGCGAAAAAGTGATGGGCGTGCTGGCCGTGCAGAGCTATTCGCCACAGCACACCTATACCGAGCGCGACCAGGAATTGCTCACCTTCGTGAGCTATCACATCGCCACCGCGCTGCAGCGCAAGCACGCCAGCGCCACGCTGAAACAGGCGTACGCCACGCTGGAGCGCCGTGTCACCGAGCGCACCCATGCACTGGCCCTGGCCAACCGCGACCTGCGCGAGCAGATCGCCGAACGCGAGCGCGTCGAGCGCCGGCTGAAATACGAGACCCTGCACGACTCGCTCACCGGCCTGCCCAATCGCACCTTGTTCCTGCAGCGGCTGGAGCAGGCACTGCAACGCAACCTGGCCAACCCGCAGGATCTGTTCGCGGTGCTGTTCATCGACCTGGACCGCTTCAAGGTCATCAACGATTCGGTCGGCCATCTGGTCGGTGATGACCTGCTGTTCCAGGTCGGCGGCCGCGTACGCGCCTGCCTCAAGACCCGCGACGTGGTCGCCCGACTGGGCGGCGATGAGTTCGCGGTACTGCTGGAAGACATGGACGACGCCGCCACCGCCACCCAGGTCGCGGACCGCATCATCAGTGCGTTGCAAACGCCGTTCCGGCTGGGCGTCAAGGAGATATTCACCTCCGCCTCCATCGGCATCGCCCTGCCCGGTGCGCATTACCGCCAGCCGGAGGAGTTGCTGCGCGACGCCGATGCGGCGATGTACAACGCCAAGGACGGTGGCCGCCATCGCTCCGCCGTATTCGATGACCGCCTGCGACGCGAAGCGCTGTCGCTGCTGGATATGGAGGGCGACCTGCGCCACGCACTGGTTCGCAACGAATTCGTGCCGTACTACCAGCCCATCGTGTCACTGGCCGATGGCCGCACCATCGGCTACGAAGCGCTGCTGCGCTGGAACCATCCCGAGCGCGGGCTGCTGCTTCCGGCTGATTTCCTGCTGATTGCCGAGGAGACCGGCTGCGTCGAACTCATCGACTGGCAGATCTTCGAACAGGCTTGCGCGCAGGCCAACCGCCTGGTGGGCGAACACGGCTTCATCAGCATCAACGTGTCCGGCCGGCACTTCCGCACCATCGATACGGACCAGCGCCTGCTGGAGCTGTTCGAGCGATACAACGTCCCCACCTCGCACATCCGCATCGAGGTGACCGAACACACGCTGCTGGAGAATCCCGCGCAGGTCAAACGGATGCTGCAGAACCTGCGCGACCACGGCGCGGGCATCGCGCTGGACGACTTCGGCACGGGCTACTCCTCGCTCAGCTACCTGCACCAGTACCCGTTCGCCACACTGAAGATCGACCGCTCGTTCATCACCGCGCTGCCCACCGACGGCGAAGAAACCCAGGGCCTGGCCGTGGTGCGTGCGATCCAGGCGCTGGCCGATTCGCTGCACATGCAGGTGATCGCCGAGGGTATCGAGGAAGAATCGCAACGGCAGGCGCTGCTGAAGATCGGCTGCCGTTTCGCCCAGGGCTTCCTGTTTGCCCGCCCGCAGCCGGCCGAAGCCTGGAAATCGCTGCAGGCGCCACCCCTCAGCTGAGCACGGCAATCATTGCGACCGCTGTCATTGTGGCGTTTGCGACTGGCCGGGCGCCGCGCTTTCGCTGAGCAGGTGCTCGGCATCGATGCGGTCAAAGTGGTACTGCTGGGCGCAGAACTCGCAGATCACCTCGATTTCGCCATCACGCGCTGCCAATGCCGCCTCCACTTCGTCGCGACCGAGTGAGCGCAGCATCGCGCCGACCCGCTCGCGGCTGCAGGTGCAACCGAACGCCAACGGACGCGGCTCGAACATCCGCACGGACTCCTCGTGGAATAGCCGGTACAGCAACTGCTCCGGTGCCGTGGCCAGCATTTCCGCGCTGCCGAGCGTGGCGGTGAGGTGGGCCACCCGATTCCATGCGTCGTCGTCATGCGCGGCATCGCGGCCGCCTTCGTCCGGCAGCTTCTGCAGCATCAGGCCCACGGCATGTTCGCCATCGGCAGCCAGCACGATCCGCGCGGGCAACTGCTCCGACTGGACGAAGTAATTTTCCAGCGCGCCCGCCAACTCGGCATGCTGCAACGCCACCAGGCCCTGGTAGCGCTGGCCGCGCTCGACACTGCCGATGGTGATGGCCAGCACCGCGTCGCGCAGTGCATCCAGCGCCAGCGTGCGCGGCAGCGGATCGCTCCAGCGGGCCAGGCCGCGCAAGCGCCCCTGATCGGTGCATTCGGCAAACAGCAGGCGCAGGGCGTCCTGACTTTTCAGTTCGATCGACAAGGCGCCATCGAGCTTGATGTTGCCGGTCAGCAGCGCGCTCGCCGCCAGCGTGTGGCCCAGCAACTCGCGCAATGGCGCCGGATAGTCGGCACGCGCGGCCACCTCGCGCCACGCCGGCCCCAGCCGCACCAGCACGCCGCGTACGCCGGCACGCTCAAGCAGGAAACGGTGAAGCACGTCGTCAGTGAAAGCGGTTTCCATGGATGGCGCATCTCTTGGTGGTCAAGCGCTTCAGATGGGGACGCAAGCGCGCGGGAGCAACGCCCGTATACTGAAAGAAACCGGTTTTCGCACCGTGGGTCGGGGAACCGCCAACGCCGCCGCCCGGCACCGCGGCCGCTGACCGCTCTGATTTGGGGTTCCGCACACCGCATGCACAAGATGTTTCATCGCCCGTCACTGAAGACACTGCTGCGTTGGCTGGCCCTGTTCGTCGCGGGATGGATCGCCCTCAGCTGGCTGGCGGTCCTGCTTTTGCGCTTCGTCCCGCCGCTGACTTCAGCCATGATGCTGGAGCGCCAGGTGGGCGCCTGGCTGCATGGCGAAAAGGACTTCACCCTGCACTACCACTGGGTGTCGTGGGAGAAGACATCGCGACAGGTACCGCTGGCCATGGTGGCCGGTGAGGATCAGCGCTTTCCGTACCACCATGGTTTCGATTTCGACGCCATCCAGACCGCACTCGATGCCCACGACGACGGCAAGCGGCTGCGCGGGGCCAGCACAATCAGCCAGCAGACCGCCAAAAATCTTTTTCTGTGGAACGGCCGCAGCTTCGTGCGCAAGGGGCTCGAGGCATATTTCACCGTGCTCATCGAGCTGACCTGGCCCAAGCAACGCATTCTCGAGGTGTACATGAACATCGCCGAGCTGGGCAACGGCATCTACGGTGTGGGCGCTGCCAGCACAGCTTTTTTCCACGTGACGCCTGCCCGGCTCTCGGCGGCGCAATCGGCCCGGCTGGCAGCGGTGTTGCCCAGCCCGCGCCGGTTGCACGCCGACCGCCCCAGCGCCTACGTGTTGCGTCGCGCGCAATGGATCCAGCAACAGATGCGGCAGCTGGGCGGGCCCGGTTACATCGATGGCGATGCACCGGAACGGCCGCCCCACTGAGGTTCACACAACCGCTACACGCGACGCATCCGCGGACGCTAGACTCAACCCAACCGGCCCGCCGGGACCGGCAGGAGATTCCACGCATGCGCCAGGTCAAACATCTGCTGGAAGGCAAAGGCAACAAGATCTTCTCCATCGAGCCCGATGTACCGGTGCTCGAAGCGATCAAGCGTATGGCCGAATACCGCATCGGCGCCCTGATGGTGATGCGTGGCAGCGCGCTGGTCGGCGTGATGTCCGAGCGTGACTACGCGCGCAAGGTACTGCTGCAGGGCCGCTCGTCCTCGCAAACGGCGGTATCGGACATCATGAGCGGCACCCCGATCACGGTGAGCCCGGATACCGACGTGTTCGACTGCATGCGCCTTTGCACCGACAGCCGCATCCGCCACCTGCCGGTGGTGGACGGTGAGCAGGTCGTGGGTGTGATCTCGATCGGCGATCTGGTGAAGGCGGTGATCGACGCGCAGGCCGAAGAGATCGAGCATCTGCAGCGCTATATCACCAGCTAGCGGGGAATCGGGAATGGGGAATCGGGAATGGGGAATCGGTGAACGCCCCGCGGCATTCATGCTGGCGGTGCGTCACGTCCGTCGCGCCGGGCCGAATCTTCCGGGGCAAGGTCGGATGACCAGCCGGCACGGTGCGCCACCACGGTGGCCATGGCGGCGACGCCGGTGCCCAGCAGGGCGAGGCCACCGATACCCCAGCCGAGCGTACGCAGGCCACTCACGGCACTGGTCACCAACACATCGCCGAAACGCCATACCGCGGTCTCGACGAAGTTCTTTCCCTTGTAGCGCGTCTCCCGCGGGACGCGCGTATACAACGCATCCACCGCCGGCTTTGTCATGCCGTAGGCGAAGCCGCGGGTGACCACCAGCATCACCGACAGCATCGGCACCACCGCGCCGAACAGCGTCAGTGAACCGCCGCCCATCCATGCCACGCCGGCCAGCAACACCGTGTTCACCACCGTCGGCACCACCAGCCCCCAGCCTGCACCGCGGCGTATCAGCAACCAGCGCGTGAGTGTCAGCTGCATCACCGCGCCGAGCAGATTGGTGGCCAGATCCAGGTCGTTGTAGAACGCGGTGCGCGCCACGGCATCGGAGAAATGCGCCTTCGCGTAGTCGGCCACCATCGCATAGGCCAGCGTGCCGATACCGTCGCCAAACAGCATCAGCAACGCCATGTAGCGCAAGAACGGTCGCGACCACAGCTCCTTGATGCCAGCCCACAGCGAGCCGCCGATGGCGACGTTGCCAGGATCCCCGGGCAGCTGGTCGTGCCGGGCCGACAGGCGCAGCAGCAGCGCCAGGGCAATGCCCAGCGCCAGCGCCGACACCAGCAGCAAGGGCGCCACACCGATCAGCTGCACCAGCAGCTTGGTCACCAGCGGCCCGAAAACCGCACCCGCCATGCCGCCCAGCGCGATCAGCGAAAACACCCGCCGCGCCTGGCCGCTGTCGAAGATGTCGGCCATGAAGCTCCAGAACAGCGACACCACGAACAGGTTGAACACGCTGGCCCAGACGTAGAACACCAGCCCCAGCGAGCGAGCGCCGATCTGCTGCTGCGCCAGAAAGGCCGGCACGAAGGCCAGCAGGCACAGGATGAAAAAGCTGTAGCTCCAGCCGAGCAGGTGGCGCCGCTGGAAACGCGCCACCAACACGCCGAACACCGGCGTCAGCAACAACATCACCAGGAACACGACGCCGTAGATCAGCGGCAGCGACGCCGAACCCAGCGCGCCGATCAACTGGTCCCTGACCGGCCGGATGATGTAGTACGACGCCATCACGAAGAAGAACGCCAGCGCGGACCATAACGGCGCGGTGGTCGAGTCGACGGCGGGTTGGCGGGACAAACTCACGGATACATCCAGCGTGGGGCGCGGCAAGCCTAGCATGGCGCCTGGCCGGGTCAGTGCAGCATGGAACCCGCCCCATCAACGTCATCAACCAGCACCGCTGCGGTGCGTGTCGAACGGCCGCGCGCGAGCGTCCCTACAGCGGCAGCGGGCAATGCAGGCTGGCGCAGATCACGCGCAGCAACTCCGCTTCCGCGGTGGTGATCACCTCGTCGGCACGGATCGCGTGGACCAGGCCTTGTATCAACAATTCCTTCGCCGGCGGTGACAATTCGTCCAGCTGATCCAGCGCGTTGTCGAATGGTGTCTGCCATGCCGCGGGCGGTGCCTGCCAGGTCACGGCCTGGTTGGGGAAACATGACTGCATCGCCAGCAACCAGGCACGACGCGCCGCGGTTTCGTCGGCATTGCCATAAAGCGCCACCACCGCGCACACCAGCGCCACGCTGTCGCGGCGCGCCGTCAGTTTTCCCGAGCCGTCCAGCGGTGCCTGGCGCGGACGTTGCGCTTCCTGCAGTTGCATCCGCAAAAGCCGGGTCAGGCCATATTCGTTCAGATCGACCTGGCCGTCCGCGCGCACCAGCGCGCCCAAGGTATCCAGCAGGGTTTTCTGCCGTCCTTCGGAAAGCTGCTTCAGGGCCGGGAAGGCCAGCGCCGCCAACGGCAGGCGCGACTCCGGCGCCAGTGACACGACCTCGTGCGTCAGCGCGGTGACCGTGTCGAGCACATCGTCACCGAAGGCGTCGGCCACTTGCCGCTGTTGCAAACGCCGGATCTCGTCCTGCACGGACATCGCCAGCGCGAGCACCACAGCCAACGCGGACTCCGGCTGCCGCGTCGCATCGACCAACACCTGCGGCAGACTTCGCCGCACCGCGCCTGCGCGCTGGAAACCCGGCTGGCCCGCAGCCAGCGCGGCGCCCATCAGCACGGGCAGAGGCGGCACGCCCATACCCGGCGCAGCGGTGGCAGGCGCTGGTGGCGGCGTGGCCAGCGGTGGCGCGGTGGCCGCTTCCATCGCGCTGGCCAATCGGGCCAGCTCCTCTTCACGAAAGCCGGGTTGCAGCGCCAGGATACGATCGAGCAGCGGTGGATGGGTGGCGAACAAGGCATTGAACCGGCCCGCCTCGCCGAACAGCATGTGCGCCACTTCCTGCTTGTTCGCTGCCTGCAGGGTGGAGCCTTCGCTGAGCACGGCGATCTTTTTCAGCGCACCGGCAATGCCATCCGTTTGCCGGGTGAACTGCACGGCCGAGGCATCCGCCAGCGATTCACGCGAACGCGCCACCGCCGCCTGGATCAGGCGCGCGAAAAAGTAACCGATGTAGCCCACCACGATCAGCGCCAGCCCGATCATCCAGACCTGGTTGCCACCACCGTCGCGACGGCTGCTGCGTCCGCCGCCGAACCAGATCACGCGCTGGCCCACGATGGCCAGCACCATGATGCCGAACAGCAGCCCCATGAGGCGGATGTTGAGCCGCATGTCGCCGTTCAACACATGACTGAACTCATGCGCGATCACGCCCTGCAGTTCGTCGCGGCTCAATTGCTCCAGGCAGCCACGGGTCACGCATATCGCGGCGTCGGAGGCCGAGTAACCGGCGGCGAACGCGTTGATACCGGGCTCGTCGGGCATCAGGTAGATGTCCGGTACCGGCACGCCCGCGGCGATCGCCACCTCTTCGATCACGTTGCGCAGCTGGCGCAGCATGGGCTCGCGCGTATCCGGCGGCACCGGCACCGCGCCGAGGCTTTCGGCCACCTTCTTGCCGCCACCAGTCAGGCTCATGATGCGGAACAGCGAGCTGAGGCCGATGCCCATCAGCACCACCACCGTGGTCGTCGCCAGCAAGGGCAGGTTCGACGGCGCGGGGCCGCCATCGACCGGGCGCTGCCCCATGGCGACCCACACCACTGCGTCGATCGCCACCACGATGGCGACCACCGCCAGCGCGAACAGCACGACCAGTCGACGGCTGCTGCCGCGCACGCGCGCCTGTTGCGCAAAGAAATCCATGTGCACTCCGAACCTGGCGCGTCACGGCGGGTGCCGCGACGCGATGACGATCAGCTGAAGGAAACCTTCGGCACGTCGCGCACGGCCGGGTCTTCGATCTTCAACGGCTCGGCCGCCACGAAGCCGAAGCTGTTGGCCACCACCGACGCCGGAAAGACTTCGCGCTTGTTGTTGTAGGTCAGCACCGAATCGTTGAACGCCTGCCGCGCGAAGGCCACACGGTTTTCCGTGGAGGTGAGCTCCTCGGACAACTGCATCATGGTCTGGTTGGCCTTCAGGTCGGGGTACGCTTCCTGCAACGCGAACAGATGCCCCAGGGTCTGTGTCAACGCGTTCTCGCTGCCGGCCAGCTGTTGCATCGCTGCGGGGGCGCCGGGGTTGGCCTTGGCGCCGGCCAAACCGTTCACGGCCGCATTGCGCGCCTGCACCACGGCCTCCAGCGTGCCGCGTTCGTGGGCAAGGTAGCCCTTGGCCGTTTCCACAAGGTTGGGAATCAGATCGTGTCGGCGCGTAAGCTGCACGTCTATCTGCGCGAAAGCGTTCTTGTAGCTGTTGCGCGAGGTAACCAGTCCGTTGTAGATCGCCACGAAGTACAAGACAATCAAAACGACTACTACCAGCAAAATAATCAGGCTCATCGGTATCGCCTCCTCTCCCCAGCACGTGTTCGCGCCGCAACGAAATCAGAATAACATGCCGTTTCGAAAGATATTTTTGGTCGCCGCCGGTGCACTCTCCCTGGCTTGCGCACCGCTTGACACAAGTAACGCCGCGCCCGTCGCCCCGGCTTCGACCACCCCCGCCCCTGGCGTGCAGAAGCTGCCGCCGGCGCGCGTCAAGGCCACGCTCGACGACTATCGCCAATGGCTGAATACGCTGGGCAAGCGTGATGCCGTGGCCGGCCTGGCCACGGCCGTCGTGATCGGCGACAAGGTGGTGTTCGAGGGGACGGTCGGCTACGCCGACGCGGCGACGAAGGAGCCGGTCACACCGAAGACGGTCTTCCGGCTGGCGTCATTGTCAAAGGCCTTCGCCACCGCGATCACAGGCTTGCTGGTCGACGACGGCAAGCTCGGCTGGGATACCCGGCTCATCGATGTGCTGCCGTACTTCAAGCTGAAGGATGCGCACGCTTCCGATCAGGCCACGGTCGGTGACATCCTCGGCCAGCGGCTGGGCTTGCCACGCAACACCTACGACAACCTGCTCGAAGGCGACGTGCCGTACCAGGAGCTGGTGCGCAAGCTGGACGAAGTCGACATGACCTGCGGCATCGGCCAGTGCTACGGCTACCAGAACGTGGCGTTCGGCATGATCGGCGATGTGCTGTTCGCACGCACGGGCGACTTCTTCTATCACCTGGTGGACAAGCGGTTGTTCTACCCGCTGGGCATGACCACGGCCAGCTACGGGTTGGCCGCGCTGGAAACCAGCAAGAGCTGGGCGCGCCCGCATCACGCCAGCCGCCGCGGCTGGATCCCGTTCACGCCCAACGAAACCTATTACCGCGTGGCGCCGGCAGCCGGCGTCAACGCCAGCCTGCGCGACATGGAGAAATGGCTGGTCGCACAAATGGGCGGCCGTCCCGATGTGCTGTCGCCCTCCTTGCTCAAGGTGCTGCACGCCCCCGGCGTGGCCACCCCGAGTGAACTGCATGCCACGCCGTGGCGTCGCGGCCGACTCACCGCGGCGCATTACGCACTGGGCTGGCGCGTGTACGACTACGGCGGCGAAACGCTGATCTACCACGCCGGCGCAGTGGCCGGTTACCGCACCATGATCGGCTTCTTCCCCAAGTATCAGGTCGGTGTGGTCACCTTGTGGAATTCCACCGGACCCACGCCCAGCGGCCTGATGCCGATGGTGCTGGACGGCCTGCTGGGATTGCCACACGTCGACTGGGCCGGTCTCGAACACGCACCGCCACCTTCCCGCCCGGTGCGCAAGGCGGCGCCGAAGCACAAGAAAGCCGTGAGGCACCGGAAGCCCAGCCATCATTGAGCCGGAAGCGCGGACATGCGGTACCGCGCGTCGGTGATGCAAGGTTGAAGGACATGCAAGCTCAACGAACCTGCATGCCCCGGGGCTTCACTCAGCGCAACTTGAACTCGATGCGCTGCTGCTGCTTGCTGGCCGTCGGCACGCCACCTCGCGTCGCCGGGGTGAACACGTATCGGCCCACGGCTTCTATCGCGGCACGGTCGAAGACACGACGAGGTTCCGAACTCACCACGTCGATGTGGCTGGTCCTGCCATCGGGATCGATCATGAAGGACACGATGACCCAGCCTTCCTGCTGCGCCCGCATCGCCGATGGGGGATAGCGCGCCGCCGCGCCCTTGACCAGCACGGCCTCGGTGATTGCGGCATTGTCTTGCGCACTCGGGGCCGGCGCGGTATCAGCCGCTGTCGTCCTTTGCGGCGTACGTGTCGGCTGCGCTTTCTGCTGAGCCGCCACCTGCGCGGCCTGGGCCGCCTGCTGCTCGGCCGCCAGCTTGTCCGCCGCCTCTTTCTGCTGCGCAAGCTCCTGCGCCTTCTGTTGGTCGAGCACCAGTTGCTGCTGCTGCTTGTCCAGCACCTTGCGCTGCGCATCGAGTTTCGAGCGCAGGATGGTCAGGGTGAAATTCGTCGGGTCCGCCTTGGCGAGCAAGTCGATCTGTCGCTGTGCTTCACCGAAGTCACTTCGGTTGATGACCTGCTCCGCCGACGTGGCCGCGAACGGAAACGTCTCACGCAGCGCATCGGTCGCCACCTGGTTGCCCGGCTGCTTCTCAAGCACGCGCAGGTAGAACTCGAACGCATTGTTGCCGGCCGGCGCCAGCAATCGTTGCTCCCTTACCGCCTTGCCCGCTTCGGAAAGGAGCTCGCTGGTACCCATCGCCTGCACATTGGCTGGCGGTGGCGCGGCGTTGGACGTGGTGGCTGCCACCGGTGTGGAAGGATGACCACCCGCATCAGCCAGCACTTGCGCCTGGTACGGGCGCACGATCAGGAACCATGCGGCGATGGCCAGCAAACCGATGACGACCAGAATGGCAATGGCCACGGGCCTGAACGCACCGCGCGAACGCCGGCGCGAATGAAGTGTATTTCGGGTATCCATAGTCTCTCGCTGAGTGTCGATAGATACCCGCGCTTTTTTCCCCCTGTAGATCCAGGAGCGACCGGTCCCCTGACAGGCCGCAGCGCGGATGTGCGACAAGGTAACCCCAAACGAAGTGGCACGGCAAATCAACGTTCAACGTATCGTTTGCGCGGGCGGCGGCAGGGCCGGCGTGGACGGCGACGTCCTGCGAACGAGCCGTGCGGCGAGGGCAATCCGGAGAGAACGGTGGTCCGGCAGTTTTGCGTCCCGCGCATAAAACCGGGAGCCGGAAACGAAGCGTCCCGGCCAGGCCGGGACGAAGACTTTCGAAGTGCTCTCCCCGCGCTGGGCACCGCGGGGAGAGAAAACAACGATGAATGCGACAACGTACAGCGTGTTTCTTGGGTGCTTATTTCTTCGCTTTTGCCTTGGCGGTCTTGGTGGCCTTGACCACCCGAGCCGGTGCAGCTTTCTTGACGGCGGCTTTCTTCGGCGCCGCTTTCTTCGCGGCAACCTTCTTCACCGCAACCTTCTTCACGGCGGCTTTCTTGGCGGCCGCCGGTTTCTTGGCGGCAGCTTTCTTCGGAGCCGCTTTCTTCGCGGCAACCTTCTTCACCGCAACCTTCTTGGCAGCGGCTTTCTTCGCGACCGGCTTCTTCGCTACCGGCTTCTTGGCAGCAACCTTCTTCGCGGTGGATTTCTTGGCGGCCTTCTTGGCGGCCGGTTTCTTTGCAGCAGGTTTTTTGGCAGTGGCCATGGTTCGTCTCAGCTCCTCATCAGTTGGCAGTGGTTGCCCAGTAAAAGCGTGAAGGAACGCTTCGACCAACAAGTCGCTGTTGGTAGCGTGCCGAAGATTGTTGACCTGGCGATACGTGCGCAGATCGGACAGCTTGTGCAGTACGTGAAGCGGAATCGAGACGGTGATCTTGCGTACGGCTGCCGCCTTCTCACCGTGCTCTACATAAGGCTTGATAAATTTTGATGTCGCCATGGCAACGTTCCCCGTTATCTGATGCGAAAGCTAGCCCCGAAGATTTCACCTGTCAATGGATTTTAGGCATGAAATCCATTCGGTTGAAAGGCACCTGGAAGGACTGAAAACCCGTTGCAGTCAGGGTCGCCCCGCCAAGTACCCTTGCATGTCATGGACGTCTATACGTCCATTCCATATTTCACTGAAATTGCAAAAAAGCGCTGTATTGCGCTGGATACGCGCAATAAGGCGCAATAAAAGAAATTCGACCGCCGTGCCTGTCGTTGTGACAAGCATGGCAGGCAACCGCTTTTTTTGGTGCTGCGCATATGAACAGAACGCCACTGAAAGTTCGTCGCGGCGTCGATCACAAGCTGAAAAATAATTCTGCCTGGTCGATCCTGGCGTGACGAAAACGCGACGAAGCGGGTTGTTCGGCACGCAGAAGGCGAAGCGCAACGCGTCCTCGTCGACCGCGTTTTCGCACACACCGATCGTCGATCTGCATCATCGACGAGTCAAAAAAACGACGGCCGCATAGGCGGCCGTCATTCGTTCCGGACACGTCGCGCTCAATGATCTTCGTTTTCGATCAGTGCTTCGTAGTCGTGGGCGTCGAGCAGTTCGTCGAGTTCGGCGCGGTCGCTGGGACGCACCAGGAACATCCATCCATCGCCGTAGGCGTCTTCGTTGATCGTCTCGGGCTTGTCGCCGAGCAGCTCATTGATCTCGACCACCTCGCCGGAGATCGGCGAATAGATATCCGATGCGGCCTTCACCGATTCGACCACGGCCGTGCCGGCACCGGCCACGACGCTGGCGCCGACCTCCGGCAATTCCACATAGACCAAGTCGCCGAGCTGCTCCTGCGCGTGCTCGGAGATGCCCACGCGGACCAGACCATCGTCTTCGGCGCGTGCCCATTCGTGGGACTTCAGGAACTTCAGATCACCGGGTATTTCGCTCATGGTCGGATCCAGTCAGTAAGAGGTTGGGCAGAGTAACGGCGGCAATTCTAGACGCAACCGTTGTGTACAAACCGTGCCATGGGCGCGGTGAAAACGCTCATATGCCAGCGCACGGCTGACCATCGCGGACAAATGGATACTTCACCTGCCGCACCGGCAGCTCGCGACCGCGAATGTCCACGCTGATCTCGCCCGGATCGCCGGCCGGGATGCGCGCGAAGGCCACCGCCTTGTTCAAGGTCGGGGCGAAGCTTCCGGAGAGGATTTCCCCGCTGCCGTTGGCGGTCGTTACGCGCTGGCCGTGGCGCAGCACGCCTTTCTCATCCAGCACCAGGCCGATCATCACGCGGGGCACGCCGGCGGCCTTCATCGCCTCCAGCGGACCTCGGCCGATGAAGTCGCGGCCTTCGTCCAGGGCGATCGTCCAGCCGAGGTTGGCCTCCCACGGCGACACATCGTCATCCATGTCCTGGCCGTAGAGGTTCATGCCGGCCTCCAGGCGCAAGGTATCGCGCGCACCCAGACCGGCCGGGGCGACGCCCGCCTCGCTCAATGCCTGCCACAACGCAACGGCATCGTCATTCGGCAGCATGATCTCGAAGCCGTCCTCGCCGGTGTAGCCGGTGCGCGCGATGAACAGCGGCATGCCGCGCGGGCCCTGCGCCGCGGCCGCGGTGAACTTGCCCAGCGCTTCGATGCGCGGGCGATCCATGGCGTTGAGCAGGTCGAGCACCTTGCCGCGCGCGTTGGGGCCTTGCACCGCGATCATGGCGAAGTCGGGACGCTCCTTCACTTCCACCGCGAAGTCCTGGGCCTGCTGCGTGATCCACGCCAGATCCTTGGCGCGGGTGCCGGCGTTCACCACCAGGCGGAAATGCGCTTCATCGAAGAAGTACACGATCAGGTCATCGATCACGCCGCCGCGTTCGTTGAGCATGCACGAGTACAGCGCCTTGCCCTGTTTCTTCAGCTTGTCGACGTTGTTGGCCAGCAGATGGCGCAGGAACTCGCGCGTGCGCGGGCCGTGCAGGTCGATCACGGTCATGTGCGACACGTCGAACATGCCCGCGTCGCGGCGCACCGCGTGGTGCTCCTCGATCTGCGAGCCGTAGTTGATCGGCATGTCCCAGCCGCCGAAGTCGACCATGCGCGCGCCAAGTGCGCGATGCGTGGCGTTGAGTACGGTCTTTTCGGTCATGGGGAAACGGCTTGAAAGGAAGTGGCTGCATTATCCCCAGCGCAGGCACGCAATCCAAGCGCGCCTCTGGCACTGGACTTCCGCCACAACGCGCGCCATGCACGGAGTATCAGCGCGGTTCGATCCAGCGGAAGGTGAGGTTGATGCGCGGGCCCACGGCGACGCGCGTCTTCGGCAGATCGTGCCGGTACAGCCGCTGGGTGGCGCCAGCCATGCGCAGCACGCTGCCCGGCGGCAACAGCAGGTTCACCGTATCGGCGGGCGATGGCTTGAGCGTGCGCGGCAGGCGCCGACGCAGGCGAAAGCGCCGTTCCGCGCCCAGGCTCAACGATGCGATCAATGGCTGGGCGCCAAGCTCGGGTTCGTCGTCGCTGTGCCAACCCATCGAATCACGGCCATCGCGATAGAGATTGGCGAGCACGCTGTTGAACCGGGCATCGCAGGTCTGCTGCAGGCGTTCGCGCAGTTCGGCCAGCAAGGGCAACCAGGGGCGAGGCTCGAAGCGGGTGCCGGAATAGGCATAGCTGGTGTGTGGATCGCCGATCCAGCAGCTCAACCGCGGCGCAGCCACCTCACGACCGAACAGGCGCAGGCGATGGGTTTCCCACGGGATGGCCGCGTAAAGCGCGGTGAAGGTGGCCGCGGCTTCCTGCGGCCCCAGCCATTGCGACAACAGCGCCACGTCGGCACCGGCCTGCAGATCCACGCGCTGCCATTCGGTCATCGTCATGGCGCGATTATCCGGCAGGCGATGATCCAACTGTAGGAGCGACTTCAGTCGCGATGCTCTTGCCTTGGAATTCCAGAGCAGAAGCGTCGCGACTGAAGTCGCTCCTACAGAAGGGTGGTGGATCAGTCGAGGTCGGGAGCGTTCAGCCGCGCCAGCAGTTGCTGGGTGACCTGCTCGGCCAGTTCCTCGGCGCGTTGGCCGGCGGTGACGAGATGGATATCCGGCGCCTCGGGCTTTTCGTACGGCGAGTCGATACCGGTGAAGTTGCGGATCTCGCCCGCACGCGCCTTCTGGTAGAGGCCCTTCGGATCGCGCGCTTCGCATTCGGCCAGCGTGGTGTCCACGAACACTTCCAGGAACTCGCCGGTGTCGAACAGTTCGCGTGCCGAGCGGCGCTCGCTCTGGTACGGCGAGATCACGCTGACCAGCACGATCAATCCGGCGTCCACCATCAGGTGCGCCACCTCGGCCACGCGGCGGATGTTCTCGACGCGCGCTTCGGGGGTGAAGCCCAGATCCTTGTTGATGCCATGGCGCACGTTGTCGCCATCCAGCAGGTAGGTGTGATAGCCGAGCACGTGCAGGCGCCGCTCCACCAGATTCGCGATGGTGGATTTGCCGGCGCCGGACAAGCCGGTGAACCACAGGCACGTCGGCTGCTGGCCCTTGCTGGAGCCACGCACGGACTTGTCGATATCCATGTGCTGCCAATGCACGTTGGACGAACGGTCCAGCGCGAAATCCAGCATGCCGCAGGCGACCGTGGCGTTGGTCTGCCGATCGATCAGGATGAAGCCGCCCAGCGTGCGGTTGGCGGTATAGGCCTCGAAAGCGATAGCGTCGTCCAGACCCACCGTGCAATAGCCCACCTCGTTGAGATCCAGGTGGCGCGCAGCCAGCTTCGCCTGGCTGTTCACATCCACCTTGTGCTTGATCGACATCACCCGCGCATTGACGGTGCGGGTGCCGATCTTCATCCAGTAGGTGCGGTTGGGCAGCAGGGTGGTGTCGCCCATCCACAGCAGGTGGCAGGTGAACTGGTCGGCCACCGGCGCCGGGCGCAGCGCATCGGCGATCACGTCGCCGCGGCTGGCGTCGATCTCGCGGTCGAAGCAAAGCGTGACTGCCTGCCCTTCGACGGCGCTGTCCAGATCACCATCGGCGGTGACGATGCGATCGATGCGCGCACGCTGCACGCCAGGCTGCACCACGATCTCGTCACCGCGCGAAACGCGGCCACCACTGATGGTGCCGGCGTAACCGCGGAACGACTGATCCGGGCGATTGACCCATTGCACCGGCATGCGGAAATCGTCGGCACGCACCGCCGCCACGTCGACCGTCTCCAGCACCTCCAGCAGGCTTTCGCCCTGGTACCACGGCATGCGCGGCGAACGGCTGCCCACGTTGTCGCCGGTAAGCGCCGCCACCGGCAGGCAATGCACGTCGGTGATGCCCAGGCCCTGCGCCAGTTGCCGGTACTGGGTGGCGATGGTTTCGTAGGTGGCCTGGTCGTAATCGACCAGATCCATCTTGTTCACCGCCAGCACCACGTGGCGGATGCCCAGCAGGCCACATATATAAGTGTGACGGCGCGTCTGCGGCAGCAGTCCCTTGCGCGCATCGACCAGTACTACGGCCAGCTCGGCATTGGAGGCGCCGGTGGCCATGTTGCGGGTGTACTGCTCGTGTCCGGGGCAATCGGCCACGATCAGGCTGCGCCGCGCAGTGTGGAAGTAGCGGTACGCCACGTCGATGGTGATGCCCTGCTGGCGCTCGGCATCCAGGCCGTCGGTGAGCAGGGAGAAGTCCAGTACGTCGCTGCCGTCACCGCGCTGGCGCTTGCTTTCGCGCGCCAGGGTGTCGAGCTGGTCGTCCGACAGCATGCCGGCGTCATACAGCAGGCGGCCCAGCAAGGTGCTCTTGCCGTCGTCCACGCTGCCGCAGGTGATGAAACGCAGCAGGCTCTTGGAAGCCGTGGCCGCGGCCACGGCGGCCGTATCGACGACGATGTCAGGTTGTGCATTCATCAGAAATAACCCTCCTGCTTCTTGCGTTCCATCGAGGCGGTGGGGTCCTGGTCGATCACCCGCCCCTGTCGCTCGGAACTGCGCGAGGTGGCCATCTCCTCGATGATGCTTTCCAGCGTGGTGGCGGAGGATTCCACCGCCCCGGTCAGCGGGTAACAGCCCAGCGTGCGGAAGCGCACCTCCCGCATCTGCACGGTTTCACCCTCGCGCAGGGTGAAGCGCTCGTCGTCGACCATGATCAACGCACCATCGCGCTCGACAATCGGCCGCGGCTTGGCGAAATACAGCGGCACCACCGGGATGTTCTCGCGCTGGATGTACAGCCACACATCCATTTCGGTCCAGTTGGACATCGGGAACACCCGCACGCTTTCGCCCTTGCGGATATGCGTGTTGTAGGTGTGCCACAGCTCGGGACGCTGGTTTTTCGGGTCCCAGCGATGCTGCGCGTTGCGGAACGAGAAGACGCGCTCCTTCGCGCGCGACTTTTCCTCATCACGCCGCGCCCCGCCGATGGCCGCATCGAAGCCGTACTTGTCCAGTGCCTGCTTCAACGCCTGGGTTTTCATCACATCGGTATGCACGGTGGCGCCATGCGTCAGCGGAGAAATGCCCTGGCGCACGCCTTCCTCATTGATATGCACCAGCACGTCTACATCACCTGCTGCTGCCACCTCGTTGCGGAAAGCGATCATCTCGCGGAACTTCCAGGTGGTATCCACGTGCAGCAGCGGGATCGGCGACTTGCCCGGATAGAAGGCCTTGCGCAGCAGATGCAGCAATACCGACGAATCCTTGCCGATCGAATACAGCATGACCGGCTTCTGAAAGCTGGCCATCACCTCGCGAAAAATGTGGATACTTTCCGCCTCGAGGTCATCGAGGTGCGTACGCGGTGTTGCGGGGATGGTCATCAGTGGGAAGCTCGACATCGGGTGGCATCGGGAAACACGCCAACAGACCCAACTGATACGCGTCCCGGGGCACTCATCTTAGGCCAATTTCATGAATAGACGTCCAGACGTCTTTTCATATCTTAATAACACGCGGCCATATGGACAGCCGCCACGGGGGGCGCCCTTCGACTCCAGCCTGCGGCCTACGCTCGGGGTGACCGGCTGGGCGGGACCGTGGCCAACTCCGCCGAACACAAGCCCCCTGAACCGATCGCCCTGAGCGTAGCGCAGCGGAGCCGAAGGGCCACCGCCCGCCAACGCTAGGCAATCACCGGGTACGTCGGCGCCGTATCCAGCGTAGCCGCGCACACTGATGCCAGCTCCAGCAGCCGCAGATCCGAACCCCTGGCGCCCACCAGCTGCAACCCCACCGGCAGCCCATTGGGCAGATGGCCCATCGGCAGGCTCACCGCCGGGCAGCCGGCCAGGCTGGCAAAACTGGTGAGATCGGCCTGGGAATCGGGTACCGGGCCATCCAGCGGGAAAGCACCCTGTGGCGTGGTGGGCAGCACCAGCACGTCGACCTGGGCGAACAGGCGGCGCATCTTCAACGTGGCGGCATCGAGCACGCGGTCGGCGATGGCGTAGTCGGCGGCACTCTTCTTCGCGGCAAAGTCGAGCATGCCGCGGAAGCGCGCGGACACCGGCTTTTCGGTATGGGCCAGGTCGCTGGCGAACGTGCCCAGCATCTCGGCCTCCATCAACAGCAGGCCGGCGCGGCGGGTGCGGCTGAAATTCCAGTCGGCGAAATCGACGGTGCGACGGTCGCTGAGGGCGTGCGGCAGTTTCGCCATCGCCGCCTCGAACACTTCGATCACCTCGGGCTCCACGCCTACGGCGGCCAGGTTCGGCAGCAGGCCCACGCGCAGGTGGCCCGGCTCCCAGTCGGGCAAGGCGAACGCCACCCGGCGGCGGCGCGAGCGTGCATCGTCGGCGTCGTAACCGGCCAGCACCTGCAGCAGCACGGTGAGGTCGTCGGCGCTGCGCGCCAGCAGGCCGACCGCATCGAGCCGGCGCGCGGCCGTCACCATGCCACGGGCGGAGATTTCGCCATGGGTGGGCTTGAGCCCGTAGACGCCGCAATAACTGGCCGGGATACGCACCGACCCCAGGCTGTCCGACGCCACCGCGGCCACCGCCAGCCCCGCCGCCACGGCCGCCGCCGCGCCGCCGGACGAACCGCCCGCGGTGTAACCGTGCCGGTGCGGATTATGGGTGGCGCCAAAATGCGGGTTGTCGGTGGCGGCGCCCAACGCGCCTTCATCCATATTGGTCTTGCCGATCAGCAAGGCGCCGGCCGCGCGCAACCGGGCGGTGACGTGGGCATCGTCCTGTACCGGCGTGTTGCGATCGGGCAGGCCCGCCCGGGTCGGCCAGCCAGCAACGTCGAAGTTGTCTTTCACCGCCAGCGGAATCCCGTCGAGCCGGCCGATCACGCCGTCGCGGCGGCGGCGATCCGCCATTTGCGCCTGGTCGTGCAGCAAACCGGCGCGCACATCCACGTAACTGTTGAGTTGCGGGTCGATCCGCTCGATCGCGCTCAGGTAGGCATCGGCCAGCGCCTGCGGCTGGACCCTGCCGACGGCCAGCCAGTGCAGCAATTGACACAGACTGGCGCGGCGCAGTTCGAAATCGGCGATCGGTGGCGTTTGATTCATGAGCATTCCCTTCGGATCGTGCCCTGATTATCGCCATTGAACGCAAGTCGATTGCAAGCGCCGGTGCGTCTTCACACGCATATCACGACGCCGCCAACAGTCGCGTGTTTCCGCCTGCGTTGCCGCGCAGCACGCGAAACCGGACAATACGCAGTGGTATCGCGCATCCTTGGCGCCATGCCGCCCTTCCCACCTGCTGCCGGAGTCCGCGATGAGCGAACGCGAAACCATGGAATACGACGTTGTCGTGGTCGGCGCGGGGCCGGCCGGGCTGTCGTTTGCCATCCGGCTGAAGCAGCTCAAGCCCGACGTCAACGTCTGCGTGATCGAGAAGGCCTCGACCATCGGCGCGCACATCCTGTCCGGCGCCGTGATCGAGCCGCAGCCGCTGGATGCGCTGCTGCCGGGCTGGCGCGACAACCCGCCGCCGATCTGCATCCCGGCCGGCGAGGACCAGTTTTTCCTGCTCAGCAAGACCGGCGCGCGCAAGCTGCCGCTGCCGCCGGGCATGCACAACCACGGCAACTTCATCGTGTCGCTGGGCGCGCTGTGCGCCTGGCTGGCGCCGCAGGCCGAGGCGCTGGGTGTCGACGTGTTCCCCGGCTTCGCCGCCGCCGACAACATTTACAACGAGGATGGCTCGGTCGCCGGCGTGCGCATCGGCGACATGGGCGTAGCCAAGGACGGCACGCACAAGCCCGGCTACACCGAAGGCATCGACATCAAGGCCAAGGTCACCGTGCTGGCCGAGGGCGCGCGCGGCAGCCTCACCAAGCAGCTCGTCAAGCGCTTCAAGCTGGATGCGGACAGCGACCCGCAGGGCTATTCCATCGGCATCAAGGAGCTGTGGCAGGTGCCCGCCGGCCGCGCCACGCCCGGCAAGATCGTGCACAGCTTCGGCTGGCCGGCCGACACGCGCACCTATGGCGGCGGCTTCATCTATCACCTCGATGGCGACCGCATCGCGCTGGGTTACGTCAGCGGCCTCGACTACAGCGACCCCGAATACAAGCCGTGGGAAGCGTTCCAGCAATGGAAGCACCACCCGCTGATCAAGCCCCTGCTGGAAGGCGGCAGCATCCTCTCCGCCGGCGCGCGCGCGATGGCCACCGGCGGCTTCCAGTCCCTGCCCAAGGTGGAAATGCCCGGCGCACTGCTGATCGGCGACACCGCCGGCCTGCTCAACGTGCCCAAGATCAAGGGCACGCACCAGGCCATCAAGAGCGGCATGCTGGCCGCCGAGCACGTGGCCGAAACACTCGATACCCGCGGCTTCGACGCGCGCCTGCGCGGGTCGGACGTGATGGCCGAACTGAAAAAAGTGCGCAACGTGAAGCCCGGCTTCAAGAAAGGCCTGTGGTTCGGCATGGCCAATGCGGCCTGGGAAACCGTCACCGGCGGCGCCTCGCCGTGGACGCTGAAGAACAAGGCGGACTGGTCATCGCTGCACAAGCTCGGCGAATACGACGAGCCCGAGCGCGACTACGTGCAACGCACCCTGCCCCCGCGCGACCGCCTGGCCAGCGTCTACTTCGCCGCTACCGAACACGACGAAGACCAGCCCATCCACCTGCACGTGGCCGACACCGACATCTGCGCGACCAAGTGCGTCGAGGAATACGACAACCCCTGCACCCGCTTCTGCCCGGCCAACGTCTACGAGATGGTGGCCGACGAAACCCAGCCACACGGCAAGCGCCTGCAGATCAACTCAGCCAACTGCGTGCACTGCAAGACCTGCGACATCAAGGACCCGTACGAGATCATCACCTGGGTCACGCCCGAGGGTGGTTCGGGGCCGAATTACCAGAACCTGTGATATGAAATGCTGATATCTCATAGACATAAATTTTTATATTTCGTCATCCCCAAATGTGGCTCTGCGACGCTGAGGCAGTCGCTCGCCCCGCATGCGGACATCGGATGGCCAGTCAACAATTATGAGCAACACGTGCCCATCAAACGATTTCTGCTTACTCCGGAAGCACCGCTACTTAGCACCTACTTTCGATTTACATTTACTCGCAACCCCTACGACAGGATCTACTCAGGTTATCTGCAGGATAGATTCGCAAGCGAACACTATCCCCGTTGGACCAAGGAGAAAAAGCCCATCTTCGACGAGATCGGGGAAGACTTTGCGGCTTATCTTGAACATTACGTCTCCACTGCCGACATAGGGTCAGACTGGAGATGGATATGTTTTTGTCCAATGACGGAGTTTGCCACCCTGGATGGAAAGAACATGCTTGATTTCGTGGGTCGAGCCGAGCACCTCGAAGAAGATATGAACAAGCTGGGCGATGCATTGGGCTTGACCATCCAAAAGGCACCGGACCACAACGTGCGAACGGGAACATGTTCGGAGTCTCTGAAATATATCGATAAGTACACCCCGCGCAGCATACAGATCGTTAATGATCTCTACGCGCAGGATTTCGCAAACTTCGGCTATACGATGCTGGACCCAGCGTAGGGAACAGGATCAGGTGAACAGAGTCGACGTTTAACGCTCTCACCCCCGGTAAATAAAATGGAAGAACGCACTTACCGGCCACCGCGCCGCCCTGTTTTCTTGTAATCATCGACACACACCATTGGCGCGGCAAACCGTCGCGAGGATTATCAACCTGAACAGCATGTTGACATGGCATGGCAAGCGATTGCTTTACCTGTTGAGCCGGATAGTTAGCAGCACGAAGCAGCGCGGCCTGTATGCCACGTGGATCCGGATCACACAGGAACTTCGATCGGCCGCAAAGCCTGACGAGGCTCTATCGCTGCTATCTCTTGACACACCCCGCAATGCATTTTCTTTGCCGACCAGCGACGCGCCTCGGGTATCGGTAATCATCCCGATCCACGGCAAGATCACTTATACGCTGGCCTGCCTGCGATCGATTGCGCAACACGGTGCAGCCGCGCGGTTTGAGGTGATCGTGGTGGATGATGCCTCTCCGGATGACAGCCTCGCAGCACTGGCGGAGGTGACTGGTCTGCGCGTGCTACGTAATGTGGTCAATCTCGGCTTTGTCGGTAGTTGCAACGCCGGCGCGGCTCAGGCACGTGGCACCCATCTTCTATTCCTCAACAACGATACCCAAGTCACTGCCGGCTGGCTGGATCGACTGCTTGACTGTTTCAACGAAGAGGCGGATTGCGGCATTGCGGGAAGCCGATTGGTCTATCCCGATGGGCGCCTGCAGGAAGCCGGCGGACTCGTCTACGCCAACGGCAGTGCGTGGACTGTAGGCCGCTTCGAAAAGCGGGACAACCCGCGTTTCCTCCACCGCCGCGACGTGGATTACGTCTCCGGCGCAGCAATGATGATCGAAACGGCACTGTTTCGCACGATTGGTGGCTTCGATGTGCGTTATGCGCCTGCCTATTGCGAAGACATGGATCTCTGCTTCGCTGCAAGAGCTGCCGGGCGTCGCGTAGTCTACCAACCCGAGAGTCTGGTAATTCACTGCGAGGGCATAAGCTCGGGGCTCGATCCATTTTCCGGTGTGAAGCGATACCAGGTGATCAATCGCGGAAAATTCGCGGAAAAATGGAGCACCATACTAGCCCACCACCCCATACCCGGGACGCGAGTGGAACAGGCGATTCAGCACCGTGCGGGCCGCCACATACTGATCGTCGACGCCCTGGCACCAGAGCCGAATCGTGACTCAGGCTCGCTGCGACTCGTAAATATCATGCGGCTGCTACGCGAACAGGGTTGGCGCATTACGTTCATGGCCGACAACCGGCGGGCCAGCACAGATGAAATCACCAGACTGGGCAGGTTGGGCGTACATGTACTGTGCAAGCCTTGGGCGCCGATACTGGCCTCTTGGCTGACGACGAATGGCGACACGCTTGACGCAGTAATGCTATGCCGACACTACATTGCCGAGCCACATCTTCCTCTGGTGCGCCGATTAGCACCGAATGCGACGGTACTGTTCGACACAGTCGACCTGCATTTTCTGCGGGAGCAACGCGCCGCCAACCACAGCGGCAAAGCCGCGCTTGCCCGGCAAGCGCGGGCATCGCGCGAGCGCGAATTGGGGTTGATCGCTGCTGCCGATGTGACTTTCGTGGTGAGTCCGGTAGAACACGCCATGCTGCAGGAACTTGTCCCAGGAGCACGTGTGCAGTTGCTCTCCAATGTGCACGAAGTCTACGGCCGTTCACGAGCCTTCGACGGACGTCACGGGCTGGTATTCGTTGGTGGGTTCGGTCACACACCCAACATGGATGCGGCGCACTGGCTAGTGGATGAGATCCTCCCGCGTGTGCAATCCGTGCGACCGGACATCCCCCTGCACCTAATCGGCGATATGCCGGCGAACGAGCGCCACACACTCGCACGGCCCGGCGTGACCATTCATGGCCGCGTTGACGACCTCATGCCCTGGATGCGTGACTGTCGTATTGCCGTGGCACCTTTGCGCTACGGTGCCGGCGTAAAGGGCAAGGTCAACATGTCCATGAGTCATGGCCTGCCTGTAATCGCCACACCAATGGCTGCCGAAGGCATGTGGCTGACCGACGGTCGCGATGTGCTGCTGGCAAGCGACGCTGACGAGTTCGCCTCGGCGATCCTGCGCCTTCATGACGACGAAGCGCTCTGGCTTGCCCTCTCCGACGGGGGACTGGCCAACGTAAGCGCCCATTTCTCCTTCGACGCCGCCCGCGAAACCTTGCGCCGCAGCCTGAGCTAGCCAACAGCCGCCTACTGTTCTCAGACAAGCTTTTACGACCGAGGTAGAATCGTGGCTTTCCCCTGGGGCCGCATGGCGCCGCCAAGGCTAAGGAACCCGCAAATGAAAATTCTGGTCGGCTACAAGCGCGTCGTGGATTACAACGTGCGCATCCAGGTCAAACCCGACGGCAGTGGTGTGGTGACCGATGGCGTCAAGCTTTCCGCCAATCCATTCGACGACATCGCGCTGGAAGAAGCCCTGCGCCTGCGCGAGAAAGGCGTGGCCGAGGAAGTGATCGTGGTCGGCATCGGCCCGGCCAACCTCACTGCCCACCTGCGCAATGGCCTGGCCATGGGCGCCAACCGCGCCATCCACGTGGCCACCGAAGACGCGGTGCAGCCGCTGACCGCCGCCCGCGTCTTCCTGAAGCTGATCGAGAAAGAGCAGCCCGGCCTGGTGATCCTGGGCAAGCAGGCCATCGACGACGACGCCAACCAGACCGGCCAGATGCTGGCGGCCCTGTGGGATCGCCCGCAGGCCACCTTCGCCGGCAAGGTCGAGATCGCCGATGGCAAGGCCACGGTGACCCGCGAAGTCGACGCGGGCCTGGAAGTGATCGAGGCCGACCTGCCCGCCGTGATCACCACCGACCTGCGCCTCAACGAGCCGCGCTTCATCAAGCTGCCCGACATCATGAAGGCCAAGTCCAAGCCCATCGACGTGATCGAATTCGGCTCACTCGGCGTTGAGGCGCACGACCACCTGAAAACCACGCATTACGCCGCGCCCGCCAAACGCAGCAAGGGCGTGATGGTGAAGGACGCCGCCGAACTGGTCGCCGCACTGAAGCAGAAAGGCCTGCTGTAACCCCTCATACCTGTAGGAGCCCACCCTGTGGGCGACGCTTTTCAATAACCACAAAGAGCATCGCCCACAGCGCGGGCTCCTACATGAAGCTTCGGAGACACTCATGAGCAAGATTCTCGTCATCGCCGAACACCTCGGCGGCAAGCTGAACTCATCCACCGCGCGCGCCGTCAGCGCTGCCGCCGCCATCAAGGGCGATGCCATCGACGTGCTGGTGCTGTCCGACGCCCCCGACGCCATCGCCGCGGAAGCCGCGAAGATCGAAGGCGTGAGCCGCGTGCTGACCGTCGCCAAGCCTGAGAACGCGCATCCGCTGGCTGCCGTGCTGGCACCGCAGATCGCCAAGGCCGCCGATGGCTACAGCCATGTGTTTGCGCCTTCCACCACGTTCGGTAAGGACATCGCCCCGCGCGTGGCTGCGCTGCTGGGTGTGGCCCAAGTCAGCGACGTGATGAGCGTCGAGGCCGCTCACACGTTCAACCGTCCCATCTACGCCGGCAACGCCATCATCACCGTCGAAGCCGATGCCAATCACACCGTGGTCGCCACCATCCGCACCGCCTCGTGGTCGGCGGCCGCCTCGGGCGCCAATACCGCGCCAGTCGAGGCACTGACCATCGACGTTCCGCTGCCCACCCACACCCGCTTCGTGGAACTGAACCAGGGCAGCAGCGACCGTCCCGACCTGCAAAGCGCCGCCAAAGTTGTCTCTGGTGGCCGTGGTGTCGGCTCGAAGGAAAACTTCGACATCATCTACAAATTCGCGGACAAGATCGGCGCCGCCGTCGGTGCCTCGCGCGCCGCCGTCGATGCCGGCTACTGCCCGAACGAAATGCAGGTCGGCCAGACCGGCAAGATCATCGCCCCCGAGCTGTACATGGCCATCGGCATCTCCGGCGCCATCCAGCACCTCACCGGCATCAAGGACGCCGGCACCATCGTGGCCATCAACAAGGATGGCGAGGCACCGATCTTCGAGGCGGCGGACTTCGGACTGGTGGGGGATCTGTTCAAGATTCTGCCGGAACTCGAAGCCGCCCTCTAAACCCCAAGGAAGCCATACCCGCATGAGCGCGAATAACAAGAAAGTGATGGTGGTCTTCGGCACAAGACCCGAAGCCATCAAGATGGCCCCGGTCGTCCATGCGCTGAAAGCTCATCCCCACCTCGATCCGATCGTAGTCGTCACGGCGCAGCATCGGCAGATGCTCGACCAGGTGCTGGAAATCTTCGACATCGTGCCGGATTTCGATCTGGACATCATGGAGCCTGGCCAGACGCTCGCGAGCATCACCTCCAAGATCTTACTTGGCATGCCAGCGGTGTTTGCCGAAGCCAAGCCGGATATTGTACTGGTGCACGGCGACACCTCCACCACCCTGGCCACGGCACTCGCTGCGTTCTACGCGCGTATCCCCGTGGGTCATGTCGAGGCTGGGCTGCGTACCGGCAACATGGATGCACCTTGGCCCGAAGAGGCCAACCGCCGGCTCACCGCGCCGCTGTGCAAGTTCCACTTTGCACCCACCGCGCGTTCCCAGGCCAACCTGCTCGCCGAGAACATTGCCGCGGGCAGCATCGTGGTCACCGGCAACACGGTGATCGATGCCCTGCTTCAGGTGGACGAGCGACTGCGCACCGACGCCACTCTGCGCGACGGCATGAAAGCGCGCTTCCCTTTCCTGGATCCCGCCAAACGGCTATTGCTGGTGACCGGTCATCGTCGTGAGAACTTTGGCGACGGCTTCGAGCGCATCTGCGAGGCCCTCGCCACCCTCGCGCAGCGCACCGACATTCAGATCGTTTACCCCGTGCACTTGAATCCTCACGTGCAGGAACCGGTACGGCGACATCTTTCGGACCTGTCGAACGTCCACCTGATCGAGCCGCAGGAATACCTGCCGTTCGTCTACCTCATGCAACGGTCATTCGTGATCCTCACCGACTCGGGCGGTGTTCAGGAAGAGGCCCCTTCGCTGGGCAAGCCGGTACTAGTGATGCGCGACACGACCGAGCGGCCGGAAGCTGTTGACGCCGGAACAGTCATCCTGGTGGGAACGGACGACAAGAGAATTATCGAAGACGTAACTCATCTGTTTGAGGATGAGCATGCCTACAAGCAGATGGCCACGGCGCACAATCCTTACGGTGATGGCAAAGCGTCCGGTCGGATTGCCTCAACCATCATGAGCCACGCGACCGCCATTCAAGTCGCTTAGTCGGCCACACCGTTGCATCCTGCCGAGGATCACTCCCATGTCCTTCGCTCTTGGTCCGAATCACGGAGGTGTTCATGGCGACTTCTCAGTTCAATCCCATCGAGTACTGGGAACATCGTCATCGGGAGCTGAAGGACGACCACCGCAATGTCGGCAACCGGGGGCTGACTTCTGCACAGAACTTCCGAATGCTCTGCAACAAGGCGCTTCGTATCGCTCGCGAGTTGGGTGCGCTAAACCTGCCCCACGGTTCAAGTGTGCTTGATGCAGGGTGCGGCGCAGGTGTCGTCGCCAACCTGCTGGCAGATGCTGATTTCGATGTGACAGGGATTGACTGCTCCAGCACCGCCCTCGAGTCGGCCCGAATCGACAGCAAGGCGAGTTTCGAGCGCGGTGAACTGGACAGCTTCGACATGGGTCGGGTCTACGACGCCGTGCTTTGCCTTGACGTGCTCTACCATGTAGTTACCGATGAGGAATGGCGCAACAGCCTTCGCAACCTGGCCCGACACATGAAGTTCCAAGGTCACCTGCTGATCATCGAGTATTTTGAGAAGGGAACCCAGAAATCCGCGGACTATGTTTGCTGGCGCAGCGCGGCTCAATACGCTGACGTATTCCAGACACTGGGGCTTACGCTGGTGGACATGCGAGATTTCCTCTACCCGGCGACCAAGTTCAACAAAACGTTGCTGGTTGTCCGACGTGCCGGTGCAGCTGCATTATCTGGATGATGCGCTATTGAATGGACGATCGTCGGGGGCCTGGCAATCTGCCGCATCGCTGGGAAAATCAGCCACGCTTCACACTTATGCTCCAGCTCAGCTTCGAAGGAAACTTTTGGCATTCGAGAGTATCTGCCGTAATCGCAACGCCAAAGCCAGGATAAATCCAACCCGCCATATCCATTGAACATGAAGACTGTACCGAGCCTACTCGGCACCGATCCCAGGGCTTGGCAGACGCAGCATCGTCGGTGTTTTTCATCCCGCGAAGTCAAGAGAGCCCAATCGTCCTTGTTAGTCCCACGGGCCCATTTCCCAACTGCGACGACCATTTCACCCTAGTCGCCGGCAAGATCAGCCACGACTGAGTCCTTAGCTATTCCAGATTTCTTACGAGGACTGATGACTTCCATTGTTCTAATTTTAACTATCGTGAAAATTCCTTTGCAATAGAGCAGCGCTTGATTTGTACCTAGCGCCGCCATGACGATCATTCCGGGAATTGCAAAAAATCCATAACGAGAATTAGGAAGGAAGAAAAGAGACAGAACAACGTAACCAAGAATCGTCACCTTGAGGTATTTTCTAGCACCTACGCCATACATCACTGAAAAAATTGCTGAGAAAATCAATATAAAATATTGAGCTCCGTACACGAAAAAATTAAACGAGGCGAAATTTGGCAAATACCCCAACCAGGCGGCCGGAACGCGAAATAGCCAATAAGCCTTGCCCGCAGTAAACCAAGCTAGCCAAAGGTCTGGGTGCTCATTAAATCCTGCCAATATTCTGGCAAATGCAAACCCTCCTTGACCCAGCCCACTTTCTCTTGCCTCCCGTAACATCGTTGGATATTGATCCGCAAAAAACGGATTCGCTCCAGCGAGCAGGGGATTCCCCCCATGTGATGTAAACATCAACTCATGAAACACAAGATAGTTCCGCAGGAACCAAGGACCGAAAATCAAAGCGGCGCCAAGCGCCCACATGGTAAAAATGCGTAAACAGTCCCTGCCGGAATGTCTAAATAGCACCGGCATGGCCGCCAGAACAATCAATGGCGCCGGCGTCGGCCGAAATAGCACGGCAACGCAAAAGCAGATCGAAAACAGGAAGTGGGGACGAAGATTCTTTACGTTGATGGTTTTAATATACAAATACAAACTGAGGTAGGCCAGAAAGATAGCCGGCGTCTCCGTGAGAGTCGTCCGAAAAAAGTGTAGCGGACTGAAATATGTCGCATACAATAATGAAGCCAATAGCGCGACTGAATTCGTACCGCCCAGCATGATAGACAAATAAAACACGATAAAAACGGTGCCCACGCTCATCATTAGATTGAACACTTGAACCGTTTTGAGACGGGAAACGTGAGCGACGTCAGCCAACATGAAGGACGCGGCAAGATATACGGGCTGCCCTGGTGTTATCCTGGCATTTGGCTCGTCATCGTTATAGCCATATATATGCTTTGTCAGCATCTGGTCCGCCATCTTGGCATACAGTGCGGCATCCCTGGACCCAAACGTGGATATGTCGGCCCCGTATTTTCCTGGCATATTGAAAACTTTTCCCGGATTCGCCGCGAGAAAGGAGAGATGAAGAATTAGAGAAATAATAAGTGCAGGAAAGACCCATCTGTGCCTGACAATCCACCCCACTAACTTCCTGCGCCGGATGATATTCATATCCATGGATCTCAATGAAGGTAAAAAACCGCCGAAGCAGAGCGCATCTCGCCAACCAATGATTACTTATAGACCCACTGCCTCATTATGGCGAAGCTGCAGACCGCAAGCAAAACTTCAACCAACGGCTTCGCATACCAAGCCCCCTGAATGCCGAGCCACGCATAAGCAGCCTGTACAACAAAGGTGCTGATCGCCGTCAGCAGGATCCAGGTCAGCAGATATCTCAGCAACCTTTTCTTTCCCAACTTGGCCTCATTCCCTTTGAAAGTAAGACTTCCGTTCAGCACGAATCCGCCAATTGCAGCCAAGAGACGCGACGCTACATTCGCCCCTGACGCAGGGTAACCCAGCCATGTCAGAAGTATGAAGATGGAGGTATCACATGCAAACTGAATTGCACCAATAAGGAGGAATAATAACCCTTGGTTATGGACTTTGTGATGAAAATTGTCATCACGCATTTTCAACTTCGTCTCTGATATTCGCGGCTTGCCGACAGATTGGTTTTTTTGGCGTGGAGCCCATATCGATCCCGAGAAATCCTAGAAGCATTTGGACACCGAGGATTACCGTCAACGCCGACAACATGATAACGCCACCAGCGGAGGGCTGCCCTTCTCGGTAAGCCTCTATCCAGTGGTACCCGCCATAACATACACCAAAGCCGGTAAAGGCCACTCCAGCCAGGAGCTCAAGGCTTCCCGCATTCACATCTCTCAGGAAATAATTATAAAATATCCTTTTAAACATATTCTTCACGTGCTTGAATAGAAATTCGCCGAGAATCTTGCTTATCTTGAGATTGCTGCTTTCGTCCTGATATATGGCGACCATGGGAATGTCCTGGACGACAGCCCTTATTGTTCCCAATCGAAACAGCATATCGGTCTCAAAAAAATAGCGGTTGCTTATCTTTTTTAGTGGCAAGAGAGCTGCAACCTTGCTGTGAATTGCGGTGTACCCATTGGTGGGGTCGAAAACATCCCAGTAGCCTGTGGAAAACTTGGCCATCAGGGACAATACCCCGTTGCCGAATATGCGCATCCCCGGCATTTCCGACACACTCTCCAGACTGTAAAATCTATTACCCTTCGTATAGTCCGCGTCTCCATCAAGTATCGGAATGACGAAGTTCTTTATAAGGGATGGATCCATCTGACCATCTCCATCCACTTTGACAATAACGTCCATCTTGTCTTCGATGGCCTTTTTCATGCCTGCCATCACTGCACCACCCACACCGATATTCGCATCATTGAACAGCACAGTCACACGTTCGTCTTCAGATCTCTTGCTGACAAGCACCCCCGTCTCTTCGGGACACTTGTCGTCGACTACGTAGATCCTGCTGACATAGTCCGGGATCTTTTCTAATAATTCGAGGATGTGCTTCTTTACTTTGAAGCATGGGATGACGACCCCGATACGATAATTTTCCTTGACGGGCAAGGGATAATTGTCAGGCCCGCTGATTGTTTCATTCAATGATGTTCTCCCAAACCATCTCTAAGCGTTCCATATGTGACGAGAGGAGCTCCGGAATGCTTCGCTCGCGCCGCGGCGAAATATCTAACCGCCCCTAAATGGTCGGGTGCAACAAGTAGGGCTCAAGCGAGCGCATTGTGAATTCGTAAAAGTCCGCAATGAAATGAAATGGCGACAAGCCCCACTTGTGGCCAGGATCGGCTCGCAACAGGTCATAGGGATACGTGATCGCGCGTTCAACCCCTAGTGATCGCAAAAATGCATGCATCTCGCGCAGCTCGACGTTGGCGCGGTCGATCTGTTCCAGCCTCTCCATGGGCTGGCCATCGGCAAGCTCACGTGCCCAGTACACTTCGTTGAGAACAATGCGATTAGCACCGATCGCCTGGAGCATCGCTTGAGCACCTTCCCGCCACAGCGGCTTGCGCTCATTTGACTCAATGCGTAAGACGGCATCGAACTCTGCTGGATCGAAACCCAGCTTGGAAAACTCGCTCGACCACGTGGCAAACGAGTTGCCCAGAGCAACCAGATTGAAGCGCTCGTCGACCAAGTCGACGAGCACCACATCCGCCGAGGACGCAAGCAGCCGTTGCTCGGCAAGCTTGCGCAGATCACATTCAACCATGCGGCGCTGGAATGGACTCTCGATACGCTCGACGGCTGACAGCCAGCGCTCTTCCAGCGGCACCTTGTGAAAGGCGCTAGCCATCGACGATCTCGCGATGTACTCCGCCACCTCAAGCCCGGGCTTGGGGGCAAAGGCAAACGCATCGCGCGAGACACAACTTCCAAAAATGGCGATTTTCATGGGGTGATCCGGCGGAATCTGTCTTTCAGTTCGCTGGCTTGGGATCTTGCCAGATGAACAATGCTATGCCCGTGGCTCCCGGAGCCCCCAATTTAATCGTCAACGCAGGACCCACCGGGGACACGGCCACCTGGCCCACGCGTACCTTCCCCGACATGACCAGATATCGGGATACGCCATCCCGTTCCGACGGCCCCGCCAATGTGTAGTTTTTGGTGGCTAGCGCCTTGCGAAGATCCGCATCCAAGGCGCTCAGGTCCGGGCCGATGTACTCGACGGCCATGCGATGGGTGACCGTACCGTCGTCTGTCGTGACGTCTTTGGTCGAACGAACATGATTCGGGAAATTCAGGCGGACGCCGCCGAGTACCACGGTATCATTGACGGCAGCGGTCGATGCCGTGCTTGCAGGCGACGCAACGGGCGGCCGCTCTGAACTTGAATCGCCTTGCTGGGGCGTCCGATCACAGGCAGAAAGGGCGGCAAGGGCGGCAAGGGCGGCAAGGGTGCACAAGAAACGATATTTCATCGTTCTACTCCAAGAGAAACCCGTACCCGGAGGTCCGAGATGTCGTGATCGACCAACGTTGTCTGGCATGGGTGGGTTTGCCGGATCTGAGCGCTAGTGCCCAAAGGGGGACCTTCTGATCAGTTCCGCTTCACGCGACAAGGTCTGGTCCGCGCCACATTGTCGCCTTGCGCGAGCCGCTGCAGCCTCGGACATCCTCTGGAACTTCTGCGGCGACCGGACCAGTTCCAGCAGCTGAGCTGCCATGGCCTCCACATCCTCACCTGTCGCCAGCAAGGCACACTGGTCGTCGACAAACTCCGGCACGGCGGCCACGGCGTTGGTGAGTGGCACCAGTCCGGATGCCATCGCCTCGTCGCGTGACACGCCCTGTGAGTCCATTCGCGTGGGTACGAGAAACACGCCGTACTGCTTGTGAAGCCGTGCAATCTCGGTCTGCTGCAGGAAGCCTCGCTCGATACGCACATTAGGCAAGTCCAGCAACGGCTCCAGCGTGGCATCGAACAGCGGACCGTCACCTATCAGACGAAACTCCATACGCTCAAATTCCGGTTCGTCCCGCAATGCAAGAATCGTCCGTACCGAAAGATCATTGGCGTAAACGCGACTCGCATATGGCCGAATGGACAGAACTTTCCAGCGCTGCTCGGGATCCTTCGGCTGATAGTCGAACAGATCACCATCGATGAAGTTGTGCACGATGGAAAACTGCTCGGGCGCCAGTTGCACACCAAGGTCTTCCATCGCCGTTTCGGCAAGATAGCGTGAAACAAAAACGATATGCAGGTTGGGGTGGGGATGCTCAAGCACCTCCCGCCAGAATGCCATGCGCTCGTCGCTCTGCGTCTTGGCGCGCCCGCGCTCTGCGTCTGTGCCGTAGTTGAATTCGCGCCGGCGCCAATGCTGGATATCCGATCCGTGCACCCACACCAACACGCGCACGTCGTCGACAACATCCTTCAACACGTTCCACATTGCTCGATCGAGGAAATGCACCAACACGCTCTGGTAATGGTTTCCGCGAAGCTTGGTTTGCAGTTGTTCCCTGCCACCCACCGAGACATCGACATTCTCGAACTCGCGATGAGCGGTAACGGCCACATCGCGAAGGCAAAATACATCCGTGCGCAGGCCACGTTCCCGGTATCCCTTCACCCGGCGATGCACGAATGCATTCCGATACAAGTGTTCGTCGCTCGGATACTGATTGGTTATCAACAAATGATCCGCACGGCCGAGTTCGAGGCTGGAGTGCGAGGGGAGGTGCCCCATGACGAACCGGTTGATCCGGGCCTCGCCAGCACCCTTGACGCGTAAAGCAAGACGGACCTGCGTAGCTCCGTCCGGCACAGGAACCGTGACGTTGCGGCAAGCATGTGTCACGACGCTGCCAGTCTTCACACCCGCCGCATCGAAAAACAACAAGGCAAGCTCTACGGATACACCAGGCTCCATATCCAGATGAAAGGAAACCTGCCTATCAGCCCCCCAGCCGAGTAATGGCAGCAACTGCTTCGCATAAACGTAATGGTGTTTGTCGTGAGAGAGCGACGACATCACGACCAGGCCCGCACCATCCATTTCCAAGCGCACGCCACCGTCCCGGTGCGGCGCGGCAAACATCCCTGCCAAGTCCTCACCCGTGAGCAACCGCGTACCCGCGGGTGGATCGTAAGTTTGCGGGGCAATGGCCTCTGCACGTCGCAACAACTCAATCAGCGGCAAGCCGACATCGAGACCCTGCAGATCGTCTGCATCAGGCCACGAATCGTGCCCGCCATCGGCGACATAGTTGAACTCATCGACAGCAAAGGCCGCCGAGGCCTCCAGGTTTGCGCTCTCGCCGAGAGAGAACCACTCGACCACGCTTCCGGCAAACATGGCCGCGCGGGCGATGCTGCGTTGCATCGGAGGGGTCAAGCAGGCCCTGTACTGGGCTCCTTCGCCAATCAACGTCAGCCCCGACTCGCCAGCCATGTAATAGCTCGCTTTTCCGATAATCGTCGCATCGCTGTAAAGCGTCGCCAATGCAAGATCGGTCAGATAATTGGGGCCGTAGTAGTCATTGATCGAGAAGCACGCCACAAAGTCCCCTGGCCAGGCCGTGGCCGGCACGAATCCTTCGGCCTGGATTTCACCCAGCAGTGATATCTCCGGCCAGTCCAGTGCGATATGCGGCATATAGCCATCCATCGCCACCAGAACCAGCCTCTTGTGTTCATAGGACTGGCGGAAGAATGCCTCCACGACGCGCTGAGCCTGCGCGTCGTCATTTACGCAAGCCATCACATGAACAACAGGCACGCGCTTCGTGCACGGAAAGCCGGAAATCTTGGTGAGGATATACGCAAGCCGGTCTGCGTAAGTGTGCTCCTGCAAGATCTTCCTCAGCCCGGCAAGCCGGAACTTGCGGTAGCGGGAGACATTCGACTGACCCAGCAGACCCTGCAGACGACGGAGAAGCTCACTGCCACTATCCGTGGTAACCACCAGATCCCCGAACATCAGGCGCAGGCCACGCGAATAGTTGCTTACCGTCAACGTATTGCAGCCCAGCAAATCAAAGGCTCGGCGCGCAAACATGGTCTGTGATTGTTTGACGGAATTGAGATTGATCGCGTACTGATAGCCTTTGTAGGCCAGATCAATCTGATCGAACGTCAGATTGCCCAGGATCAGCTCCCGGTAACGCTCGGGGAACATGTAGTCGGGATGATCCTTGCCATGGTTGCGGTCAAATATCTCCACCGGCGCCATCACGGACAGCGTATCGATGAAGACATCGAAATCCCTCTGCCGCTCCGGGTAACGGGCGTAATAGGCGCCCGCAAAACAGAATGCGTCCTTTCGTTCGTACTTCTCGATCGGATTATGGTTGAGCGGCTGGCACGCGAACGGGAGCAGGAAAATGCGGTCGTGCCCCAGTGCTGCCTTGTATCGCCCGATGCAATCGATGTCGGTGGTGAAAACATAGTCGAAACGCTGCGCGAATCCGACGAAGGTCTCGAAGTGGACAGGGTCTTCCTTGTTCCAGAATACCGTGGGTATTCGCCGCTCCCGACACCACGCAAGTATCCCTTCGAGCTCGGGCGAGCTATGTACCACTTTGCCCTGCCACGCGCCTTCCTTGCCCTGCCATGCTGATTCAATGAACAGGATGTGGGGCACAAATGCATCCAGTTGCTCGCGCCAGGTCGACGGGAGCAACTGCTCGACGCTGCAGCACGGGCCATACGAGCTGAACGTAAACTCGTCCATGATCACCGCAAGCCTGAGATCGCCCACATGGCGCGGCAGCAATGGCAGCCGTGGCACATGTCGGACCGGCGAGGCGGCTTCATTTGCATTTGGCGGAGCTACCCCGATATCAGCCGGGCCAACCAAGCCTCCCTGCGAGGGTTGCAAAGACGGTGCGCCGACCGATACGACAAATGCAGATGGATCGGAGAGTGCGGGCATCTGCACGGGAACCACTATCCGCCAATCCGCCGGCATTTCGTCGGGCGAAGCACGGCGTCTTGCCTTCTCGCGAGCGATGCGAAACATGCGCACAGGCAGCTTGAGCATGCCTGTCATCGATCGGAGCGACGCCTGCACTGCACTTCCGATCTGAAAGGTGATGGAGCGCCCGTACATCTCAACCAGTCGCGTGGCGGAACGCGCGCCCGTGGAGGCGGTGGCAGCCACTTGCTGCCAGCGATTTTTCTCCATCACTTCGCTGCCGAGGCGTGCTCGCAGCGCGACCATGTCGGTCTCGGATTTTCGCTGAGCCTGCCTCATTGCCTCCAACTGTCCGCGCTCGGTAGCCAGCTGTTGCTGACGCTCATCGAGCGCGGCCCGTGTGGAATCCAACTGAGTCTGCACTTCGCGCAATTGCCCAAACATCTGCGCAGACGTTTCATCCTTGGCCACGATCACGCTGGCAAGATGCTGCAGCTCTACCAGCAGTGTCTGTCGCATGGATTCGTAAGTCTCCTCAACCAGCTCCTCTGCGCGAGCCACAGCCCGCTCTCGACCCTCGCGCGCCACTCGTTCGGCGTACCGGCCCATCTGGGCAAAGCGCCCATCGAGCATCCTGGTTTCGCGCCGGAGTGCGATGATTTCGCCAAACCCGTGCCGGATTAGCAATCGCCGCTCATCCTCTGTTGACGCAGGCATAAAGATAAAGGTGTCTGTGGCATTGAAGCAGGCTACGGAGACATAGCCCTGCGCCTCAAGCGAACTGCAGAGCCGCTGATATTCGTCCCGAGTCGCCGCCTCGCAGGCAACGATCGGTCGATCACGTGCAAGCGTCTCACCGGCACCGGCCACGACCGACGCATCCATGCCTTCCGCATCAATCTTTATCAGCCTGATCGCCCCTTTTGTTTTCAAGTGGTCGATCGTGTCGATCTTTATCTCGCCTGCCACGTCCAGCTTCAATCGAGTCGCGCCCAGGTTGCCCGCATCGAACGACGCAACACTGGCATCTCCTTCGCTCTCGCCAAGAGCGAGCTCCGAAATCTGTACCAGGTCGCCCAAACCATTGAGCTCCACATTTTTCCGCAAAAACTCGCAGGTCGATGCCACCGGCTCGAACGCCATGACGCGACAAGCAGCGATCTTGGCAAAGTACACGGTGTGATTGCCGATATTGGCCCCGACATCAAGGACGAGGTCACCTGGTTTGAGTAGCGCCTTGAGGGCCTGGAGAAACGCAAGCTCGTAGAAGGACTTCGACGCAAGAATCTGGACCGAAATGTGGTCTGACTCAGAGGGCAATGCCAGCTTTACCTGGTGGCCAGCGTGCTCAAACTCGGCAATGAGGGAGGTGGTGCTCGCCATGAGTCAGCGCCAGAACCCTACTGCATCGATCAACTCCACTCCCTGAGGGCGCGACAGACTCCTGAAAGCGCTATGGCCCACCAGCATCAATACAACATCCGCGCCGTTGATTGCCTCCTCGGCAGATTCGACCCGCAACTGTCCGACTCTCGAGTCTTTGATCGCAGATAAGGCAAACGCAAATGGATCGGCAATCACCACATTCTCCGGATACTGCGTATTGAGGCGCAGTGCAATTTCCAGCGCCGGACTCTCGCGAAAGTCATCGACATCAGGTTTGTATGCAAGGCCTAGACAGGCTATCCGGGCGCCTGGATTATGTTCGAGTATGCGGGCAACCTTCGCGAGGATGTATTCGGGTTTGGAATCGTTGACCTCCCGCGCCGTTCGCATCAATCGCGCCCGCTCCGGGGACGACGCGACAATGAACCATGGATCGACTGCAATGCAGTGCCCACCGACGCCAGCACCAGGATTGAGTATGGAGACGCGTGGATGGTGATTCGCCAACTCAATGACTTTCCACGCGTCGATGCCGATGTCATCACAGACCATGGATAGCTCATTGGCGAACGCGATGTTCACATCCCGAAAGGCGTTTTCGGTCAGCTTGCACAGTTCGGCCGTACGATCATCCGCCTGTAAGCACTGACCTTTGACAAACGTCGCGTAGAGCGCCGTCGCCCTTTTTGTGCATTCACCTGACATGCCGCCAATGATGCGGTCGTTCTCCACCAGCTCCCTGAGCATCTGACCCGGAATAATGCGTTCGGGACAATACGCCAGATAAATGTCTGGCGCCGTCTCTCCGTCCAGGGGAAAGCGCAGATCCGGGCGCAATTTGGCCATCACCTGCGCGAGCTGCCGAGTGGTACCCACGGGCGACGTCGATTCTAGGACGATCAAATTGCCGGCGCGCAACACCGGTGCAATGGAGCGCCCTGCAGCTTCGACATAGCTGGTATCGGGAACATGCGTTACGTGATCAACCGGTGTTGGAACAGCGACGATGAATGCATCAGCGGGCTCAGGGTTCATGACCGCCCGGAGCGATCCGCTGGACACCACCGTCCTCACGATTTCGTCTAACCCGGGTTCGATGATATGCGCTCGACCTTGATTGATCGCATCGACGGCGGGTTGACTTACATCGACCCCAATCACGTGTTTGCCTCGCGACGCAAACATCGTGGCAGTGGGCAGACCAATATATCCCAGTCCAATTACCGAGACAGTCCCGAATGAGTGTTCCATCATTGTCTATTCCTTATTTCAAAAGAAGTATTCAAAAGTCGACTCCAAGCTTCCGTGCGCGCCTGTAGCAGGATTTGAGCGACCGAACCCAAATCCATGTGCCCGAAGACCTTGAATCGAGCCAAAAAGAAGATCACTCCATTCTATGCCATGCCACCCGGGACCCCACTTACTGACTGTACTGAGGGGCTTAGGAGTTCGACTCGGCGCACCCAGTCGACAGCCAGACGTTGCCACGAGTAGGCCGCGATTGTGCCGACGTCTCGCTCCTCGCCTCCAATCCCAACGGTGGCATGGCGACGCTGGATCTGGCGCAGCAGAGTCTGGATTTCCTCTCGATTTCGTTTTACATGCCAACCGGCGTGAAGCGCTTCGATGAGCCGGCCGGTAGCATCAGCCTCTGCATCACCAACATGCAAAATCGGCCTGCCCGAGCCCAAGTATTCATTCACTTTTCCCGGAATTTGCACCGGATCTTCGTTGGCAAGGTTCACCAATACGTCACAGCGGCGCTGAAACTGCAATGCCGACCGATGCTTGACAAACCCAAGGATTCTCACTTTTTCGGGGTGAGCTGCCGCTGCCCGCAACACGTATTCCGGTGCACTGGGGGTCGCGATACTCAGGCGAACGCCTTCGATACCAACAACAGCGTCGAGCAGTGCGTCCGCACGTCGGAAATCGTAGAACCTCCCCGTATACAACAATTCCAGCAAATCATGCTCGAAGATTCCAGCCGCCACCGACTGGTCATCAACATTTGCGTCAAATCCCTGCGGCAAAACCATGCAGCGCGACGGATCGAGCCCGTGACGGTCGGAAAGCAGTCGGGCGAACGACTCGCTGGTCACGCTGACCAATGTTGCATTCTTGCAGACCGCTCGTTCCAGTCGCCGGGCACGACTCCGCCAGCGCAAGGGCGTGTACGGCGCAAGGACCGGATCACCAAGATCGGCCGCCCAGAAAAAGCCCTGCCGACTTGCCTCTATCCCGAGTGGTAAAGAGCAAGCCGGCTCATGGGATGTCACCACGACGTCAGGGTTGAACTCGGAAAGAATTCGACGCAGGGCGTGACGAGCCCAAGGCGACCATTCGGCCCGGTAGTCAGGGAAAAGGACCAGCGACAAGCTGTCCTTCAAGCGCTTCGCGAGACGCCCCTTCCAGTTAAGCGACGCCAATTGACTACTTGAAGCCAAGGTAGACGTACCATCCGAGCGCGCAACGGCCGCTGCGTCACCCGTTGAAAAGTCGCCACTCCGACGCTTGCGAAGCAGCGCGCTTAAGGGGCCTGGCCAGACTCTCTGAATCCGCACGTCATTCGGAATTTCAGGTAGGCCGCCCGGGCCATACCCCGGCAAGTCCGCGGTTATCACCCTGATCTCGTGCCCTGACGCCGCAAGCTCCCGCACCAGATATGCCCAACGCAGACTTTGCGGCGATGGATTAGGCGGAAAATCATATGCAACGATCAACAAACGCATGCCCGTGCTATCCGTCACTGTTGCCGGGTAGCGTCTCAGTCTCCGCCACAAGCAACTTCTTGTACTGACGGAGTACGTCTTCGACGCCACCCATGCCGATCAGCCGACCACGCTCAATGAGCAACGCGCGATTGCAAACCTGGCGCAACAACGGTGCACTATGGCTCGCCAGCACCACAATCTGCGCGTTGTCGACGCGCGACTTCAGGCGTTCGGTTGCCCGCTCCACAAAACCGGCATCTCCGGTGCCAATCCACTCGTCCATGATGAGGATCTCGTTCTGCACCGTGGTTGCGAGAGCGAACCCAAGCCGCATTCGCTGACCTGTGGATAGCGTCCTGAGGCGATGCCCTGCTTTCTCCGTGAGCTCAGCAAATTCGAGAATTTCCTCGACATGTTGACTCACCTGCGCGGGGCGCATACCCATGGCTATGCCGCGAAGAAGGATGTTTTCGACAAGCGTGGCGTCCGGACTAAAGCCAAGAGCGATATTGAGCAACGCTTGGCGCGTCCCCTTCACCTCAATGAAACCCCGGGTTGGCGGGTAAGCACCGATCAGTACTCTCAACAACGTCGACTTCCCCGCGCCGTTACGACCGATAATGGCAACTCGATCGCCTGGCTTTAGCTCAAAGCTGACATCGTCAAGCGTAGTGCGCAACTCTCTTCGTGGAGGGCTGAAAGCCGCTCGCAACAACACGCTGGCTGTGGCGCTCAGGCTCCGCTGTTCTTGCGTATAAAGTGGAAGATCAAGGGAAACTCCACGAGCGTTGAGAAATGCATCCATTTCAGATCCAGATTGGTACGAATCGGGCGTAACGCTTGTACACCCAGGTAGTGAGGGACCAACCCAAGCAGGTCAACAACGCAAGGTACATATATGTCGTTTTGCTGATTGGCTCTCCCAAGAGCGGCGCGCGAACAATTTCCACAAGATGGAACAGGGGATTGAGCCTGGCAATGAATCCCTGGATCGTGCCGGGTGGGGCTTGGCTTGCGTGCCACAGAATAGGCGTGAACAGGAACGCAAACATCAATATGCTGCCCATGAGTTCATGGACATCAGGAAGACGGGCTCCCAAGACCGCTACAAGTGCCCCCATCCACGCCACGTTCACCAACACGACAAGGAGCGCAGGAATCAGCGTCAACAGACCCGCCCAGTGGAACTGCGGACTCATGTACAGCGCAACCGCCATGACCGGGATGGAGATGAGTAAATAAAAGAGCGCCTTGGCAATGACTCGAAGCACATAATCCGTAAACCGGATGCGTCCATCCTGAATAAAGCCAGCATGGCTCGTGAAGGTTACCGTGCACTCATTAAGCGTTGCGGTAACAAAACGATATACGACGTAACCCACGCCCAAATGCGCAATGATGTGAGAGGGGGGCTGGTGGCCGATCAACGCATAAAACCCACCAATACCGAATGCATAGAGCACAGGCGGCATGATTGCCCAGATCAAACCCAGTCGCGAGCGGCGATATTTCGTGAGCAGATCCAGCCACATTGCATACATCCAGAACTCTGGGTAGCTGAAGCTGTCTCGGTAATCTCGCAACAGCGAACGGCCCATCATTGCAGAGCCCTCGCCAACTCCTCGCGAAGATCCTCCACATCCTCGGTGCCCACCGACAACCGCACCAGCCCATCGCTGATCCCCAGCCGCTTGCGGTTGGCCGCAGGCACGGAGGCGTGAGTCATGGTGGCGGGGTGTTCGATCAGGCTTTCCACGCCGCCCAGCGACTCGGCCAGTGCAAACAGCTCGCAGCGTTCCAGCATGCGGCGTGCCTTGCGCATGCCACCCTTGACCACGATCGTGATGATGCCGCCAAAGCCATCCATCTGGCGTTTGGCCAGCGCGTGCTGCGGGTGGCTTTTCAGACCGGGATAGATCACCCGTTCCACCGCCGGGTGCTGTTCCAGCCATTTGGCGATGACCATGGCGCTTTCGCAATGAGCTTTCATGCGCAGGTGCAGCGTCTTCAGACCACGCATCGCCAGGAATGAATCGAACGGCCCCGCAATCGCACCCACCGAATTTTGCAGAAAGCCCAGCTGTGAGGCCAGCTCATCGCCGCCGCAGACAACTACGCCACCGACGATATCGGAGTGGCCATTGATGTATTTGGTAGCCGAGTGAAGCACCACGTCTGCGCCGTACTCCAGCGGGCGCTGGATCATCGGCGAGCAGAAGGTGTTGTCGACCACCAGGATCAGACCGTGTTTCTTTGCGAATGCAGCGACCTTGGCCAAGTCGACAAGCTTCAGCATCGGATTGGTGGGCGTCTCCGCCCAGATCATCCGCGTGTTCGGCTGCAGCACAGCCTTCATCGCCGCGGTGTCGTTCAGGTCGACGAAGCTGAAATCCAGCCCAGCCGAACGACGACGCACCTTCTCGAACAGCCGATAGGTACCGCCATACAGATCGTCCATCGCAATTACATGACTGCCCGAATCGATCAACTCCAGCACGGTCGACGCGGCTGCCAGCCCGGAAGCGAAGGCGAACCCGGCCACGCCGCCCTCCAGATCGGCTACACAGCGTTCAAAGGCCATGCGAGTGGGATTCTGAGAACGCGAATACTCGAAACCCTTGTGCTTGCCCGGACTTTCCTGCACATAGGTCGAGGTGGCATAGATGGGCGTCATGATCGCGCCCGTGCTCGGATCCGGGCGTTGTCCGGCGTGGATCGCCCGCGTACCCAGCCCGTGAGGCGTCTTGGTTTTCTTGGTCATCGCAAACATCCTGATAGGAGCTGAGGTCGACGGCGGCACAAAATGCCACCCAACTAGCAGCCGGCAATGATAACCGGGATACCGTCACCGCTACCTTAACCAACCCCTGCCCGCACCCTTCCGGGGCTTTGAAAGCGCCAGAGTGGTCAATCCGACATGGCACAATGGAGTGCCCAGGCCATCGACCCACACTGCATGAACACTTTGCTCGTCACCGGCGGCGCCGGGTTCATTGGCGCCAACTTCGTGCTGCAGGCCATCGCCGATGGCCTGCGCGTCGTCAACCTGGACAAGCTCACCTACGCCGGCAACCCGGACACGCTGGCCTCGCTGAACGGCAACGCCCGCCACGTGTTCGTGCAGGGCGACATTGGTGACCGGGAGCTGGTGGCGAAACTGCTGGCCGAACACCGCCCCGACGCCATCGTCAACTTTGCGGCCGAATCGCATGTGGACCGGTCCATCGATGGCCCGGCCGAGTTCGTGCAGACCAATGTGGTGGGCACGTTGGCCTTGCTGGAAGCCGCCCGCGACTACTGGCGCAGCCTCGACGACGGGGTGCGCGACGCGTTCCGTTTCCTGCACGTGTCGACCGACGAGGTCTATGGCTCGCTGGGCGCCGAGGGCAAGTTCACCGAACAGACCGCTTACGCGCCCAATTCGCCCTACTCCGCCTCCAAGGCGGCCTCCGACCACCTGGTCCGCGCGTTCCACCACACCTACGGGTTGCCGGTGCTGACCACCAACTGCTCGAACAATTACGGGCCGTACCAGTTCCCCGAGAAGCTCATCCCGCTGATCATCCAGAAGGCGCTGGCCGGGGAGGCCTTGCCGGTGTACGGCGACGGAAAGAACATCCGCGACTGGCTATTCGTGGGCGATCACTGCAGCGCCATCCGCCGCGTTCTCGACGCCGGCCGGGTTGGCGAAACCTACAACGTCGGCGGCAATGCCGAGCGCGAGAACATCCAGGTGGTGAAGGCCATCTGCGCCCTGCTCGACGCGCGCCAGCCGCTGGCCGACGGGCGCGCGCGCGAATCGCTGATCACTTATGTGAAGGATCGTCCCGGACACGATCGCCGCTATGCGATCGACTCCAGCAAGCTGCAGGGCGAACTGGGCTGGCGGCCCTCGCAAACCTTCGAAACCGGCATCGCGCAGACGGTGGACTGGTATCTCGCCAACCAGTCGTGGAGCCAGCGCGTGCTCGACGGCAGCTATCGCATGGAGCGGCTCGGATCATGACGACCACCAAGGGCATCATCCTGGCCGGCGGCTCGGGCACCCGCCTGCATCCGATCACCCGCGCAACCAGCAAGCAGCTGCTGCCGGTGTACGACAAGCCGATGATCTACTACCCGCTGGCCACGCTGATGCTGGCCGGTATCCGCGAAGTGCTGGTGATCAACACGCCGCACGAGCAGGAAATGTTCCAGCGCCTGCTCGGCGACGGTTCGCAGTGGGGCATCGACATTCGCTATGCCGTGCAGCCCTCGCCGGACGGGCTGGCCCAGGCCTTTACCATCGGCCGTGATTTCATCGACGGCAAGCCGAGCTGCCTGGTGCTGGGCGACAATATTTTCTACGGCCACGGCTTTACTGACCGCCTCAAGCACGCCGCGACGCGCGAGCGTGGCGCCACGGTGTTCGGTTATTGGGTAAAGGACCCGGAGCGCTACGGCGTGGCCGAGTTCGATGCCGCCGGCAAGGTGATCGGGCTGGTGGAGAAGCCGGCCCAGCCGAAATCGCACTACGCGGTGACCGGCCTGTATTTCTACGACGAGCGCGTCTGCGACTACGCTGCGGCGCTGAAACCCTCGCCGCGGGGCGAGCTGGAAATCACCGACCTCAACCGCTGCTACCTCGACGACAACTCGCTGCACCTGGAGCAACTGGGCCGCGGCTTCGCCTGGCTCGATACCGGCACGCACGAGTCGCTGATGGAAGCGGGCAACTACATCCAGACGATCGAAAACCGCCAGGGCCTCAAGGTGTGCTGCCCCGAGGAGATCGCCTATCTCAACGGCTGGATCGACACCGATCAATTGCTGGCGCTGGCCGCACCGCTGGCCAAGACCGGTTACGGCCAATACCTGCAGCAATTGCCGAAGCAGGGCCTGGCACGATGAAGGTGATCGAGACCGCGCTTCCCGGCGCACTGGTCCTCGAACCGCAGGTGTTCGGCGACGTCCGTGGCTTTTTCTACGAGAGCTACAACGAGGCGAAGTACCGCGACGCCGGCATCGACCGGCGTTTCGTGCAATCCAACGTCTCGCGTTCCGCCAAGGGTGTGTTGCGCGGCCTGCATTACCAGTGGCCGAATCCACAGGGCAAGCTGGTCAGCGTACTTGAGGGCGAGGTGTACGACGTGGCGGTGGATATCTGCCGCGGCTCGCCCAATTTCGGCAAATCGGCGGGCGTGCTGCTGACCGCCGAGAACCACCGTCATTTCTGGGTGCCGGAGGGCTTTGCCCACGGCTTCTGCGTGTTGTCCGAGTTCGCCACCTTCAGCTATCAGTGCACCGCGCTGTATGACCCGAAGGCGGATGCCGGCATCCGCTGGAACGATGCGGCACTGGGTATCGACTGGCCGGTCAGCGCGCCGCTGCTGTCGGACAAGGACGGCAAGACCCCGCTGCTCGAAGATGTGCCACCCGAGCGGCTGCCGGTCTACGCCCCGTGAGGCCTCTGCTGCTGGGTGCCAACGGCCAGCTCGGCCGTACCTTCCTCGATCATGGGGCCCTGGCTGCCCACACCGATCTGGTCTCCGCCAGCCGCGACGGTGTGTTGACCGCCGGCGGCACTGGCGAAGTGGCCGACCTGTCGATGCCCGAATCGCTGCCCGCCCTGCTGGATCGCGTGCAGCCGGACGTGATCGTCAACGCCGCCGCCTATACCGCGGTCGATCGCGCCGAGCAGGAAGAAGCGCTGGCCACCCGCGTCAATGGCGAGGCGGTCGGCGTGCTCGGCCAGTGGGCCGCCGCCCACGGCGCGCTGGTAATCCACTATTCCACCGACTACGTTTTCGACGGCAGCCAGGCCCAGCCTTATGCGGTGGATGCGCCGACCGCGCCGGTAAACGCGTACGGCCGCAGCAAGCTGGCCGGCGAGGAAGCCCTGCGCCGCAGCGGCGCCGATCACCTGATCTTCCGCACGGCGTGGGTCTACGCCGCGCACGGCCACAACTTCCTGCGCACCATGCTGCGCTTGGGTGCGGAGCGCGAGGAGTTGCGGGTGGTGGCCGACCAGCATGGCGCGCCTACCGATACCAGCCTGATCGTCAATGCCACGCTGGCGGCGCTGGCACGCTGGCAGCCGGCCAGTGCGACCGAGCGCCAGTCGCTGCGCGGCACGCACCACCTTGTGGCCAGCGGTGCGACCACCTGGCATGGCTTCGCCACCGCGATTTTCGAACAGGCCGTGGCGCATGGCTTGCTGCCACGCGCGCCGCACGTGCTGCCAATCGCCAGTGGCGAATTCCCCACCCCTGCCCCGCGGCCCGTATGGTCGGTGCTGGACAACACGCTGCTGCAGACGCGGTTCGGCCTGACGTTGCCGGACTGGCGCGATGGCCTGGGTAATGTGATCGGCGAAATGGCCCGCTCCGCGCGCGGGTGAAGCCCCACCGCAAGACTGTGGGAGCGGCTTCAGCCGCGATGCTCTTGTGCCGGACCTCAGAGCAGGAGCATCGCGACTGAAGTCGCTCCCACAATGGAGTGCGCCGCCCGGGTTGGCGTTATGATCACCGAATGTTGATTCCCCTCATTCTCAGCGGCGGCAGCGGTACCCGGCTTTGGCCGGTGTCGCGCAAGAACCTGCCCAAGCAATTCCTGGCCCTGGCTGGCCAAGGCACGCTGTTTCAGCAGGCGATCGCGCGCACGCGGCAGTTGCCGCAGGTGGCGGCGCCGATCGTGGTGGCCAGCGACGACCACCGCTTCCTTGCCGCCGACCAGTTGCTGGAAGCCGGCATCGACGACGCCACCATCGTGCTGGAGCCACTGGCGCGCAACACCGCGCCGGCGATTGCGCTGGGCGCGCTGCAAGCGATCGATCGCGATGCCGACGCGGTGTTGCTGGTGCTGCCGGCCGACCATCTCATCGGCGACACCGTCGCGTTTGCCGCGGCGGTGGAAAAGGCGTTACCACTGGCCCGGCAGGGTTGGCTGGTGACGTTCGGCATCCGCCCCGACCGGCCGGAAACCGGCTTCGGCTACATCCGCCATGGCGAGGCGGTCGGCGACGGCTACCACGTGGACCAGTTCGTCGAGAAACCGGATCTCGCCACCGCGAAATCCTATGTTGACGACGGCGGCTACGACTGGAACTCGGGCATGTTCCTGTTCAAGGCGTCGCGCTACCTGGAAGAACTGGCGGCGCATGCGCCGGCGATGCTTGCCGCGGTGCGCGAGGCGCATGCGAAGGCCTCGGTCGATCTGGATTTCGTGCGTGTCGACCGTGATGCGTTTGCTCGCGTGCCGGACGATTCAATCGATTACGCGGTGATGGAAAAAACCCGCCGCGCGGCGGTGATCCCGGTCAGCTGCGCGTGGAGCGACATCGGTTCGTGGTCGGCGCTGTGGCAGACCTCGGTGCACGATGCGCAAGGCAATGCCCACGACGGCGACACGCTGGCGATCGATACCCGCAACTCGCTGTTGCGCTCGCATGACCGCCACCTGCTGGCCACCGTCGGTGTTGACGACCTGATCGTGGTGACCACGCCGGATGCCACCCTGGTGGCGCATCGCGATGCCGCGCAGGACGTGAAGAAGATCGTCGAGAAGTTGAAGGCCGCCGGTCGCAGCGAGCATTCGCTGCACCGCGTGGTGCATCGTCCGTGGGGCAAGTACGACTCGCTGGAGGAAGGCGAGCGTTTCCAGGTGAAACGCATCGTGGTCAAGCCCGGCGCCAGCCTCAGCCTGCAGAAACACCACCACCGCGCCGAACACTGGATCGTGGTTTCCGGCACGGCCGAGGTCACCTGCGACGACAAGGTGTTTCTGCTGGGCGAAAACCAGAGCACCTATATTCCGCTGGGCAGCAAGCATCGATTGCGCAATCCCGGCAAGCTGCCGCTGGAGTTGATCGAGGTGCAGTCGGGAAGTTATCTGGGCGAAGACGACATCGTGCGGTTTGACGATGTTTACGGGCGCGCCTGATTCCCGACATCCCATGTAGGAGCGGCTTCAGCCGCGACCCGGGTGTGCCTCGTAGCCCCGGTCGCGACTGAAGTCGCTCCTACAAGAAATCGGCAGGGTGCAACTTGTAGGTCTGACCCGCCTTCGTCGATAGCGACACCTGTCGCCCGCCATAACGGACCACGCAATCGCCGCCGCGCAGTGAGCGCACGCTGGCTTCGACCAGCTTGCCTTTCGCCCAGCGCATGTCGATCACGAAACCGCCGCGCGCGTGCAGGCCGCGCACGTCGCCTTGCGACCACGCATCGGGCAAGGCGGGCAATAGGTCGAGCTGGCCGGGTTCGCTTTGCATCAGCATTTCCACCATGCCCGAGGTGGCGCCAAAGTTGCCGTCGATCTGGAACGGCGGGCCGGCGTTGAACAGGTTCGGGTAGGTGCCGGCCCATTCGTGGCCCAGCCGCGTGTCGCGCGACGCCGGCTTGAACAACACGTCCAGCAGGTGCAGCGCGCGGTTGCCGTCACCCAGGTGCGCCCACAGGTTCACCTTGTAGGCTTCGGACCAACCGGTGGAGTCGTCGCCGCGCACGTCCAGCGAGCGCGCTGCCGCGGCAGCGAGTTTCGGCGTTTCGGCAAGGTCGATCTGGTTGCCGGGGAACAAGCCCCACAGGTGCGATACGTGGCGGTGGTGCACTTCCACCTCGCGATAGGGTTTCAGGTATTCCTGGATGCGGCCGTCGGGGCTGATCTGGATCGGTGCCAGTCGCGCCCGCTTGGCTTTCAGCTCGCGGCGGAAATCCGCGTCCACCTGCAGGTCCTGCGAGGCCCCGATCACCGCGCCGAACAGGAAGCGGATCAGCTCCTCGTCCATCGCCGGACCCATCACGATCGCGGCCTTGCGGCCGTCCTCCATGTAGACGGTGTTTTCCGGCGAGCTTGATGGTGCGGTCACCAGCCAGTGGTGGCTGGGTTCCTCGATCAGCACGTCGGCGTAGAAGCGGGCGGCGCCGCGCAGCACGGGGTAATAGCGGCGCAGGAAATCGCGGTCGCCGGTGTAGCGGTAGTGATCCCAGATATGGAAGCTCAACCAGGCGGGCGCGCCCTGCCACACGCCCCAGCTCGCCTCGGCGCCGGGCGCAGTGAAACCCCACAGGTTGGTCAGCGTATGCACCACCCAGCCGCGCGCGCCGTAGTAGCGTTGCGCGGTTTTGGCGCCCGGCTGTTGCAGCGAAGCAGTCAGCGCGAACAGCGGCTGCACCAGCTCGCCCAGGCCGGTGGGTTCGGCCGGCCAGTAGTTCATTTCGATGTTGACGTTGGTGTGGTAATCGCCATTCCACGGCGTGCTGGTGCCTTCGGCCCACAACCCCTGCAGATTGGATGGCAGGCCGCCGGGTCGCGAGGAGGAAATCAGCAGGTAGCGCGCGTACTGGAAATACAACGCGGCGAAGCCGGGGTCGCCACCGTCGCCGTAGGCATCGAGCCGTGCCCGCGTGGACATCGCTTCGCGCGCGCTGTCGATGCTGCCCAGTTGCAGCGAGAAGCGGTCGAACCATGAACGGAAATCGGCCACGTGCACCGCATGCAGTTGCGCCACCGAGCGGCTCGCCACCCGCTGCAGATCGGCGGCGCTGGCGGCGACAGGGTCGGCGCTGTGGCGTCCGGCGAAACCGTCGTAGTCGGTGGCTTCGCTGATCAGCACGGTGACGTCGGTGCCGTGTTCGACGCGTATGCCGTGCGCATCCGCGTGCACGCTGGCGCCGGGTGCGATCACCCGCACCCGCGCCGCGAAAGTCAGGCCCTTGCCGCTGCCACCGCTGTCCAGTTCGCCCTGCATCAGCAGGCCATTCGCACCGTCACCCTCAACCGTGGCGCGTTCGGCACGATCGAGCTTCGCCACGAAGTTCAAGCCACCGGTACGATCGGCGGTGAGGTGCAGCACCATCACCTGGTCGGGTGCGCTGACGAACATCTCGCGCCGGTAGCGCACGCCGTCTTGCGTGTAGCGCGCTTCGCTGGTGGCGCTGGGGATGTCCAGGCGGCGGCGGTAATCGCTGACCGGTGCCGCGTTCGCGGCGAAATCCAGTGTCAGCGTGCCCAAGCCCTGATAGGTGCCGTAGTGCGCGTTGGCGCCCTCGCCGCTCCAGGTGAAGTGCTGGTTGGTGAGTTGCTCGGCGTCGACATTCCGGCCCTCCAGCAGCAACTGGCGGATCTTCGGCAGGTAGTTCACCGCATCATCGCGATCGGCGCCGTCGTAGCGCGAGCCGGAAAACATGGTGATTTCGCTGAGCGAATAGCGCGCTTGCTGCACGCCGCCATAGACCATCACGCCCATGCGCCCGTTGCCCAGCGGCAGCGCTTCGTTGAAGGTGTTGGCCGGTGCGTCGTAATGCAGTTGCAGGTTCTGGGCGGCGAGCGACGCACCGGAAAACAAGCCCAGCACGGCAGCGACGACCGCCAGCATCAAGTAGACGCGCGCGTTGCCACGGCGGCGCGCGGGCGGGTTGGGTATGAGCATGTGATCACTCCAAACTTGCGAAGAAAGCCACGTGCTGGGGGTTTCTTCTATCGCGCGTGCGGTGCGCGCGCCCCCTTCCGCCCTCCGGGCACCTTCCCCCGCAAGCGGGGGAAGGAACGGCTTTCACGACTTGCCCGCCTGCCCGGATTCGGGGTACGGCGGCATTAGCCCCGCGGCCCTTGCGATCTGCCACAGACCCAGTGCGGCGGCACCGCGCGGCGGCAACGCCATGCCCAGTTCGAAGCAGGAGGCGGCCACCGCGTAGCGCCGGCACAGGGCGGGGTTGCCGATAAGTTGCAGCGGGGTGGAGGTGTTGACGCGGCCGGCGGCGATCGCGCTGCGCAACTCCTCGCCGATCAGCAGGCCGGAGAGGTAATCGGGTACGGCCGGCAATGCCAGCTCGCCGGTGAGCACCAGCACGCGGCTGGAAAACAGCCGGCTCAGCGCACCCGCCGCGCCGCTGTCGCGCGCGCTTTGCGCGCCACGCAGAAAGGCGTCCTGGTCGAACGGCGTGTCGTCCTCGCCGAGGCCCGCACCCAGAATGCTGTGATGACGCAGCGCCGTGTACAGCTCGCCGGTCATCGCCGTGGCGAAATCCACCACGCGCCCGTGCAGCACGTTGACCCATTTGCTGTGGGTGCCCGGCAGCAACAGCGCCGAGCGTCCCGCCAGCACCGGCTGCAGGGCAAGTGCGCCGAAGATCTCCGTCTCCTCGCCGCGCATCACGTCGGCGACGACCGTATTGCGCAGGCCCGGCACCAGATGCACGCGACGGCCGCTGACGCTGTCGACGGAACCCAGCGCCACCACCACCGCGTCGATGGTGGCGGGCAGCTCCACGTAGGGCACTTCACGCCAGCCACCACGGCTGCCGACCATGCCGGAGGCCAGCACCGGCAGGTCGGGCCAGTCGGCCACGATGCCGTCCAGTGCCGCATCGAAACCGCCGACAGGCAGGTGCTGGATGCCCCACGGACGCTCGCGGGATTCCAGCACGCGGCCACCCTCGCCCATCAGGTAGGCGCGCAGGCCGGTGGTGCCCCAGTCGAGGCCGATCAAGCGCGGCCGTGGCGTACTTTCGTTCATTGTTTCGACGCGTCCTTGTGTACGGTGATGGCGGTGCCGTCGTAGTTCACGCTCTGCGCCGCCTTCGCCTCGAAATCGGTGGCGGTGGGCGTGGGGCCGGAGATCCAGCGGATGTTGAACGTGCGCTGCGCGGGCATGCCCGGATAGCTGCCTTCGCGCTTGCCGATGGTCAGCGTAGCACTGGCCTCGTCATAGCTGAACGGCACGCGGGCGAACGCGCCGTGCTCGTAGTCGTAAGTGGTGCCCTGGTCCTTGTACATCGAGAATGTGCCGTTGGCGCCGGTGTAGACGAACAGCGTGATCGGCGCGTCGGGTTTCTCGTTGGTGTACTGGATGGCCGGGCCCACCGGCACGATGGCGCCGGCGCGCACGAACAGCGGCATCCGATCCAGCGGCGCCTCCGCCTTGATCGTCTGGCCACCCTTGTACTGTTTACCCGTGTAGAAGTCGTACCAGTTGCTGCCCTGGGGCAGGTAGACGTCGCGGCTACGCGCCTGGTATTCGGTAACGGGCGCCACCAGGAACGACGGACCGAACAGGTACTCGTCGTTGATCTCGCGCACCTTGGCATCATTCGGGAAATCCATCACCAGGCCACGCATGATGGTGCCGTCCTTGAAATACGTATCGGCCGCCAGCGTGTAGATGTACGGCATCAGGCGATAGCGCAGCTTGTCGTACCAGGCCAGCGTGTTGTAGACGTCCGAACCGACCGGGGCGATGTTGTAGATCTCACGCAGCGGCGCCTGGCCGTGCGAGCGGAACAGCGGGCTGAATGCGCCGAACTGGAACCAGCGCACGTTGAGTTCGCGCCATTCCTTCAGATCCTTCGCGTTCGGCTTTTCGTAGCGCGGCTCCAGCGCGAAGCCGCCAATGTCGGTGGTCCAGTTGGGGATGCCCGACAGCGAGAAGTTGACGCCCGCGGAAATCTGGTCGAGCAGGTTGCTCCAGCGCGACACCACGTCGCCGCTCCAACTGGCCGCGCCGTTGCGCTGCTGACCGGCAAACGCCGAGCGGGTGAGGATGAACACACGCTGGTCCGGGTACGACTTGCGGCTGCCCTGGTACACCGCGGTGGTGGTCATCAGCGGATACGAGTTGAAGAACGCGGCACCCGGCCCTTGCGCGGTCGGGCCCATGCGCAGCTTGCGCTCGTCGATGCTGATGTTGGACTGGATGTCCGGCTCGGTGGCGTCCATCCACCACGCGTCCATGCCCAGCTTGCCCAGGTTGTCGTTGATCTGGCGCCAGTAGATCGCGCGTGCCTCCTCGCTGTACGGGTCGTAGAACGAGTTGAGGTAGCCCTTGCCGACCCAGTCCTTCTGGCCCAGCTCGACATTGCGCTTGTACATGTAGCCCTTGGCGTCGAGCTCCTTGTAGTTGGCGGTGGTGGGGTAGAACTTCGGCCACACCGAGATCATGAAGTGCGCATGCAGGTCGTGCAGCGTGTCGACCAGTTTCTGCGGGTCGGGATAGCGCGCGGGGTCGAACTGCTGCGAGCCCCAGGCGTCCTCTTTCCAGTAGAACCAGTCCTGCACGATGTTGTCGAGCGGCAGGCCCAGCTTGCGGTATTCCTTCACCGTGCTGATCAGATCGTCGCTGGAGGCGTAGTGCTCGCGGCTCTGCCAGAAGCCGTACGCCCAGCGCGGCAGCATCACCGCCTTGCCGGTGACGTCGCGGTAGCCGGCGATCACGTCGTCGAGGTTGTCGCCGCCGATGAAGTAGTAATTGATCGCGTGGCCCAGCTCGGAGAACAGCGACAGCTCGCTCTGCTCGGCGGCGGGCAGCGGGTCCAGGTGATCGAGCGCGATGTAGCCCGATTGCGGCGTCCAGTCGAGGCGGATGGCGTGTTTCTCGCCGGGTTTCATTGCCACGGTGAAGTCGCGGTACCAGGGGTTCCAGTTCTGGCGCCAGTCATCCAGCACCAGCTTGTCGTCGATGTACAGCTTGAAATAGCCGCTGGCGTACAGCCGGAACTTGTGCAGGCCAGCCACGTCGGAGCCCAGCGAACCTTTCCATTCCACCGTCTGACCCGGTCCGCCGGGGAGGGGGTTGCCCTGGAAATCGACACCCTGCAGCGATTTGGGCCAGTGCTTCAGGTCCTTGTTGTACTCGTAGTTGATCTGCGACTCGACCCGGCTGAGTTTGAGCTTGCCGTCTACGTAGTAGTCGGCGGTGAGGCCGCCGGGCTTGCCGTCCGCGTCGAACACCTTCAGCTGCTTGTCGATCATCTGGTACGGGCGCGGGTCGCCGAAACGGGTGATCGAGTTGTTGTCCCACAGCACGCCGTAGTTGCGGCTGGAGACCACGAACGGAATGGCGATGTCGATGTTGTGCTGGGCCAGCTCCACGTCCTTGCCCTTGTAGTTCATCGTGCCTTTCTGGTGCTGGCCCAGGCCGTAGAACGCTTCGTCGTCGGGCGAGGCGAATTCCTGGCGCACGGCGTAGAACGGCTTGCCGTCCACCTTCACCGGCGTGAAGCTGCGCCCGTCCGGCTGCTCGGCCAGGATCACCTTGCCGCTGGCGTCGAGGAAGCGCACCGCACCGGTTTTTGTCGCCACTTCGGCGGTGACCTTGGGCGTTTTCAGCAGCACGTGGCCGGCGTCGGTGGCGACGGTGAACTGCTTGTCGCCACCGGTCTTCAGCGCCATCAGGCTCTTGGGCAGGTCGAAGCCGCCGGTGGGTACGGCGGTGACGTGGATGATCGAATCGTCCACCACCTGCAGGCGCACTTTCTCGTCGGCGCCCACGTCCACGATGACGCCGTCGGCAATCTGCTGGAACGCGGCCTTGGTCGATGCGGCGCTGTTGTCAGCGGATGGCGCGGCGTTGCTGCCGCAGCCGGACAGGAGTCCGATCAGCAGGCATCCGACCAGCGGGTTCAGGGGAATGCGGTACATGTCAGTCTCCAATCGGTGAATCGGTTGAGAGTGGTGGGTGGCTTCAATCCGTTCGCCCTGAGCGTAGGCCGAAGGCCGGAGTCGAAGGGCACGCCGGCGATGGATTGCTCGCGCTTGGCGGCGCTTCGACTCCGCCCGCTGCGCGGGCTACGCTCAGCGCGAACGGTGGAGGGCTGGGCAGCATGTCAGGAAGCGACATCGGATCAGGGCTCAATACGTCGCCAGCTTCACCCGCAGCACCTGCGGTTGGCTGGTGAGGTTGAGGCCGTAGTCGGTCTGGTCGCCGTTCCATTCGCGGATGAAATGCCACTGGCCGTTCTCGTCGTAGCGGCCTTCCTGCACTTTTTCCAGCAGGAAATGCTGGCCGTCGTGGCCCTTGGCCGGCATGAAGTTCACCCGCGCGTGATAGCCGGCCACCAGGTATTCGTTGTCGGCCAGTTGCACGATCACCACGCCGCCCAGCTTCCGCTCGTTGCCCTTGGGCGGGTCCATGCCGAACTGCGGCCGGCCGTAGCTCACCTGCACGCGCCAGTCGCCCAGGTCCAGGGTTTCCTCGTGGGTGTCATCCGGCTCGGACGCGCCCCACACCTTTCCTTCGAAACTCTGCTTCGCGATCAGCCCGGCCAGCGGCGCCAGCAGCTCGTAGTTGGCGGCGAACGGCTGGATGGTTTCCGGCGTGATCGCCTTGGCGCCCAGCGGCCAGTTGGAGTACTTGGTGTAATCCATGCCGAACGGCGAGAAGCCGATGCCCTGGTGGCCCAGCGTGGCGAACACGTAGCGCGCATAGGCCGTGTCGTTGCCGGTCTCGGCCACGAACAGCGCGTTGTCGGGGCGACTGTAGCGATCGAGCACGGTGGTGTATTTCTTGTACTCGCGCATGTAGATGTCGGGCGACACGAAAGCCAGCGAGGGCGCCGCGGCGCGCCAGATATCGATCACGTTGTCGGTGGGGCCACCGCTGGAATAGCCGCCGGGCGGACCGGGGTTGAACGGATCACGCAGCGCCGCGTTGGCGTACATCGGCAGGTTGTAGACGGCCTTGCCCGCGGCCGCCACTTGCTCGATGTAGTGCGCGATGGCCCAGGCGTAGGAGTATTCCGCCGCATCCTTGCCGAACACCTGGCTCCAGCTGCCGGCCGATTTGCCGGTCTTCTTCAGCACCGCGGCGGGCACCGGTGACTGCAGCAGCTTGTCGCCCGCGGCCGAGTAATCGCGATCACTGCCGTAGGTGCCCGACTCGTTTTCCACCTGCACCATGATCACCGTGTGGCGGTCGCCATCGATCTGGCGCAGGTGCTTCATCAGCGCCACGAAGGCGTTGCGGTCGGCTTCCAGCGTGGCGGTGCCCAGCGGCGACAGCGAGCCCAGCGTGGAGCCGTCCTTCTTCACCACGCGCGGGTAGCGCTTGTTGTCCAGCTTCACCCACGAGGGCGCGTAGTTCGGGCCGTTGTTTTTCCAGGTGGCGAACCACAGCAGCACCAGCCGCACATCGTGCTCGCGCGCTTGCGTCACCAGCGTGTCGAGGAAGCTGAAATCGAACTGGCCCCGGATCGGTTCCACCTGGCCCCAGCCGATCGGCACCTGCACGGTATTGGCGTGCAGCGCCTCGATCGCCGGCCACACCGCCGGCAGCATCTGCGGCCAGCCGCTGGAGTTGTTCACCTGCGCGCCGAGGATCAGGTACGGCTTGCCATCCACCTGCAGCTGGTGGCGGCCGTCGGCGGTGACCACGCGCGGCAACGGCGTGGACACCGCCTGCACCGGGCTGGCGAGGCCCAGCGTGGCCACGCCCATGCAGAGCAGCGGCAGCAGCAGGTGACGAAGGGATCGGCGTGCGGAAATGATCATGGTTTCACCAGGGTCGGGTTTCAAAGGGCGAGGCCGGCAGGCCGTCGCGATTGATCAGGGTGGCGTGCACCGGGTTGTCGCTCCAGCCGTAGCGCACCGCGATCGGCACGCTGACGTCGGCGCTGGATACCACCACGGTGTCGCCTTCGATGCGTGCCTCGGCGGGGTGGAACTGGCGATCGGCACCGGCCACCTGAAAGCCGCCCAGCTTGCCGCCGCGCGCGGCCAGCGTGCTGCCTTGCGTGTCGAACGAGAGGATGGCGCGCGGGCCGTCGATGCGGATCGCGGTGTAGCGCGGCCCGGCATACACCAGCGTGTCGCCGTACACCACGTGCCGCGCCGCCAGCGCCAGCCGATGGCCGACGTCCTGCTTGTCGACCGGGTGGATATCGTCGGGATTGCCGATGTCGATGGTCACCGCCTGCCCCGTGGCCGGCAGGCTCAACGCGGCCGATTGCGAGGCACGCAGTTGTGCCCACGGACTCGATTGCGCGGTGTCCTGGCCGGAAATCCAGTTGGCCAGTTGCACCCACAGGAACGGCAGCCGCGGTTGCTGCCAGTCCGCGCGCCACGCCTTGATCATGGTGGCGAACTGGTCGCGATAACGGCTCGCATCGCCGGGGCCGGCGTTCGCCTCGCCCTGGTACCACAGCACGCCGCGCAGCGGGTAGCGGATCAGCGGGTGGATCATCTTGTTGTAGAGCAGCGTGGCCAGCTGGTTCTTGTCGTCCAGCGTGGTGATGGTCACCGTCGCCGGTACCGGGCGGAACTGCCAGTCGCCGGCCAGCGGGTGGCGCTTGCCGCCTTGCGCCTGCACGTAGAGCATGTCGGCGTCGCCATAGATGCCGCCGTAACCGCCTTCATCGGTGACCTGCAACGCGATGGTGTTGCGCCCCGCGTGCAGCAGCGCCGGTGCCACGTGATAAACGCGGGCGACGTTCCATTCGTCGCTTTCCGCGGTAACGCGCTTGCCGTTGACCCATGCCTGCGCGGTGTCGTCGAACTTGCCCAGGCCCAGCTGCACGCCATGCGCGGCTTCAGCCGCATCGAGGGTGAAGCTGGTGCGATACCAGGCCACGCCGTCCATGCCGAAATAACCGGCCTTTTCCCAGTACGCGGGCACCGCCATGGATGCCCAATCGCCGGTATCCAGCGTCGCCGCAGCCCATGATGGTTCGCCGCTGGCGTCCATCACCGGACCCTTCGCTCCGGCCCCGGCCTCGAGCCGCTTCCACGTGGCCTGCGTCTTGCGTCGATCCTCCGCCGCCAGGCCGGCGGCCTGCGCGCTCACCACCGACGGCGACACGCCAGTGCTGGCCGCATCCATCCACGCCTCGATGCGGCTGCCGCCCCAGCTGCTGTGGATCATGCCGATGGGCACGCCGGTGCGCTTGCGGATCTCGCGCGCGAAGAACCAGCACACGGCGGAAAAGTCGCCCGCCGTCTGCGGCGTGGCGTGCTGCCAGCTGCCACCGGCGAGATGCCCGGACGGCTCGCCCGACCATGACTTGGGCACGGTGAAACCGCGGATGCCGGCATCGTTGGCGCGGGCGATCTCCGCCTTGGCGTTCTGCGCCTGCGACAGCTTGAACTCCATGTTCGACTGGCCCGAACAGAGCCACACGTCGCCCACCATCACGTCGCGTGCCATTTTCTTCTGCGCGCCGTCGGCGATCGTCAAGGTATACGGGCCACCCGCGCCATGGGCTGGCAAGGTGACCTTCCATTCGCCCTTCGCGCTGGCGGTGGCTTGCGTCGATTTTCCGTCGAAGGCCACCTGCACCACGCTGCCCGGCGCGGCCCAGCCCCACACGTTCAGCGGCTGGTCGCGCTGCAGTACCGCGCCGTCGGTAAACAGCAACGGGACATCCAGCGAGGCCGCGGGCGCCGTCGCGGCGCAGGCCAGCGGGCTGCACAACAACGCAAGCCACGCGATGTGATTCAGACGGCTATTCATCGTTTACCCCCGACCCTATCGAACACGATGGCGGCGGCCTGGTAATCACCCTTCAGGGCCAGGTCGATGCCGTGATTCATCCAGTAGGCGCCGCTGGCTTCGGCCAGCGTGCCCGCCACCGGCGCGCCATGCAGCGAACGCCAACGATAGCGCGCATCGGGGTCGAGCCCCTGCAGGCGCACGCGCGGATACGGGTACTTCATCTGGCTGGCATGCAGGAAGGCGAACAGCACGGCTTGCTTGCCGTCCTGTGAAACCGATTCAGTAGCTGCATGCGGGCTGTCGTCACGCGGCGACAGCAACCGGTACAGCTTGCCCTGCTGCACGCTGGCACGGATCGCCTTGTACTCTGCCACATATTTTTTCGCGACAGCAAAGTCCTGCGCGTTCCAGTGCAGCAGATTGGCGCCGATGCCCAGCGAACCCTGCATCGAGGACAGGAAGCGGTAATCCAGCGAGGTGCTGCGGTCGTTCACCCAGTTCGGCGAATCCGTGACCCAGGCCATCATCACGGCCGGCGCGTAGGCATAGCTGAAACCGTCCTGGATCGACAGGCGATCGAACGGGTCAGTGTTGTCGGACGTCCATACCTCGTCGGTGTGGCCCAGGATGCCCAGGTCGACGCGACCACCGCCGCCCGAGCACGACTCGATCTCCACATTCGGATGGCGCTTGCGCAGCTCGGCCAGGATGCCGTACAGGTTGCGCACGTAGTCGACGTAGACCTTCTGCTGCTGGTCGGGCGCCACCTGCGGCCAGCCCGGCTCGGACCAGTTGCGGTTGTAATCCCACTTCAGGAACGCGATGTCGTTGTGGCTGAGCAGGTCGTCCAGCACCTTGAACACGTGGTCGCGCACGTCCTGCCGCGCCAGGTTCAGCACCAGCTGGTTGCGCCCCTCGCTGCGCGGGCGGTCGGTGAAATTCAGCACCCAATCGGGATGCGCGCGGTACAGGTCGCTGTCCGGGTTGACCATCTCGGGCTCGACCCACAGGCCGAAATCCATCTTCAGCGCATGCACCTTGTCGATCAGCGGCTTCAGTCCGTGCGGGAATTTCTTCGGGTTGACCACCCAGTCGCCCAGCCCGGCATGGTCGTCGTTGCGGGCGCCGAACCAGCCGTCGTCCATCACGAAACGCTCCACCCCGATGCTGGCGGCCAGCTCGGCCAGATGTTCCTGGCCGGCCTGGTCGACGGCGAAGTTGGTGGCTTCCCACGAGTTGTAAAGCACCGGGCGCAGCCGCGGTTTCGGGTGCTGGGGCACGATCTGCGCCAGCTCGAACCGGTGCAGCAGGCGCGATGCCTCGCCGATGCCGCCGCTGGTGTAGCCGGCGTAGAAAACCGGTGTGCTCAGGGATTCGCCCGGCGCCAGCGGCCAGGCGAAATCGAACGGGTTGAAGCCGCCGGTGACCCGCACCTGATGCAGCACGCCCTGCTCCACGGTGATGCGCCAGGAGCCGCTCCAGGCCAGCGCACCGAACCACACGTCACCGTGATCCTCGGCCCAGTCGCCGCCGCGCTCGATCGCGAACCACGGGTTGTTCTCGTGGCCGGTGGAACCGCGCCGGCTCTCCAGCACGGTGTTGCCGGGCGTGATCGCGCGGGTCTGCAACTGCCATTCGCCGGCCCAGCGGCCGGTGAGGTAGCGCAGCGAATAATTCTCGCCAGCAGGCAGGTTCCAACTGGCCGCGGCCACGCTGTCAATCGTCACCACCTGCTTGGTGTGGTTCTCGATCAGCGCCGAGCGGCCGATGATGCCGGTGGCCGGGTCGACCACATAATGCAGCGTCACGTCCAGCGGCTGGCGGATGTCGCGCAGGCGCACGTCCAGCGTATCGCCCTCGATCCGGTGCGACACGTAGTGCAGCACCAGGTCGCGATTGCCATCGGCGTAGCGCAGCTTCAGGTCCGGCTCCACGTACATGGAGCCGCCCCAGCCGGCGTATTCCTGCAGGCTGGTGCTGGTCGGCGGATCGAACGAGACATTGCCCTCGTTGGTATGCGCCGCGGGCAATGCGTCACCCGTCGCCAGCCGCGCGCCCCAGTACAGCGTCTGCAACTGATCGTTCTCGTTGACGCCGAACGCGTAGGTCACCGCATCGGTATCGATACGGAATACCTGCGTGGTGGCGTCGTAGCGGATGGTCTGCGCCTGCGCCACGGCAGCCACGCCCATCAGCACGCATGCCAGCAGCAGCCGTCGCGTCGCGCACCACGATCGAGAAAAGGCGGCTGGATTCATGGTTGTTTCCCCTTCGGATCACCGCGGAAGATGCCGCGGCCACCGGTAGCAAAATACACGCGACCGAACACGCGCGGGTCGCCGGTGACGTAACCCACCTCGCCGTACTGGTGCGTGTCGTCATTGATGCGCTGCCACTGCGCGCCGCCGTCGATCGAGCGGTACAGGCCACGCTGACCCGCGATGGCACCGGCCAGGAACAGGGTCGCTTCGTCGTGACCCGGCGCGGGCTTGCCAAAGCCCAGCGATACGGCGCTGTCGATGCCGTGGCTCTGTCGCAGCAAATGCCCGTCGTCACGGCCATGGATCACGCCACCGCGCGCGCTGACCGCCACCAGCTCGCCGGCCTGCCCCGGCACCGCGTAGACCACGGCGTTGGTGGGCCGGCGCGGCGCCTGGTACTGCTGCTTCACCGCATCGCCGAACGCACCATCGATCGCGCTGAAATGCAGCCCGCCATCGTGGCTGGCGAACAGCGCGCCGGTGGCGATGTCCTGCGCATAGAAACGCTGCGCATCGACGCGATCGGCCAGCACCCGTGCCGCTTTCGGCAAACCCGCTGCCGCCTGCCAATGCTTGCCCCAGTCGCGGGTCACATACGCGTTGCCCGCGTCCAGCGGAAACCACAACGCGCTGCGGCCATCGGCGGCCACGGCTACCGTGCCTTCGCCCTTGCCGCCCGGCTCGCTGGCAAACGCGTGCCAGCTCTTGGCGCCATCCAGCGAATACGCGGCGCGCACCGCGTCGACCGGCCCGCGGATGCGACCCGTGCGCACCACCACCCCCGGTGCGTTGCCGGCCACGTCGATGCTGTAGCCGTTGGCGTAGCGCGGCGGCGAGGCGAACTGCAGCGGCGCCACGTCGAGGTCGTCATGGCGGAAACCATCAAGGTCGCCCACCGCGCTCAGCAGGTGCGCGCCCTCGGCCGGGCTGGCCAACCCCAGCGGCACGGTTTCCTCCAGGTTGGTGTCCTGGAACCACCAGTCCACCGTGCCGCCGTGGTCGAACGTGCGCATGTTGCGCGAGGCCCAGACGCCGTAGCCGGTGACGAACATCACGTGGTCGGGATCGAACGGATCGATCACCAGGCTGCTCATCCAGTGCGGATGATGGTCGGCGGTCCAGCGTGCATTCGAATGATCGAAGGTCGAGCGTGGAAACACCGGCTGCCAGTGCTGGCCGCCGTCGGTGCTGCGGTAGATCTCGTCGTACGGGGTGTAGTGGCAGAACGTGCTGGCCATCAGGATGCGCGGATCGTGTGCGTCCACGGTGATGTCGCCCCAGCCGAAACCGCTGGGTTTGCCGTTGCGCGGGATCGGCGTGATGTCGACCCAGCGGCCATCGGCGGGGGTGAATTTCCACACCGCACCATCGTTCATGTCGTCCGGGCCGGGCTCGTCGCCGTAGGTCAGGTAGTAACTGCCGTCGGGGCTGCGGCGCATGTGCGTGGGTCGCAAGCCGATCGGCTGGCCCGGCACCGCCTGCCAGCTTTTGCCGCCATCGGTGGAGCGGAACAGGCTGGTTTCGCGGGTGGAAACGCCCGCATACAGCACCGGCGTGGGCTGGCCGGTTTTGCCGCTGGCCGGCTCGAACACCACGAACACGATGCCGATCGGCTGACGTCGCCACTGGTTTTTTGCAGTGGCGGCGAACGAGGTTGCCACCGCGGGAAACGCGTCGACACGCGCCCAGTGCGCCGCGTGATCGTCGCTGCGCCACAGGCCCGCATCGCGCGAGCCGAAGAAAAGGATGCGGCCATCGTGCGGGTCAACGGCGAGTCGCTCGCCATTGCCGCGGGCCAGTTCATTGCCGCCCAATTTGAACGGCAGATCGACGCGCTCAAACGTCGCGCCGCGATCGTGCGAACGCAGAATCGCGCCGTTACCGGCAGCCTCGGTCGTATACGTGCCGGCGGCCAGATAGATCCAGCCGGTGTCGTGCGGGTCCACCGCCATGCTTTCGATGCCGGTGAGGTTGGCGTCCTCGGCGCCCAACCAGTCGGTCAGCGGTATCCATTTTTTCGCTGCATCGTCCCAGCGATACGCGCCACCAACGTCGGTGCGTGCGTAGTACAAGCCTTTTTCGGCGGGATGAAAAACCAGGCCACTGACATAACCGCCACCACCGATACGCACGCTTTGCCAGTCGTAGTGCACGTCCTGCGCGACGGCGGCGAGCGGCAACAACAGACCGCAAGCCAGCAGGCAGGCAACACGCCGAAGGCGCGACAGCAGGGTGGAAGGACGATCGGGTCGGTACTGGCTCATCATCGCGTCCTGTAGAAAAAGGTGCCGACAACCCGGGAAGGGGTACGGATTGCCGACACCGTGGAGCAACGGATCAGAAACTGAACTGCGCCTTCAAGCTGAACATGCGGTCGTTGATCTGCACATCACGCGGTCGCGTATCCATGCCGAAAATCGAGGCGCGTTTGGTGTTGGTCAGATTGACTGCCGCGGCAGTCAGCGAGAACAGGTCGGAGAAGTGGTACGTCACCGAGGCGTCGACCTGGCCATAGGCCTTGTCGTAGACCGGCAAGCTTTGCGTGCCGTTGCCGGTGGTGGTCACCAACCACTGGCTGCGCCAGTTGTAGGCAATGCGGGCGGAGACCGGACCCTTCTCGTACATCGCGATCAGGTTGTAGCTGTTCTTTGACAAGCCCTCGAGTGGCACCTGCAGCGGATTGCCATCGGTGTCTTTCGCGCTGGGGCTCGGCGCCTTGCTGTACACGTAGGTGTAGTTGGCTTGCACGCCCAGGCCATCGAACGGCTCGGGCAGGAAATCGAAGAAGGTCTGGTAACCCACTTCGGCGCCCTTGATCACGCCGTTCTCGCCGTTGACCAGGCGGGTGACATCGTAATCGTGGGTTTCATCCGGCTGGCCCACATCCCGCGGGTCCACATGTGGCTCGATGACCGAGGTGCTCTGCACGAAGCCGTCGACCGCCTTGTAGAACAACGCGCCATAGAGCATCTGGTTGGGCGAGATATACCATTCCAGCGAGGTGTCGTATTGCTTCGCCGTCATCGGCTTGAGGTAAGGATTGCCGCCCGCGCTGCCGGTATAAGCATTCACGCCGGTATCCGCATTCGGGGTGCTCAGGGTCAGCATCGGATTGAGCTGGTCGAAGCTCGGCCGCGACAAGCCCTTCGACGCGGCGAAGCGCCACTGCAAGGTGTCGGTGAGGTGGGCCGTGACGTTGAGGCTGGGCAGGTAGGAGTTGTACGAGTTGTCGACGCTGAGCGGCAGCACCGCGCCTGTCGAGTCGGTCATCACGCCGTGCGTGCTGACATTCGTGCGCACCGCGCGCACGCCGACATTGCCGTCGACGGGGATGGAGCCAAGCTGCGTACCGAAGTTGATCAGGGCGTAGGCGGCGTAGGTCTTCTCGCCCTGCTTGTTGGTGCCGGTGGCCGGATAGGTCAGCGGGTCGGGCTGGCCGAACATGGTGCGCGAGGCATCGTAGTCGTACAGCAGCGACGGGTTCGGCGCCAGGAACGAGCCGATCACGTCGGCGTCGCCATGGAAGAAATCGGCGAACGAACGCTGCACCCAGGTGGAGTTGTCGAAGTTGGACAGCGGCTGGCCGATCCATACGAAACGGTAGCCGGAGTCCTCGGTTTCCGCCTTGCGATCGGTGGTGCGCACGCCGAACTTGATCGACTGCAGGAAATCGCCGCCGAACGAATACTCGCCATCGGCACGCCAGGCGAATTCGCGCCCGCGGCTCCTGGCCCGGTTATCGAGCAGGAAGTTGAAGGCCGAGTTGGCCGGATCGGTCACGTAGGCGTTGTCCACGTTCAGCACCGGCGTGTGGCCGCCGATGTCCTGATAGAAATACGGCGTGGTGGTGTGGGTGTTGAGGATGTAGCGGAACGTGTCGGTCTTGGCCTTGATGTACTGGAAATCGGTCTTCAAGGTGAGGTTGTTGGTGGCGTTCCACGAACCGCCCCACGAGAAGTCGGTGGTGACCGAGTGGCGCGTGGTGAGGCTGCTGTTGGAGTCGACGCTGACGCCGGCCGTTGGCGCCACGGATGGATCAGGGGCGCCATCGGCATTCACACCACCGGTACCGTTGAACGTACCGCTGATGAAGTCGCCACTCGGACCGAACTCGAACGGCTTCGTCGGATCGGGAATCATCCCGCTGGTGCCGGTATAGGCGAAGTACGAGTAATCGTTCCACTGGAACTTGTAATCCGAACGCAGCGCCTGCGCGTACAACTCGACGTCGGCATTCGGACGCCATTGCAGCGCGACGGACGTACCCAGTCGACGGCGCTGTCCCAGCGTCTCGCCGACGCCGCCGCCATGCGGCACCTGCAGCGTGCGGCCTTCGAAGCCGGGGTAATCCGCTTCCGGATAAACCTCGCCCGTCGCCGGATCGGTGGCGCCGGCATGGATGGTGTAGAACGGCTCGGTGCTGATCACGTCCTGGCGGAACGAATGCTTCTGGTAGGCCACGTCCACCAGCAGGCCGAACTCGCCGGCGTCGGTATCCCAGCGGTTGCTGTACAGCGCGGAGGCCGAGGGGTGGCCATCCTTGATCAGGTCGCCGTAGTCGTATTCACCGGTGACCGCGATCTTCTGGCCCTCGAAATCGAACGGCTTGTGCGTGCGCAGGTTCACCGTGCCACCGAGGCCGCCCTCGATGATTTCCGCGGACGGGTTTTTGTACACATCGATGCCGGCCAGCAGTTCGGACGGCACGTCCTCGAAGCTCAACGCGCGCCCACCATTGGCGGTGAAGGCGTCACGGCCGTTGATCTCGGTGCGCACCTGGGTCAGGCCGCGGATGGCGATGGTGCTGCCCTCGCCGTAGTTGCGATCGATCTGGATGCCGGTGATGCGCTGCAGTGCCTCGGCCACGTTGCTGTCGGGCAGTTTGCCGATGTCCTCGGCCACGATCGAATCGACGATCTGATCCGCGTTCTGCTTGATCGAGATCGCCGACGCCATGCTGGCGCGCACACCGGTGACGGTGACTGCACTGAGACTGGTGGTTTCCTGTTTGGCCGCGTGCTTCTGCGTCTGCTGCGGTGCGGCCTGGTCGGTGGTCGCGCCGGTGGTCGTGTCGGCCTGTTGCGCCCACACCGCCGCCGGCATGGAGAACATCGCCACGCTCATCGCGATGGCCATCGAAAGGCCGCTGCGGCGCAATGGCACCGCGTCGAACCGCCTGGATTTGTCGCTGTCTTGCCTGTTCATCTGATATTTCTTCCCGAAGAATTTGGATTGCTGCGGCAGTGATCTGCGCATGCATGTCGCCGATGGCGATGGCACCAACCTGGCGTACATCTCCGGGTTGCGTCAGCGCCCTGCCCGTCCCCTGGTGCTCACTGAAGAACATTCGGTGCACTGGCAGCGCACGCATGCTGGAGGGAGCGCAACACGGGTGCAATTACGAAATCAGCGATTCGAGTGACGTTTCTTCATTTGCATCCGCCGCAAAACACAAGGTGAATCCACCGCATTGGCCCGCACGAAATCCCCGCGAAACACGGCGATCCGAATGCTTTGCGAGCCGGGGGTGATCGACCGACCGTCGTATGCGTTGCGCCGCACGAGGGCGAAGACGGCGACACAACGTCACGCCAACTATTTGCCCATCACCCTCGCCAGGCCCGCGACCTTCCTGCCGAACGCCGCATCGCCGCCGGTAGCGCGCAAGCTTTGCGATGCGTTGTCCCAGTGCAGTGCCGTGGTGGTGCCCTGCCCTTTTTGATACGCGTACGAAGTGCCGTCGTCGTCATACAGCGCGAACTCGGCGTCGCTGCCGGGGTAGACGCGAATCTCGCTGATCGATTGCTTCGAAGCGGTGGACTGGACGTCCGAACCCAAGGGCACGATCGAACCGGCGCGCACGAACACGGGAATCTGGTCGATGGGTGCGGCCACTTTCACCCAGCGTCCGCCGGCCAGCTTTTCGTTGGTCCAGAAGTTGTACCAGTCGCTGCCGGCAGGCAAATAGACGTCTTTTTCGGTCTGGCCCTGCTCGGTGATCGGTGCCACCAGGAACGCGGGGCCGAACATGTATTGCGTGCCGATGTCGGCGACGTTGGGGTCGTCCGGAAAATCCATCCACAGCGGTCGCATGAACGGCGCGCCGGTGTCGTAGGTCTTCTTGGCCAGGCTGTAGATGTACGGGATCAGGCGATAGCGAAGCTTGTCGTACTTCGCCATGACCGCCTCAGCCTCATGGCCGAACGCCCAGATTTCCGTGTGCTTGCGGCTGCCGTGGATGCGCAGCGTGGGCAGGAAAGTGCCGTACTCGAACCAGCGCGTCAGCAGTTCGGGGTAGTCGTTGTTCTGCCCCACCACGTCGCGTGCGTCGGAGGGATCGAGCAACGGATTTTTGGTGGCGCTGGTAGTCTGCGGCAGCCATTGCCAGCCGCCGATGTCGTTGCCCCAATAGGCAATGCCCGACGCGGTCATGTTGAGGCCGGTGGGAATCTGGCGGCGCAGCGCTTCCCAGCTCGGGTCGACATCCGACGACCAGAACAGCGCGCCGGTGCGCTGTGAACCCAGGTACGCCGCGCGGGAAAGAATCAGCACGCGCTCGTCCGGTTTCCAGGCACGCATGCCCTTGGCCACGCTTTCCACGTGCAGCAGCGGGAACACGTTGTGGTAGCGGTCGCCGGAGCCGATCGAGAAGAAATAGCCGTCCGGCACCAGGTCGGGCTCGGTTTCGTCCAGCCACGGGTAGTCGAAGCCGTGCGACAGGATGTTGTCGCGCATGTGCGTCCAAAACCACTGGCGCGCGGCCGGGTTGGTCGCGTCGATCAGCGCACCGGCGCGATCGGAACGGAACGGCAGGCCGTCAACCGTCTTGCCGTTCTTGTCCTTCAGGAAATAGCCCTTGGTGTCGAGCTCCTTGAAATAGCGGCTGGAACGCTCGAAGCGCGGCCACACCGACACGATGGATTTCATGCCCATCGCGTGCAGTTGTCGGTTCATGCCATCGGGGTCGGGGAACTCCGCCGGGTTGATGTCCATCTGGCCCATGCGCGTCCAGTAGAACCAGTCGAGCACCATCACGTCGAGCGGATAGTTTTTCTCGCGATAGGTCCGTGCCACGCGCAGGATCTCGTCCTGGCTGCTGTAGCGCGCCTTGGACTGGATCAGGCCGAACGCCGCCTTGGGCGGGATCGGCGTCTTGCCGGTCACCCGCGCGTAAGCCGAGTAGATCTGCTCCGGCGTGTCGCCGGTGATGACGAAGAAGCTGACGCGCTCACCCACCTTCGACTGGAACCGGGTGTGACCGTTGATGCCGGCCACGAAGCGCGTCTCCGACGGGTTGTCCCAGATGATGCCGTAGCCCTTCGACGAAACCATGAAGGGCACGCATACGGTTTCGCCGCTGGGCGCGTCGTACCAGTGCTTGCAGTCGATCACGCGGCCGCGCAGGTCGAGCGGCCCCAGGCTCTCCTGGTTCTGGCCCATGCCGTAATAGTGCTCATCGGCGGGCGCCTTGAAGGTGGCGCCCACCTGATAGGTGGCCTCGCCTGCCACCTCATGCGGCGACATCTCCCAACCGGTCATGTCGACGACCGTCACGCCGCTGGCGTTCTTCACCTGCAGGCTCACCGGCGCCAGCTGTGGCGCGAAATAGCGATCGGTGATGGCCGGCGCGCGCGGCGGCGGTGGCGCGTCCACATGCAGGGTCAACGCGGCGGACGCAAAGGTGTTGCCGCTGGCATCACGGGTTTGCTTGAAGGTCGAGCTGTCGGCGTGGTCGGCAAGAATCCCGTAACCGGGCGCCGCCAGCACCTGCGCCTTGTCGGCGGCAATCGTCACGTGGACGACGTTCGGGCCATACGCCTCGACGCTTACCCACGCACCATGGCGGTCAAGCGCAACCCTCTCGGTGGCATCGACCGTGGCCACCGTGGCGACAAGGGCCAAGGCCAGGCTGAACAGGGCAATTCTGGAAATTCGCACGGCATCCCCCAACGCTGCTACGGACGCACGCCACCCGGCGCACATCGGAATGCCTGTCTATTTATCATACTAATAGGCCGCACCCGCTCCGCTGCCCCGCTTTCGGCAAAATTCGTTACGCGGGTTGGGGGATTTGATAAAGACCGGGATTTCGCGGCACGTCGTGCAACGAGTACAGACGGGCTTGCCTGGAACACACCCTGTGGGAGCGCCTTCAGCCCCGATGCGCTTGATGTTTGTAGGAGCGACTTCAGTCGCGACGCTTCTTGTTGGTCGAGCAAATCAAAGGCTTTCGATCGCCTGCGGCGCTCGAGTCACTTTTCTCTTGCGTGGCCAAGAGAAAAGTGACCAAAAGAGAAGGCCACCCCGCTTGGCGCTTGCCGCCCATCCATGGGCGGCAAGTCCGTGAGTCGGGGTCGGGCTTTTCGACAGGGCATCCTGCCCTGGCGAAAAGGAGTCGACATCCATGTCGACTCCCGCTGCGCGGCCTTGTCGGCCCCGCCTCACCGCCGCACAGGGGCCCCGGTAGAGCGACGGGCCATCCTGGCCCGTACTCGGAATGAAGCCAGGGCAAAGGCAACGGCGAAAGCAGAAGCAGAGGCGAAGCTGCTCACCTCAGCCGTTCTCCCTGAGCGTAGGCCGAAGGCCGGAGTCGAAGGGCCGCTCGACATCACCCTTCGACTCCGCCGCTGCGCGGCTACGCTCAGGGTGATCGGAAGTAAGAGGAACATCAAAAAGCCCACGCCACGACGCTCTCGCAGCGGCAACGCCGCTGCGCACCGAGTGCGCGCCACGATGGCGCGCAGCTCTACCGGGGGCCCCTCTGAAGCGGCGGGCGGGCGGAGGAAGAGCCCGAAGGGTGGCTTGCATGGATGCAAGCCAGTTTGGCGTCAGCACAGGATGTGCTGTCGACAAACCCCGCAGCCCGACCGCGGACTTTCCGGGCAGGATGCCCGGAAAGCGCGTAAGCGGGGTGCTCTTTCTCTTTGGTTACTTTCTCTTTGAGCACGCAAAGAGAAAGTGACTCGAGCGCCGTAGGCGATCGAAAGCTCTTGCTTTAAGGCTGCATGAAAGCAAAAAAGCTAACAACAAGAGCACCGCGCACAGGGTGCGCTCCTACAGGGGTGCGTCAGCGGCGGGCGCCGCTGGAGACTACGTCGGCCCAGACGGCCAGCACCAGGATCAGGCCTTTAACGATCATCTGCCAGTACGCATCCACGTCGATCATCGACATGCCGTTGTCGAGGCTGGCCATCACCAGCACGCCCACCAGCGCGCCATGCACCGTGCCCACGCCGCCGCGCATCGAGGCGCCGCCGATGAAGCAGGCGGCGATCGCGTCGAGTTCGCCGTTGATGCCGGCCGAGGGCGAGCCCGCGGCCAGGCGGGCGGTGTTGACCAGGCCGGCGAAGGCGCACATCACACCCATCAGGGCGAACACCGCCAGGCGCACGCGATCGACGTTGATGCCGGACAAGCGCGTGGCTTCAATGTTGCTGCCGATGGCGTAGATGTGACGTCCGAACACGGTCTGCGTGGCAATGAACGAGAACACCGCCAGCAGGCCCAGCAGCAACAGCACCGGCACCGGGATGCCGCCGTAATCGTTGAGCACGTGCACGAATACAAACAGCGCCACGGCGGCCGCGACCAGCTTGGCGGCATCCATCCAGACCGGGCTGACCTTCAACTCCAGGCGCTGGCGCGCGGTGCGTCGGCGCCAGGTGACGAAGGCCAGCAGGGCCAGGATCAACACCGCCAGCACATTGCCCGTGGCCGGCGACACGTAGCCCTGGCCGATCACCACGAAGGCGTCGGATGACGGCGCGATGGTGGAGCCGCCGGTGGCGCCCAGCAGCGCGCCGCGGTACGCCAGCATGCCGCCCAGGCCCACGATGAATGACGGCACTCTCAGCCATGTCACCCAGAGACCGTTGAAGGTGCCGACCAGGGCGCCCAGCAGCAGCACCAGCAGGATCGTGACGGGCAGCGGCAGGTGCTGGCTGATGTCCAGGATGGCGGCTACGCCGCCCAGCAGCCCCAGCAGCGAACCGACGGAAAGGTCGATTTCGCCGGCGATGATGATGAACACCATGCCCAGTGCCAGCATGCCGGTGATCGACATCTGCCGGAACAGGTTGGAGATGTTGCGCGAAGTGAGGAAGGCGCCGTTGGTGGCGTACGAGAAGTACGCCCAGATCAGCGCGACGGCCACCAGCAGCGCCACGATCTTGTATTGCGAAAAGAACTGCCGGACGCGGGTCGAGCCCGGCATTCGGTTCTGCCCGGAGGGCGCGGGGGAAACATTCACGGAAGCGTTCATGCGTTATCGATCCTGTGCGGCAATTCCAGCGCGGCGGCCAGCAGGTCTTCCTGGCGCAACCCGTCGTTGATGAAGTCGCCACGTATGCGGCCATCGGCCATCACCAGCACGCGGTCACTGAGACCGAGCACCTCGGGCATTTCGGAGCTGACCACGATGATCGCCATGCCGCGCGATGCAAGGTCGAAGATCAGCCGGTAGATTTCCTGCTTGGCGCCCACGTCCACGCCGCGGGTGGGCTCGTCGAGGATGAGTATCTTGGGATCGGGCATCAGCATGCGGGTCAGCACCGCCTTTTGCTGGTTGCCGCCGGAAAGGCTGGCGATCGGCAGCATGGGGCTGCTGGCACGCACGTTGAGCCGCTTCATCTCGTGATGGAACGCATGCGCTTCGCGGTTGCCGTCGATCACGCCGCCGCGTGCGTAATGGTCGAGCACGCTCAGGGTGATGTTCGGCCCCACGCCCATCAGCGGCACGATGCCATCGCGCTTGCGATCCTCCGGCACCATGCACAGGCCGGCGGCCACCGCCGCCTGCGGGCTGCGGATGTGCACCGGCTTGCCTTCGATGCGCAACTCCGCGCTCCACGTGCCTGGATAGGCGCCGTAGATCGCCGACACCAGTTCGGTGCGACCGGCACCGATCAGGCCGGCGATGCCCAGGATCTCGCCCTTGCGCACTTGCAGCGACACGTCATCGACGCGCTTGCGCTTGGGGTTCATCACGTCCAGGCAGGTGACGTTGGATGCTTCAAGCACCACCTCGCCGATGGTGTGCGGCTTGCGCTCGAACATCTGGCCCAGTTCGCGGCCCACCATCATGGTGACGATCTGCGCCGTGTCGAGATCGGCCATCGACCGCGTACCGATGTGCTTGCCGTCACGGATCACGGTGATGCGGTCGCATACCTCGGCCACTTCATCGAGCTTGTGCGAGATGTACACGCAGGCCACGCCGCGGCGCTTGAGATCGGCCACGATCGACAAAAGGGTGCGGGTTTCGGTGGCGGTGAGCGAGGACGATGGCTCATCGAAAATGATCAGCCGCGCCTCTTTGCTGAGCGCCTTGGCGATCTCGATCAGCTGCTGGTGGCCGCTGCCGTAGTGCAGCACCTGCTGCCCCACATTGATGCCTTCGATGCCCAGCTCGCGCAGCAGCGCTTCGGCGCGCTGGTGCATGGCCGGGTAATCCATCAGGCCGCCGAAACGGCGGATCTCGCGGCCGAGGAAGATGTTCTCGGTGACGCTGAGCTCCGGCACCAGCATCAATTCCTGATGGATGATGGCGATGCCGGCGCGCTCGCTGTCGGCCACCGTGTGGGCCTGCAGCGGCACGCCATCGACCAGGATCTCGCCCTCGTAGCTGCCGTACGGATAGACGCCCGACAGCACCTTCATCAGGGTGGATTTGCCGGCGCCATTTTCGCCGCACAGACCCAGGCATTCGCCGGCGCGCACCTGCAGATCAACGCCGTCGACAGCGGCGAAGCTGCCGAACATCTTGCGGATGCCGCGCATGTCCAGCAGGCAGTCGCCGTTCTCCCCGGCGCGGGCGGCGGACTCAGTTGCCATAGACCTGCGCATGGGTATAGAAGCCGTCGGTGATCACCTTGTCGACGTTGTCGCGGGTCAGCGCGACCGGCTGCAGCAGGATGCTGTCGACCGACTTCTCGCCATTGTCGTAATGCGAGTTGTAGGCCGGCTTCCCGCCACGGGCCAGGTCCACTGCCAGTTTGGCCGCCTGGGTGGCCAATTGGTCGAGCGGCTTGTACACCGTCATCGTCTGGGTGCCTTCGACCACGCGCTTGACGCCGGCCAGGTCGGCGTCCTGGCCGGACACGGCCACCTTGCCGGCCAGCCGCTGCGCGGCCAGCGCCTGCACGGCGCCGCCGGCGATGGCGTCGTTGGAGGCCACGATGGCATCGATGTTGTTGGCGTTGGCGGTGAGCGCATCTTCCACGATGCCCAGCGCGCGGGTCGGGTTCCAGTCCGGCACCCACTGGTCGCCCACGATCTTGATGTCGCCCTTGTCGATCAGCGGCTGCAGCACCTGCATCTGGCCCTGGCGCAAGATCTTGGCATTGTTGTCGGTGGGCGCGCCGCCGAGCAGGAAGTAGTTGCCCTTCGGCTTGACGTTGACCACGCCCTGCGCCTGCATCTCGCCGACCTTGAGGTTGTCGAAGGAGATGTACGCGTCGACGTCGGCGTTGAGGATCAGGCGGTCGTACGACACCACCTTGACGTGGTTGCGATGCGCCTCGCGGATCACGTTGCCCAGCACCTTGGAGTTCTGCGGCACGATCACCAGCACGTCCACGCCGCGCGAGATCATGTTCTCGATCTGCGCCACCTGGCGCTCCTCGCTGCCATTGGCCGATTGCACCAGTACCTTGGCGCCGAGCTTGGTGGCGGCAGCATCGAAGAAGTCGCGATCGCGCGCCCAGCGCTCCAGTCGCATGTCGTCGATGCTGAAGCCGATCAGGGTGGGTTTTTTGCTGCTCTGCGTGCAGCTGCTGGCAAGGCCCGCCAGGCCCAGGCACAGCAGCACTCCCAGCGCACGTAAGGTCGTCAGTTTCATGCTTGCTCCGTCACTCGCTTGTTCGAGGATTTCATGGGTACCCCAGCCTTTCGGCCATGTGGATGTCACGGACAACGGCATGCCGCCGCCCATAGTAGGAGCTTGGGCTTCACGCCAACAACCGCAGCGACGGCACTGCACCCTTGCCGTCGTCACCCGGTTTGGCCGTCCATGCCGTCCCAGCTACGCCACTGCACGGTGATCGAAACACCGGGCAGCGTGGTCGACGATGCTCGCGACCGTCATCGTCGGCGACACACTTCCCCGCCGATGGTAGCGCTATCAGTGGCTGTTCGCGTAGCCCCCACCATCGAGCGGTCCCGCATCCACCCACGGCGCTTGCGCGCGCGGCCCGGGCGACCCTTCCCGCACCGGCCTCGCAGTGGCGCATGGACCGTTACCGAACCCGGCGGCGCAGCCAGGGAACGATCATGGTGCCGGTGCTGCGCCGCGGCATGCAATGACGAAATCGCCCAGATGGGCCACATTTCTTCTTGTGCGCACGCCGCAGCGCACCACGGCCGTGCGTTGCACTCGTGCTAGCCTCGGGAAATCCGGCTGCAACACGTGCGCGTATACGGCGCACGCCAGGTACGGGCCACCTTCGAGGCGGCTCCTCCAAGGTGAACCCATGAGCCACCCACACGGCGTCCATCGCATCGCGTTGCTGTTCAACGCGAACAAGGCATTCGATCGCCAGGTCATCGCCGGCATCGGCAACTATCTGGCGTCCACCCGGGTCAGCTGGGACCTGTTCATGCAGGAGGATTTCCACTGCCGGGCGACCGACCTGATCGAGTGGTGCGGCGATGGCATCATCACCGCCGTCGACGACCCGATCTATACGGCGTTGCGCCAGGTCGACGTGCCGGTGGTCGCCGTCGGTGGCTCCTATGCCGATGCGTCGCGCTACCCGAAGGGCCTGCCGTACATCGCGACCGACAATGCCGCGCTGGTGCGGCTGGCCTATGACCATCTGATCGAGCAGGGCCTGCAGAACTTCGCGTTCTATTCCCTGCCGCTGGCGCCCAACATCCCCGGCTGGGCCGAGGAGCGGGAACGGCTTTTCGACGCGATGCTCCGGCGCGACGGCCTCGAGGGCTTCATCTATCACGGCCATGCCACCACCGCCGCCGGCTGGAGCGACGCCACCGAGGCTTTGATGGCCTGGCTGCAATCCCTGCCCAAGCCGATCGGCGTGCTGGCGGTGACCGATGCACGCGCACGGCAGCTGCTGCAGGCCTGCATGATGGCCGACATCCCGGTGCCCGACGAGGTGGCCATCGTGGGTATCGACAACGACCCGCTGACGCGGATGCTCAGCCGGATTCCGCTCACCTCCGTGCAACAGGGCACCGAGGAAATGGGACGCACCGCCGCGCATGTGTTGCACCGCATGCTGCATGGCGCCGACTGCAGTGACACCCGCGTGCTGGTGCCGCCGGAGAATCTGCACGTGGGTGCATCCAGCATGTACCAGTCGGTGTGCAGCCCGTACGTAATGCGCGCGCGCCACTACATCCGCCAGTACGGTTGCCTTGGCATCCGCACCGAGCAGGTGGCTGACTACGTGGGAGTGTCGCGCTCGCTGCTGGAGGAGCATTTTCGGCGCACGCTGAAACGCAGCGTCCACCAGGAGATCCTGCGGCACAAGCTGGAGATCGCACAGGACTTGTTGCGGCAGGGCGAATCGTCGATGGCCGACATCGCGGTGCGTTGCGGCTTCACCTCGGTGCAATACCTCTACACCGTGTTCCGTCGGGAGCTGGGTTGCACGCCCAGGGCGTTCCAGGAGCAGCAGGCCGAAACCAGCATGTAGGAGCGACTTCAGTCGCGACGCTCTTCTTCCGTAGCCTCAAAGAAAGAGCATCGCGACTGAAGTCGCTCCCACAGAAAAACAACGCGCCCCTGTGGGGGCGCGCCGGGTTTAGCTTAGCCCACCACGCGCTTGGCCGCGTCGACCACGTGCGCCACGGTAATGCCGAAGTGCTCGAACAGCTGGGGCGCGGGTGCGGAGGCGCCGAAGGTGTTCATGCCGATCACTTCGCCGTCGAAGCCGACGTACTTGGCCCAGAAGTCGGCACTGGCCGCTTCCACCGCCACGCGGGCGCGGCACCAGCCCGGCAGCACGCCTTCGCGGTATTCCAGCGGCTGTTCGTCGAACACGTCGGTGCACGGCATCGACACCACGCGGGCGGCGATGCCCTGTTGTGCCAGCGCGCGCGAGGCTTCCATCGCCAGCTCCACCTCGGAGCCGGTGCCGATCAGGATCACCTGGAACTTCGTGTCCGCCGGATCGGACAGCACATAGCCGCCGCGGCGGATGTCCGCCAGCTGCTGCTCATCGCGCTGCTGATGCTTCAGAGCCTGGCGCGAGAACACCAGGCATGACGGCGCACCACGACGCTCGATCGCGGCCTTCCACGACACCGCCGACTCCACTGCATCGCAAGGACGCCACACGTGGTTGTTCGGGATGAGGCGCAGACTGGCCATGTGCTCCACCGGCTGATGGGTGGGGCCGTCTTCGCCCAGGCCGATCGAGTCGTGCGTGTAGACGTGAATGGCTTGCGCGGGGATCAAGGCGCTCATGCGCACCGCGTTGCGGGCGTAATCGGAGAACACCATGAAAGTGGCGTCGTAGGGAATGAAGCCGCCATGCAGCGCCAGGCCGTTGGCGATCGCGGTCATGCCGAATTCGCGCACGCCGTAATAGACGTAGTTGCCCTTGCCGTCGGAGCTGTTGCCGTTGCCGGCGTCGAGGCTACCCTTCCACTTGGTGAGGTTGGAGGCGGCCAGGTCGGCGGAACCGCCAAGCAGTTCGGGCAGCAGCGGGCCGTAGGCGTCCAGGGTCATCTGCGAAGCCTTGCGCGAAGCCACCTCGGGGCCTTCCGCCTGCAGCTTGGCGACATATGCCTGCGACTTCTCGGCCCAATCCTGCGGCAGTTCGCCGGACAAACGGCGCTTCAGCTCGGCCGCCAGCTCCGGATGTGCCGCGGCGTAGGCGGCGAACGCCTCGTCCCAGCTGCGCTCGCGGGCGACGCCCTTGTCGCGCGCGTTCCAACCGGCATAGATGTCGGCCGGGATCTCGAACGGCGCATGGTTCCACTGCAACTGCACGCGCGCGGCGGCAATCTCGTCCTTGCCCAGCGCGGCACCGTGGCTTTCTTCCTTGCCCTGCTTGTTCGGCGCGCCGAAACCGATGATGGTCTTGGCGCAGATGAGCGTGGGGCGCTCACTCTGCGCGGTGGCCTGCGCCAGCGCCTTCTTCACCGCCTCGGCGTCGTGGCCGTCGACATCGCGGATCACGTTCCAGCCGTAGGCTTCGAAACGCGCGGGCGTGTTGTCAGTGAACCAGCCTTCGACTTCGCCATCGATGGAGATGCCGTTGTCGTCATACACCGCCACCAGCTTGCCCAGCTTCCAGGTGCCGGCCAGCGAGGCGACTTCGTGCGAGATGCCTTCCATCAGGCAGCCGTCGCCGAGGAACACATAGGTGTGGTGATCGACGATATCGTGGCCGGGCCGGTTGAAGCGCGCCGCCAGAATCTTTTCAGCCAGCGCAAAGCCCACGGCGTTCGCCAGGCCCTGGCCCAGCGGACCGGTGGTGGTTTCGGCGCCGGGCGTGTGGCCGTATTCCGGATGGCCGGCGGTCTTCGAATGCAGCTGGCGGAAGTGCTTCAGCTCGTCGATCGGCAGGTCGTAGCCGGACAGGTGCAGCAGCGCGTACTGCAGCATCGAGCCGTGGCCGTTGGAGAGCACGAAGCGGTCGCGGTTGAACCAGCCCGGGTTGCCCGGATTGAACTGCAGGAAATCGTTCCACAACACCTCGGCGATGTCGGCCATACCCATCGGCATGCCCGGATGGCCGGACTTGGCCGCCTCGACGGCATCCATGGCCAGGGCACGCACAGCATTGGCTAGTTCACGACGGGTGGGCATCAGGTTCTCTCCGGGGCGGGCAAAATCCCATTATCGCTGATTCAGCTTGTCACTGTCGCGCTCTCCGGGATGCGCGGTTTTGGACGGCTGAAAGGCCAAACATTAATTCGGCCTTAATTTTTGGTCAGCACATATCGGCGCGCTTCAGGCTCGGGCCTGTTCAATGCACCCGCCCCCGGATTCCGTGGGTCGTCATCGGGCTTTCCCCAACCCGACGATGCATTGGTTATACGCAGGAGTTCCCTCATGAAAAAAACACTACTAGCCCTGGCGATTACCTCCGCGTCTCTTTGCGCCCTGCCCGCATTTGCGCAGGACGACTCTGTTTCCAGCAGCACTCCGACGTCCGCGAACGGCAACTACCAGCCGAACCAGGCTGTCGGCAGCGGCAACTGGTTCATCGGTGCCAACGTTGGCCAGGCCCACGTGGCCCAAGGCCCGTACAACGATCACCCGACCACCTACGCACTGACCGGCGGCTACCGCTGGAAGGTCGGCCAGGACGTCGGCCTTGGCGTTGATATCGGCTACAACGACCTGGGCAATTTCCGGTTGAAGAACGCCTTCAACAGCGACAACGTCAACCTCACCGGTCGCCGCAACGCGTTGCGCGGCTGGACCGCCGGCGTCAACGGCCGCATCAACGTGTGGCAGGGGCTGTATGTCAGTGGCCGCACCGGCGTGTACGGCTGGAAGGGCCACGGCTACAACAACCAGGACGTCAACCGTCACTCGCTGGAAAAGGTCGACTACTACGCGGGTGCCGGCGTGGGCTACGACTTCAACAACAACTTCAGCCTGGGCCTGGCGTACGACTACTACCACGCCAAGAAGCACGGCATCAGCTTCAGCTCGGATACCGCCACGGTATCGGCTGAATACCGGTTCTGATCGGGTGATGCCCCGAAGAGGCGCGGCGCGGGCCGCCGCGCCTCTTCTCGCTGCGGATTAACCCAGACTTAATACTGAACTTGTCGGTATTGAATCTCCGGACCGCAGCACCATCTAAGTGGCAGGCGTCGTCGCCCCCATGGCGCGCGCCCGCAGCGACCACTCCCCCAATGGGTCGCCTGCCACAAAAAAAACACTGGAGATATCCATGAAAAACAAGAGTCTGCTTGCCCTCGCCCTCGCCACTGCCGGCCTGGTTGCCGTACCCGCAGCCTTTGCGCAGAGTGCGCCCACGCAGAACGGCGGCTGGTTCGTCAACGGCAACGTCGGCCAGACCTCGATCAACCACGGCCCGTACGACGACAACGACACCGGCTATGCCGTCAACGGTGGTTACCGCTGGTCGGTGAACCCGTCTGTCGCACTGGGCGTCGAGGTTGGCTACAACGACCTGGGCAACATCCACGCCAAGAACGTCTTCAATGACGACCCGGTGGTGGAAGACGGCAAGTCGCAGCTGCACGGCTGGACGGCCGGCGTGAACGGTCACTTCAACGTCACCCCGAACTGGTACGTCAGCGCCCGCACTGGCATCTACGGCTGGAAGGGCCACGGCCTGAGCAACAACGAGAACCCGGTCCGCAAGGGTCTGGATGACACCAGTTGGTACGCCGGCGCCGGCTTCGGCTACGACTTCAACAACAACGTCAGCGTAGGCTTGAACTACGACTACTACGACGCGAAGAAGGACCGCGTCGACCTGAGCACGGACATGGTGTCGGTCAGCGCGGAATACCGCTTCTGATTCGATTCACCCTGTTGCACGGACGACAGGAAGAAGGGCGCCGCAAGGCGCCTTTCTTTTTGCCCGCGTTTTTCCCCGGACCCAGCCAGCCGTTACAATCGCGTCGCCGCAGAAGCGGCTCATCGGATTGATCGGACCATCAGGAGGGTCCATATCCCCATGCGTAAACACCTACTCCCCCTCGCCATCGCCGCCAGCGGCATGGCCTTCGTCGCGACCGCCCACGCAGAACAGCCCAACGGCTGGTTCGTCAACGGCAACGTCGGCAGCTCGCACTACAGTGCAGAGGTCGACGACTTCGGCTCGGGTACCGAAACCGACACGGCGTTCATCGTCAACGCCGGCTACCGCGACCAGCGCATCCTCGGCTTCGAGGCCGGTTACACCAACCTCGGCAGCGTCAGCGAGAGCGACGACTTCGGCGACCGCGTGAAACTGTCCGGCGACGGCTGGACGCTGGGCCTCAACGGCCATTTCAACCCGACCAGCCACTGGTACATTTCCGCGCGCGGCGGCGCCTTCCTGTGGAAGCTGCACGCCAAGGCGCGCATCGCCTATGACGACGGCAGCTCGGACACGTTCCGCGCCAGCGAGCAGTCGCTGGGCTGGTACGCCGGCGTGGGCACGGGTTACGACATCAACCGCCACTGGAGCGTGGGTGGCAACTTCGATTACTACAAGATCGACAAGGACGTGTACGAGCTTGGCACGCGGATTTTCTCGGTCAGCGCCGAGTACCGCTTCTGAGATCCGCCGGCTGACGCCACCGCGTCACCGACAATAAAAAAGGGCACCTTGCGGTGCCCTTTTTTATTCATGCCTTCGTGGCGATTCGCTATGGCGTCAGCCGTTCCAGCGCCCCAGTGCCGCCAGGCCGTTGTCGCGGGCGCGGGCATGGACGGTCTTCTGCGCCTCGGCAACGTTCGCCTTCGGGTCTTTCGCCCACAGTTTCAGTGCCGCCTGCTGCATGGCCCGGCCATACGAGAACGACAGCGGCCACGGATGCGGGCCGATATGGTTGATCGCATTGAGATGGCTGGTGGCCTGCTTGTCGGTCTGCCCCCCGGAGAGGAACACGATGCCCGGCAACGAGGCCGGCACGCATGATTTCAGCACGCGTACGGTGGCATCGGCCACTTCCTCGGCATCCACCTGCTCGTCGCTGTCCTTGCCCGGAATGACCATGCTGATCTTCAGGATGGTGCCTTCGAGCATCACGTTCTGCTCGTACAGCGCGTTGAACAGGCTGCGCAGCACGGCTTCGTGCACTTCATAACTGACGTCGATGGAATGGTCGCCGTCCATCAGCACTTCAGGCTCGACCATCGGCACCAGGCCGGCCTCCTGGCACAGCGCGGCATAGCGCGCCAGCGCGTGGCAGTTCGCCTCGATGGCGGTGGAACTGGGGGTGTCCTCGGTAATCTTTATCACCGCCCGCCACTTGGCGAATTGCGCACCCAGTTTGGCGTATTCCTGCAGCCGCTCGCGCAGGCCGTCGAGCCCTTCGGTGACCACGTCGCCCGGAAACCCGGCCAGCGGCACGGTTCCCTTGTCGACCTTGATGCCGGGAATGATGCCGGCCTTCTTCATCACCGTGGTGAACGGCACGCCATCCTTCGTGGACTGGCGGATCGTCTCGTCGTACAGGATGGCGCCGGAAATATGTTCGCCGAGAGCGGGCGTGGTCAGCAGCATTTCGCGATAGGCGCGTCGGCTTTCCTCGGTACTCTCGACGCCGACGGCGGCCAGACGCTTGCCGATCGTCTTGGTCGATTCATCGATGGCGATGATGCCCTTGCCGGGCGCGACCATGGCCAGGGCGATGCTTTCGAGATCTTCAATACTCATGGCGACTCCGTGGAACGCGGCGGCGACAAACCGCACGAGGGACGATGCCGCACCAACATGCGCGCCGGTACGGTTCAGAGCTCGCCATTATAGGCCAGTTGCACGAGGGTGACTCGCCTGCGGGAAGGCCGCCGTGTCAATGCTGGCCGTTGTATCCCGGCAACACGCAGGCGTCGACTACCTGCTTCCGCGCCGCTTTGTCCTCGGGCGCGTTGAACGGCACGATGTAATACGTGGATATCGGCTCGGCGTTGCGGTTGGTCAACGACGGCCCGTAGCGGAAATTGGCGACGGCGTTGACCGCCATCGGGCCCAGGTCGCTCTTGGGGATCAGTTTGACCAGGGTCACATCGAGCGGCACGCCGTCCGAGCCGACCGTGTAGGTCACGGCGGCACAGCCGGGCTTGTCGAGGTTCAGCCCGCTGTTCGGGGCATCCAGCTTGATCTGGGTATTGAGCAGGATCCAGTAGCGGTAAAGATTCTGCGGATCGAGCTTGCGCATCTGCGTCTGTGCCAGCAACGGCACGGAGAACAGCGCCATCAGTACGGGCAGCACGATGGCCAGGGACGGGCGGAATGACGACTTCATGACAACCTCCAGGGATGCAACCGCATGCCCGCAGTGTAGCCGCGGGCATGTGTAGAAATCGCACTTGGTCGTTACAGGTCGCGCAGGCTTTCCACCATGCCGCCGGTACCGACCGCCAGCAGTTTCAGCGTGTTGGTGCCACCGCCGAGGCCGACATGGTCGCCGTGGGTGACCACCACGCGATCGCCCTCGCTGAGCTTGCCCTGGTCGAACAGCAACTGCACGGCGGCGCGGGCGGAGGCGGCGAGGTTCTGGCCGGCATGGTTGAATTCCACCGGCTTCACGTCGCGCAGCACCAGCATGCGTCGGCGCGCATCGTCGAACGGCGACAACGCGTAGATCGGCACCGCGGTGCGGTAGCGCGACAGCCACTGCGCGGTGGCGCCCGACTCGGTCAGCGCGATGATCGCGCGCACGCCCAGCTGCTTGGCCACCAGCATGGCGGCCAGCGCAATGGCCTGATCGGTGCGATCGAGGCGGTGACCGGCAGTGGTGAGGTCGTCCTTGGGTTCGAACTGGCGCTCGGCGCCCAGGCAGATGCGCACCATCGCCTGAACAGCCTTGTCCGGATGCGCGCCGGCAGCGGTTTCCTGCGACAGCATCACCGCATCGGTGCCGTCGATCACCGCGTTGGCCACGTCCAGCACTTCGGCGCGGGTGGGGATCGGCGCGTAAACCATCGACTGCAGCATCTGCGTGGCGGTGATCACCGCGCGGTTGCGCTGCACCGACTCGCGGATGATCTTCTTCTGCAGGCCCGGCAGTTCGGCGTCGCCGATTTCCACGCCCAAGTCACCGCGCGCCACCATCACCACGTCGGAGGCGTCGATGATCTCGCCCAGCACGGGGATCGCGTCGGCACGCTCGATCTTGGACACCAGCGAGGCGTTGCCGCCCGCTTCGTGCAGCAGGCGACGCGCCTGGTGCATGTCGTCGGCCGAACGCACGAAGGACACGGCCAGGAAATCGGCGCCGATCTCGGCGGCCAGCTTGATGTCGGCCTTGTCCTTGTCCGACAGCGCTGTCACCGACAGCCCGCCGCCCTGGCGATTGAGGCCCTTGCGGTCGGACAGGCGGCCGCCGATCAGCACCTGGCAACGCACTTCGGCGCCCACCACTTCCAGCACCGTCAAGGCCAGCAGGCCGTCGTCCAGCAACAGGACGTCGCCGGCATGCACATCATTGGGGAGGCCGTAATAGCTGACGCCGACGCGCTGGTCGTTGCCGGCGGGTGCGTCGGGGCGGCAATCCAGCACGAAGGATGCGCCGTTGACCAGCTCGATCGGGCCGTTGGCAAATTTCTCGATGCGGATCTTGGGGCCTTGCAGATCGGCCAGGATGCCGACCTCGCGACCGGCGCTGGCGGCAGCGACGCGAACCGCGGCGGCGCGTGCGCGATGGTCGTCGGGCTGACCATGGGAAAGGTTGAGTCGAACCACGTCCACGCCATCGGCGATGATCTGTTCGAGCATGCCGGGAGCATCGGTGGCGGGGCCGAGCGTGGCGACGATTCGGGTACGGCGGGATTGGGGTTCGGTAGTCATCAAATCAGATTACCAGAACTCTTCGTCCCCATATCAATGCTTGTGCGCATGTTGCGTGACGACGTCACCCAGATGACGATTCAAGACCTCGGCCAACCGCCTTCCCGCCACGCGCAAACGCCGTTCGGCAAGCGGGAGGTTCCGGTCCACATAGGCCGCCCCGATTCGCCGTCTGGATGGATAGAAGTCCATTGCGGCGGTGAGCCGGCACGACTCCTCGGCCCATTGCGCGTACGGGTTGTCCAGCGGGGCGATCGGCCGCGGCAAGGTCACCGGCGATCGCGAATCCAGCAGGCTGGCGTAATCCCGCCAGTGCAAGTGGCGCGTACCCAGCAGGCCGGAATCCCACACCTTGTGCAGGTTGCTGCCCTTGCCCTCGAACTGCACCTGATACTGGTTGCCACCGCGGTCCGGCCGGTAACCGGCGTGCAGCGGCTGGTGCACGTCACCCACCAGATGCACCACGAACTTCAGCGCTTCGCGCCGCACCGCATCGGGCTGCGAACGATCGCCCAGCACCTGCACTTCCCGCGCCAGCGCGGCCACCACGCACTCGCCCTTCGGGCAATCGCGCGGCGCCACGTAGTGGCAGCGGTCGCTGGAAAAATTGATGTAGTGCCAGCGACTTGTGCGTTTCCACAACGCCCGCAGCGCGGGGTCGTTGCGGACCTGGTCGGGCCAGTTGGCCACGTCGGCCAGGTGCGTGGTGTGCTCCGGCGCCAGCAGCCGCTCCACCTCCCTTTCGGCCGCGGGGCTCAGCTGGCGTTGCGCCAGTTCGGCCACCACGCTGTGTCCCAGCGGCCCCCACGCCCGGGCGGACGGCGCGGCCAGAAACATGGCCGACGCCAGCAGGAGGGAGAGGATAGGTCGCGACATCACGGGCACTCGCGCAAACGCGGAAGTCTGCCACAAGGCGAATCTCCCCCCGCAGGAACAGTGCTTTCATTGTAAGATTCGAGGGCTGAAACACCGGCGCCGTACCCCGCGGCAGCCATCCATCTTCGCAACGGAGGACGCTCTCTCATGACCATCAGGGTCGGCATCAACGGCTTCGGCCGCATCGGTCGCAACGTGCTGCGCGCAGCCGTGCAGAACTTCGGCAACGACATCGAGATCGTGGCAATCAACGACCTGCTCGAGCCGGATTATCTCGCCTACATGTTGAGCTACGACTCCGTGCATGGTCGCTTCAAGGGCGACGTCAAGATCGAGAATGGCCATCTGGTGGTCAACGGCAAGACCATCCGCCTGAGCCAGGAGCGCGACCCGGCCAACCTGAAATGGAATGAAGTAAACGCCGACGTGGTGCTCGAATCCACCGGCCTGTTCCTGACCAAGGAAACCGCGCAGAAGCATCTCGATGCGGGCGCGAAGAAGGTGATCCTGTCCGCACCGTCGAAGGACGACACGCCGATGTTCGTCTACGGCGTCAACGACAAGACCTACAAGGGCGAGGCGATCATCTCCAACGCCAGCTGCACCACCAACTGCCTGGCGCCGATCGCCAAGGTGATCAACGACAAGTGGGGCATCAAGCGCGGCCTGATGACCACCGTGCACGCCGCCACCGCCACCCAGAAGACGGTCGACGGACCCAGCAACAAGGATTGGCGCGGCGGTCGCAGCATCCTGGAGAACATCATCCCGTCCTCCACCGGCGCGGCCAAGGCCGTGGGCGTGGTGATTCCCGAGCTCAACAAGAAGCTCACCGGCATGAGCTTCCGCGTGCCGGTCGCCGACGTCTCCGTGGTCGACCTCACCGTCGAGCTGCTCAAGGACGCGACCTACGCCGAGATCTGCGCTGAAATGAAGGCGCAGAGCGAAGGCGCGCTGAAGGGCGTGCTGGGCTACACCGAAGACAAGGTCGTGGCCACCGACTTCCGCGGCGAAACCTGCACCTCGGTGTTCGACGCCGACGCCGGCATCGCGCTGGACAGCACCTTCGTGAAGCTGGTCAGCTGGTACGACAACGAGTGGGGCTACTCGAACAAGTGCCTGGAAATGGTGCGGGTCGTGGCGGGCTGACGTCTGCGTGCTCCTCCATGGAAAAGCCGGGCATTGCCCGGCTTTTTTTTGTGAAGCGCGCGAAGTGAGTGGAGATGAGTGAAAAGTGAGAGAGGAGCCGGCGTTCGTCGCCGCTTTTTCTCGCTGCTCACTCCTCTTCACTTACCCCTCGTCCAGGCTCCGCTTCAACAGCGGCAATTTGTCCGGCACGCCATCCCACTTGGCGGCGTCGTCCATCGCGGGGATCTTGCTGGTCAGCACCGGCCACTCGCGCGCCAGCTCCGCGTTGATGCCGAGGAATACTTCCTGCCCGGCTGGCACGTCCAGCTCGGGGAAGATCGCACCCACCGGACACTCCTCCACGCACAGCGTGCAGTCGATGCATTCGTCCGGATCGATCACCAGAAAATTCGGTCCGGCGTGGAAACAGTCCACCGGACACACCTCCACGCAATCGGTGTGTTTGCAATTGATGCAATTTTCGGTGACTACGTGCGTCATCAGGTTTACCTCATCTGGCAGCGACAGTGTCGCGTACGGCTTGCCGCACGGCGATGATCCAGGTCAGTGCCGACGCCTGCGCGGCGGGGGCACAATCGGCCTGCAGTTTATCCATGTCCCCTCTGCTGGAGTAATTCCCCATGCGCAAGTTGATCGCGATTGCCCTGCTCGGCCTGTTGTCCACCCCGCTGATGGCCGCCGAATGCACCACCACCGTCGAAGCCAACGACGCCATGCAGTTCAACGTCAAAACCATCACCGTGCCGAAGACCTGCAAGACGTTCGCCGTGACGCTCAAGCACACCGGCAAGCTGCCCGTCACCGCGATGGGCCACAACTGGGTGCTGGCACACAGTGCCGACGAATCGGGCGTCATCGCCGACGGCATGAAGGCCGGCGCGGCCAACAGCTACGAGAAGCCGGGTGATGCCCGCATCATTGCCCACACCAAGCTGATTGGTGGCGGCCAGTCCGACACGGCCACGATCAACGTGTCGAAGCTCAAGGCCGGTGAGCAGTACGCCTACTTCTGCACCTTCCCTGGCCATGCCGCGCTGATGAAGGGCACCTTGAGCCTGAGCAAGTAAGCTCGGCACAAGTACCAAGCCTTCCATCCGGGCGCGCGGTTCTGCCGCGCGCCCTTCATCATTCCAAGTCTCGAATCGCATGAATCCATCTGCCGCACTGGACGAACCCCTCCTGGCCACGCTGGTCGACCATTTCTACGAAAAGGTGCGACGCGACCCGGACATCGGCCCGATATTCAACGCCGCCGTGGACGACTGGGATGAACACAAGCGCCTGCTGACCTCGTTCTGGGCGTCGGTGGCGTTGCGTGCGGGCAGCTATCGCGGCAACCCGATGGCGGCGCACCGGCCGCACCCGATCCAGGCACGGCACTTCGACCGCTGGCTTGAGCTGTGGCAGGAAACCTGTGGCGAGGAACTCGACGAGGCGAATGCCGCACAGATGCTCGACTATGCGCAGCGCATCGGACGCAGCCTGAAGTTCGGCCTGGGCCTGCATCCGGAAGGGCACGCTTTTGGTGTGCCGGTGGTGGGCACCAACCGCTGAGGGCGGTCATCCCCGAAGTAAATCTGGCTTTATTTGCAGGAGCGACTTCAGTCGCGATGCTTCTTCTTTTCAGGCCCGTTCTTTTGGGAACTCACAAGCAAGAGCATCGCGACTGAAGTCGCTCCTACAAGTCGCCCGTAATCAGCGGGCGACTCGATCACGCCAGTGCAGCGAGTGCGGCGTCGTAGTTCGGCTCGTTGCCGATCTCGCCGACCAGTTCGGCATGCAGCACCTTGTCGTGCTCGTCGAGCACCACCACGGCACGTGCGGCCAGGCCCGCCAGCGGGCCTTCGGCGATCGCCACGCCGTAGTCATTGAGGAACTGGCGGCCGCGCATCAGCGACAGGTTGACCACCTTGTCCAAACCTTCGGCGCCGCAGAAGCGCGCCTGCGCGAACGGCAGGTCGGCCGAAATGCAAAGCACCACGGCATTGTTGAGCTTGCTGGCCGATTCGTTGAAGTGGCGCACGGAAGCCGCGCAGGTCGGCGTGTCCACGCTGGGGAAGATGTTGAGCACCTTGCGCTTGCCGGCGAAGCTCGCCAGCGTGGCGTCGGCAAGGTCACCCGCGACCAGGGTGAATGCCGGGGCGGCGGATCCCACGGCGGGAAACTGGCCATTGACGCTGATCGGCTTGCCATGAAAGGTGACGTTGGACATGTGAAGCTCCTTGGGGAATGAATCGTTACAAGTAGAACATGGTCTTGGCGAGAAACACGATGCCGACCATCAATGCCAGCACCACGCGATGCGTGTGCTTGAAGCGGCATACGTCCATCTTCCCATGGCGCATCGCCCACATCGCATTGACGAACACGCCCAGCACGGCGAACGCCAGCACCACCTTCAACAGCAACCAGTTGCCGAAGCGCGAGCCCACGCAGGCAAAGCCGTCACAGCGGATGTCGAACAGCACGCCGCCGCTGACGAAAAGCAGGATCACCACCACCGGCATGAAGCGCCGCACCCGCGCCATCACCGCCTGTTCGATGCGTTGCATGGTGGCCGTGTCGAAACGCTTGTGCAGCGACTCGACCACCAACACCTCGAACGCCACCGCGCCCACGAAGATGATGGCGCAGGCCAGGTGGAGCAGAACGATCCAGGGATACCAGACAGACATGGAAGCACCACCAGCGCGCGACGAGGCCACCACTATCTGCCGCTCCACCGATAGCTGCCATGACTTGCATCAGCCCCTGCCACGCCGCGTCGTGCCCATGCAACGTCCCGACCGCCCATGACCACTGGTAGATGACAGCCGTCGCGTGACTCTGCAACCATCGGACTCTTTTTTTGGCGTCAGCGCCCGCACAGGAGCTTCCATGTCCCAAGCCAGCCAGATCCGCCGCGATGTGGGGCCATTCGCCCTGATGCTTACCGGCCTGGGCTCGATCATCGGCTCGGGCTGGCTGTTCGGGGCGTGGCGGGCGGCGCAGATCGCCGGGCCGGGCGCCATCTGGGCCTGGGTGATCGGCGCGGCGATCATCATGACGGTGGCGCTGACCTACGCCGAACTGGGCGCGATGTTCCCCGAATCCGGCGGCATGGTGCGCTACGGCCATTATTCGCACGGCTCGCTGGTGGGTTTCATCGCGGCCTGGGCGAACTGGATCGCCATCGTCTCGGTGATCTCGGTGGAGGCCGAGGCCTCGGCGCAGTACATGTCGTCGTGGAAGTGGCAGTGGGCGAAGGATCTGTACCACCAGATGCCCGGCGGCCACGGCGAGCTGAGCACCAATGGCCTGCTGATCGCGGCGGCGCTAGTGGTGATGTATTTCCTGTTCAACTTCTGGAGCGTGAAGCTGTTTGCGCGCTCGAATACGGCCATCACGCTGTTCAAGCTGGTGATCCCCGCGCTTACCGCGGTGCTGCTGATCGCCAGCGGTTTCCATGCCGAGAACTTCGCCGTGGGCATCCACGGCGAGCTGCACGAGACCGACTTCCCCTCGATCCTCACCGCGGTGGCGATCGCCGGCATCGTGTTCAGCTTCAACGGCTTCCAGAGCCCGGTGAACCTGGCCGGCGAAGCGCGCAACCCGGGCAAGAGCATCCCGTTCGCCATCGTCTGCTCGATCGGGCTGGCAACCGTGGTCTACGTGCTGCTGCAGGTGGCGTTCATTGGCTCGGTGCCGCGCGAGATGCTGGCCGACGTGGGCTGGCACGGGATCAACTTCAGCTCGCCGTTCGCGGACCTGGCGATCATCCTGGGCATGCAGTGGCTGGCGACATTGCTGTTCATCGACGCGGTGGTCAGCCCCAGCGGCACCGGTATGACCTATACCGCCACCACCGCGCGCATGCTCTACGGCATGGAGCGCAACGGCACGCTGCCGAGCATCCTGGGTCGCGTGCACCCGAAATGGGGCATACCGCGCCCGGCGATGTGGGTGAACCTGGGGGTGTCGTTCCTGTTCCTGTTTTTCTTCCGCGGCTGGGGTTCGCTGGCGGCGGTGATATCGGTGGCGACCATCATTTCCTACCTTACCGGCCCGGTCAGTGTGATGACGCTGCGCCGTACCGCGCCGGAGTTGAACCGCCCGCTGCGCCTGGCCGGCCTGTCGGTGCTGGCCGGCATCGCCTTCATCATGTCCACCGAGCTTTTGTATTGGGCCAAGTGGCCGCTGACCGGTGAAATCATCCTGCTGATGGTGGTCGCGCTGCCGGTGTATTTCTATTACCAGGCCAAGTCCGGCTGGCACGATTTCGGGCGGCAGATGAAGGGCGCCTGGTGGCTGGTGTTCTACCTGCCCACGCTGGCGCTGGTCTCCTGGGCCGGCAGCACCACGTTCGGCGGCAAGGGCTACCTGCCCTACGGCTGGGATCTGGTGGTGGTGGCGGGCATCGGGCTGGTGTTCTACCAGTGGGGCGTGAAGAGCGGCTGGCGCACGCCATCGGTGGAAGCGGCGCAACTGGAAGCGCGCCTCGATCCGAATGCACCGCTGGTACCGCCGGACGAGGAGACGGCCGAGCGGATTACCGGACACTGAGCGGGATGGGGTTTGGAGTGCGTGGAGCGATGCTGGAAGCGCGCACCCCATCCGCCTTACGCGCCGCTCCTGCGGCACGCCCGCCGCTCCTGCGGCACGCCCTTCGGGCCGGCTTCGCCGTTCGCTTCGGCATCTGCCTCCGCAGTCGGCACCTTCCCCCGCTTTGCGGGGGAAGGAAACTTCCGATCAGCCTAGTGCCAGCACGTCGCCCAGCAAGGCTTGCGCGGTCACTTCCGGCCCGGCGCCGGGGCCCTGGATCACCAGCGGCGTGGTGTTGTAGCGGGTAGTGGTGAGGGCGAACTGGTTGTCGGTGCCGTTGAGGCGGGCGGCCGGATGGGTGGCGGCGACTTCCACCAGACCCACGCGAGCGCGACCGCGCTGGTTGAGACGGGCCAGGTAGCGCAACACGTTGCCGCGCGATTGCGCATCGGCATGGCGGGCGGCCAGCGGCGCGTCGAGTTCTTCCAGGCGGGTCAGGAACTGCTCGGTGTCCAGATCGCGCAGGGATTCGGGCACCAGGCTCTCCACGTCCACCTCTTCGCTGCCCAGCGCGAAGCCGGCATTGCGGGCCAGGATGAGCAGCTTGCGTGCCACGTCTTCGCCCGAGAGATCGGCGCGCGGATCGGGCTCGGTGTAGCCGAGCTTGCGAGCGTCGCGCAGCAGCGCGGAAAACGGCTGGCTGCCGTTGTACTGGTTGAACAGGTAGGACAGCGAGCCGGAGAACACGCCTTCCAGCGTGAGCAGGCTGTCGCCGCAGCCGAGCAGACGGCGCAGCGTGGAGATCACCGGCAAGCCGGCGCCGACGGTGGCGGCATCGCCATAGCTGCCGCCATGGGCGCGGGCCGTCTGCAGCGCGCGCCAGCCGGAAAGATGGCCGCCGGCCAGCGACTTGTTCGCCGTGACCACGTGATAGCCGCGTGCCAGCCAGTCGGCGTGACGCGAGGCCAGCGTGGTACAGGCAGTGGCGTCGACCACGACCCTCAGCTCACTGCCGCTGGCGTCCAGCGCCGCGAGCAGGGCGTCGTCATCACGCGGCTGGCCATGCTGCTGCCAGGAGCCATTCAATTCACGCGAAGCGATGCCGTCCGCGTCGATCTGCTGCTGGCGCGAATTGGCCACGCCGATCAGGCGTACGTGTTTCGCCACCGGGGTTTTCAGCAGCTCCAGCAGGGCGCCGCCCACCACGCCGGTGCCCAGCAGCACCAGCGCGATATCGGACGTTTTGCGATGGGTGAACGGTGATGCGTCAGTGGCCGGCACACTCATGCGCTGACCCGACGTTTGGAGAGCACCGCCTGGGCGCGTTCCAGCGCACCATCGAGATCGCGCAACAGATCGTCACCGTCCTCGATACCCACCGACAGGCGCAGCAGGCTGTCGGCGATGCCGGCCGCGTGCCGTGCCTCCGCCGCCATCGAGGCATGGGTCATCGAGGCGGGATGGGCCACCAGGCTTTCCACGCCACCCAGCGACTCGGCCAGCGAGAAATATTCCAGGCCGTTGACGAAGGCCTCGACCTGCTGCAGGTCGCCATCCAGCTCGAAGCTCAGCATCGCGCCAAAGCCCTGCTGCTGGCGCGCCGCCAGCGCATGCCCGGCGTGGCTCGCCAGGCCCGGGTAGTAAACCTTGCGCACGGCACCGTGCGCCTCCAGCCGTTCGGCGATGCGCGCGGCGTTTTCCTGATGCTGGCGCAGGCGCACCGACAGCGTGCGCAGGCCGCGCAAGGTGAGGTAGCTGTCGAACGGCGCGCCGGTGAGGCCGTTGCAGTTCGCCCACCACTTCAACTGCTCGAACACGGCCGCATCGCGCGCCACCACCGCACCACCGACCACGTCGCTGTGGCCGTTGATGTACTTGGTGGTGGAGTGCAGCACCACGTCCGCGCCCAGCAGCAAGGGCTGCTGCAGCGCCGGCGACAGGAAGGTGTTGTCCACCACCACCAGCGCGCCGACCGCATGCGCCGCCTGGGTGACGTGGCGCACGTCGGTGATCCGCAGCAGCGGGTTGGACGGCGTCTCCACCCACACCAGCGCCGGCTTGGTGGCCAGGCCGCGGGCCAGTGCCGCCGGGTCGGTGAGGTCCGCGAATTCGAGGGTGAAACGGCCCTTCTTCGCCCAGGCATCCAGCAGGCGCCAGGTGCCACCGTAGCAATCGTGCGCCGCCAACACCTTCGCGCCGGCTGGCACCAGCTCCAGCGCGCACGCCACCGCCGACATGCCGCTGGAGGTGATCACGCCGCCCGCGCCCTGCTCCAGCTCGGCCAGCGCATTGCCCAGCAGGTCGCGCGTGGGATTGCCGCTGCGCGAGTAGTCATAGACGCGCTTGTTGCCGAACCCGGCGAAGCTGTAGTTGCTGGACAGGTGCAGCGCCGGCACCACGGCGCCGTGCTGGGTGTCGCTCTCGATGCCGGCACGCACCGCGCGCGTGCTGGGGGCGGATGTATCGCTCATGGGGTTCTCCGGATTACGGGTGTAGCGGCAGGTGCGCAAAAGGTTGAAGGCGGGCAGTCCGTGGCGGCGTTCATCGCAGCGCCTGGCGCAGCAGCGGCACGAGTTGTTCGGGCTCTTTCAGGAACGCGTCGTGGCCGTACGGCGACTCGACTACTTCCAGCGTGGCCGGCCCGTGCAGCCGACGCTGCAGCTCGCACAGATCGGCCAGCGGCACCAGCCGGTCCGACGGAAAGCCGATCAGCGTGGACGGTGCGTGGACCTGTTCGGGCGCCACTTCGTGCAGGTCGATCGATTCGGACAGGGCCAGGAAGCGGTCGGCGTCGAAGCGCTCCACGAAGCGCTGGCCGGCATGGTCGAGGTAATCCTCCACCGGGAAATGAAAGCGGTCGCCACGCCACTGCGGCTCACCGGAAAAGCGGCGGCCGAACTCGGCGCTGCCACGGTAGGTGGTCATCGCCAGCTGACGCGCCAGCGACAGTGCCTGATCCACCTGGCCGGTGGACTGGCCCATGCGCACGATGCCGCGCTGCACGCTGCGCTGGGCGGTGGACAACGGGTGCGAGCGATGGGCACCGGCCAGCAATACCAGCCGCCCCACCTCGCGTGGGTGGCGCTGGGCAAACGCCAACGCGGTCATCGCGCCGTAGGAAGCACCCACGAAGGCATGCAACTGGGTAATGCCCAGCGCCTTCAGCAACGCGGCCAGCGCGTCGGCCTGGTCTTCGCTGGATACCGCCTGGGCGTTCAATTCGTTCGGGGTCAGCCAGTCGATGGCCAGTACCCGGTAGTGATCCAGATCCACGCCGCCGCCGGCGGATACCAGCGACTGCCACCAACCGGGCTTGCCGGCCTCATCCAGCGAGGTGACGTCGCGGTTGGCCGAAATGCCGCCCAGCACCACCACCGTCGGCGCATCGGCCGCGCCGCACCACAGGTAGCGCACGTCGACTTCACAAGGGCCGTTGCCGTACTTCGGGGTCAGCATCAGTCGCCGGCTGCTGCGCTGCGCACCGAGCTCGCCACGCGCACGCGTCGCCGGAAACTCCACGATGGAGGCAGTGTGGGCCGGGCTGATTTCGGGCTGGCGGGTCATGCGGATCTCCGATCATCATCGTCTTGCGAAGACCGGAAGGGCCGCCCGGCGCAACAGGCGGAATCGCCGGTTACGCATGACGCCCATCTACCGGTTGATGCCGATCCGGCACCTCCGCAGGAGTTGGCACCGTCGCGAAATACATCCTCGCAGGTTGCCCCGGCATCCAAGGGCCTGTCCCTCCGCCGGTCTCGATGAGTGAAGCGCACACTAAATGCTTTATAGGGTGCTGTCAATAGCCGTCTAAACATCTAAACGCATATATGTTTATTCGAACATGCCATTAGCCTTTGACGCCCCGTAGACGCATCCTCGTTGGCACCAACTACCGGAGAACCTTTCCATGAGCCTTCAGCTTGGCGACACCGCCCCCGACTTCACCATCGACTCCACCGCCGGGTCGACCAACTTCTACGAATACGCGGGCGACAACTGGGTGGTGTTCTTCTCCCACCCGAAGGATTTCACCCCGGTATGCACCACCGAGCTGGGCGCGTTCGCCCGCCGCAAGGGTGAATTCGACGCCCGTGGCACCAAGCTGATCGGCCTGTCGGTCGACTCCGTGGACGATCATCACGGCTGGGCCAAGGACATCCAGGATGTCGGCGGCACCGCGCTGAACTACCCGCTGCTGGCCGATCAGGAGCGCAAGGTCGCCGGCCTGTACGGCATGATCCATCCGAAGGCCGATTCCACCGCCACCGTGCGTTCGATCTTCTTCATCGACCCGAAGAAGAAAGTGCGCACCGTGCTGACCTACCCGGCCAGTGCCGGCCGCAACATCGACGAAGTGCTGCGCATCCTCGATTCGCTGCAGCTCACCGACGGCCGCAAGCTGACCACCCCGGTCGACTGGAAGGCTGGCGAAGATGTGATCATCGCCCCGTCGGTGTCGGACGAAGAGGCCAAGGCCATCTACCCGAACGGCTGGAAGACCCTGAAGTCCTACCTGCGCCTGGTGCCGCCGCCGGCCGCCTGAACGCGATCGCTGCGTGACACCCGTGCCTCCATCCGCCCTGCGGGTGGGGGCACAATCGTTAAGGCGTTGCCTTGAACATGCATCACAATGAAAACTTTCGTCACGGCCACACCGCTCATGAGCATTAGTCCCGACCTTTCCGCCAGCGTGGGACACACCCCGCTGGTACGCCTGCGCCACGCCTCCGAACTGACCGGCTGCCATATCCTGGCCAAGGCCGAGCTGCTCAATCCCGGCGGCTCCATCAAGGACCGCACTGCGCTGGGCCTGATCCTCGATGCGGAACAGCGCGGTGAACTCCTGCCCGGTGGCGTCATCGTGGAAGGCACCGCCGGCAACACCGGCATCGGCCTGACCCTGATCGGTGCCAGCCGCGGCTATCGCACGGTGATCTTCATGCCGGAGACGCAGAGCCGCGAGAAGATCGACACCTTGCGGGTCTCGGGCGCTGACGTGCGGCTGGTACCCGCCGTGCCGTACAGCAACCCCAACCATTACGCGCACCACGCCCGCGCCCATGCCGAGGCGCTGAACAGCGCCAAGCCCGGCAGCGCGTGGTTCGCCAACCAGTTCGACAACACCGCCAACCGCGATTACCACGAAGCCACCACCGGCGTGGAAATCTGGGAGGACACCGCAGGCAGGATCGACGGCTTCGTCTGCGCCGCCGGCACCGGTGGCACGCTGGCCGGCGTGGGCCGCGCGCTGAAGGCGCGCAATGCGGCCGTGCGCATTGCGCTGGCCGACCCGGCCGGCTCGGCGCTGGCGCACTTCATCAACGCGGGCGAACTGCTGGCCAGCGGCAACTCCATCAGCGAGGGCATCGGCTCCAGCCGCATCACCGCCAACTTCGCCAACGCGCCGATCGACCTGGCCTGGTCGATTCCGGATGACGAATCGGTGCCGCTGGTGCATCGCCTGCTGCACGATGAAGGCCTGTGCGCCGGCGGCTCCAGCGGCGTCAACCTGGCCGGCGCGATCCGCCTGGCGCGCGAGTTGGGCCCGGGTCACACCATCGTCACCATCCTGGCCGACGCCGGCACGCGCTATCAGGCCAAGCTGTTCAACCCGCCGTTCCTGCGCGAAAAAGCCATCCCGGTACCGGCCTGGCTGGACCAGGCGTTTCCCGCCTGAGGGTGGCGCTCAGAGCGCTGTGAAAAGTTCGCGCGGCCAGCTTTCGCTTCCCCTGCGCAGCGGGGGAAGCTGCCCGGAGGGCTGAAGGGGGCGCTCTTCGGCCACCATAAAAAGCCAACAGCAGCGCGGTCTTGCCGCGTCCCCCCTTCCGCCTTCGGCACCTTCCCCCGCAAGCGGGGGAAGGAAGCTCTTGGAGCTCTTGGAGCTCTTGGGGCTCTTGGGCTTTTGACTCTTTCTGATCTTCTCGCGCGCGCTCAAGCGCGTGGCGGCAGGATCAGCATCGCATCGCCATAGGAGAAAAACCGGTAGCGCTCCGCTACCGCGTGGCGATAGGCGTCGAGAATCACCTCGCGCCCGACCAGCGCCGACACCAGCATCAGCAATGTGGATTGCGGCAGGTGGAAGTTGGTCAGCAGGCCATCGATGCTGGTGAATGTGTAGCCGGGGAAGATGAAGATCTGCGTCTCGCCCGCGAACGGATGCAGCTGGCCATCCTTGCTGGCGCTTTCCAGCGCGCGCACCACCGTGGTGCCCACCGCGATCACCCGCCCGCCGGCGGCACGGGTGCGGCGAATCTGCTCGATCAGATGCGCGCCCACGTTGAGCCACTCGCGGTGCATGTGGTGGTCTTCGAGATTGTCCTCGCGCACCGGCTGGAAGGTGCCGGCACCCACGTGCAGCGTGATGTAGCCGGTATCGACACCGCGCTCGCGCAGTGCGTCCAGCGTGGCCTGGTCGAAATGCAGGCCCGCCGTGGGCGCCGCCACGGCGCCGGGTTCGCGCGCATAGACGGTCTGGTAACGCTCCAGGTCGCTGGCGTCGGGATGCCGCGCGATATACGGCGGCAGCGGCATTTCACCCAGTTTGAGCAGCAGTTTTTCCAGCGGCTCGGGCGCCTCGAAACGCAGGTGGAAGAATCCCTCGTCGCGCCCCAGTACCACCGCGTGGCTGCCATCGGCCAGCTCGATGCGGCCGCCCACCTTCGGCTTCTTGCTGACGCCCAACTGCACCGTCGCCTCGTGCGCACCGGTGACGCGCTCGATCAGGATCTCCACCGCACCGCCGGTGCTCTTGTGCCCAAACAGGCGCGCCGGCAGTACCCGCGTGTCGTTGAACACCAGCAGATCGCCCGGCCGCAACATCTGCGGCAACTCGCGAAACATGCGGTCCTGCAGCTCGGGTGCGGAGGCATCCAGCAGCAGCAGGCGGCTGGCGGAGCGCTCGGCCAGCGGCGCCTGCGCAATCAGCTCGGGCGGCAATTCAAAATCGAAATCGGACTTCTTCACTTGGGGACTCGGGTAACGCCCGCGCGTGGCGGGAAACAGGACATTATCCCGCAGCCGGCGACGGCCGGCACGCCCGGAAACAAATGCGCCCCCCGCGCCAACCTCAAAGCCAGCCCTTCTGACGCGCCAGCCGATAGGCCTCGATGCGGTTGTTGACGCCCAGCTTGCCGATCGCCTCGGACAGGTAATTGCGCACGGTGCCGTGCGACAAATTCAGTTGCGTGGCAATGTCGCCCGCGGCCTGGCCTTCGCCGGCCAGACGCAACACCTGGCGTTCGCGGTCGTTCAACGGGTCAGCCTCCGACCACGCTTCCAGCGCCAGTTGCGGATCGATCGCCCGACCACCGCGGTGCACGGTGCGCAAGGCCTCGGCCAGGTTTTCCGCCGGTGCGTCCTTCAGCAAATAGCCCGATACACCCGCATCCAGCGCGCGGCGCAGGAAGCCGGGGCGCGCGAAGGTGGTGACGATGACCACCTTGATCGGCAGCTCCTGGCGCTGGATGCGCTGCGCCAGCTCCAGCCCGGTCAGGCCGGGCATCTCGATGTCGGTAACCAGTACGTCGGGCCGCAATCGCTGCAGCTCACGCCAGGCGGCTTCGCCATCGGCCACCGAGCCCAGCACCTCGATGTCCGATTCCAGCCCGAGCAGGGCCGACAGCGCGCCACGCACCATCGCCTGGTCCTCGGCCAGCAGGATGCGGATCATGCCGCGACTCCGCGGCTGGCAGCGTGGCGTGGGGCGATGGAGGCGTTCGAGTTCGACAAGCGGGGGATGCTCATGCGGCCGGTTGCTCCGAAGCGGTGGCGGTATGGTCTGGCGTCGCGTCGGTAAACGCGGACGATGTTTCCACCAGGCGCAGTGTGGGCACCGGCACGCTCACCTTCAGGCACGTGCCCCGGCCTCGTGGCGAGTCGATCGTCAATGTGCCGCCCAGCGCCCGCACCCGCTCGCGCATGCCACTCAAGCCATTGCCATCGCTGTCGATGCCGCCGCGCCCGTTGTCACTGACCTGCATGCACATGCGGGCGTGTTCGTGCACCCACTCGATCCGCGCGCGACTGGCCGCGGCGTGACGCGCGATATTGGTGGCCGCTTCGCGCAGCACCAACGACAGGCCGCGCTCGATCTCGCCGGGCAATGCCGGTGGCGAACCGTAGTCCAGATGCACCATCGAGGACGCCAGCAGCAGCCGTGCCGACGCCAGTTCGGCGGCCAGGTCGGCGGTGCGGATACCGGTTACCGCGCTGCGCACTTCGGCCAGGGCGTGACGCGCGACTTTCTCGGCATCCTCGATCTCGCGCCGGGCCGCCTCGCTATCGCGGTCGAACAGCTTGCGCGACAGCTCCAGCTTCAAGGTGATCAGCGACAGCGTGTGACCCAGCAGATCGTGCAGATCCCTGCCGATGCGCTCGCGCTCGGCGGTGGCGGCCAGCCGGCGCACCTCGTCGTGGGAGAGCTGCAGTTGGGCATCCTTCTCTTCGTTGACGCGCTCCGCGTTGATCACGATGCCGACGATGAACGAGGTCACCGGGATGGTGAATATGGCCTGCCACGGATACTGCAGCAGCCACGTTTCCAGCAGCAGGGTCGCGTTGAGCACCGTCAACCACCCCAGGTACGAATAGAACCGCATGCGGCACACGCGCAGCATCACGCAGCCATAAACGAAATAGGTCAGGCCACTGGGATACCACGGCACCAGCACCATGCTCAGCAGCACCATCGCCAGCGCACAGCCGCGCGCCATCGACCGGGGCGCCACCACACTCTGGTAATACAGCAGAAGAAACACCGGGTAACTGACCAGGGTGCAGACCAGCCAGCGTGTGTTCCAACCTTCGCTGCTCCACAACGGCGTGACAAACAACCAGAACGACCAGAGCAGGTGCACGGCATGCACCCACGGCGATTTGCCCTGCCGAAAGGCAGCCGCCGCCAGCGAGTCCGGTGCCGGCAGAAAAAATGCCGCAATGCGTCGATTCATGCCGCCTCCCTCGCCGAGCGTTCGAGCCTCGCCATGCTACTTCAACCGTGCCGGCGCAGACGCCGCGCCGCCAGCAGCGTGAAGCCCGCAGTGACACCCAGCAGCACCATCAGATGGCCCGCCAGCGGCTCGTCGTTCATCCCCACCGACGCCAGCGCCAACCTGTCCAGGTGATAGGCCGGCCACACCGGCGCGATCTGCTGCAGAAACTTCGGCAGCATCGGCAGCGGAAACCACAAGCCGGACATGAACGACATCGGCAGATAGATCAGCTGCAGCATGCCCGGCGCGCCCTGCCCCTTGATCAGCGTGCCCACGAACATGCCCAGCGCGCAGAACGGCAGCACCCCCAGCACACCGGTAAGCAGCAGCGCCGCGGCCTGGGCCAGGCTCAAGGTCACATGTCCCAGCGAGAACGCCATCGCCAGCAACAGCAGGATGACAACGCCCGCAGCGGCCATCGCCATCAGCATCTTGCCCAGCAGATACGCGCCCGGCGGCATCGGCAGCGCGCGCTTGAAAGTGAGCAGGCCACCATCACGCTCCAGCGCCAGCGACACGCCAAAACCAAACAGGCCTGGACTCATCACGCCGAACACGCCATAGCTGGCCAGCAGGTAGCGCGCCGCATCGGCCCCGTTCGATTTCGCCATCAACACGCCGAACAGCAGGTAGAACATCGCCGGAAACAGCATGATCGGCAGCATGAAACCGGGCGCCCGCATGTAACGCAGACACTCGCTGCGCGCTTCTTCGAGATACGCGCCGATGACACGGCGACGCGGCATGCCAGGGGTAGACAGGGTGATTTCCATTCAGGCGGCCTCGCGTTGATCGGTGCCGGCTGTTTCGGCGGCATCCCGGGTGAGTTCGGTGAACGCTTCGGCCAGGCCGGCACGCTGCACCTCCAGTTCGCGCAATTGCGGGTCGACCGCCAGCAGGCGGCGCACGACCACTTCGGCGTCGGCGGCCGTGATGTGCAGGCGCCCGTTCTCCTGCTGCACGTCGGTGATCTCCGGCCAGGCGCGCAAGGTGTCGATCGACAACGTGCTCAGGCAGCGAATGCGCCGCAGCGCCACCCGCGCCCGCAAGGCGTCGACCGTGCCTTCGTGGATCACGCGGCCGTGCGTCATCACGCAAACGCGGTCGGCCAGCGCCTCGGCCTCTTCCAGGTAATGCGTGGTCAACAGCACCGAGCAACCTTCGGCGATCAACTGACGGATCGCCGCCCACAGTTTCTGGCGCGCCTCGATATCCATGCCCACGGTAGGCTCATCCAGAAACAGCAGCTCGGGCCGGCCACACACTGCCAGCGCGAATTGCACACACCGCTGCTGGCCGCCAGAGAGTTTCGCGTAGGGACGCCGCAGCAGATCGCCGATGCCGGCCATGGCGGCGGTTTCCTCCAGGCGGCGCGGTGCGGGGTAATAACTGGCGGTCAGCCGCAACAGCTCGCCCACGCGCAGGGTCGGCGGCAGCTCGGCACTCTGCAGCATCACGCCGATGCGGCGGCGCGCCTCGATGCGCTGCGGATCCATCCCGAACAGCTCGACGGTGCCGGCATCGGCCCGCGCCAGCCCCAGCAGCAGACCGATGGCGGTGGTCTTTCCGGCGCCATTGGGGCCGAGCAGAGCCAGCAATTCGCCGCGCTGCACCACGAGATCCACGGCATCCAGCGCAATCTGTTGTCCGTAGCGTCGGGTGGCGCCCGCAAGGCGTGCAACGGGGCGTGAGGCAAGGTCCATGACGATCTCCGTGAGGGTGATTTATCGTGCACGGCACAAGAATTTCCGGGCAGTTGACGGCGTCAGCCATCACCCGTGACAGACGTCATGCGGGGGTACCGGGCGCCTGCGGCGCACGTTATCCTGCCGGGAACGATGTCGGTTTTTCCCCGCGAAACCTGGCTGCTGACGCAGAAAAACAAGCTCGGAAATGCCGGTTACCGCGTATCCCTTCCCGATACGTATTCACCCACTGGCCACTCCGGGCAACCGTCGGCCAGCGGATCGACGGAGTAGTTCAGATGGGCGTGATCGATCAGTTGCGCGAGCTGCGCGAATTCGGCGGCAAGCCGCGGACCACCGGCCTGGATGACGCCAGCATCGAGCGCATGGCGGCCAACGATCCCGCGCTGGCCGAAGCGGTCGCCGAAGCGGTGGCGCGCCATCGCGAGCTGCGCACCGACATGGCCGATTTCCTGAAGCTGGACGAGGGCGATCAACTGACCCGGGCGCAGGCCCGCTTCGTCAACTTCTACCCGGACGACGCCATCAACCCGTATCTACCGGCCGCCGCACGCGGCCCGTGGGTGGTGACCCTGAAAGGCGCCGTGCTGCACGACAACGGCGGCTACGGCATGCTGGGTTTCGGCCACAACCACCCCGCGATCCTGGCGGCGCTGGCGCGGCCGCAGGTGATGGCCAACGTGATGTCGCCCAGCGTGTCGCAATGGCGTTTCACGCAGGCCATGGATGACGAGCTGGGCCGTCGCCGCGGCGGCAATCCGTACGCGCGCTACCTGTGCCTCAATTCCGGCTCCGAATCGGTGACGCTGGCCTGCCGCATTGCCGACGTCAACGCCAAGCTGATGACCGACGCCGGTGCGCGTCATGCCGGGCGCACGATCAAGCGGGTGGCGGTGAAAGGCGCGTTCCACGGCCGCACCGACCGGCCGGCGCTGTATTCCGATTCCAGCCGCAAGGCCTACCAGCAGAACCTCGCCAGCTATCGCCACGAGGACAGCGTGCTCACCGTGGCGCCTTACGACGTGGAGCAACTGGAACAAGTATTCGCCGAAGCGGACCAGCATGGCTGGTTCATCGAGGCGATGTTCCTCGAACCGGTGATGGGTGAAGGCGACCCCGGCCGTGCAGTCACGCCCGCGTTCTACAAGGCCGCGCGCGCATTGACCGAGGCGCATGGCAGCCTGTTGCTGATCGACTCCATCCAGGCCGGCCTGCGCGCCCATGGCGTGCTGTCGATCACCGCCTACCCCGGCTTCGAGGAGCTGCCGCCACCGGACATGGAGACTTTCTCCAAGGCGCTCAACGCAGGCCAATACCCGTTGTCGGTGTTGGCGGTGACCGAGCGCACCGCGGCGCTCTACCGCAAGGGCACCTACGGCAACACCATGACCGCCAACCCGCGCGCGCTCGACGTGGCGCTGGCCACGCTCGACCAGCTGACCGATGAGGTGCGCGAAAACATCCGCGCCCGCGGTCGCGAATTCGTGGACAAGCTCAACGCGCTGAAGGACGAGCTGGCCGGCCTGATCACCAAGGTGCAAGGCACCGGCCTGCTGTTTTCCTGCGAGCTGGCGCCGCAATACAAGTGCTACGGCGCCGGCTCGATCGAGGAATACCTGCGCGAGCACGGCGTCGGCGTGATCCACGGCGGCGTCAATTCGCTGCGCTTCACGCCGCACTTCAAGGTCACCAGCGCCGAGGTGGATCTGGTGGTGGCCAGCGTGCGCAAGGCCTTGCTGGAAGGGCCGCGCATCGCCGGGGACAAGGCCGCCTGAGTCGCAACGCGGCGACGGGCGACAAGGCGACGCTGCGGAATACGGCGCCGCCATCAGGCTTTTCCCACGGCCATCACCCCTCCGTCGAATCAGACTCGCAGTGGCCGGCGACCGCCGGTCACAAGGAGGATTCAAGGATGTCGATCTCATTGCGTGTACTGGCCGCCAGCGCGGCGCTGGCGTTCGCCGGCAGCACCCTCGCCGCGGCACCGAAAACCGAGGCACCGCCGGTCAAGCACCGTACCGCGCAACAGCAGCGCATGGCCGATTGCAACAAGCGCGCGACCGGCAAAAAAGGCGATGAGCGCAAGGCATTCATGAGCTCCTGCCTCAAGAAAAAGGCCGCGCCGGCCACGCATTGAATGAACGAACCACGGCCCCGCGCAGGTGCATGCGCGGGGCCGCTTGGTTAAGCTCGAATGCCACGCAAAACGGCGCCCGCACATGAAGATCGTTGAAGTCCGGCATCCGTTGATCCAGCACAAGCTGGGCCTGATGCGCCGCGCAGGCGTCAGTACCAAGGATTTTCGTGAGTTGGCCACCGAAGTGGCCGCGCTGCTCACTTACGAAGCCACCAAGGACCTGGAAACCGCCGAGGAAACCATCGAAGGCTGGGCCGGGCCGCTGCAGGTGCACCGCATCAAGGGCAAGAAGATCACCATCGTGCCGATCCTGCGCGCAGGCCTGGGCATGCTGCCCGGCGTGCTCGACATGATCCCCTCGGCCAAGGTCAGCGTGGTCGGCGTGCAACGCGATGAAGACACGCTGCAACCGGTCGCCTACTACGAAAAACTCAGCGGCCGCATGGACCAGCGCATCGCGCTGATCGTCGACCCGATGCTGGCCACTGCCGGCACCCTGATCGCCGCCGTGGACATGCTGAAAGCCGCCGGCTGCACGCGCATCAAGGGCCTGTTCCTGGTCGCCGCGCCCGAGGGCCTCGCGCGCGTCGAGGCGGCGCATCCCGACATCGAGATCTACACCGCCTCGATCGACCAGCGACTCAACGAACACGGCTACATCCTGCCCGGCCTCGGCGATGCGGGCGACAAGATCTTTGGCACCAAGCAGCTGTCACCGAACGATTAACCCGGAGTCGCCTCGTTCCTGTAGGAGCGGCTTCAGCCGCGATGCTTTTGCCTCCCGAAAAACAAGAGCATCGCGGCTGAAGCCGCTCCCACAAAGGGCGGCAAAGCCCTCAGCGGCCAAACCGGTCGGTCGCCTCGATCAACTCATGCAGATTGCCGGGCTCGAACGCAGAATGACCCGCGTCCTGCACGATGCGCAGATCCGCCTCCGGCCATGCGCGATGCAAGTCCCACGCGCTGCGCAGCGGACAAACCACGTCGTAGCGGCCCTGCACGATCACGGCGGGGATGTGGCGGATGCAGTCCACATTGCGCAGCAACTGGTCGTCGTGTTCGAAGAAACCGCCGTTCACGAAGTAGTGGCATTCGATCCGCGCGAACGCCAGCGCGAATTCATCCTCGGCGCTGGACTGGATGTGGGTGGCGTCCTGCCACAGGAAACTGGTGGCGCCCTCCCATACCGACCAGGCGCGCGCCGCCGCGACACGCGTGTCGGCGTCGGCGCTGGTGAGGCGGCGATGGTAGGCGCTCATCAGGTCGCCGCGCTCCACTTCGGGAATGGCGCCGAGATAGGTTTCCCACGCATCCGGATACAGCGCGTTGCAGCCGTGCTGGTAAAACCATTCAAGCTCCTGCCGGCGCAGCATGAAGATGCCGCGCAAGACCAGCTCGGTGACTTTCTCCGGATGCGTTTGCGCGTAGGCCAGCGCCAGCGTGGAACCCCACGAGCCGCCGAACACCTGCCAGCGGTCGATACCCAGGTGCTCGCGCACGCGCTCGATATCGGCCACCAGATCCCAGGTGGTATTGCCGCTCAGTTCCGCGTGCGGGGTGGACTTGCCGCAACCGCGCTGGTCGAACAACACGATGCGGTAGACCGCCGGGTCGAAGAAACGCCGGCATTTGGGATTGGTGCCACCGCCCGGGCCGCCGTGCAGAAACACCACCGGCTTCCCGTGCGGGTTGCCGCACTGCTCGTAGTACAGCGTATGCAGCTCGGACACCTTGAGCATCCCGCGATCGAACGGCTCGATCTCGGGGTACAGCGAACGGCGTTCCGGGGACATGGCAACTCCTGAGGCGATGAAGCCTCGCAGGCTACCATCCCGAGAATCAGCGCGCCGCAGGCAATGGCGCTCAGCCGGCGGTCATTACCTTGCCGGGATTGAGGATGCCGTTGGGGTCGAACACCTGCCGCACCCCGCGCATCAGGGCGATTTCCGCCGCACTGCGGGTGCTTTCCAGGTAGGCGCGCTTGACCAGGCCGATGCCGTGCTCGGCCGAGATGCTGCCGCCGTGGCGGTGCAGCGTTTCGGCCAGCAGCTTGGTGACGTGCTCGCACTGCGCGATGAATGCGTCCTCGGCCAGATCCTCGGGACGCAACACGTTGATGTGCAGGTTGCCGTCGCCGATGTGGCCAAACCACACCACCTCGATGTCCGGATACTCGCGGCCCAGCAAGTCCTGCATTTCGTGCAGGAAAGCCGGCACGGCGCTGATGCGCACCGATACATCGTTCTTGTACGGCTTGTGCGCGGCCAGGCTCTCGGTGATGCCCTCGCGCAGGCGCCACAAGGCGGCTGCCTGGCTCTCGCTTTGCGCGATCGCGCCGTCGCTGACCCACCCCTGCTCCATCGCGTGCTCGAACGCCGCCAGCGCCGTCTCCTGGGCCAGCTCGTCAGCCGCATCGAACTCGGTGACCACGTAATACGGGTAGTCACCATCGATCGCCCGCTGCGCGCCGTGGGCCAGCACGTGCTTCAACGCGATATCGGTGAAGAATTCGAATGCCTGCAGATTCAGGCGCTGGCGGAACAGCGCAAACACCTGCATCAAGGCATCCATGTCCGGCAATGCCAGCAGCATCACCTGCGACGGCGGCGGCGGCTCGGCAAGTTTCAAAGTGGCTTCCACCACAATGCCCAGCGTGCCTTCGGAACCGATCAGCAACTGGCGGAAATCGTAGCCGCTGGAGTTCTTGATCAGGCCACGGTTGAGGTCGAGCAACTCGCCGTTGCCGGCGACGACCTTCAGGCCGGCGATCCATTCGCGCGTGTTGCCGTAGCGGATCACCCGGATGCCGCCGGCATTGGTGGAAATGTTGCCGCCGATGGAGCACGAGCCACGCGCGGCGAAATCCACCGGGTAGATCAGATCATGCTCCTGCGCGGCCTCGTGCACCTTCTGCAGGATCACGCCAGGCTGCACGGTGAGCGTGCGGTCCACGGCATTGAAATCCAGCACCTGGTTCATGCGCTCCAGGCTCAGCACCAGCTCGCCGTTGGCAGCCACGGCGCCGCCGGAAAGCCCCGTGCGTCCACCCGACGGCACGATTGCCACGCGCTCCTCGTTGGCCCAGCGCACGATCGCCTGTACTTCGTCGATGTTGGCGGGCAACGCGATGGCCAGCGGCGCCGGCGTCCAGCGGCGGGTCCAGTCACGTCCGTAGTATTCAAGTTCCGCCGGGGTCGAAAGCAGGCGCAGTCCGGGCAGGCGGGCGGCGAGCCCGGCGAGGCGAAGATCAGTCATCAGAATTCCAGGTGGTCAGCGGAAGCGTGGCAGCCCGGGTTGGGGCTGTCCAGTGCTGCGCTGCGACAAAAGGACAAATTCGTGGCATAGTATAGACGTCCATTTACCCTAAGGGCTCTCATGCAAACCTCGTTCCCGAAAGAAGATATCAAGGTGCTGTTGCTGGAAGGTCTCAGCGCCACCGCGGTCGAAAATTTCCGCCGTGCAGGCTACAGCCAGATCGAGCTGCATGCGAAATCCCTGCCCGAAGCCGAGCTGAAAGAGCGCATCGCCGATGCGCACATCATCGGCCTGCGCTCGCGCACCCAGCTGACCGCCGACGTGCTTTCGCACGCCAAGCGGTTGATGGCGGTGGGCTGCTTCTGCATCGGCACCAACCAGGTGGATCTGGTCGAGGCAAGCAAGCTGGGCATCCCGGTTTTCAACGCGCCTTATTCCAACACCCGCAGCGTGGCTGAACTGGTGGTGGCCGAAGCGATCATGTTGTTGCGCGGCATCCCGCACAAGAACGCCCAATGCCACGTCGGCGGCTGGGACAAGTCGGCGGTGGGCAGCTACGAGGCGCGCGACAAGGTGCTGGGCATCATCGGCTACGGCCACATCGGCACGCAGACCGGCGTGCTGGCCGAAGGCCTCGGCATGCGCGTGCTGTTCTACGACATCGAAGCGAAGCTGGCGATGGGCAATGCCCATGCCGTGGCGAGCCTGGACGAGCTGCTGGAGCGCTCCGACGTAGTCACGCTGCACGTGCCGGAAACGCCCGCCACCAAGATGATGTTCGGCCGCGAGCAGCTGGAAAAAATGCGCAAGGGCTCCATGCTGATCAATGCGTCGCGCGGCAGCGTGGTCGACATCGAGGCACTGGCCGAGGCGCTGAAGAGCGGCCATCTGTCCGGCGCCGCCGTCGACGTGTTCCCGGTCGAGCCCAAGGGCAACGGCGAGGCGTTCGTGTCGCCATTGGTCGGTCTGGACAACGTCATCCTCACCCCGCACATCGGCGGCAGCACACTGGAGGCGCAGGACAACATCGGCGTCGAGGTATCCAGCAAGCTGATCCGCTACAGCGACAACGGCTCCACGCTGTCGGCCGTGAACTTCCCCGAAGTGAGCCTGCCGGAACATCCGCAAAGCCGCCGCCTGCTGCACATCCACCGCAACGTGCCGGGCATCCTGTCGCGCATCAACGATGTGTTCTCGGGCGAGAACGTCAACATCAACGCGCAGTTCCTGCAGACCGATGCCCAGGTGGGTTACGTGGTGATCGACGTCTCCGCCGATGAGGCGAAGGCGAACGAGCTGAAGGCGAAACTGGCCGCCATCCCGGGCACGCTGCGCACCCGCATCCTGTACTGAGGCGCGCTGCAGGCAACCTTGTGTGTAGGAGCGACTTCAGTCGCGATGCTCTTGTTCTGTAGACCGAAGAAAGAGCATCGCGGCTGAAGCCGCTCCCACAAGAGTCGCTCGCACAGGCGCCCAAGACATCAGACACGCAGAAACGACAACGGCACCCGCGGGTGCCGTTGTCGTTTTCAATGATTGGTCGGGGCGGCGAGATTCGAACTCGCGACCACTACACCCCCAGCGTAGTGCGCTACCAGGCTGCGCTACGCCCCGACAGAACCGGAATTCTAACAGCTACAGGGGTGTTCCCGGTAGCCGTAATTTCAACGACGCAGCAGCGTCAGCACTTCTTCCAGCTCCATCCGTACCTGACGCACGATCTGGTGCGAAATGCTGGCCTCCATGCGCGCTTGCGGGCCTTCCAGCCGGGCACGGGCGCCGGTGATGGTGAAACCCTCTTCGTACAGCAGCGAGCGAATCTGCCGAATCATCAACACGTCATGACGCTGGTAATAGCGCCGGTTGCCACGCCGCTTGACCGGATTGAGCGCAGGAAACTCCTGCTCCCAATAGCGCAGCACGTGCGGCTTCACTCCGCAAAGTTCGCCCACTTCACCGATGGTGAAATAGCGCTTCGCCGGAATGGCGGGCAGCTCGGTGTTATTCCCCTGATCCAGCATAACTCTCGACTCTCACCTTGAGCTTTTGTCCCGGGCGGAACGTCACCACGCGGCGGGCGGAGATGGGAATCTCCTCACCGGTTTTCGGGTTGCGTCCCGGTCGCTGGTTCTTGAGCCGCAGATCGAAATTGCCGAAACCCGACAGTTTCACCTGCTCCCCTTTCTCCAGAGCTTCGCGGACCACCTCGAAATAGGCGTCCACGAATTCCTTGGCCTCACGTTTGTTCAGGCCTACGTCGAGGAAAAGCCGCTCGGCCATCTCCGCCTTGGTCAGCGCCATCTCATCCTCGCAACTTTGCCTTGCATGTTTGCTCCAACGCGGCTACCGCTTCTCGTATGCAACGGTCCGCGTCGTCATCAGTAAGCGTGCGTGAAGCGTCCTGTAAAATCAAGCCCATAGCGAGGCTTTTTCGGCCTTGCTCGACGCCTTTTCCGCTGTAGCGGTCGAACAGGCGCAGTTCCTGCAGGCGTTCGCCCAAGGCTTGCCGAACCGCTTCCTCGACCTGCGACCAACGCACCTCCTCAGGCAAATCCAGGGCGATGTCGCGACGCACCGTGGGAAACCGCGGTACAGCCCGCGCCAACGGCAGGCGACGCGCCAGCAACGGCTCCAGCGCCAGCTCCATCACATGCACGTCGGCGCCCAGATCCAGCGCCTTGGCCAGCTGCGGATGCAGGGCGCCCAGGTAACCCACCGTCTTGCCATCGCGCATGACCCGCGCACCGCGGCCGGGATGCAACCAGGCCGGCAGGCTGGTGGCGTCGACCGACCACCGCGACGGCTCGCCACCCCAGGCGATCAGGGCATCGAGATCACCCTTGAGGTCATGGAAATCCAGCGCGCGCGACGGTTCGCCCCACTGCTCCGCGCGAGCGTTGCCGCAGGCCACGATGGCGAGGCTCGGCGTTTCCCGCGGCGGGTTGCCCGCCGCGAAAACGCGGGCCACCTCGAACAACCGCACCCGCTCCTGCTGACGTGCGCGGTTGTGGCGCAGGGCCTCGATCAGGCCGGGCAGCAGCGAAGGCTGCATCACCGCCAGGTCGGCCGACAGCGGATTGGCCAATGAAACCAGCTCGTCGGTGAAACCCCAGCGCGTCAGCAGTTCCAGTGGCAAGAACGATAGATTGATTGCCTCGTGATAACCGCGCGCCGCCAACTGCTCGCGCAAGGCCAGCTCGCCGATGCGCGTTTCCGGCTCGACCGCCAGCGCAAGCGCACCGCTGGGGCGCAGGGTGGGGATGTTGTCGTAGCCGAAGATGCGCGCCACTTCCTCGATCAGGTCCTCCTCCCGCTCGATGTCGAAGCGACTGCTCGGCGCGATGACCTGCCAGCCATCGGGAAGGATGGTGACCTGCATGCCCAACGCGGTGAAGATGCGCGTCACCTCGCCATCGTCCACATCCACCCCGAGCACGCGTTTCAGCCGCGCGCGGCGCAGCGCCACCGGAGCGGGCCGCGGCAGGTCGGCGACATTTTCCGCAACCAGGATCGGGCCAGCCGTGCCGCCGGCGATCGCCAGAAGCAATTCGGTGGCGCGCTCCAGGGCACGACGCGGCAACTCGGGATCCACGCCGCGCTCGAAACGATGCGAGGCTTCGGTGTGCAAGCCCAGCTTGCGCGCGCGCCCCATGATCGCGGCCGGAGCAAAATGGGCCGACTCCAGGAAGACGTTGCACGTGGTCTCGGTGGCACGCGACTCGTGGCCGCCCATGACACCGGCAACGGCCAGCACCCGTTGCTCGTCGGTGATGAGCACAAAGCCCTCGTCGAGACGGGCATCGCTGCCATCAAGCAGCTTCAGCGTCTCGCCCGAACGCGAATGGCGCACCACGATGTCGCCATGCAACGCGTCGTTGTCGAACGCATGCATCGGCTGGCCCAGTTCCAGCATCACGTAGTTGGTGATGTCGACCACCGCACTGATCGGCCGCAGATGGGCGCGCCTGAGACGCTCAGCCATCCAGAGCGGCGTGCGTGCGGAAGGATCGATACCCTCGACGACGCGCCCCAGGTAACGCGGCGCATCCTTGCCTGCCTCCAGCCGGATCCCGCGGCGTGCGTCGGAGCTGACGGGAACCGTGACCGCCGCGGGGAGCTTCACGGCGCTGCCGAACAGCGCCGCCACATCGTAGGCCAGGCCGTGCAGGCTGAGGCAATCGGCACGATTGGGCGTGAGGCTGAGCTCGATGCTGGCATCGGGCAAGCCCAGATAGGTGGCCAACGGCTGCCCCACCGGCGCATCGGACGGCAATTCCAGCAGGCCGGACGCGTCGGCATCGATCACCAGCTCTTTGGCCGAGCAAAGCATGCCGTTCGATTCGACGCCACGCAGTTTCGCTGCCTGTATCGCCATGCCGTTGGGCAGTTTCGCGCCCACCATCGCCAACGGAACCTTGATGCCGGTGCGGGCATTCGGCGCGCCACACACGATCTGCAACAGCTGGCCCAGGCCCGCGTCCACCTGGCAAATCTGCAGGCGATCGGCCTGCGGGTGCCTTTCGGCGGCGACGATCTGCGCCACGACGACGTGCTCAAGGCATTCGCCCAGGGGAGTGACGTCCTCGACCTCCAGGCCAGCCATCGTCAGCGCGCGAACCAGGGTATCGCGATCGGCATCGATCTCGACCAGTTCACGCAACCAGTTCTCGGAAAAATTCATTGTTCGGACCCGGGAATGGGGAATAGCGAATGGGGATGGGAAGAGCAAAAGCCGTGGCACCGCGGCCGCTTTTACGATTCCCTATTTCCCCTTCCTATTCCCGTTTAAGCAAACTGTTTCAGAAAACGCAGGTCGTTCTCGAAGAACGCTCGCAAGTCCTTCACCCCATAACGCAGCATGGCGAGGCGCTCGACGCCCATGCCGAACGCGAAACCGGTGTAGCGCTCCGGATCGATGCCCACGTTCTTGAGCACATTGGGATGCACCATGCCGCAGCCGAGCACCTCCAGCCAGCGGCTCGATCCGTCCTCCTGCTCCCAGCGGATGATCACGTCCGCACCGGGCTCCACGAAGGGGAAATACGTGGGCTTGAACATCATCTCGAAATCGCGCTCGAAGAACGCGCGCAGGAATTCCGTCAGCGTGCCCTTGAGATCGGCCATGCTCGAGGTTTCATCGACAAGCAGGCCCTCGATCTGGTGGAACATCGGCGAATGGGTCTGGTCCGAATCGCTGCGGTAGACCTTGCCGGGCGCGATGATGCGGATGGGCGGCTGGCGGCCGGCCATCGCGCGGATCTGCACCGGCGAGGTATGCGTGCGCAGCAGGCGGCCATCACCGAAATAGAACGTGTCGTGCATGGCGCGCGCCGGATGATGCGGCGGGAAATTCAGCGCCTCGAAGTTGTGCCAGTCGTCCTCGATCTCGGGGCCGTCGGCGCGCTGGTAACCCAGCCGCGCGAAGATCGAGGCGATGCGCTCCAGCGCGCGGGTGATCGGGTGGATGCCACCACGCTCGCCGTCGCGCCCGGGCAGGCTGATGTCCAGCTTCTCGGAGGCCAGGCGACGATCAAGCTCCACCTGCTCCAGTTGCTGTTTGCGCGCGGCCAGCGCGTCGGCCAGACACTGCTTGACCGTGTTGACCTCGGCGCCGCGTGCCTTGCGTTCGTCCGGTGCCAGCGCGCCCAGCGACTTCAGCGCGGCAGTGACGATGCCACTCTTGCCCAGCAGGCCTACGCGCAACGCGTCAAGCGCGTCGAGCGTGGCGGCGTTGCCGATATCGGCCAGCGCCTGCTTGGCGCGGCTTTCCAGATCATCCATCGATGCGGTTCCGGTACTTGCTCGGGATTCGGGATTGGGATGGAGGTTCGGAACGGCTGCGCCTGTCGCTCTTGCCAATCCCGAATCCCCAATCCCGAATCCCGCCAAAAAAAACGGGGAGGAGACCAAAGCCTCCTCCCCGCTTGCTTTACATCATATCGCGCTGACGCAGAGGCGTCCGACGATCAAGCGGCCAGACTGGCCTTGGCCTTCTCGGCGATCACTTCAAACGCCTTGATGTCGTGCACGGCGATGTCGGCCAGGACCTTGCGGTCCACCGTGATGCCGGCCTTGCTCAGGCCATTGATCAGGCGGCTGTAGGACAGGCCGAACATGCGCGCAGCGGCGTTGATGCGGACGATCCACAGCGCACGGAATTGACGCTTGCGCTGCTTGCGGCCGATGTACGCGTACTGACCGGCCTTGACGACGGCCTGGTTGGCAACGCGGAAGACCTTGCGACGGGCGTTGTAGTAGCCCTTGGCACGACCGATGATTTTCTTGTGACGACGACGGGCGGTAACGCCACGCTTTACACGAGCCATGGTTTATCTCCTCGTCTTCAGTACGGCAACATGCGGGCGACACCCGGGGCGTCACACGCCTTCAGGTGGTTCTTGGCACGCAGGCCGCGCTTCAACTTGGTCGACTTCTTGGTCAGGATGTGTGACCGGTAAGCGTGACCGCACTTGATTTTGCCCGACGCGGTCTTGCGAAAACGCTTCGCCGCCGCCCGGTTGGTCTTGATCTTGGGCATGAAACTGCTCCTTGGGTGGGGAAAACCCCCGTTTCTGACTGATCTGGCGGCAACCGCAGGTTGCGCTTTCCGTCCTGCCACGATCGGTGCACGACCCATCCAGGCGGGTCGAACCGGCGATTATACGGAGTTCAAAGCCCCGATACCAGTAGGAGCGACTTCAGTCGCGATGCCTTTGTCCTGGAGCCTCCAGAGCAAGAGCATCGCGGCTGAAGCCGCTCCCACAGGTCGCGCCGACAAGACCAAGAGGGCCTCGTCGCGCGGGATTATTTCTTCTTCGGCCCGATCATCATGACCATCTGGCGGCCTTCCAGGCGCGGATAGGACTCCACCTGGCCGTTGTCGCCGATGTCTTCCTGGATCTTGCGGGCCAGGTTCTGGCCCAGGTCCTGGTGCGACATCTCGCGGCCGCGGAAACGGATGGTGACCTTGACCTTGTCGCCTTCCTCGAGGAACCGCAGCATGTTGCGCAGCTTGATCTGGTAGTCGCCCACGTCGGTGACGGGGCGGAACTTCACTTCCTTGATCTCGACTTGCTTCTGCTTCTTCTTGGCGGCCTGCGCCTTCTTCTGGGCTTCGAACTTGAACTTGCCGTAATCCATGATGCGGCAGACCGGCGGATCGCCGTTGGGCTGGATCTCGACCAGGTCCATGCCCGCTTCCTGCGCCAGTGCCAGCGCTTCGTCACGGGTCAGGATACCGAGCTGCTCCGCTTCGGCACCGATGACACGCACCCGCGGCACACGGATTTCCAGGTTACGACGATTGCCCTTGTTGTCGGTGGTTGCGATACCACGATCCTCCAGAAGAAGTGATGAAAAAGACCGCCGAATCTGAGCGTTCGGGCTCAGCGCCGGGTTTCGGTCTCCAGTCGTTCGATGAAGTCGGCCAGCGGCATGCTGCCCAAATCCTCGCCGGAACGGGTACGCACAGAAACCGTCCCCGTCTCTTTCTCGCGATCACCGACCACGAGGAGGTAAGGCACTTTCTGCATCGTATGCTCGCGGATTTTATAGCCGACTTTCTCGTTGCGCAAATCCGATTGTACCCGGAAACCTTTGTCGACAAGGGTTTGCGTCACCTGGGCGGCGTAATCGGCCTGCGCATCGGTGATGCTGAACGCCACCGCCTGAACCGGCGCCAGCCACGCGGGCAGCAAGCCCGCATGATGCTCGATCAGGATGCCGATGAAGCGCTCCATCGAACCCACGATGGCCCGGTGCAGCATCACGGGGTGTCGCTTCTGCGAATGCTCGTCGACGTATTCGGCGCCCAGGCGCTCGGGCATCATGAAATCCACCTGCATGGTGCCGACCTGCCAGTCGCGGCCGATCGAATCCTTCATGTGGTACTCGATCTTGGGGCCGTAGAACGCGCCCTCGCCCGGCAGCTCGGTCCATTTCACCCCGGCGGCCGACAGCGCGCTGCGCAGCGCGGCCTCGGCACGATCCCACACGTCGTCATCGCCGATGCGTTTTTCCGGACGCAGCGCCAGCGCCACGTCGATGTGCTCGAAACCGAAATCGGCGTAGACCTGCATGGCCTGCGCGTGGAAGGCGGTAACTTCCGGCTCGATCTGTTCCGGTGTGCAGAAGATGTGGCCGTCGTCCTGGGTAAACGCACGCACGCGCATGATGCCGTGCAGCGCGCCGGACGGCTCGTTGCGGTGGCAGCCACCGAATTCGCCGTAGCGGATCGGCAACTCGCGGTAGCTGTGCAAGGTGGTGTTGAACACCTGCACATGCCCGGGGCAGTTCATCGGCTTCAGCGCGAACGTGTGCTTCTCCGACTCGGTGAAGAACATGTTTTCCTGGTAGTTGTCCCAGTGGCCGGACTTCTTCCACAGCGACACGTCCAGCACCTGCGGGCAGCGCACTTCCTGGTAGCCGCTCTTCCTGTACACGCCGCGCATGTACTGCTCGACCTGCTGCCAGATGGCCCAGCCGTTCGGGTGCCAGAACACCATGCCGGGGCTTTCTTCCTGCTGGTGGAACAGGTCGAGCTGCTTGCCGATCTTGCGATGGTCGCGTTTCTCGGCCTCTTCCAGCTGGAACAGGTACGCCTTCAGGTCCTTGTCGTTGAGCCACGCGGTGCCATAGATGCGGGTCAACATGGCGTTGTTGGAGTCACCGCGCCAGTACGCACCGGCCACCTTCATCAGCTTGAACGAGCGCAGCTTGGCCGTGTTCGGCACATGTGGGCCGCGGCACAGGTCGGTGAACTCACCTTGCGAATACAGCGAAAGATCCTCGTTGGCGGGAATGCCCTCGATGATCTCGGCCTTGTATTCCTCGCCCAGTCCACGGAAGAACGCCACCGCCTCATCGCGCGATTTCACCGTACGCGTTACCGGCAACTGCTCGGCCACGATCTTGTGCATCTCCGCCTCGATCTTCGGCAGATCCTCGGGCGTGAACGGGCGCTCGTAGGCGAAATCGTAGAAGAAGCCATTGTCGATCACCGGGCCGATCGTCACCTGCGCGCCCGGAAACAGTCGCTGCACGGCCTGTCCCATCAGATGCGCGGTGGAATGGCGCAGGATCTCCAGCGCCTCGGGGCTCTTGTCGGTCACGATCTGCAGGCTGGCGTCGTGATCGATCGAAAAACCGGCATCGACCAGCTGGCCGTCGACCTTGCCGGCCAGCGTGGCCTTGGCCAGGCCGGCGCCGATGGAGGCGGCCACGTCCTGCACGGTAACGGGATGATCGAACGGCTTCTTGCTGCCGTCGGGTAGCGTGATCTCAATCATGGATGGCACCTGATGACCCGCCCCAGTGGCGGATCGAAAAACGAAGTATGACTGCAAGCGTGCTCACTGGCCGCAAAGACCGGGTAGCGGCCACGAAAAAGGGCGCAAAGCGCGCCCTTCGGTACTGCCTTGCAGGATGGGGTCAACCGGAAACGTTGCTAGTGTCCATGTCACACACTCGACCGGCGGTTACCCGCAGGCCACCACGGCAGGCGCGAAGGGACCAAAAAGTTACTTCGCACCTGTTCGGGTGTCAACGCCGCCACTGATCCAGCCGGACACCAGCTCCGGGTGCGCCTTCACCCATGCGCGGGCATTTTCGTCGGCATCCGCGCCCGGCTGCCGACCGGCCGCCATCACCTGCTGCATCTGTGCCGACGTCCAGCGGAAGCCATCGAGTATCGTGTAGGCCCTGGGCTTGTCGTGCTGCAGACCTTTGCGCACGAGCGTGTCGATGTCTTCGGCACCGCCGAAGCTGCCCTTGGGATCGGCCAGGTATTTCAGCTTCCAGCGCGCCCACATCCAGTGCGGCGTCCAGCCGGTCACCACGATCCACTGCCGCGCGCCGATCGCGCGCCCCAGCGCGGCGGCCATGCTGGCGTCGGTGCCTTCGACGAGTTTCAGCGGCAGCTGGTAGGTCTCGATCGCCTTGCGCGCAATGCCCATCTCGCCAGCGTCGGGATCGATGCCGACGATGCGGTGGCCGAACCGATCGGCGTGCGCGGCCAGCTGATCGATCGTGTCGATCGACACGTAATCAGGCACCACCAGACCGATCCGGGTGCCGGCCATGTTCGGCCCCAGGTTGATCAACCGGTCCTGGGCACGCGCGTAATAAGCCGCGTGCGTGCTGGGCAACCAGGCGCACACGGTGGCATCGGCGTCGCCTTGCGCCAGCGCCGAATACATCGCTGCGCCAGTCAGCAGGACGGTTTTTACGCGAAAGCCTTCCTGCTCCAGCACGGCCTTGACCACGTGGGTGGCGTCGGAGCAGCTGGACCAATCCACATAAGCGAGCTTCACGTCGCGCGAGAGCGCTGACGACGTATCCGCCGGGTTGCCGGAAGGCGCTGTGCAGCCGCCCACCAGGGCAAGCGCGAGCATGCAGGCAAGCACTGGACGACGCTGGAGCAGCTTGTCGATCATGGCATTCCCCTGAATGGCCGCATGCAGGCAAACATTGTAGAGCGATCGCGTGGCGATGCGTCCCGCCGCGCGGGCAGCGGCCGGTAGAATGAGCGAACCTGCACTCATCGGATCCCTCCATGCGCATCCTGGTTACCGGCACCGCCGGCTTCATCGGCGCCGCCCTGGCGCAACGGTTGCTGGATCGCGGTGACGAGGTCTATGGCTTCGACAACCACAACGACTATTACGACCCGGCGCTGAAGGAAGCACGGCTGGCGCGCTTCATCGATCACCCGAACTACACGCACCAGCGCGCCGACCTGGCCGATGCTGCTGCGGTGGATCAGGCGTTTGCCGCGTTCCAGCCGCAGCGGGTGGTGAATCTGGCGGCGCAGGCGGGCGTGCGCTACTCGCTGCAGAACCCGCGCGCCTACGTGCAAAGCAACCTGGTCGGCTTCGTCAACATCCTGGAAGCGTGCCGCCATGGCAAGGTCGGGCATCTGGTCTATGCATCGTCCAGCTCAGTCTACGGCGCCAACCGCAAGATGCCTTTCGCGCTGGAAGATGCCGTCGATCATCCGGTGAGTCTGTACGCCGCCAGCAAGAAGGCGAACGAGCTGATGGCGCACACGTACAGCCATCTATACGGCCTTCCCACCACCGGCCTGCGCTTCTTCACCGTGTATGGTCCATGGGGCCGACCGGACATGTCGCCAATCCTTTTTGCCGACCGGATCAGCCGGGGCGAGCCGATCGACGTGTTCAACCACGGCCACCACAGCCGCGATTTCACCTATATCGACGACATCGTGGAAGGCGTGATCCGTGCGCTCGACCATCCGGCCGAAGCCGACCCCGCGTACGACGCCGAGCACCCCAATCCCGCCACATCGAGCGCGCCCTACCGCGTCTACAACATCGGCAACGACCAGCCGGTGCAGCTGATGCGCTTCATCGAGTTGCTGGAGCAGAACCTGGGCCGCACCGCGGAAAAACACCTGCTGCCGATGCAGCCTGGCGACGTGGCCGACACCTGGGCCGACGTTTCCGCGCTGCGCCGCGACGTGGGCTACGCGCCGGCCACCTCGATCGAGGAGGGCGTGGCGCGTTTCGTGGAGTGGTATCGCGGGTATTACGCGTAACCCTTGTGGGAGCGGCTTCAGCCGCGATGCCCTTCGGGTGCTGCCGAGATCGAAGGCATCGCGACTGAAGTCGCTCCCACCATCAGGGCCAAGGCATCAAAACGGCTTGGCGAGCACCAGCCAAATCACGCCCAGCAGCAGCAAGACCGGCAGTTCGTTGATCCAGCGCAGTGCCCGGGCCGATGGAAGGTTGCCGCCGGCAGCCTTGCGCTTCAAGGCACGGCCAGCCCAGATGAAATACGCCAGCAGGATGGCCACCAGGGTCAGCTTGGCGTCGATCCAGTGCGTGCCCGCGGTGACGTTCGGCAGCGCCGTCGGAAACACCCGCCAGCCCTGCCACAAGGTCACGCCGAACAGGAAAGCCATGCCGAACATGTTGTGACCGAACTTGTACAGACGCCGCCCCATCAACTGCAGCCGCGCCTGCACCGTCGGTTCGTTCGCGGTTTCGGCCAGGTTCACCAGGATCCGCGGCAGGTAGAACACCGTGGCCATCCAGGCGATCACGAACAGCAGATGCAGCGACTTGATCAACAGATAGGTCATGACAACGCTCCGTGGACAAACAAAAACGGCGCGGCCTGTGGGGCCGCGCCGTTCGGGGTATTGGTGGGCGGTACAAGGATCGAACTTGTGACCCCTACCATGTCAAGGTAGTGCTCTACCGCTGAGCTAACCGCCCGTCTCGCCACGGCATGCCGTGCGAGCCGCGCAGTATACGGTAGCGACCGGCGGTCGACAATAACCCATGCACCGACGGCAAGGCGCCGCCAAACCCAGGTAAAAATCCAGACGCCTGGCGGCTTCAGCGCACTGACGCGAAGCAGACGCTTCCTTCCCCCGCTATGCGGGGGAAGGTGCCGCAGGCGGATGGGGGCGCTTTTGATCTTGCTTCCAAGGCGAAGCGCCCCCTTCAGCCCTTCGGGCAGCTGTACTCGCGCCATCCATGGAACTCGCCCTACAGGCGGCTCGCGCCGCACAAAACGGTAATCCTGCCGTTTTGTGCCCCGCAGGGAGGGAAGCAAAAAAGCTAACGCAGCGATTGCTCGCGCAGCTGGTGAATCTGGTCGCGCAGCTTCGCGGCGTCCTCGAACTCGAGATTCTGCGCGTGCTTGTACATCTGCGACTCCAGCTTTTTCAGCATGCTGGCGGCCTGCGAAGCGCTGAGGCCGGCGTAGTCGGCCGGTTGCTCGGCCACGGCGCGGACACGGGTCTTGCTGCCGCGGCGGCTGCCGACCTCGCTGCGCGCCCCCTCCATGATGTCGGCGATGCGCCGCACGATGGTGGTGGGCACGATGCCCTGCTCCAGGTTCCAGGCGATCTGCTTTTCGCGGCGGCGGGCGGTCTCATCCATCGCCGCCTGCATCGAGCGGGTGACGTTGTCGGCGTACAGGATGGCCTTGCCGCGCACGTTGCGAGCTGCGCGGCCGATGGTCTGGATCAGCGAGCCGGTGGAACGCAGGAAGCCTTCCTTGTCCGCATCCAGCACCGCCACCAGCGACACCTCGGGCATGTCCAGGCCCTCGCGCAGCAGGTTGATACCGACCAGCACATCGAACTCGCCCAGGCGCAGGTCGCGGATGATCTCGCTGCGTTCGACCGTCTCGATGTCCGAGTGGAGGTAGCGCACCTTGATGTCGTGCTCTGACAGGTATTCGGTGAGGTTCTCGGCCATGCGCTTGGTCAGCGTGGTGACCAGCACGCGGTCACCCATGGCGATGCGCTTGTGCGCCTCGCTGAGCAGGTCGTCGACCTGGGTACGCACCGGCCGCACTTCCACTTCCGGGTCGACCAGGCCGGTGGGGCGCACCACCAGCTCGGTCACCGCGTCGCCGGATTTCTGCAGCTCGTAATCGCGCGGGGTGGCGGAGACGTAGATCGCGCGCGGCACCCGCTGCTCCCATTCCTCGAACTTCAGCGGCCGGTTGTCCATCGCCGAAGGCAGCCGGAAACCGAACTCCACCAGGGTCTCCTTGCGCGAGCGGTCGCCTTTGTACATGGCGCCCAGTTGCGGCACGGTGACGTGCGATTCATCCACCACCAGCATGCCGTCGGGCGGCAGGTAGTCGAACAGGGTCGGCGGCGGTTCGCCGGGCAAGCGGCGGGTGAGATGGCGCGAGTAGTTCTCGATGCCCTGGCAGTAACCCACCTCCACCATCATCTCCAGGTCGAAGCGGGTACGCTGATCCAACCGCTGCGCCTCGACCAGCTTGTTGTCGCGGTACAGCACTTCCAGCCGCTCCTTCAGCTCGGTCTTGATCGTCTCGGTGGCGTTGAGCACGCTCTCGCGGGTGCTGGCGTAGTGCGTGCGGGGGTAGACGGTGTAGCGCGGAATCTTGCGGATCGTCTCGCCGGTGAGCGGATCGAACAGCGCCATGTTTTCCACTTCGCCGTCGAACAGCTCGATCCGCAACGCCTCGGTTTCCGACTCGGCCGGAAACACGTCGATGATCTCGCCACGCACGCGGTACGTACCGCGGCGCAGTTCCATTTCGTTGCGGGTGTACTGCAATTCGGTCAATTGATGGATCAGCTTGCGCTGGTCGATCCGTTCGCCCTTGGCCAGGATCAGCCGCAGGCTGAGGTAGTCCTCGGGATTGCCCAGGCCGTAGATCGCCGACACGGTGGCGACGATGATGGAGTCCCGCCGCGACAGCAGCGCCTTGGTCGCCGACAGCCGCATCTGCTCGATGTGCTCGTTGATCGAGGCGTCCTTCTCGATGAACGTGTCCGACGCCACCACGTACGCTTCCGGCTGGTAGTAGTCGTAGTAGCTGACGAAGTATTCCACCGCGTTGTGCGGGAAAAACTCCTTGAATTCCCCGTACAACTGCGCCGCCAGGGTCTTGTTCGGCGCCATCACGATGGTGGGCCGCTGCACCTTCTCGATCACGTTGGCGATGGTGTAGGTCTTGCCCGAGCCGGTGACGCCCAGCAGCGTTTGCGCGGCCAGGCCGGCCTCGAAACCTTCGGCCAGGCGTGAGATCGCCTGCGGCTGGTCGCCGGAGGGTTGGTACGGAGCAACGAGTTGGAAGCGGTCGGTCATCGGCTACATGTGTGGGTGCGACGGGCCATTTTAAATCGGGCCTGCTGACAGCTGGCGTCAGCAGTGACCGACGCCGGAGACGCCGATCGGGCGACAGCCACGTTCCCGGCAGACACCTAGCATGCCGGTTCCAGGCGACGCAGGAGCGTGAACGTGCCGGATCAGGGATGGATAAACGGTCAACGGGAGCGTGGCGTCACGCTCGTCGAACAGGTCATGGTGATCGCGATCATCGCGACCCTGGTCGGTGCCGCGATGCCGTCGATGCGGCACCTGCTCGACCGGAACCAGCTGCGGACAGCCCAGGCCGATTTCATCGGCGCCCTGCATCACACCCGCGAAGCGGCCGTGATTGCGCGGCATGCCACGGTGTTCTGCCCCAGCCGCGACGGTCGGCAATGCGCCGATGAAGAGCGCTGGGACCATGGCTGGCTGCTTGCCGCCGATCGCGATCATGACAACCAGCCCGACGGCCAGCCGCTGCATGTCAATGGCAACTACGCCGAACGCCTCACGATCCAGAGTTCGGTCGGCCGACACCACGTACGTTTCCAGGCCGATGGCAGCGCCCGCGGCAGCAACCTTACCTTCGTGTTCTGCCGCCGCGGCACGCCCGAGCAGGCGCTCAACGTCGTCGTGGCCAACTCCGGACGCATCCGCGGTGGCCACGCCAGTGCCGCGCAGGCAGCTGCCTGTGCACAACAGCATTGAGCCCGACGGGTGGCTTGCACGATCCCTCGCGACGATTATCTTGCACCACGCGATTAAGCCGTGACCACGCCGGAAAAATGATTATGGGAACACGCTAAAAATATGCCACGAGATCGTATGGAACGGCGCAATTGCGTTACCATGAGGGCCTCCATTGCCGCGATATATGGACGCCATGTCAAACCATGATCTGGAATCGTTGATTGCTCCGCTGGGGGATGAATTGCCCACCGGTGAAAACCTGGAATACGACCAGGATTTTCTGGCGCTCGACCGCGCCGCCTCGCCCAAGGCCGAACGCGCCATCGGCGACAGCGTCAAGGCCGCCGAGGAGCCGGACTGGGAGAAGGTCGCCAGCATGGCCGAAGCGCTGCTGGGGCGCTCCAAGGATCTGCGCGTTGCCACGCACCTGGCGACCGCCTGGATGCGTACCGATGGCATGCCGGGCTGGGCGTCGGGCCTTGGCCTGATTCGCGCCCTGCTGGAAAACTACTGGGATGGCGTGCACCCGCAACTGGACGCCGAGGACGACAACGATCCGACCGCCCGCGTCAACGCCGTGGTGCCGATCAGCGACACCCAGAGCGTGCTCGGTTATTTCCGCACCACGCCTTTTGTGCAGTCGCCGCGACTGGGGCGTTTTTCATTGCGCGATCTGCAGATTGCCCAAGGCACGCTGAAAATCAGCTCGACTGATAGCGAGTCCGGCGAAGCACCCGGCCTGACCGAGATCGAGGCGTGTTGCCTGGATTGTCCGGAAGAGCAATTGCTGGCCAACGCCACGGCGATTAACGAGGCGCTGGATCAGGCCAAAGCGATCGACGGCATTTTCAGCGAGCAGATCGGTACCGCCGGCCCGGACCTGAAGGCATTGATCGGCGATATCCATGAGCTGAAAAAATTCGTGGAAGCACAGCTTGCCAAGCGCATGCCGCAAGACGAGGCCGCGGGTGAATACGAAGCGGAGGAAGGTGCGCAAGCCGTTGCATCAGGCCACGCAAAGCCCGTGGCCAGCGGCCGCATCGAGAACTCGCAGGACGTCATCAAGCGGCTCGACGAACTGTGCGAGTACTACGCGAAAAACGAGCCGTCCAGCCCGATCCCGCTGTTGCTGGAGCGTGCCAAGCGCCTGGTCGACAAGAGCTTCCTGGACCTGCTGAACGACCTGGCCCCCGGCGGAGTCAGCGAGCTGCAGGTTGTTTCCGGCCGCACCGAATACGAATGAAACACGGCAAGGGCGTCAATGGACGCCCTTGCAGGTGTTCGCGCCGGAGCGGACGAACATCGTGTGGATCGATGGATTCCAGTTCAGCGAAAGCCCGCCGGGCAAACCGGCGGTGATGCTGGCATTGGCGCTTTGCACGATCGGCCCGATCGACGCACTGCTGCCGTCCGCGCGCCGGACCGTGGCGCTCACCGCGTAGCTCAGCGGATCACCGCAGGCGGTGGTATCGATCTGCTGCGAAACGGTACTGCCGTAGGCGCTGATGTCGGGCAAGGTGCCCGCGCCCAGCGGCACGCTTTTCCCTGCACCACCAGGGTCGGCGGCGCACATGGCGGTCAAGCTGTAGTCCACGGAAAGTCGCAACGGTTTCGCGATCTGCACCACGGCAACCGCTTCGGGCTGGGTGACGCAGCCCAGCAGGAAGGTCTTGCGCTTCGGCACGACGTGCAGCACGTAGCTTCCCGGTTCGAGCATCTGGCTGGGTGGCAGTTTCAGTTCGATGCGGGCCGCCGAGACGCCGGTGATCACCGGTTGCACCGCGAGCGGCGCGCCCTGCCCGTCGGTGGCCGTAACTTCGGGATCGGCGCATTGCGCGTCCGACAGGTTCGTGCCGGTCAGGGCAAACGCCAACGGCTTGTCGCCGGGATGCAGGGCGAACAACGGTTTGTGATCCAGCGTCTCGACCGCATCGATCACCGGCTGCGCGTCCTTGGACGCATCCTCGGCGTCGGCCAGCCGCTTGACGCTGGCAGCCAGGGCATCGGCAAGCGCGCGGGCGTCGCCGCCGACGCATCCACCGGAAATGTCGAGATAGGCGCGCGTGCGTTGCGCGGCGGCCTGCGCACGCCGGGCTCTTGCCTGCGCGCGCCCGTCGATGATGTCCACGGGCTTGGTCGCATCGGAACCGCCCAGCGTGGCGCGCAAGTCGCTGGCCATGTGCGCCAGCTGGTCGCTGGTGGCCACAAGTTGCGGATCGGACGACGCATGCGCCTTCGCGGCCAGGTCATGCTGTGCCGCGTCGAGCTGGGCGATCACCGTTTCACCGGTGACCCGCGGCGCCAGTTGGGCACCGGTGGGGGTCGCCAGCGCGCAACCGGCCGCGGCAATCCACCATCGCATCGCACGTGCGCGGGTGGGACGGGCTTTACTCATCATCGCAATCCATCGCATCGGGTGCGCAGCGCTGCTGGTCGGGCGGCAGCAGCAAACCCGACGGCACGATGCCGAAGGCTCGGTAGTTGGCCGAGATCACGCTGGAGTCGATGTACGAGTCGGTGTGCTTGTTGGTGTTCTGCGCGCGGCTGGTCAACGCCGACGTGGGCACGTTGATGCTGCTGCCACCGGTGAGCGGCAGGATGTTGCCCTGCCGGTCCACCGCATAGAAATACGCAGGCGAAATGCCACCCGGCACGATGACCTGCGCGTCGACACCAGTCACATAGATCGGCGCGCCGCCGACACCCATGTGGCCGGTGGACGCCCATACGCCCGCGCCGTTGTACAGCCATGCCTGGTCAGCCTGCAGCAAGTCGCCGTTGACCACCGAAAGGTAGGTTGACGACGTGCCGGCATCCACCGTGTAGCCGCTGCCGTTCACCGACGCCAGGGTCAGGGTCTGTGCATTGGTGAGGCTGAAACCGGCCGGCGCCGAGAAACCACCCAGCGTACCGATGTAGTTGGCCAGCGGGTGCGCGGCATCGCCCAGCATGACCATGCCCGTCGCGCTGCCGGTCAGCGTATCGGCGGTGAGGCTGCCGCTGGCGCCTTCGTTGATGGCACCGGCGGAAACCAGGGTCATCATGCCGCCCTGAACGGCGCCGTCGATCGACAGGTCACCACCGCGGGTGGTGGTGAGCGTGGTGCGCGCGCCACCGTCGATCGGGCCGGCCACGATCAGGGATTGCCCGTTGGTGAAGCTGAAGCCCGCGGCCTTGAATGCTTCCAGCGTGGCCACCCGGTTGCCGCCACCTTCCAGTGTGGTGGCGCCCGTCGAACTGCCGCTCAGCGTGCTGGCGGCAATACCACCTGCCGAGCCCTGATTGATGGCGCCGGCCGAGCTGAGCGTGGTGCGGGTGCCACTGACCAGGCCGTTGATGATGATGTCGCCGTTGGTGGTGATCAGGTTGACGTGGTCACCGCCATCGACCGGGCCGATGACGGTCAGTGTCCGGTCGCTGGCCAGGTCGAAACCATTGGCACTGAAGCTGCCCAGCGCGTCCACATGGTTGACCGGATCGAGCATGGTGCTGCCGACGGAACGGCCGGCCAGCGTGCCTGCCGTGACGATGCCGCTGGCGGTCTGGCTGATGTTGCCGCCCGAAACCAGCGTAACCGTGTCGCCCTGCACCGCCTGGGTCAGGGTCAGGTCGCTGGCGGAACTCAGGCCCACGTCGCCACCGCGCAACGCGGAGTTGACCGACAGTACGCCCGATGACGTCGTCAGATGCAGGCGCCCACCGTTGGCGATCGTCAGCGGGCCGTTGGCCGACAGCGCCTGCGCGTTGGTGAAGTCGAAGCCCGCCGCATCGAAGCTGCCCAGGGTGCCGACACGGTTGGCACCGTTGAGCGCGGTGATGCCGGTCGAACGCCCGGTCAGCGTGGCGGCGGTGATCACTCCCTGGCTGCCTTCGTTGATCGCGCCGGCCGAGTCCAGCGTCATGGCCGTGCCTTTCAGCGCGCCGTTGATCGTGAGATCGCCGCTGGTGGTGGTCAGCGTGGTGCTGGTGCCGCCGTCGACCGTGCCGGCCACGGTCAGTGCCTGGGCATTGCCGAGGTTGAGGTAGGCGGCACTGAAATCGCCCAGCGCGCCGATGCGATTGTTGCCGGTAAGGCTGACGGCCCCGGTGGTGTCGCCATTGAGCCGGCCGGCGACGATGCTGCCCGCGCTGGCCTCGCTGATGGCGCCGGTCACGTCGAGCGTGGTGGTTGCACCGGTGAGCGTGCCGTTGATGATCAGGTTGCCTGTCGTCGCCAGCCCTGCGCTGCTGCCGCCATTCACGGTGCCGGCGACGGTCAGGTCCCGCGCGTTTTTCAGGCTGAACCCGGCGGCGCTGAAGTCACCCAGCGTGTCGATCTGGTTGTTGCCGCCGAGCGCTACCGCACCCCCCGCCGTACCGCGCAACGTAGCCGCCGTGATGACGCCGCCTGCCCCCTGGGTGATGTTGCCGGCAACATTGAAGGCGGTGGTGGTTCCGTTCACGGCACCGTTGATCGCCAGGTTGCCGGCCGTGGTCGCCAGCGACGTGCTGGCACCGCCATTGACCGGGCCGGCGACCGACAGCGACTGACTGTTGGTCAGGCTGAAACCCGCCGCGGTGAAGCTGCCCAGTGTGCCGATCTTGTTGCCCGATCCGTTGAGCGTGGTGCTGCCTGTCGAGCTGCCGGTCAAGGTGGTGGCCGTAAGTGTTCCCGAGGCCGTCTGGCTGATATTGCCGCCCGACTTCAGCGTGACCAGGCCACCACTGACTTCATGTGCCAACGCCAGGTTGCCGGCGGAGTCCAGGCTGACGGCACCGGCGCTCAGCACCGAATTGACCGTCAGGATGCCCGATGTCGTCCTCAGGCTGACACCGCCGTTGGGGCTGGTGATCTGCAGCGGACCGTTGACGGATAGCCCGGCGTCATTGACCAGGCTGAAGTTCGCCGCCTTGAAACTGCCCAGCGTGCCGACGTGGTTGGCAAGGCCCAGGGTCGTGGTGCCCGTCGATTGACCCGTCAAGGTGCCGGCAGTGATGACGCCAGCGCTCTGGCTGATGTTGCCGCCGGCCGCCAGCGACACCGCGGTGGCATTGATGTTGTGGGTCAACGTGAGGCCGTCGGCTGAGGTCAGCGCCACGGCCGACGCCACCAGGTCGTCATTCACGCTCAAGGTCCCGCTGCTCGTCTTCAGGCTGATGCTGCCAGCGCCGGCGCCCGTCGCCAGTGGACCGCTGACGGCCAGATCCTGCGCATTGACGAAGCTGAAGTTGGTCGCGTCGAAATTGTTGAGCGTGTCGACCAGGTTGGCGCCGCCAAGCAAGGTATCGCCTTGCGAGTGGCCAGCCAGCGTATCCGCCTCGATCACACCAGCGGCACCTTCGCCGATGCCACCGGCGGAGCTGAGCGTGACCGCCGTGCCCTTGAGCGTACCGTTGACCGTCAGGTTGCCGGTCGTGGTGGTCAGCGTGGTGCTGCTGCCGCCATCGACTACGCCGTTGACGGCCAGGGCCGCGTCGTTGGTCAGGCTGAATCCATCGGCATCGAAGTTACCCAGCGCCACAACCCGGTTGCCCAGGTTCAACGCGACACTATCCGCGGCATGACCGCTCAACGTGCCTGCCGTGATGACGCCGGCACTCTGGCTGATGCCGCCACCGGAAGAAATCAGCTCGACCGTGCTGCCGTTGATGGCCTTGGCCAGCACGAGGTCGTCGGCTGACTCCAGCGAAATGGCGCCACCGGACAAGTCGCTGCCCAGGCTCAAGGCCCCGGTGGTGGTCTTCAGGCTGATGCTGCCGGTGCCGCCCGTTGTGGTCAGCGGGCCGTTTGCCGCCAGGCCCTGATTGTTGACGAGGGTGAAGTTGGCCGCACTGAAACTGCCGAGCGTGTCGACCAGGTTGGCGCCATCGAGCAAGGTATCGCCCTGCGAAGTGCCTGTCAGCGTGCCCGCCTCGATCACCCCAGTACTGGTGCCGCCTTCGTCGATCGCACCTGCGGACGTAAGCGTGACCGTCGTGCCCTTGAGCCTGCCGCCGACCGTCAGGTTGCCGCTGGTGGTGGTCAGCGCGGCGCTGCTGCCACCATCGACCACGCCGCTGACAGAAAGACCCTGGCTGTTGGTCAGGCTGAATCCGCTGGCGCTGAAATTGCCCAGGCTGGCGATGTGATTGGTGCCATCGAGCAGTGTGCTGCCGGACGAACTGCCCGTCAGTACTGCCGCCGTGAGGTTGCCGGTGAGGCTCTGTCCGATCGCCCCGGCGAGGCTGGTCAGGCTCAAGGTTCCCGTTGCCGTCACCGCTTTACTCAGAGTGATGTCGCCTTGACTGCTGAGCGTTACGTTGGCGCCGCTCAGCACACCGGGTGCAACCAGGGTTCCACCATTCGCCTCCAGTGTCAGGTCGGCCGCGCCGGTGTCGATCGAACCGGTGGGCAACAGCAGCGCGCCGCCGGCGATCAGGCTCACGGTGCCGTCGGTGCCGTTGGTCAGTGTGTCGATCGTCAGGTCGTTGGTGTCGGTGATCGACACCCCGGTGCCGGTGGCTTTGACACTCCCCTGGAAATCATTATTGGCGGCCTCCAGCGTGATCTCGTGCCCATTCATGGCGGTGAAGTCCGACGTTCCCACCACCGTAAATGCGCCCGTACCGCTCTGCATGATGTCGCCGGCCTGGGTAGTCACCGACAATCCACCGCTACCGATGTTCAGCGTATTCGCACTGAAGCTGCCTGCGGTAACGGTGAGGCTGGTCAAGGCCGTCGTATTGCCAACGACTCCGCCCAGTGTGACCAGGCCTGTCGTCCCCGCATCCAGGGTCAGGCCGGAGGCACCGTCCAGCGCGCCGTCGAAAGTGATCGCCGCGCCTGTCGTCGCACCGCCGCCTGTCGTGTAGATGCCGGTAACGGGTGAGCCCAGGGCCACCGAACCGGACAAGGTGATCGCACCGCCCGTCGTGGTGAGGTTGCCGGCCAGGGTCGTTTGACCGCTGCCCTCGAGACTGAAGGCACCGCTTCCCAGCGTGGACGTGCCAAGGGTCAACGCGTGGGTACCGTTGTCCAGCGTCACGTCGTGGTTGCCGCTGTTGTTGAGGCTCACCGCGCCGGTGAAGGTGTTGGCGCTGTCCAGCTGAAGCACGCCGGCACCGGCGTTGAATTGCGCCGCACCCGCACCCGCCGCCTGGGTAATCGTGCTGCCGGTCGCCTGCGTGATGCCGGTACCCGACACTGTCAGCGTGCCGCTGCCCACCTGCACATCGCCCAGCTCCAGCGCATTGCTGCCGTTGTTGAGCGCGACGGCGTTCGCGCCGCTGTTGGTGAGGCTCACTGCACCGGTGAAGTGATTGTTCGTGTTGGCCAGCGTGATGGCATGTGCGCCTGCGTCGAAACTCGACGCGCCGGTGACCGTGAATGCACCGCCCTGTGTGATGTCACTGGCCTGGGTCGCTACCGACAGTCCGCCGGTACCGATGTTCAGCGTGTTCGCGCTGAAGCTGCCCGCGGTGACGTCGAGGCCAGTCAAGGTTGTTGCGGCACCGACTGCTCCGCCCAACGTGACCGCACCTCCCGTACCGGCATTCAGGGTAAGGGTCGAAGCGCCATCCACCGCGCCGTTGAACGTGATCGCCGCGCCCGTCGTCACGCTGCCACCACCGGTTGTATCGACACCGGTGCTGGCTGCACCCAGCGTCACCGGTCCCGACAAGATGATCGCGCCACCGCTGGTGCTGAGGTTGCCGGCCAGGGTTGTCTGGCCGGTGCCCGTCAGGTTGAAAGTGCCGCTGCCCAGCGTGGACGTACCCAGCGCCAACGCGTTGGCCCCGTTATTCAGCGTGACGTTGTTGGCGCCGCTGTTGTTGAGGCTCACCGCACCCGTGAAGGTATTGGCGTTGTCCAGTTGGAGCACGCCGGCATCGGCGTTGAATTGTGCCGCACCCGCGCTCGCCGCCTGGGTGATCGTGCTGCCAACCGCTTGCGTGATGCCCACACCCAATACTGTCAGCGCACCACTGCCGATCTGCACGTCGCCCAGCACCAGCGCGTTGCTGCCATTGTCCAGCGTGACGTCGTTGGCGCCGCTGTTCTTGAGGCTCACCGCACCGGTGAGCGTGTTGGCGTTGTCCAGTTGGAGCACGCCGGCACCGGCATTGAATTGCGCCGCACCTGCACTCGCTTCCTGGGTGATCGTGCTGCCGGTCGCTTGCGTGATGCCGACACCCGACACCGTCAATGCGCCGCTACCCACCTGCACATCACCCAGCTCCAGCGCATTGGCGCCGTTGTTGAGCGTGACGTCGTTCGCATCGCTGTTGGCGAGGCTCACTGCACCGGTAAAGTGATTGTTCGTGTTGGCCAGCGCGATGGCATGCGCGCCCGCGTCGAAACTCGAAGCGCCGGTGACCGTGAATGCACCGCCTTGCGTGATGTCACCGGCGCGGGTGGTAACCGCCAACCCACCGGTACCGATGTTCAACGTGTTCGCGCTGAAGCTGCCCGCGGTGACGTCGAGGCCAGTCAAGGTTGTTGCGGCACCGACTGCTCCGCCCAACGTGACCGTACCTCCCGTACCGGCATTCAAGGTAAGGGTCGAAGCGCCATTCACCGCGCCGTTGAACGTGATCGCCGCGCCCGCCGCCACGCTGCCACCATCGGTTGTATCGACACCGGTGCTCGCTGCACCCAGCGTTATCGGTCCCGACAAGGCGATCGCGCCACCGCTGGTGCTGAGGTTGCCGGCCAGAGTGGTCTGACCGGTCCCCGTCAGGTTGAAAGTGCCGCTGCCCAGCGTTGATGTACCCAAGGTCAGCGCGTTGGCGCCATTGTTCAGCGTGACGTTGTTGGCACCGCTGTTTTTCAGGCTGACCGCACCAGTGAAGGTATTGGCGTTGGCCAGCTGAAGTGCACCAACACCGGCGTCGAACTGCGCCGCACCCGCACTCGCCGCCTGGGTGATTGTGCTGCCGACCGCTTGCGTGATGCCGGTACCCGACACCGTCAACGTACCACTGCCCACCTGCACGTCGCCGAGCACCAGCGCATTGCTGCCGTTGTTGAGCGTGACGTCATTCGCCCCACTGTTGGTGAGGCCCACCGCACCGGTGAAGGTGTTGGCCTTGTCCAGCTGAAGCACGCCGGCACCGGCGTTGAATTGCGCCGCACCCGCGCCCGCCACCTGGGTGATCGTGCTGCCGGCCGCTTGCGTGATGCCGACACCCGACACTGTCAGCGTGCCGCTGCCCACCTGCACATCGCCTAGCTCCAGCGCATTGGCGCCGTTGTTGAGCGTGACGTCATTCGCACCGCTGTTGGTGAGGCCCACCGCACCGGTGAAGGTATTGGCCTTGTCCAGCTGAAGCACGCCGGCACCGGCGTTGAATTGCGCCGCACCCGCACCTGCCGCCTGGGTGATCGTGCTCCCGGTCGCTTGCGTGATGCCCACGCCCGTCACCGTCAGCGCGCCGCTACCCACCTGCACATCGCCCAGCACCAGCGCATTGGCACCGTTGTTGAGCGTGACGTCATTCGCACCGCTGTTGGTGAGGCCCACCGCACCGGTGAAGGTGTTGGCCTTGTCCAGTTGAAGCACGCCGGCACCGGCGTCGAATTGTGCCGCACCCGCGCCCGCCGCCTGGGTGATCGTGCTGCCGGTCGCTTGCGTGATGCCGACACCCGTCACCGTCAATGCGCCGCTGCCCACCTGCACATCACCCAGCACCAGCGCATTGGTGCCGTTGTCGAGCGTGACATTGTTGGCGCCGCTGTTTTTGAGGCTCACTGCACCGGTGAAGGCATTGGCGTTGCCCAGCTGAAGCACGCCGGCACCGGCGTTGAATTGCGCCGCACCGGCACTCGCCGCCTGGGTGATCGTGCTCCCGGTCGCTTGCGTGATGCCCACGCCCGACACCGTCAGCGTGCCACTGCCCACATGCACATCACCCAGCACCAGCGCATCGGCGCCGTTGTTGAGCGTGACGGCGTTCGCGTCGCTGTTGGCCAGGCTCACCGCACCGGTGAAGGTGTTGGCCTTGTCCAGTTGAAGCACGCCCGCACCGGCGTTGAATTGCACCGCACCGGCACTTGCCGCCTGGGTGATCGTGCTCCCGGTCGCTTGCGTGATGCCCACGCCCGACACCGTCAGCGTGCCACTACCCACCTGCACATCACCCAGCACCAGCGCATTGCCGCCGTTGTTGAGCGTGACGGCGTTCGCGTCGCTGTTGGTGAGGCTCACCGCGCCCGTGAAGTGATTGCTGGTGTTGTCCAGCGTGATGGCGTGCGCGCCCGCGTCGAAACTCGATGTGCCGCTGACGAGCAACGCATCGCCTGCACCACTCAACTGGGTGATGCCACCGGCGGTCACGGTCAGGCTTCCCGCCTCGATCTTGCCGAGTTGCGTGCCGCCAGCCGAGTTCAACGTGACGTTACCGCCAGTGGCGGTGATGCTGCCCGCGGTCTGCTTGATGGCACCGTCCACGCCGTTTGCGGTCAGCGTCACCGTGGCGCCAGTCACAGCGCCACCCAGCGACAGATCGCCGGCATCGGTGGTCAGACTTACGCCACCTGTACCGGCGTCGAGCGTGCCGTCAAGGATCAGCGTAGAGCCCGGGCCAGTGGCACTTCCCGTGATGGAAATGTCCCCACCATTGCTCGACAGGCTGCTGCCGGCTTCCTGCGTGATGACGCCGCCGGAACTCAGCGTGATATTGCCCGGCACCACCGGCGTGCCGGTCGCATCGCCTGCAACGACGTTGCCCGCGATGGTGAGCGCCGTGTTGTTCGCCAGCAAAAGGCTGGCCGCGCTGAAGTCGTCCAGCTTTGCGATGACGTTGGTGGACCGGTTGAGCGTGGCATCGCCCGTGGTACTGCCGGTGAGCGTAGCCGCCGTGATTACGCCGTCGGTTTGCGTGATCCCGCCGCCCGTGGCCTCCAGCGTTACCGTGTCACCGGTGATGTCCTCCACCGACAGGCCGCCAGCCGTGCTGGTCAAGGTCACATCGCCGGTGGTGTCCGAATTGCTGGCGTCGAGCGTGCCGCTCAAGGCCACCGCACTGCCGGTGAGGGAAATGTCGCCGCCGTTGCTCGAGATGCTGCTGCCGGCGTCCTGCGTGATGATGCCGCCGGAACTCAGCGTGATGCTGCCGCCGGTGGGCAGAACGACCGGCGGTCCGACGGGATCGCCCGCGTCGCCTGCCACGATGTTGCCCGCAATGGTGAGCGCCGTGCTGTTGGTCAGCGAGAGGCTGGCCGCGCTGAAATCACCCAGCGTGCCAATTTGGTTGGCTTCGCCGAGTGTCGTCGCCCCGGTCGAGCTGCCGGTCAGCGTGCCGGCGGTGATGACACCACTGGTCTGGCCGATTGCGCCGCTCGAATCCAGCGTGACCGTGCCGGCGCCGGCATCGAGTGCGCCATCGAGCGTGAACGCGCCGCCGTTGACGGCCAGGTCGCCGCCGTTGGTGATGAAACTGGAACCGCCTTCAAAAACGACACCACTCGTTCCGGTCAGAACGCCGCCGAGCGTATGCGTGCCGCCGGTTCCTCCGGTGGACTCAATGGTCGCGCCGGTCTTGAATGTCAGCGTGCCGGCTGCATCCAGCGTCAATGTGCGGTCGTTTTCACCGTTGTAGGTGAAACCGTTGACGACGGTGATGTTGCCGTCGGTCGTCTTGATGTTGACGTCGCTGCTGCCCAGCTGGGCGACGATGGTGCCCGTGTTGATGGTGGATGCGGCGGTCGCATCCCCTGGCGTGAAAACGCCACTGGCGTCGAAGCCGTCCAGGGTCGCCGGGTTGGCATTCGGATCATCACTGATAGTGATGTCATTCGGGTCCAGTAGCAGCGTGCCCCATGCCCCGTGCGGCGCGCGCAGGTCGGCGGAGCCGTCGAAAGCCAGGTAGCCGCGGCTGGAAACTTCGGCCATGCCGCCGTTGCCGCCGGCCGCGCCGCCGCGTGCGCTGATGTTGCCCTTGAAGCCGGTCGCGGTGTTCGACCACAGCACCACTGAACCACCATCGCCCGACTGCAAGGCGTCGGCGTTCAATCGCGCGTCCGGGCCGACATAGGTCACTGCCGCGGCCTGCAATCCTTCGCCGCCCTGGTAGCCGCCGCCCACGCGGATGCTGCCGCCGCCATGGCTGCCGGAGGCATCGACATTGCCGGTGACGCTGACGTTCTGGTCCGACAGCAACTGCACGCTGCCGCCTTGTGCGCCGGTGACGTTGATGGCGCCGCTGTTCTCGGTGTTGCCACCGGCCGCCACCAGCCGCACCACGCCGCCCTGGGTGCTGATGCCGCCGGCATCGATGACGCCGCTGTTGTTGACCAGGTTGGTGAACAGGTCTTTCGCGGCAGACGCCTGCAATACCACGGTGCCGCTGTCGGCCTTCAGCGTGCCCTTGTTGGTTACCGCCGCCTGGTTGTTGTCCAGTCGCTGTTTCAGCTCGCCGGTGACCTGGATGTTGATCAGGCCATTGCCGTCGAAATCGAGCACGGCGCGATCGGCGCCGTCGAGGTTGATGCGGCCGTAGTTGGCCAGGATCACGCCATCGTTGGCGACGCTGCCACCGACCAGGCTCACCGAACCGCCGCTGGCGGCCTTGATCAGGCCGTGATTGACGATGCCGGCATTGGCGCCGTGCGCGTCGAGGTTGTAGCGGCTGGCGAGAAAGTCCTTGGGCGTGAGGTCGAGCGTGCTGGCCATCAGGCCGCCCACGTTCATCTGCGCGCTGGCGCCGAAGATGATGCCGTGGGTGTTGATCAGGAACACCTGGCCGTTGGAACTGATGTGGCCGAAGATCTGGCTGGGGTTCTGGTCCAGGATGCGGTTCAGCGCCACCGCATTGAACGACGGCTGGTTGAACTTCACCGAGGCATCCTTGCCCACGTTGAAGGTCTGCCAGTCCAGCGCCAGCTTGGCCGAGTTCTGGTTGATGACGGTGTTGGCGCCGTTCTGCGTGATGCTGCCGACACCGCCCACCACGGTGCCGCCGGTGGGCCCGGTGGTGGCGCCGACGGCGGCGGCCATCGCTTCACCGCCAAACACGAACGGGCTGACCAGCAGCAGCGACAGGCTTACCGGCAACAGTTTTCGCCGCAGCCGGCCGGCATGCGGCGGCAGGGTGGCGGCGTGTGCGCCGCGGGTCTTCGCGTCGATAGTGTTGTTCATGGTGTCACCCGTCAAAACGTGAAGCCGAAGCGCGAATAGATGTGGTAGCCGTTGTCGTCGGATGCGCGCTGCCGACTCGTCGGTACGGAACCGTCGAGGTGGAACTCGAACTGATGGAACTGGGGCAAGCGGAAAATCAGCCCCGCGCCGATACCGTTGAGGGTGACCGAGCGGGTTTTGTTGCGACGATTGGCGCCGGCCGGGTAGCCCTTGCCGTAATCGACGAAGGCCTCGAACTCCAGCAGCTCGCGCCACGGCCGGCCGTAGAACGGCGACACCTTGTCACCGAAGCCGGGCGCATCGACGTGGTATTCCAGCGAGCTGTAATAGCCCCGATCAGCCAGGCCCTCGGAAATCGGATAGGCGCGCACGCTGTCGGGGCCACCCAGGCCAAACTGCTCCAGCGGCACCAGCGCGTCGTTGGTGAACTGGCCAGCCAGCTTGAAATACAGCCGTTGCCGGTCGGTAAGAAACTGCAGGCGCGTATAGGAGAGCTTGGCGCTGAGAAAGCTGCGGGCGTGATCCGGGCTGACCAGATCCGGCTGGCGCGAGCGATCCTTCACCGACTTGCGCACGGCCAGCTGCAGCAGGTCGATGCCGTGGAAACGCTGGTCGGTGTGGTTCATGCCGAAGCCGAGCTCGGCCACGTCGAAGCGCTGGTCGGACAACGTCGTGCCGACCGTGCTGAGCTTGGACTGCTCCTTGATGTAACGCAGCGTGCCCTGCAGTTTCAGCGCGTCGGTATTGACGAAGGCCCAGTCCGCGCCGCCGAAATACAGCGAGCTGGGGCCTTTCACGCCCAACGCGGTAAAGGTGCCGGTGTTGATCTGCATCGCGCTGCGGGTGGCGCCGATCACGGCGCTGAGGCCCGGCACCACCACGGTGGGCGCGCGATAGACCAGCGAGCCGTAGACGTTGTTGCGCGGGTTGAAGGCGTAGTCGACGTTGGCGGCCAGGCTGTCGCCGATGCCCAGCGGGCTCAACCAGGTGGCGCCCAGTTGCGCGCGGTAACGACCGGTCAATTCGTTGCCGTAATTGTTGACGCCGGTGGTGAAGGTGAACGGCCGTTTCGCCTCGCGCGCCACCATCACCAGGTCGGTTTCGCCGGTCTTCGAGCCGGGCTGGAAGGTGGAGGTCACCGACACGCCGGGCAAGTCGCGGTCGTAAAGCAGGGCGGTGTCGACGGCGCTCTTGCGCAACGGCTTGCCGCGCAGTTTCTCCGCCGGCGCGGCGATCACGCCGGGGCGATAGCGCTTGGTGCCCTTGACGATGATCTTGCCGATGGTGCCTTCCAGCACCTTGATCTCGATGAGCTTGTCGTCGCCCACGGTCTGCGCAGGCAGGAACGCCGTGGCCACGATGAAGCCGGCGTTGCGGTAGCGCGCGGTGATCTTGTCGGCCACCTCCTGCAGCTGGGTGAAATCCAGTTGGGCCGGCGTTGTCGCGTCGCCGCCCAGCGCCTTGAACTGGGCATCGGCCAGCGCCTGGATCGAGGCCGGGGTGATGTCGTTGTCCGGGTGATTGCCGACGCCCTGCACGCGGAAGCCGCGTACGGCGATCTGTTGCGACACGGCCGCGTCGGTTTCGCGGTCGCGCACCGGCGGCACCACGTTGTCCGCCGGCGCAGCGGGGGTGGCGGGAGTGGTTTGCGCCACCGCGGCCGGCGCGTGCGGGCGGAACGCCATCAGCTGGGTGGCCAGATAGGCACGGGCGTCGGGATGGCCGGCCTGCTGCAGCGCTGCGGTCACCTTGTCGGCAACCGCTTGCCATTGCGCGGGGCTGAGCGTGGTGGCGCCGCCGGCGGCGGCCACGGCGTTGTTGTATTCGGTATCGATGGCCTGCTGCGCGGCGGCCGCCGCGACGGCGTCGCCCGGGGCGATGCCGCTGATCAGGATCTGCGGTGCGGCCATGTCCGGGGTTGCCGCGCTCGCGCCACTCTCCGGCGCGGCGGCCGGCGGCGGCGCCGTCTCCTGCGCCAACACCGTACCGCTCAAGGCCAGCGCCAACGCCCCTGCCAGGCAAGCAATCCGCACGACATTCCCCTTGCAATCGTTGATCGTGGCAGCCTGACGACCAGAAACTGCCATGCCCTCGTGGTACATCCGGGCCGTTTTCTGCTAATGCGTCAAATGGCGGAAAATTTGATCAACCGTCGTTGTGGCGCTGCAGCACCGACCCGCACTACGTCATTTGCCGTGCAACAACCCGTACAGCAGCAGCGCACAGACCACCGCCACCACTACCAGGCCGATCAGGTATTTCCGGGTCTGGCCCGAGCGCGCCGGAAACAGCATGTTCAACGCCTCGCCCGGGGCGGTGGTATCCGCCGCCTGCCGCCGGGCGCTGGCCGGTGGCGGCGTGATGGCATTGCGCGCGGTGACCCCGTTGCTGTCGCACAGGGCGCCGAGCACGCGGCGGCGGCGCGCACGGTAGTCCTCACGGGTGATCCGCCCCAGCCGGTGCGCCTCGTCGAGCGCATGCAGATCCTGGTTGGCTTTTCGTTCCTGCTCGGTCATTTCAATTCCCTGACAATCCGGAAACCCACGTCTTTCGCCGCCGCACCGCTGTCCTGGCGATGGCTGGCCACGGTGCAATCGGACCAGTAACTGGTGTAGCTGCCGCCGCGCACCATGGCGCTGCCGCCGCTGCTCACCCATTCCCACACATTGCCGGTCAGGTTGACCAGGCCCCACGGGTTGGGCTCACGCCCGCGGGCCGAGATCGGTCCGCCGGAGCCATCACCACCGATGACGCCGGGCGGTACGCAGTTGCTGTCGGGTGCCTGTTTCCAGCCCGAACCCGCCTGCGCCGCATGCATCCACTCGGCATCGGTGGGCAAGCGATAAACGTAGCCGCTGGCACTGCCCAGCCAGGCGGCATAAGCGCGCGCCTGGGCCAGCGTGATGTTGCTGACCGGCAGCACGCCGCTCTCGCGGTCGGCCACCGTGATGGCCGTGCACTTGCCGGTAGCCGCGCAGAAACGGTTGAACTCGTTGACGGTGATCTCGGTACGCGAAATCGCATAAGGCTTGCCGCCGCCCACACCGCTGACCACCACCAGGCTGGGGCCGCGCTTGCCGGCGATCGGGTCGAAGCAACTGCGACCCTGCCCCACCAGCGCCGGTTGACCGCAGGGGTCGGCGCTGGCCGGCGCCGACCCCGGCGCCGCGGTCGCTTGACCGGGCGCTGCCGGCTTGGCCGTGGCGACCGCCGGCCTGGTGCCATTCCGCGTCGGGGCGACGGGCGTCGCGGCGGTCGGTGCCGGCGTGGGTGCCGCGGCCACGGCGGGGCCAGGCGTGGCGATGGGCGACGGTGCGCTGGCACCGGTCTTCAAGGCATCGAGCGCGCGCGACAGGCTGCCCTCGGGCAACTGGCCGCGCAGTTTCATGTCGGATTCCAGCTGCGCGAGACCGTCGGCATCGACGCGACGCAGCTCTGCCAGCTGGCCGCTGAGGCGCTGGTAGTCGGCCGCGGCGACGGCCTTGCCGCGCGCCTTGATCACACCGGACGCCAACGCGTAGCCGGTGCCGGCATGGCGCAGATCGGCGCGATCGCCCAACGCCTGCGTGGCCTGCGCCAGCACCGATGCGGTGGTGGTATCACGCCCCTTGCGGAACGCCTCGCGCGCCTTGCCGAGGTAGGCATTCGCCACGAGTTGCGGGCCGTCGTGCTTGAGGAAGGCATTGTCCGGCTGCAGGGCCTGGACCCGCGCCAGCGACTCCTGCGCCTTGGCCGTGTCCCCGGCCGCCGCCGCGCGCTTCAGCGATTCGATGCGCGAGGTGACCTCGGCCGCCACGCTTTCCTGATCCAGTTGCGCCTGCTGTTGATGCAGCAGTGCATCGATGCGATCGCGCTGCGCCAGCAGTGATTTGGAATCCGGCGCATAACGCAGGCCGAACGCCACCAGTTCGCCGGCCCGGGCCAGGTGCAACGGGTCCGACTGACCGCCGGTTTCGGTCGCGATGGCGTCCGCCAGTGCGGTGACCAGACGCGTGGTTTCGGCGGCGCTGTCGCCCTTCAGCGTGAGCATCGCGTCCGCCACGGCGGCCTGCCACTTGCCATCCATGGTCGGCTTGGCCAGCAGATCGGTCAGCGCCTGGCGGGCCTGCGGTACGGTTTGCGCGACATGGCTGGTCGTCGGTGCAGCGGCTGCGATGGCGGTCTGGTTCAGGCTGGCCAGTTGCGCTTCACGTCGCTGCAATCGCACCGAGGCGGGAAACAACTGGCTGGCCAGTTTCAGCCGCGCGCCGGCTTCGTCGAGCCGACCGCCCGCCAGCGACTGGCCGATGGCGCTGTCGTACTTCAACTCCAGCTCGCCGTTCTTCAGCAGGCTGCTGTCGGGATCGATGGCGCGGATCTGCTTCAGCGTGGCCACTGCGCTGTCGGTCTGGTCCTCGAAGATCGCGCCCTTGTCGATGCGCTGGGTCAGCTGCGTGTCGAGCGTGTTCAGCAGGGCGTTTTTCTGTTCCTCGATCGCATTGCGCTTCAGGTCGAGCGCGGGCGAATACAGCTTGAGCTTGTCGCGCAACGCGAACACGTGCAGCGCGCGGGCGTAGGCATAACGGCCCTGGTCGGGGTTCCAGTACGCATCGACGCGGCTCAGCAGGAAGTTCTGGATCGCGTCGCCCTGGTCGGCCACGATGCGCAGGCGGTCATCATCGCCGAGGCGGTCGAACGCCGTGAGCGCCTGGTCCTCGTTGAGGTAATGCCGCGGGTCGGTCACGGTGAAACCGGCGATCACGCCGCGCACCTGCTGCTCGTGCAGGTAGCGCCCGAAACCCCAGCCGCCGGCAGCCAGCAACACGGCCGCCGCGCCGCCGTAGGCCAGGTACGGCCCCAGCCGTTCGCGCCAACCCACCTCGCGCAAGCCTTCGATGAGGTCGCTGGCGCTCTTCAGCCGCTGCTCGCCGTGGAACGCGATGGCGTCGCAAAGCGTCTTGTACTGGCGCCGGCTGAGCCCCGGTACCGGCGGCGGCTTGCGGCCTTCCTTCAGCGCCACCTCGGCGCTGACCTTGTCGAACGGATGCTTGCCGGTGAGCAGCTCGAACACCACGCAGCCCAACGCGTAGATGTCGTCGGTGGGCGCGGGCTCGGCGCCGCGGATCATTTCCAGGCTGGCGTAGGCCGGGGTCAGCGCGCCCAGGGTGCCGGCGTCGAACACGGTCTGCTCGCCCACCGCGTCGCCCATATGCTTGCCGGCGCGGGCGATGCCGAAGTCGAACACCTTGGGCACGCCGTCACGGGTGACCATGACGTTGCCGGGCTTGAAATCCGAGTGCACCACGCCGGCGGCGTGCGCGCGCTTCAGCGCCCACGCCATGCCTTCGATCAGCGGGCGCACCTCGGCCAGCGGCAGGCCGTTGTAGGCGCGCTCGCGGATCAGCGTTTTCAGGTCGCTGCCGTCGATGTACTCCATCGTCATGAAGACGATGGTGCGATCCTTGTCGAAGTCGTAGACGCGCACGATGTTGTCGTGCGCCAGCGATTGCGAGCGGCGCGATTCGCGCTGCAGCGAGATCAGCGAATCGGGATGGCGGCGGAACTCGTCGTTCAACACCTTCACCGCCACGTACGGGTCGCGGTCGCGCGCCTCGACCTTGCGTTCGTCGCGCGCCAGGAACACCACGCCCATGCCGCCGCGGCCGATCTCGCGCTCCAGGTGGAAGCGGCCCTTCAGGAGCATGCCCACAGTGGCGTAGTCGCCGCCTTCGGCATCGGCCACGCGCTGCCAGGTGTCGGCGTTGAAGGTGCTGTTGGAATGCGTGCCGGTGCCGGTACGGCCTTGCGTGCCGGTCGACTGGTTGTCCTCCGGCGGCGTCCACGAAGCCGGCTTCACCACGGTGGCATCGTCATGCGGTGGCGTGGCGGTGGGCCGCGAGGCGGGTTGCACCACGGTGGCATCGTCGGCCACGGGGCGGCTCTGCGAGGCGGGCTTGATCACCGTGGCGTCGTCGTTGGCCTCGATCTCGGCGGCCGTCGGCGGCGCCTGCAGCTTGACCAGCTTGGCTACCAGCGCGCGGGCGATGTCCGCTTCCAGCGTGCCCTCCGCTTCCATCGTTTCGACCAGTGCGATCTCGGCGCGGTGGTCGTCCTCCGCCTGGGGCCCACGCGCCGCCACGGCGTTGAACAATGCCAGCAGTTTCAGCGTGCCGGCCTGGTAGGCGGCGATCAGTTCAGCAAGGGAATTCATGGATACGTCTTCGTCAATCCTGGAGCCGTACGGTGACGGCGGAAATGTTGTCGCGGGCAGCGCGGCTGGTGGCCAGCTCCATCAATCGCGCGGCCAGTTCGGGCGGGGCCAGCTGGCGGCGGCATTCGGCGTCGATCTCGGCATCGGACATTTCCTTGTTGATGCCGTCCGAGCACAGCACGAACTGCATGCCGGGGCGGCTGCCGGCCACAACCCAGTCGACGAACAGGTGATCCTCGGCACCCACGGCGCGGGTCAGCGCGCCGGCGCCAGGTTGCGGTGGCACCGCGGCACTGCCGAACTGGGTGACGTCCTCCTTCATGCCGTGCACGTGATCGCTGGTGATCTGGCGCAGGCGGCCTTCCTCGAAGCAGTACACGCGGCTGTCGCCAACCCAGCCGCACAGCATGAAATCGCGGTCGTGCACCAACACCACGACGGTGGAGCCGATGATGTCCACACCACGGGTCACCGCGGTACGCACCAGGTCGGTGTTGACCTGCACCAGCGCGTCCTCGATCGATTCGATGAAGTCGTACACGCTGCCCGGCCGCGGTAGCGCGCCCAGCCGTTCGATGATCATCGCGCTGGCGTAATCGCCGGCCGAATGGCCGCCCATGCCATCGGCCACCACCCACAGGCCGACGTCCTCGCGCACCAGGATTGCGTCCTCGTTGTGCTTGCGGATCTTGCCGGTCACGGTATAGCCGGCGGATTGATGGCGCATCGTCATGGCGTGATCTCGATGATGGCCAAAGGCCAGTGGACCGCGGGCGACCGGAAACCGGCCGCGGCGGCGATGCGCGCTCGCGCGCCGTCGATGGAAGGCAGTGCCAGCGCCTCGGCCAGCAGTTCCAGCGGCAGTTGCACCAGCGCCTGCGTCGCCATCAGCAACAGGCGGTCGCCGGTGGCCACGGTGCAGGCTGCTTCCTCGCAAACCGGGCCGCTCGCGGCACCCAGCCCGGGCGCGGCGGCGGTGACGCGGCTGAACAGCAAGTCGTCGAACTCGCCGCCATGGCCGAGGCTGTCGTCGTCCGCCGCTTCGCCGGCGGCGAACAGCGCGTGCAGCCGGCCATGGCGGTAATGCCACACGCCGGCACTGCCGATGCGCAACACGGCAGCGTGCTGATGATTCAATTGCGCGACCACCACGGCGGCATCCTCGCTGACCGGATCGATCAGATCCTCGCCGCGCCGACGCAGCGGCGCATGCGAGGCCAGCAGGCGCTGGCGCAACACGCCGACGCCGCCTGCCAGGTCCGCGACATCCAGCTCATCGACCAGTGCATGCGCGACGGCGGCCGCCTGCCGGCGCGGATCGCGCAAGCCGTCATCGGCGGCCACCAGGGTCAGCGCCGCATCGGCGCGATAGCGGACCGGGCCATCCTCCAGCACGTCGCCCAGGTGGCTGGGCAGCTCGTCGGGCGCCGGGGGCACGATCAGGTCGGCGAAAAGTTCGGAGAGATCGTCGGGCAACAGGGTTCGCGGCGCGGCGGCGGCCGGTGTATCCGCCACCTCGATTGCTGGCGCCAGCGGAAACGCGATGCGCCGGTTCTGCGTGGTTTCCGCATCCGCACGGTGGCCGAAGTCGCCCGCCGACTGCCACGGCGCGCCCGCGTGCGCGGCATCGAGAAATGCGGCATAGGCCGCCGGTTGCGGCAGGCCGCGCGTGGCCAGCAGCGTAGGTGGCACGCGCGCCGCGCCCGCCGTCCACCACAGGCACCAGTCGCCAGCGGATGTCAGCTGCGACCACAACCCGCCCAACTGCGCTGCCCCCGCGGCGCCTTGCGCCAGCGGGAACCGCCAGTGACTGGCGCTGCGCCAGTCCAGCGGCTGCGGCGGTTGTGGTGCGGCAATCGGGTCGCCACTGCCGGGGCCGGCCACATCGGCCACCAGGCCATCGAAGGCCTCGGCGTGGATCGACGGATCGGCCTGCGCGCGCGCATGCACGCGCGCCAGCGTGTCGAACCAGTGGTCACCCTGAAGCAGCGCTTGCGTCACCGCTTCGCTGCGATTCAATGGCGCGGCGATCACCATCGGGAAACAGCGCCCTACCCGATCGCTGGCCGGCCCCAGCACCCCGACCCACGCCGCATCCCCGCAGATGCCCGCGGGCATCGCGAAACGCCAGGTCGGGCTGGCGTGATACACCGCTGGCCAGTCGTTGCCCAGCACGCCGCGGGCCGCGTCCACCGCGTGCTCGAAATGCTGGTCCCAGCAATCGACGAAACGCACCGGCAGGCGCCGCTGCACGAAATCCCCTACCCCGGGAAGCTTGCCGAAGAATCCTGCCCCTGTCGGATTCGGCATGCGCTCAGCCTCCGCACCGGAAGTGCTGCACCTCGGTGTTCAAGAACGGGTTGCGCAGATTGCTGGCCTGCAAGGTCACCTTGGCCACGTGTCCGCCAAAGTTGAAGCTGGCCAGAAAGCGCAGGTCCGACTGTTTTTGCAGATTCGCCGCCTGCAGCGCGCGGAAGAACGCCCAATCACCCTGGTAATCGAACGAACTGATCAGCGTGCCGGCGGTGTCGTAGGCGGCAATGGTGACGCTGCCCGGCTGTGGTCCCGGCCATTTCATCGCGGCACTGGTGGCGCCGCCGGGCTGGTATTCGTACTTCTGCCCGTCGACGTCGATCACCAGCTTGCCGATGGCCGGATCCAGCGTGGGCGCCAGGATCGTGAAGTCCACCTCGGGCTGGTTACCGCTGCGGAAATACATCTGGCGGATGTCGTCGGCTGCCTGCGCCTGCTGCAGCACGCCGGGCGGGCCGGCGACCGCGCCGGGGCCGGTTTTCCATTGCCAGTTGCGTCCGCTGGCATCGACCAGCTTGGCCAGCGTCTGCTTGTTGAACGTGTCGAAGCGGCCGCCGTTGCCGAACAGCTCGCCGAAGTTCTGCAGCGGGATTTCCGAGCGCCCGTTGGGCGCAAACGGATAGCGGCCACGGATGAAATCGGCGCAATCGTTGCCCACCGCCTGCTGGAACTGGTCGCCCAGCGCACCCTTGGTGCCGCTGGCCACCAGCGCCTGGCTCTTGCCGGTCAGCGCGTTGACCCAGCCGGATACCGGCGGCGGCAACTGTGCCGCTTCCTGCTGCGCCATCAGCAACTGCGGGTTGGGCTGGCCAGCCGCGCTGCTGAAGTCGGTCATCGTCAGCAAGGTCTTGCTGAGCTGGTCGAGCACGCTCAAGGTGCGGTCGATCGGCGCGGCGCCGGGTGCGCCATCGGTGAGCTTGTTGAGCGTGTCGAAATGCTCGCTGATCGCTGCACCCGGCTTCTCGCCGGTGTCAGCCGCCGGCGCGCCGTTGGCGTTGGCCAGCGCGCGCGACAACGCACTCTGCGTGGCCTTTTTCGCAGCGGCCTTCTCCGCCAGCGCTGCCGCGCTTTCGGCCGCGCTGGCCGGGGGCGCGCGCAGCATGTCGTGGGTGTTGTCGCGCACCACCTGCAGCAGGGATTTCAGCGGCGAGCTGGGGCCGGACAACTTGGCCGCGATCGCGCTGGCATCCTGGATGCTGTTGATCGGCTGCAGCTCCAGGTCATCGAGCAGCGCGTCCCATGCCTTGATGTAATCCTGCTGGTACAGCGCCAGCACCTGCTGCACGAGGCGCGCCCGTGCGATCGCGTCGATCTTGCTGCCGCCGAATACCCAGTCGTCCGCGGCAAACTGCTTCACCGCCTGCTCGATGCCCTTGCCGGCTTCGTCGGCGAACATCGGCTGGGTGAACAGCGCCGGCAACGGGTCGGACAGGGCTGCGCCGCTCTTGCGCCGGAACACGTTGCCGAGCAAGCCGAGCTCCTTGTCCAGCCGCAACGGCGGATGGTCCGCGCCGGTGGCGGACAGCTTGAGGCTGCCGTAGATCAGCGTGGACAGATCCGCCGTGCGCAGCGTGCTGCGCGCCTGCTCCACCAACGCGTTGTCGAGCGTAAGCGGATGCAGCCGCCCCGGTTCGGCCACCAAGGCCTGGAAGTGTTTGGACAACGCCTTCTGCAGTACCGGATCGTTGGGGAAGATCTTGCGCCACTCGATGTCGGTCAGCGCGATCAGCTGATCGGCGTCCTGATGCTCGGGCTCACCCAGCATCAGATAGCCCTTGAGGTAGTAGTACAGCGCCTGCGGATCGCTGGCGCTGCCGGTGAGCCCGCTGCGGAACTGCGACGCCACGCCCGGCAGCAGCACGCCGTTGAGCTCGCGGATATAGGCGTCGTGCACCTCGTCACCCACGGCATGCCCCTGGTACAGACCGAAGCGCATCAACAGCGGCACGTCGCCCTGGTCTTTGCGCGCCGTGTCCTGCACGGCGGACAACGCCTCCAGCCGCTCCAGCGCCATCGCGAAATAGGCTTTCTGGCTGGTGGCGGACGAAGGGTCGCTATCGGCCGAATAGCCCTGCAGCGACGTCTGCACCTGCGCCAGATAGGCCTTGTTGCGGCCGTAGCTGGTGGTGAAGCCCGCGAACAGCAGAAGCGTCAGCAGCAGCACACCCACGTACGAGGCGGCCTGCAGCAGCACCTTCTGCCGTTCCAGTTTCGGGTTGGTGCCGGCAAAGCCCGACTCCTTGAACAGCACGTCCTTCAGCAGACGCTCGACGAAGAACGTGCGCCGCTGCGCGCCCGGTGCCTGCACCTGCGCCGCATCCACGCCGAACGTGCGCGCCACCGCGCCCATCATGCGGTCGATCGGCGTGCCTTCCTGCGTACCCGAGGTGAGATAGACGCCGCGCAACAACAATGGCGTGCCGTACTTGTGCCCGCTGAACACGCCTTCCACGAACTGCTGCGCGATCTCGCGCAGTGCGCCCAGTTGCTGCGGAAATGACAGGATCGCCGCGCGCCGCGCCCGATCGCGCTCGGTATGCAGGCGGTCGAGGATGCGCGTGTTGAGCCGGTCCAGCAGCAAGCCGAATTCGTCGGCGAAACTGCGCGCGGCGGTGCCGTCGACGGTCTTGCCGACGGGGAACGACATGCCCCACACCTGACTGCGCAGCTGCGGGTTGAGGTCGTCGAAGAACTCGGTGAAGCCGGCGATCAGGTCGCACTTGGTGAACACCAGGTACACCGGCACGCCGATGCGCAGCTGCTCCACCAATTCGTCCAGCCGGCGCCGGATCGCCTGGATGTGCTCGTGCCGGCCGGTCTCGTCCAGCACCAGCAGGTCGGACATGCTCATGGCGATGATCACGCCGTTGATCGGCCGCCGCTTGCGGTACTTGCGCAGCAGCTTCAGGAACTCCGTCCACGCCGACGCATCGGCGCCGCGGTCCGAATCCTGCGTGGTGTAGCGGCCGGCGGTATCGAGGAACACCGCCTCGTCGGTGAACCACCAGTCGCAGTTGCGGGTGCCGCCGATGCCGCGCAGCGCTTCCTTGCCGAAGCGGTCGGACAACGGAAAGTTGAGGCCCGAATTCTGCAGCAGCGTGCTCTTGCCCGAACCCGGCGGGCCGATCACCACGTACCACGGCAAGGTGTACAGGTTGCTGCCGCCGCGGCGGGTCTTGCGCAAGGTGTCGATCGCCTCCTGGAAGCGCCCCTGCAACTGCGCGCGCTCGGCCGTGCTGCGGTCATCGCCCGCGTCCTGCTCGCCTTGCCCGGCCAGGTCGCCGGACATCTGTTTGGTCTTGCTGCGCACGCGCAGCTGCTGCACCTGCAGGCACACCACCCACACCACCACGATCAGCACGATCAGCACCAGCCGCGTGATCGGGCTGGCCAGCGGCTGCGAATCGCCCAGGCCCAGGTACGGGCCGCCCAGCCAGATCAGCACCGACAGCAACACGATCCCGACGAGGGTGATGAACCAGCCGGTCCTAAACAACGTCATCAGCTTGCTCACTCGCTCAACCCTCGGGGATGTAGATGATTTCGACGCGGCGATTGCGCGTGCGATTGGCCGGAAGATCCGGCGGCAGGGCGATCGGTTTCGACGCGCCGGCGCCGCTGGATTCCAGCCGCGCGGCGTTGTCGATGCCCTGGCTGAGGATCTGCAACACCGAACGGGCGCGCGCCGCCGACAACGCAAAGTTGTCCTTGAACTTCAGCGAGTGAATCGGCTGGTCGTCGGTGTGGCCCACCACGATCACCCGGCCCGGCACCTGGTTCAGCGCCTGGGTGATCTTCTGCAGCAGCGGCAGCTGCGCCGCGCTCACCTCGGTACCGCCGGAGGCGAACATCGACGGCGCACTCAGGCGCAGCAGCTCCTGCCCATCGTCGCGGTCGATGATGCTGAGCTCGCCCGCCTGTTCCTGCGGCGCCAGCAGTTGCTTAAGCGTCGGACGCGCGGGCTTGGGCTGGGCCTGGTTCAGGCGCGCGGTGTCCGGCGGCGTGGCGCTTTCCAGCCCGATCTGGGCGATCTGGCCGCTGGCCGGCGCCGACAGATCGTTGAGGCGCGAATAGAAATACACGAAGCCCGCCAGCAACAGCACCGCTGCCGCCGCCGCGATCACCCACAGCGGCACGTAGCGCACCAGCGGGTTGCGGCGATCCTCGACGCCGCGCCAGTGCGGCGCCAGCTCTTCCGCGGCCGGCGCGCGCTGCGCCTTGATCCGTCGGTACAGGTCCTCCTGGATCTCGGCCAGCTTGGCGCGGCCGCCGGACTCGATCTGATAGCGGCCGCCGAAACCCAGCGCCAGGCAGATGTACATCAGCTCGATCAGGTCGACATGCTTGGCGAAATCCGCGCACAGGCGCTCGAGGATCTGGAAGAACTTGGCGCCGCCGTACGACTCGCCATGGAAGGTCACCAGCAAGGTTTTCTGCGCCCAGCCGCTGTGCTCGCCCCACGGCGCGTTCAACACCGATTCGTCCAGCATCGCGCACAGCACGTAGCGTGCGGCCACCGCGGTCTGCGCGGGGATGCCGGCCGCCTGCGCGTGGCTTTCGAATTTGCGCACCTGGGCGATCACCTGCTCACGCAGGTGCGCGGCATCGGGCTGCGAGGCACTCAGGCGCAATTGCACCGCCAGCAGCAACAGCGCGCTGGCGGTCTGCACCAGCGGGTTCATGCCGCCGCCAAGAAACTCGCTGATTTCCGCCGCACTGGCCTGGTCGATACGCGGCGCCGGCCCGCGCGCCAACGATGGTGCCGGCACCGCGGAAGGAGGCGCCGCCGTGGGCGTGGCCGAGCGCGGCCGCACCACGGTGGCGTCGCGCATGGGATCGTCGTCAATGGGCCCGTTGCCGTTGTTCATGTGATCAGCCCCTGATGGCCCACAGTTGCAGGTCGAGACCGGCGAACTCGTCGCCGAAATGGAACGCGATGCCGCCCGAGGTTTTCAGCGGACGCCACATGGGCGAGTGCTTGTCGAACTCGAAATACAGATAGCCGGCGTTGTACGGAATCTGCCGCGGCGCCACCGGCATCGGCGCCACCGCGATGCCGGGCAGTTGCAGGTTGACCAGGTCGCGGATCTTCTCGACCGGGCCGATTTTCGATTGCGCGGGCAGTTGCCGGCGCAGGTCCTCGGACTTCATGTCGGCCTTGGCCGCCAGCACGAAGGCGGCCGTATCGAGCAAGGTCAGGTCCGGCACCACCGCCACCCACACGCCGAACTTGCGCTGCTGCAGCGGGATCGGCGTGGCGGTCTGCTCCATCACCGCGCTGAGGCTGGTGCGCAGTGCGCTTATCACCGGCTCGAAGCTCTCGCGCAGCAGTTCATGGCGGTACGGCGGAAACGCGGCGGGACGCTTGCCCGGCGCCGTGAACGTGGCCAGCTCGCCGGCCATGCCGACCAGGGTGCGGTAGAAATCCTCCGGGTGCAGCGACGGCGATTCGGCCAGGTGCGCGATCAACGGCTGGAACCGGTTCACCACTTGCAGCAGCAGGAAGTCGGCGATTTCCGCCGCGCCGCCACGGTCGGTCAATGCCACCCGCGCGGCCAGCGCCTCACCGCGTTGGTGCAGCAGGCCCAGCAATTCGGTGAGGAAGGTCACCAGCCGCGGTACCGCGCGGCAACTCTGCGCGGAGGGCATGAACGCCTCGTCCAGCACCACGCGCCGGTCGGCGCGGCATTCGACGATGCGCGCCAGCGGAATCTGGGTCAGCCCTTCCATCGGCTGCGATTGCGGCAACAGCCGGCTGCTCATGCCGCCGACTTCCAGCGGGGTCAGGCCATCGACGCTGCCGGAGGCATCGCGCACTTCGGTTTCGCGCACGCGGAAGCGGAACAGTTTTTCCGCTGGCGCTTCGGGCCGGCCGCTGTCCGGCTGCGTGGGCGAGCGCAGCGGCAGGGTGAGGAACACGGTCTGGTCGCGCCAGTTCGCATCGACTTCCAGTGCCGGTGGCAGGGGGTCGTCGTTGGGCATCGAGAACGGCGTGCCGTCGGGGAAGGTGCCGCGGGCGCTGCGGATGCCCAACTTGCCGATCGCCAGCAGGTCGGCCTCCAGCTCCAGTTCGGTGAAACCCCAGGTGTAGGGGCGCAGGGCGCCGGCGCGCAGCTCCACCAGGCGCTCCAGGTAGCGCTCCTGCTGCTGCATGTGCTGGGGCCGCAAAAACAGGCCTTCGCTCCAAACCACCTTGTTGTTCTGCGTCATCGCTTCACTTCCGCCCATCTTGGTGAACCATGCCGGCGCTGCCGCCGGACGTTGCCCGCCCGCATCGATGGATCGATGCGGGCGCATTCATTGCTGTCGTACCGCTACCCCTGCCCCTTCTCTTTCGTCGCTGTCGTGCTGCGACGCTCGTTACATGCGTGCTCAGCGCGGTGACGAATGGCTGGCCCGTCGCGCCGATTTCAGCCGCGACAGCTGTTCTTCATAGGCGCGAGCGAACTCGTCGCCGAACAGCCGCCGGAAGCATTCGTCGGGGTCCTTCATCAGGCCTTCGAAGTTGTCCTGGTACTTTTCCCAATACTTGCCCTTGCCGCCGAACGCGGAGCGTTTGCCACCATCGACCTCGTGCTCGAACCGTTCGGGGTTGAAGTGCGCCATCAGCGAATCGAAGCCCGCGCGCACACCTGCCAGCATCGCCATCTGGTGGCAGCGGATGTCGTCGAACGCGTCCTGGAACGCCGCCGAGCCGGACAGGAAAGCCGTGTTCGATGGCGCCATGATTTTCTGCATGGCTTCTTCGGCGGTGGGCGCGAATTTCAGCGGGTTGTTTTCCGAGCGCTGGATGATCGTGACCGGCAGGCGGAAGGTGTTCTTGATCTCCGCGCGTGCGCGCAGCACGTCCATCACGCCGTCGATCACGATCTGGAAAATCTGCTCGACTTCCGGCGGCATGGCGGGCGCAGGCGCGGCCGCCATCGGCGCCGCTGGCTGTGCAATCGGGGCCGGCACGGGCGCAGGTGCCGGTGCCGGACTGGGCGCCGGCGACTTGGCCCCGAAATCGCCCATGGTCAGGTCCCAGTTCTCCGGCAGGGCCTGGCGCTGGCCGGTGGTGGTGGGTGGACGGAAGTGATCCTCCAGCCCCACGTTCTGGTTCCAGTCGGAGCCGGCACTGCTTGCCGGCGTCTCGGGAATCAGCGGCGACGACGCCGGCGGCGCATCGAGGAAACTCAGCGGATCGAGAAACGCGCCCGCATCGCCCTGGCCGCTGCCGGGGATCAGGCTGTCGCCCAGCAGATCGCCGGGCGACGACGCGGCGGGCGCGCCGAGATCGAGCAGGCCGAAATCCAGCGGGTCGCTGGCGATCGGTGCGGGAGCGGCGGCCATCGGCGTCGAGGGCGCGAAGATGGTCTCCGCATTCCCGCTCTGCAGGCTCACGCTGACCTCGAAGGTGTCGATCTGCAGGCGATCGCCTTCCTTCAGCGCGGACGGGTCGCCCTTGATCAGCGGACGGCCGTTGAGCAGCATGCCGTTGGTGCTGCGGTCCTCGATGAAATAGATGCCGTTGAGGCAGCGGATCATCGCGTGCACGCGCGAAACGCCGGACGAACTCAACACCCAGTCGCAATCCTCCGATCGCCCGATGCTGCCGTCGCGCCCTTCGAACGCCTTCTGGCTGCGGCTGCCGAATTGCGCCGCCTGGTGTCCGATCACGGCCAGCAGCAATGTCTGTGGGGTCGACACGATCAAATCACCTCGAAGAAAATCAGCGCCGCGGTGCCCTGTCCGCGGCCCTTTTGTTGAATGGTTGAACGCCACGCCCGCGCGACCGCCGGCTGCCGCGCACCGCCGCGCAGCGGGTAATGACGCGACGGCATGTACTCAGTCATGTCGCGACCCCACCCCGTTGCCCAACAGCACCATAGCCCGTTCGATGAAGCCGTTGCGACGCTCGGTGAACTGCTCGATATCCAGCGCAGCCATCAGGTTGATGGAGGCCACCACGGCGCGCGCAGTGAGATGGTCGGCGGGCGGTACGGCAGCCTCCTGCGTGGCCGGCGCCAGGCTGCCACCCGACCATCCCGCCGATGCCGCGATCCACGCGCCCAGCGAGCGGTACTCGCCCGCGCTGGCAAAATCCAGCGCGGCGCGCCGGCGCGGCTCGTCGGGATCGCGCACCCACGCCTCGGCCAGCGCGGCACCCGCCTTGTCTTCCATCGACAACGACTGATCGCGGGCGCACTGGCACAGCCAGGCCACGGCGTAGCGCTTGGGCAGCAACCGCGCCAGCAGTTTCAGTGCCTCGGGTGTCTCACCCGCTTCGATCAGCAACTGCACCGCCGCCAACGGCGCCATGTCCGCGCGCAGCCGCGCGCTCGAGGGCTCGGACAGTTCCATCTCGGTGGATGCTTGCATTACCGCTGACATGTCGACGATTCCCCCTGCTCAACCAATCATGATGATGCCGCCGGACAACTGCGCCATCCCGTCGCCGGTCAGGGTCAGCTTGGTACCCTTGACCGTGGTCATCGCCCCGCCAGCCATGTCCAGCATGGCGTCCGCTTTCACTTTCATGCTGGCGCCCGCACCGATGTCCATGGTGGCGCCCGACTTGATGGCCACGGACGTCTGGCCGTTCACCTTCACCGAGCTGTTGCCGGTAATGGTGATGTTGACGCCCTTGATCTCGATCTCGCCCGAGCTTTTCATCACGATGCTGGACGAACCGGTGACCAGCTCGATCTCGCTGCCCGCGTCCAGCTTGAACTTCTGCCCGATGGTGGTGGTGCCGTTCTGCTTCACGTCCAGCGTGTCGTTGTTGCCCACCGTATGCTTGCGGTCGTTGTCGACCTTCTCCGTCTGGTCGTGCTTTACCGTGAGCGTCTGGTCGTTCTTGATGGTGATGGTTTCGTCGTTGTCGATCGCCACCACGTGGTCGTTCTCCACCTCCTCGTGCATGTCCTTCTGCGCGTGGATGAAGAAGTCCTCGCTGCCCTTCTTGTCCTCGAAGCGCAGCTCGTTGGCATCGGCCGCCACGCCGTTGAGGCTGCGGCTCTTGATGCCGCTCTGGGTCTTGTTGTCCGGCAGCGTGTACGGCGGCATGTTGTCGTTGTTGTAGACACTGCCGATGATCAGCGGCCGATCCGGATCGCCCTCAAGAAAGCTCACCACCACTTCCTGACCCACGCGCGGAATGTTCACCGCGCCCCAGGTCTTGCCCGCCCACGGCGACGCCACCCGCACCGGACAGGAGCTTTGCGCCTTGTCCTTGTCCGGCTTGTTCCAGTGGAACGTCACCTGCACGCGGCCGTACTTGTCGACGGCGATGTCCTCGTCGGTTTCGCTGCCAGTCACGACGGCCGTCTGCAGGCCCACGATGCGCGGGCTGGGCGTGGTGTGCGCACTGCGATACGGCAGTTTGCTGTCGATGGCTTCGAATGTGCAGGCAAATGGCTCAACGTCATTGCCATTGCCTGAGGCGTAATCCGATTCTTCAAGCTGGATGCGGGTGCCGGTCACCAGGTATTCGGCGTTCAACTCACTGCGCGGAAATTCCGTCAGCTTGAACAGCGCGCCCACCGCCAGACCACATGCATCGGTGCTGCCGTGATGCTGGGAATGGGGCACGTTCAGCGCTTCCAGCCGCGCCTGGGCGTAGCGCTGACCGTCGGCCGTCAGCACGTGGCTGCCCGGGTAATCGAACACGTCGAGACCCGAAACGCCGTGGTAGTCGCTGGTGTCACCGATCGTTCCGTTGGCAAGCAACGACGTCTTGGGGTTGAGCGGGTCGTAGTCGGTGAGCTGGAACTTCATCGAGTTCACGGTCTGCGCGCTGCGCCACTCGCTGATCGACGCGGAGGCGCGCCGGCTGCGATCGGCCACCGGGCTGTACGGCAGCTTTTCGAAGCCCGGGATGCTTGCATGTGCGCCCAGCGCATCGGCCAGCACCATCGTATGGGTGCTCGCGCTGTGGGTGAAAAAATAATAGATGCCCTCCTGTTCCATCAGGCGGCTGAGAAAGCTGAAGTAGTCCTCGCGGTACTGCACGCAGTAGTCGCGCTTGGGATAGTTGCCACTGAGGCTGTTCTTGACGTCGGCATAGCCGATCTCAGCCAGCACCGCGGTGATGATTTCGGGCACGCTCTTCTTGGTATAGATGCGGCAGTCGATCTTGCGCGTCAGCAACCAGGGCTTGGGTACCAGGGTGGCGCTGTACGCGGCATAGCGCACGTCGGCAATGGTCTCGAAGCCGGTTTGCGCCGCCTCGCACACGATGCCGTTGAAGTACCGCGTGTAACCGTCGTCGGCAACAAATTTCACCGTCATCGGCGTACCGAGCAATTTGCGCAGGTCGACCTTCTCGTCCTTGCACAGCAGCGCGACCTGCATGGAGAACAACCGGCCCAGCTGTTCGGTCGCGGTCATCCGTGCGAACAGCAGCTTGTCGCCGAGGTCGGTCGAAATTGTGATCGCGTGTGCCATCTTGTCGCGTCTCCGAAGCCGTGGTGTGCTGCGCTGAAGCAGCGTGTTTGCCATGCCTGATCAGCGCCGGGGTTCACCCCATCACCGGTCCAACTCGATCGCCGGGCCTGAACCGGCTCGGCGAATCCTTTGATCAGCCTCCGCAGAATCCGCTGCGAAAGTTGCGATCGCCGATATGGCTGGCGGGTCGCGTGACTTGTACGCGGTCACCTCATTCCGCTTCACCCCGCACGTCACTGCTGTCGCGGCGTGCAAGCACTACCCAGCCGCGCACCGGTTCGCCTGCCTCTTTGCGCAAGGTGTCCGGCACGATGCGAATGTCGTCGAAGCCGGTCTGCAGCAACGCCCGTTCCACGTAGTTGCGGGAATGCCGATAACGACCACTGGAAGACAGCTCACTGCGATCCAGCTCACCGTCCAGCGCTTCCAGCGTGAAGGCCACCCAGCCATCGGGACGCAATGCCGCACGCGATGCGCGCAGCACGGGCAGCAAGTCGCCGAAATAGACCAGTGTGTCGGCCGAAAGCACCACGTCGTATGCGGCGGGCTGCGCTTCCAGATAGGCGGTGAGCTCGGCTACGGCCAAGGTGTCGTAACCGCCGCGCAGGCGAGCCTTTTCGACCATGCCGCCGGAAAGGTCCACGCCCGTCAGCTGGCGTGCCCACGGGCGAATCAACGGCGCGCACAGCCCCGTGCCGCAGCCGGCATCGAGCACATCCAGCCGTGACTGCGGCGCTTCCAGCACCTGCGTCAGCGCATCGGTCAACACCTGGGGAGCCCGGTAGCCGAGGTTCTTCAGCAACTGCTCGTCGAAGCTTTCGGCGAAGCCGTCAAACACGTTGCGCACATAGTCATCGTCCGCCCGCGCCGGCGCGTCCGCGCCGCCGCACGCGGCCAGCATGTGTCGGGGCACCGGGTTCTCCGGCTCGCGAACCAGCCAGTCCCGATAGACCTGCGCTGCCTCCTCGTGTCGCTTGAGCGCATACAACGACACGCCCAACGCCTCCAGCGCGCGCACATTGCGCGGATCGATCTCGAACGCCGTGCGAAAGCATTCCGCCGACTGCTCGAGGTGCTCCACATTCTGTGCGTGATTGCGCAGGAACAAGCCCAGCAGATAGTGGCCCGGCGCAAACTGCGGCGCCTGCTGCAGCAACGCGGTATAGGCGTTGAAGGCATCATCGAGGCGGTCCTGTATCTCCAGCACCACGGCTAGATTGCTCAACGCGTTGTAATGCGTGGGGCCGCACTCCAACGCCCGGCGGTAGCAAGCCTCCGCCTCCAGGGGCCGGTCGCATTCCTTGTGGACGTTGCCCAAGTTGTTGTGCGCATCGGGATGCCGCGGGGTGATGCTCAAGGCTTTGCCGATGAGTTCTACCGCTTCATCGCTGCGCCCACACTGGTGGCACAGCACGCCCAGGTAGTGCAGCGCATCCGGCTGCATCGGCTGCAACTTCAGGATCTCGCGATACAGCTTCTCGGCCGTATCCAGCTCGTCCGCCTGATGCGCTTGCATGGCTTGCTGCAAGACGTTTGCCGTTGCATCAACAGCGCCGCGCTGGTACGGCCGCCGAAACGACACGTTCGCCCTGTCCGCCTTCGCTCTTTTCAGCTTCGACCTCATCCGATCAGCACCTTCATGCAGCCCAATACGATCACCCCACCGTGCGCCGTGCTGTCACCCATGCGCGCGGCGGGCTTGCCGCCGATCAGCACCTTCGGCGAGCCCTTGATGATCGAATCCGGCGGCCCGACGCAGGTCACCATGTCGCCCATGCACGCCGCCGGCAACCCGCCGATGAGTACCGTCGGCGCACCCGGCGCCATGATCGGGCCACCCACGTGCGGCACCGGCCCGGTGGTCATCGGGCAGGTGTGCATGTCGGTCAATCGAGCGGCTGGCTGCACGGCGTTCTCCTTTCAAAGCTCCATCGGCAACCGGCGCCGATGCCCAATTCAATCACGCATATCAGAGGGCCATGGGTGGCACCGGCCATTGCGGCACCCCCGCGTTTTGCAGTTTTCCGGGGCCGCCAGTCTGCACGGGTGGCGTGGAAGGTGCGCCTCCATTCGCACTGAATACATCTGCGGCGCGCCAGAATTTCATGGGCGACACGTGCGGCTCGGGACATGCCAGAACGTTGTTCAGATCAACACCGTGATAACTAAGAAAGCTCAACATTCTGTAGAAGTTCTGCTTTCCGCTCCGGTAATGCCCGGTTTTTGGGGTCAAATAACGAACCTTTCCGCCAATGCAACATATTTCTCCACCGCATTGAACGGGCTCTCCAGCGAAGAAACTGGAGTGATGGAACAAGTTCACCAGATGCGTGTTCGAGTACAGGATGTTGTCAAATCCAAGTACGAAAATCGCCCAACCAAAGCCGGAGAAATGTGTTTCCCTTCCCGCCGTATCGTAGGGATCCCCATCCACGTCATCGACGACTCCGGCCGTGATGTCCAACTTGTAGGCCGCCCGCTCCTCCTTCGTGCAGTATTTGACGCCTTCGGAGATTTCCCGAGCGGAGGGAGCTGAAGCCTGATTGGCACCCCCCAGGTACATTCCGCCGGGATCGTCCTGCAAGTTCGCGGGGAAGACATGGTCTGCCCATGCCCCCATCGAAAGCGACCCGCCCGTAGCGGCATATCGGTCATACAGGGCTTTCATCTTGTTGTGTACGTGAGGGCCCCAATGGCGGTCGCCTCTCTCGGCGGCCAGCCCGGCCTGAAGCGCATTACCCGTGCGCTTGACGTCGCTTCCCGTAAGCTCTTTGCCAAACGGAAGATTGGGGACGGCGGTGATTTTATTTGCGCCGGGTACTTGACTTGAGGATGACTGCGAACCCGCATACCGGGCTTCCATCAACGCCAGAAATCTCTGGTTTGATTGGGTCAGCAATTGATTCACTGCACCCGAGCTCGCTCGATTGGTGCCAAACGTGGCAGTTACCCATTGAATACAGGCTCTTCTCACCGCACGCAGGGCGGAAATCTGCGCATCCATACCCGAAGCATGGTCATGCTTTTCCAATGCCGAGAAAATGGCATCGAGATCGGATTTCCTTTTAAACACCTTACCCATTCCGGTTCGACCGGTTAGCGACTTGAACTCTGATTTCGTTGGAACTTTTATATCTGCCATGCCTTGGTCTCCAAATGGCACTGATTATTTCAAGTCGAGACGATAAATGGTGTCAGGACAGTTTAAGGACCCTGCATCCTTCTAACAATTGTCCCTGACACATTTTTCAAATATTTGAAATTAAAATGTACTCTGGCCCGCTTCAGAGTTAACGTTGACTCCAATCAATAGCCTTTTCAAAAGCCGCATAGGTCTCTGATGACGAAAAATCTTCGCTCGGCGTAACACGCAATTTGTTCATCAAATCCTCCATCGAGCCATCGCCACCTGTAGTTACAGTAAACTCCTGAATGGATGCCATTTCATTGTTTCCCTTCAGATCGCCAACAAAATGGGTTCCCGTAAAGGATGTAACCACATAGAAATTATATGTACTTCCCAAAACATTCGCGCTGTGTATTTTTGTACCCAAACTCAATACAACAACTTGGTCGTTGCTCTCCTCTTTAGCCTCCCTAATCAATGCGGTTAACTTCGTTTCTCCGGCATTTATTGTTCCGCCAAAAAATTGCGGCATATCGCCGTACGCCAAGCTCGAAAGTTTTATCGGAAAATAGAATTTACCGCAATCGTCACCAATATCACTGAACAGTATTCCGTAGGATTTATTAGGCATAAAGTTTCCAATTATCGTTAAAAACTAAGCTGGCCCAATTTTTGTCACAAAGAGTGAACCGCGCCTCACCCGAACCCATACGAAAACTCCCCATCCGTCACCCCCACCTGCACTTTCGCAATCTCCTCACCCTCAATCATCTTGGTGAGGAACGCACGCGAAATATCCGGCAGCATGCTGTTGGTCAGAATCGCGTCGATCATGCGGCCGCCTGATTCGGTTTCGGTGCAGCGCTCGACCACCAGCTTCACCACATCTTCGCTGTAATCGAACGGGATCTTGTAGCGAGCTTCGACGCGCTTCTTGATGCGGTTGATCTGCAGTTTGACGATCTTGCCCAGCATTTCCGGGCTGAGCGGGTAGTACGGGATCGTCACCAGGCGGCCCAGCAGCGCCGGCGGAAAGATTTTCAGCAGCGGTTCGCGCAGCGCCTTGGCCATGCCTTCGTGATCGGGCATCAGCTCAGGGTCCTTGCACAGGCCGGCGATCATGTCGGTGCCAGCGTTGGTGGTCAGCAGGATCAGGGTGTTCTTGAAGTCGATCGAGCGGCCTTCGCCGTCTTCCATCACGCCCTTGTCGAACACCTGGAAGAAGATTTCGTGCACGTCGGGATGGGCTTTTTCCACCTCGTCCAGCAGCACCACGGAGTATGGCTTGCGGCGCACGGCTTCGGTGAGCACGCCGCCCTCGCCGTAACCGATGTAGCCGGGGGGCGCACCCTTCAATGTCGAGACGGTATGCGCTTCCTGGAACTCGCTCATGTTGATGGTGATGATGTTCTGCTCACCGCCGTACAGCGCCTCGGCCAGTGCCAGCGCGGTCTCGGTCTTGCCGACGCCGGAGGTGCCGGCGAGCATGAACACGCCGATCGGCTTGTTCGGATCGACCAGGCCGGCGCGCGAGGTCTGGATGCGCTTGGCGATCATCTCCATCGCGTGATCCTGGCCGATGACACGCTGACCCATCAGGCCGGCCAGGTTCATCACGGTTTCCAGCTCGCTCTTGACCATGCGGCCGACCGGGATACCGGTCCAGTCCGACACCACCGAGCCGACCGCCTGATAGTCGACGGAGGCGAGGATCAGCGGGGTTTCGCCCTGCAACTCGGCCAAGCGGGTTTGCAGGCCTTTCAGTTCTTCCAGTGCGGCCGCACGTTCGGCACCGTCCAAGGCGGCCTCGCCAGCCGGCGGTGCGCTCTTGGCTTCCGCTTCCTGGTTGGCCGACTCCTCCAGCGCGCTGCCGGTGCCTTCCACCGGCGCATTGGAGCCGCGCAGCTTCGAGCGGATATCGAGGACTTTTTCGACCAGTTCCTTTTCCGCGACCCAGTTCGCCTCCAGTGTTTCCAACCGCGCTTTCTGGGTGGCCAGTTTGTCGTTGGCGGCTTCCTCGCGTGTCGTGACGTTGACACCCACGTTCTTTTCGCGGGCGATGATGGCCAGCTCCGTCTCCAGCGCCTGGATGCGTTTGCGCGTGTCGTCCACTTCGGCGGGCACGGCGTGCTGGCTGATCGCCACGCGGGCGCAGGCGGTGTCGAGCAGGCTGACCGACTTGTCCGGCAACTGGCGCGCGGGGATGTAGCGGTGCGACAGCTTCACCGCAGCTTCCAGCGCCTCGTCCAGAATCTGCACCTTGTGATGCTTCTCCATCACGCTGGCGACGCCGCGCATCATCAGGATGGCTTTTTCCTCGCTGGGCTCGTCGATCTGCACGGTCTGGAAGCGGCGGGTCAGCGCCGGATCCTTTTCGATGTGTTTCTTGTATTCGGCCCAGGTGGTGGCGCCGATCGTGCGCAGGTTGCCGCGGGCAAGCGCGGGCTTGAGCAGGTTCGCCGCGTCGCCGGTCCCGGCGGCGCCGCCGGCGCCGACCAGGGTGTGCGCTTCGTCGATGAACAGGATGATCGGCTTGGTCGAGGACTGAACCTCCTCGATGACCTGCTTGAGGCGGTTCTCGAACTCACCCTTCATGCTGGCGCCGGCCTGCAGAAGGCCGACGTCGAGTGCGCGCAGCTGCACGTCTTTCAGCGGCGGCGGCACGTCGCCGATGGCGATGCGCATGGCGAAACCTTCGATCACCGCGGTCTTGCCCACGCCGGCTTCACCGACCAGCATCGGGTTGTTCTGGCGGCGGCGCATCAGGATGTCGACGAGCTGGCGGATCTCGTCGTCGCGGCCGACGATTGGATCCATCTTGCCTTCGCGCGCCTGCTCGGTGAGGTCGATGGTGAACTGCTTCAGCGCCTCCTGCTTGCCCATCTGCGCGGGGCCCATCGCGCCGCTGGCTTCGCCGGGAACGGCGCCGCCAATGTGGAAGCCGTCGCTGGCGCTCTGGCCATCCTCGGGTGAGCCGGCGACCACTTCGGCGAATTTCTCCACCAGCGCCTCGGGCTTGATCTTGTCGAACTCGGCCGAAATGGCCACCAGCGCATTGCGCAGGTGACGCGTACGCACCACGCCCACGAGGAGATAACCGGTGCGCACCTGCGCTTCACCGAACATCAGCGTGGCGAACACCCAGCCGCGCTCGACCGCTTCCTCCACGTTGCTGGAGAGGTCGGAGATCGAGGAGGAGCCGCGCGGCAACCGGTCCAGCGCGTCGGTGACATCGCGCGCCAGGTTGGACGGGTTGAGGTTGAACTGCTTGATGATGCGGTGCAGGTCCGAGTCCTGCAGTTGCAGGATCTGGTGGATCCAGTGCACCAGCTCGACATAGGGATTGCCGCGCAGCTTGCAGAACACGGTGGCGCTTTCGATGCCCCGGTACGCCAGCTTGTTGAGCTTGCCAAACAGCGCACTGCGAGAAATTTCCGCCATGACTTTTTATCCCTTCGGTTGATTGGCTATCGGAGCCCGCCGTCGCCGATGGATGCGGCAGCGAACCCTTGTTGATCGAATGGCGCCTGCGCGCCGCGTTACCCCACCGGCCTGAGTACGACGTGATCGGCATCGCCGTCGTACTGGCGCTGGCCCATCCACGTACTCAACCCCAACCGGCCGGCCTGGCCCAGGCGCGTCACCGGCACCTCATCCCGGTTCAGCACCAACTGCACATCCCACGCTTTCTCTTCGCCGATGTAGGTCTTGACTGCTGCCATCAGTTGCCGCAGCGCTTCGCCACCGGGCAGAAAATTGTTGAACTGCGCACGGTTCAACGGCCCCAGGCGCAGTCGGAAACGCTGCTGCGCACCCCATACGTATTCGCCCATCACCGCGGTCTGACCCAGGCCCGCCACCTCGCTGGAGTGGCCCAGCCGCAGGTGCGCCGTCGACGGCAGGCGCATCCACTCGGCCATGAATTCCACGATGCGCACCGGGATGCGGAAAAAGTCCTCCAGCAGCGTGCGCAAACCTTCCGCGTTGCGCGTCTGCGCCAGCAGTCGTCCCGCAAAAAACCGCTTGTATTGATCGGGCATGGCGTCGCGGCCGGCCAGGCCGGGCGTGGCCAAGCCCACCAGTGCCCCCACGTACGTACCAAAACGATCCTCCTGCGGGCGGTCGAACTGCACCGTCGGCTGCGCATCGGCCCAAACCCGGTAAAACAGGCTCGTCATGCGGTGATGAAAGATGTTGGTGAACGCGATGAAGGTGGAATCCTTCTCGTTGCGCTGGCGATCCAGCGCGTACTCGGTCAAGTGCAACGGCAACGGCGCATTGGGACCGAACAGACCGAAAAACAGGCCATGCATGCGCGCGGGCGCCCCCGGGCCACCGGGCTCGAAACGATCGATGGCGCGCGGCGCAAACGACAGCGACGGCGTGTGGCACAAGCGCACCATGTCCTCCGCCGGCTTGGTGGATTCGCCCACGCGCGGCTGCTCGGGATAGGCGCACTCCAACCGGCGGATGGCCTCGAAAAATTCGAAGTCCTCCGGCCGGTCGCGCAGCGCGTTCTGCAGCGCTACAGCGTCTGTCGTTTGCCGAGCCGCACCGGCCATCGGGCCACCTCGTTGCGTTCAAGGGTGCGCAGCACGGTTTCGGTAAACGAGTTCACCGAAACGTAGCGCGCGAAAAAATGCTGCATGACCGAGCCCAGCAGGAAGGCCCCGGTGCCTTCGAAGGCGCCGTCGTCACAGGTGAGCGTGATCTCCAGGCCGCGGCCGAAAGTGATCGGGCCGGGCACCGGAATGCGCCGCACGATCGGCTGCGAGCTGACCGCCTTGATGCCTTCGACCTGGCGTCGGGCGCTGGAGTCGAATTCATCGCAATAAAGCGTCAGCATCTCGCGCAGCGCGGCGGCGCCATCCTCGTTGCCGTCGCCCAGCAGCGACACGTAATTCAGTTGCAGGTGGCTCAACAGTCGCCACGCGGTTTCGCCCACCGCCACCGACGCGCGCGGCTTGGTCGGGCCGGCGACACAGCGGATGGATTCCACCGGCGCGCCCACGTCCAGCGTGAAATCGGTATGCGACTTGCCCACCGGCATCTGCAGTGGCAGGTCGCGATTGGTGCACAGCAATTGCATGCCGATCTGGCGCAACTGGGTGGAGTACGGCGCGTCGGCCGCATCGACCAGCGAGATGAACATCTCGTTGCCGACATAACTCGAGCGCGCGCCATTCAACTTTTGGCGCGCCGACAGCATCCGTGGCTCGCGCCGAACGGTATGGAACGCGGCGTTGCCGCTATGCCAGGTGCGCTCGTCGCAACCATAGAACGGCTGGAAGCGCTGTTCGGGCTCTTGCCGGTCGCCGAAGCCTTCGACATTGCTGACACTGTGGATCTCGAAATCCATCGGCCGCGTGCGGTCGGCCAGCACGTGGTATTCCGTCTTGCCCTGCTGCAGGTGGATGCGGTCGGCACGACGGGGAAAGAGGTTGATCGCCGGCGTGCAGAACAGGCGAAAGTTGCCCGCGTCCACGGCGTTGTGCAGCCGGCTGACGCTGCGGTCGAACAGCGCCACGATCTCGAATTCGCTGCTGTTCGAACGCGCCAGCACCTTGCGCAGGCCAGTGAACACGGCGAACAGGAAGCGTTCCGGGCAGGCGAAGTATTCCTGCAGCAGGCGATAGCCGCTGAACGAGCGGCCGCTGTAGGGAATCAACGCTTCGCTGTCGTCAAAGCCCTTGCTGTGGATGCTGCCGGCGTCGAGATGCTCTTCGATCGGACCGCTGGCGCCCTGCGTGCGCACCACCACGCCCACCGCGTTGGCCAGCAGTTGCTCGTACAACCGCTTGGGCAGTTCGTCGGCACCGGCGATGAACAACGGCAGCTCGTCCAGCGTCAGCATGTTGGCCTGGGCGCCGGCGGTGACCTGGAATTTCAGCCGCAAGCCGGCGCGTACGGTCTTGTTCGTTGGAATCGGCACGCCCGCGGCCGCAATGGCGGCAGGCGTCTCGAAATATTTGGCCTCGGTAATCTGCAGCGGCCACAGGCTGACGTCGTGCGCCGTGCGGTACTCGCAGGCGGTACGGTCATCGCGCCCGATCAGGCTGCGCAGCGCGGTATCGCGCGCCACGGTGTGACCGGTCACCAGTGCGCTTTCCTTCAGGTCCGCCTGCAATTGCACCACGGCCATCGAAGGCACCGGCGCCAGGTAGTGCGGGTAGATCATTTCCATCAGGTGCTGGGTGAACACCGGCTGCTGCGCATCGAGCTTCAACTGCACGCGCGCGGCGAGAAACGCGAAGCCTTCCAGCAGCCGCTCCACGTACGGGTCGGCGCATTCGAAGCCTTCCATGCCCAGGCGGCCGGCGATCTTCGGATACTCGCGCGCGAATTCGCCGCCCATCTCGCGGACGTGCTGCAATTCCCGGTTGTAATAACGCAGCAGGCGCGGATCCATGAGGCTCAGCCAAAACTTTCAGAAACGTTGAACTTGCCTGTTTCCAGGTCCACTTCGGTTTTCAGGTACAGGTTCAGCGGGATCGGCTGCGCCCACATCTCCGATTCGATGTTGAACACCAGCGATTGGCGATCCATGCGGGCGGTGTCGGACTGCACCACCACGCGCAAGGTGTTGCCGGTAAGCCGCGGCTCGAAAGCCAGGATGGCGTCCTTGATCTGGCGTTGCAGCGCACTGCCGTCGACGCCGGCCAAGGCCATGCCGGTGAGATCGGGGATACCGAAATTCAGTACCGAGCGGCTGACTTCCGGGTACGGCTCCAGATCCACATCGGTGCCCAGGTGCACGCAATTGAGCAGCCAGGAAATGTCGCGCGTCACGCAGTCGCGCAAGCGCGTGGCCGAGATCACCCGTTTCTCGCGGCTCTCTTCGGACTTGCCCGGCTCGTCGTCGGTCAGCCGGTCAAGCAGCGAGGGCTGCAGTCGTTCCTGGGTGGTGAGTTCGGCCATGGCTCGCGTACGCCCTGGTCAAACGCTGTCGAAAGAGATGGTGCGGATATCCAGCAACGGGTAATCGCCGGCATCCGTGGCGAGCATGCGCTGGCCCAGGCCGATGTAGGAGTCATTGCCTTGATCGATCCATTCGGTCTTGCGCGCCAGTACCACCTCGCTGTCCGCCGAACGTTCGGAGCCCGGGTAGCGACAGGGGACAAAACCCACGGCCTGGCCACCGTTGGCCCAGGTGATCTGCACCGGTGCCCAGATCTTGTCACGCAGGTCCGTGGGCGCCTCGAACACGAGCGTTTTCAGGCGTGCGAACGGCACCCAGGCATAGCCACCATTGACGATCAGTTCCAGGCACGGGCCGAAACGCGGATCGGCGTCAGCCAACCACTCGAACGGCGTGCCATCGATGTTGCCGCCCACTGCCGGTGCCTGCGCGAACGCTTGCTCCCGCAATGGCTCGGCCTGGCCATGCTGCCCACTGGCATCGAGCTTCAATGCCTGCAGCAGCAGCGCCATCCATTGTTCGGGCTCACCGATCAATACCGGCGAGCGCTCACCCTCCATCACCTGCACGCGGCCGCATTCACCCTGCAAGGCCTGCGTGTAGGCGTTAACCATCAGCATATGGTTGAGCCCGTCGAGCTCTCCGCTCACGTTCAACTGATTCTTCGCGCGTTCCCACTGCCCCAACAGGGCAAGCAGCTGGAACAAGAAAACCCGGCATTTCGCATCCGCGGGGTTGCTGCGCACTTGCGCCGTCAGCCCCTGCAGCGCCTCGTCCAACCGACCTTCCTTCAGCATGTTTTCCGGTGTCATGTCCACGCTCGAATTGTTTTTGGTGGCGAAACGGAACCGCAGCGAGAACCGGGGCGGCGAAAAACGCGCAGCCACGCAGGACGCGGCTGTTCGAAGCCCGCCGCCCGGTTCCCCAACATCGATCAGGCCTTGGCGACGCCCTGGATGTCGTAGGTGAACTCCTTCGCACCACCTTGCTTGGCACCCTTGTCATCCTGCGGCTGGAACGAGTACTTGAACTTGCCGAAGTGCAGGGTGATGTTCTCGGTGAGCTTGTCTTCGCCACCGCTGCCGCCGGTGGACACCGAGGTGATCAACACGCCTTCACTCAACTCGATGGTGAGGAAGTCGGTCTGCTCGCCGGTGGCGTTGGTGACGTACAGCCACGCGGTGTCGATGCGGCCACCGGTGCACACGGCATCGATCAACGCATTGGAGCAACCATCGACGTACTTGGTGATCGAGATGTCCTGCACGTGTGCCTTGCCGCCGCTGGCCGAACCGCCGCCCGTGTGCAGGTCACCCGTGTTGCTGACGCCCCACGACCACGCCAGGATCGGCACTTCGCCCTTGTGCTTCTTGTGGTTGGACGCGCCTTCGATCTTGACCTTGCCCGCGCCAAACTTGATGTGCATGTCGAATGCCATTGAAACCTCTCCTTGAACTCATCTGATTGAAAATCGATGCCGCCGGCGCGGGACTGTCCCCGCCGTCGGCATCGCACTTGCAGCGATACATCCCTTCGCGCCACCCGCTACCCGACACACTCCTGCTGAAGAAAATCAGCCCTCGCGCATCAGACGCATCGAGCTCTCTCCCCGTCGAAGGCTGGATGGTGGCGATGCACGAGGCATGCGCCGCCATCCGGCCGAACGTTGCTCAGGCCTTTGCCGCCGACGGCAGGCGTGAAACCAGTCGCAGCGACACGGTCAGGCCTTCCAACTGGTAATGCGGCTTGAGGAAGAACTTGGAGGTGTAGTAACCCGGTGCCCCTTCCACTTCCTCGACCACGACTTCGGCGGCAGACAACGGCTTGCGCGCCTTGGTCTCTTCGCTGGAATTGGACGGGTCGCCATCGACGTAGTTCATGACCCAGTTGGTCAACCAGTTCTGCATCTGCTCGCGGTCGGCGAACGAACCGATCTTGTCGCGCACGATGCACTTCAGGTAATGCGCGAAGCGGCAGCAGGCGAACATGTACGGCAGGCGCGCGCCGAGAGCGGCGTTGGCGGTGGCGTCCGGGTCGTCGTATTCCTCGGGCTTGTTCAGCGACTGCGCGCTGATGAAAGCCGCCATGTCGGAGTTCTTGCGATGCACCAGCGGCATCAGGCCCATCTTGTCCAGCTCGGCCGAGCGGCGATCGGTGATCGCGATCTCGGTGGGGCACTTCATGTCCACGCCGCCGTCGTCGGTGGGGAACGTATGCGCCGGCAGGCCTTCCACCGCGCCGCCGGACTCGATGCCGCGGATACGCGAGCACCAGCCGTAGGCCTTGAACGAGCGGTTGATGTTGACCGCCATCGAATACGCTGCGTTCTGCCAGGTGTACTTGGAGGAATCCGCACCGGCGGTGTCTTCCTCGAAGTTGAACTCCTCGACCGGGTTGGTGGCCGCGCCGTACGGCAGGCGCGACAGCGTGCGCGGCATGGCCAGGGCCAGGTACTTGGAATCATCCGATTCGCGCAGCGAACGCCAGGCGGCGTAATCGGGCGTGGAGAACACCTTGGCCAGGTCGCGCGGGTTGGACAGTTCGTTCCAGCTGTCCATGCCCATCAGCGACGAGTTGGCCGCGGCAATGAACGGCGCATGCGCCGCCGCCGCCACCTGGGCGATACCGCTCAGCAGTTCCACGTCGGGCGGGCTGTGGTCGAAGTAGTAGTCGCCGACCAGGCAGCCATACGGCTCGCCGCCGAGCTGGCCGTATTCCTCTTCGTACATCTTCTTGAAGATCGGGCTCTGATCCCACGCCGTGCCCTTGTAGCGCTTCAGCGTCTTGCCCAGCTCCTTCTTGGAGATGTTCATCACGCGGATCTTCAGCTGCTGGTCGGTCTCGGTGTTGTTGACCAGGTGATGCAGGCCGCGCCACGCGCTTTCCAGCTTCTGGAAGTCGGCGTGATGCATGATCTCGTTGATCTGCTCGCTGAGCTTGCGATCGATCTCGGCCACATACGCGTTGATGGTCTGGGTGACATCATCGGAGACGATGTCGGACTTGCTCAGTACCTGCTCGGCCAGCGTGCGTACGGCGGATTCGACTTCCTCCTTGGCGCGCTCGCTCTTGGGTTTGAACTCCTTGCTCAGCAGCGCGGCGAAGTCGCCCGCTTCGAGGGTTTCGGTGGCGCCGCCCTGTTCGGCCTGTGTTTCGGTTGCCATGTGTTTACTCTCCGTCCGTGTCGGCGGGCTTGGCCGCCGATACCAGCGATTGCAGCAGTGCGGGGTCGTTGATGGCCTGGGAGATCAGCTTCTCCGCGCCGGCCTTGCCGTCCATGTAGGTGCCGAGGTTGGCCAACTGGGTGCGGGCCTCCAGCAACTTGGCCACGGCACCGACCTTGCGGGCCACGGCGGCGGGCGAGAAGTCGTCCATGCTCTCGAACGTGATGTCCACGTTGAGGTTGCCTTCGCCAGTCAGCGTGTTGGGCACGGCAAAGGACACGCGCGGCTTCATCGACTGCAGGCGGTTGTCGAAATTGTCGACGTCGATCTCCAGCGCCTTGCGCTCCTCGATCGACGGCAGCTCGCTGTTGTTGACGCCGGACAGGTCCGACATCACGCCCATCACGAACGGCACCTGGACCTTTTTCTGCGCGCCGTAAACCTCGACGTCGTACTCGATCTGCACGCGCGGCGCCCGATTTCTGGCGATGAATTTCTGACTACTCTGCTTGGCCATGCTTTTTGTCTCCTCGGAGGAAGGGCAACTTGTTCACTGGGCGCAACGTGGCCGGCCCGTCGGGCGCATGAGCTCGCAGCGGTGCCATGCAACCGCCGCGATGCCCTCGAAAAACCAGCACTTGATACCCCTTTTTCAGATGCGTTCACGTCATGCCCGCCCCGCGGGCTGCGCACGAAGACGCGCACAGCGATGGAACGTGCCGCGGAAGCGATTTCAGACAGAAATGTCGCTCCACCTGTTACTGCGTGGTCGCGCCGTGAACTTGCTCAAGGCGCCGAAGTCGGCGTTTATCTTTCGTTCATAATCGAAAGACGGCCGCAAAAAATGTCCGGCGTGGGGCGCACGCGGTCGACATGCAGACGGGTTGGATCAGGCGTGGCGGCGGAAATAAAGCCAGGCGGCCAGCGCCAGCACCATGGCGGGCAACAGGTTGGCCGGCAAGGCGGGCACGCCGTAGACGGTGCCGAAGTTGACCAGCGCCTGTTGCAGGAAATACCAGCCGATGGCCAGCAGCATCCCCACGAACATGCGCTTGCCCAGGCCGCCGGAACGCAGCGTGCCGAACGCGAACGGCATCGCGCACAACACCAGCACCAGCACGTTGAGTGGGTACAGGGCACGGCCCCAGAACGCCACGGCGTAGCTGCCGGGGCTTTCGCCGTTGCGCTCCTTGTAGGCCATGTTGCTGAGCAGATCCCGCATCGACAGGTACTGCGGCTGGATCATGTTCTGCGCCAGCACCTGCGGGTCCAGGCTCGACTGCCACGACTGGGTGTCGGTCTTGCGCGTGTGCACGCCCTGCGCGTCCAGCACGCTGCTGCGCACGTCGTGCAGCATCCACTGGCTGCCTTCGTGCTCGGCCGTGCGCGCCCAGTCGAAGCGGCTGAGCCGGCCGTCGTCGGTCATGGTGAACACGCGGACGTCCGCCAGTTGCACGGTGCCCCGGGCGCTCAGCATGGCCGCCTTGGCGTTGATGATGTTGTTGCCGTCGCGCGCCCACAGGCCGCTGTTGGTGGCCATGCCGAGGTTGCCGGCCTTCAACCGCAACTGCATCGCCTGCGCCTGCTGGTCGCCCCACGGCGCGGCCGTTTCGCCCAGCACCACCACGCCCATGATCAGCACCCCGATCACCCCGGCGGCCGATGCGGCGATGCGCAATCGCGACATGCCCGCCGCCCGCAACGCGGTCAGTTCACCCGTCGACGCCAGCCCACCCAGACCCAGCAAGCCGCCGATCAGGGCGGCATTGCCGAACATCTCGTAGGCGCGGCGGGGAAAGGTCACCAGCACGTAGACGATGGCGTTGTTGAGCGTGTAGCCGTTCTTGCCCACGTTGTGCAGCTGGCGCACCAGTTGGGTCATGGCATCGAAACCGGTCAGCACCAGCCACACCATCAGCAGCGAGCCGAGCACGCTCATGCCCACCAGCCGGTCGACCCGCTTGATCGTGAACGTGCTCATGCGTTGTCCGCCGCGGGCCGCAAGGCGGCGATTTTCCGTGGGCTGTACTGCTTCCACAGCAACCATGCCGCGAGCAGCACCACCAGCAGATGCAGCCCCCACAACGGCGCCTGGTTGTGCCAGTGGCCCTTGCCGATCTGCGCGCGGCCCATCGCCAGCAGCAGGTAGTACAGGTAGAAGAGGATCACCGCCAGCAGCAGCCGGCCGTAGCGCGGTTCGCGCGGGTTCTGCCGTGACAGCGGTACCGCCAACAGCAACAGCACCAGGGTCAGTGCCGGCGCATTGGAGCGCCAGGCGAATTCGGCACGCGCATCGGGGGCGTCGGTACGGGCCAGCGTCCAGCTGTCCAGCGCATGCACGGGGTCATCGTCGTCATCGCCCTGCACGTCGGAGAGCGCGGTGTCGTTGCGCGCGTAGTGCATGCTGCGCCAGTCATCCGTGCCCAGCGGAATGTCGTATTGCCAACCCTGCTTGAAGGCGATGAAGCGATTGCCGCCATCGCTTTCCTGGTACAGCTGGCCGCTGGCCGCGCTGACCAGCTTGATGTGCGGCTGGCCGTCGCCGTCGCGCTGCGTGGCCACGAACGTACGCCCCAGCTGGCTGCCGTCGCGGTTCAGACTCTCGACGAAAATGATGCCGCCCTTGCCCGGCAGATCGGTGAAGCGGCCCGCATCCAGCCCCACCGCGATCACCGAACGGTTCGCCGCGGCCACCATCATGTCGCTGGTGCGCACCGCCCACGGCCCCAGCCACAGCGACACCACGGCGGTGATCAATACCAGCACGCCGCTCAGCAACAGCACGGGTTTCAACAAGCCGCTCGCGCCCATGCCCGACGACGCCAGCACGTGCATCTCGCTTTCGCGGTACATCCGGCCCAGGCCCATCAGCACGCCGATGAAGCTGGCCAGCGGCAGCATGTTGGTGAGGCCGTCGAGCGTGCGCAGGCCCAGCACCTGGAACATCACGCTGGCCGGAAAGCTGCCGCCGGCCACTTGCTGCAGCACGCGGGCGAACGCGCTGCCGGCCACGATCACCAGCAACACCACCACGGTGGCGGCCACGGTTTGCGCCAGTTCACGCAGGAAATAGCGGTCGAGGATGCTCAGCATGCGATAAACTAACCCGCTCTCCAGCCGTGCCCAGACCGGCCGGCAAACCGCGAGTTTAGCCTGTCCGGCCCGCGCCGGGCCCACACAGGAATCTTCCGATGACATTGCAGTTCAGCCTGGGCGCCGCCGCGCCCGAAACCGTCGACAGCGCCTGCGTGGTGGTCGGCGTGTACGAACACGGCGTGCTCAGCAGCGCGGCGGCACAGGTCGATGCCGCGGCTGAAGGCGTCATCAAGCGCCAGCTGGAAAGCGGCGACATCAGCGGCAAGGCCGGCGACTGCGTGGTGCTTTTCGCGCCGGCGGGCATCGCCGCGAAACGCGTGCTGGTGGTGGGCCTGGGTGCGCAGAAGTCGTTCGATGGCGCGCGCTTCCGCAAGGCCTGCATCGATGCGGCGCGTGCGCTGGCGAAGCTGCCGGTGGTCGAAGCCGTGTCATATCTCACCGAACTGGACGTGCCCGGTCGCGACAGCGCCTGGCGCGTACGCATCGCCGCGCTGGCGGCCGATTACGCCGCCTATCGTTACACCGCCACCTTCAAGCCGCGCGACAAGAGCCCGCTGCCCAAGCTGGGCACGCTCACCTTCGCTGCCGGCGACGATGCCCAGCGTGGACTGGAGCAGGCGTGCGCCATCGCCGAGGGCGTGCGCTTCGCCCGCGACCTGGCCAACCTGCCGCCGAACATCTGCAACCCCATCCATATCGCCGAACAGGCGCAGGCCTTCGCCAACGGGCAGGCGCAGGTCAGCTGCACCGTGCTCGATGAAGTCGAGATGGAGAAACTGGGCTTCGGTTCATTGCTGGCAGTGGCGCGCGGCTCGGTCAACAAGCCGCGGCTGATTGCGCTGGAATACAAGGGCGGCAGCGAGGGCGACAAGCCCTACGCGCTGGTCGGCAAGGGCGTCACCTTCGACTCCGGCGGCATCAGCCTGAAACCCAGCGCCGGCATGGAGGAAATGAAATTCGACATGGGCGGCGCCGCCGGCGTGCTGGGCGCGTTCGTGGCCGCGGTGAAGATGGGCCTGAAGCTCAACCTGGTCTGCGTGGTGCCCAGCGTGGAGAACATGCCCGGCGGCGACAGCTACCGCCCCAGCGACGTGCTCACCAGCCTGTCCGGCCTCACCATCGAAGTGCTCAACACCGACGCGGAGGGCCGGCTGATCCTGTGCGATGCGCTGACCTGGACGGCGCAGCAGTTCAAGCCGCAGGCCATCGTCGACGCGGCCACGCTCACCGGCGCCTGCGTGGTGGCACTGGGCAAACACGCCAGCGGCCTGATGAGCAAACACGACGACCTGGCCGCCGAACTGCTGGCCGCCGGTGAGGAAACTCTCGACCGCGCCTGGCGCCTGCCGCTGTGGGACGACTACCAGAGCCAACTCGACTCCGGCTTCGCCGATGTCGCCAACATCGGCGGCAAGAGCGCCGGTGCCGTCACCGCCGGCTGCTTCCTGTCGCGCTTCACCGAAGGCCAGCGCTGGGCCCACCTCGACATCGCCGGCACCGCCTGGGACGAAGGCCGCAAGGGCCTGGCCACGGGGCGGCCGGTTGCGTTGCTGGCGCAGTGGCTTATCGACCGGGATTCGTGATTGGGGATTCGGGATTGGCAACAGCCGAAGCCCGCACCCCCATCGAATCCCAAATCCCGAATCCCGAATCCCGGCTTTAAAACCATGCGCGCCGATTTCTACCTGATCGACAAACCCCGCTTCCGCGAGCAGCCGTTGTTGCTGGTCTGCGAGCTGACCAAGAAGGCGTTTGCCGCGCAGCAGCCGCTGTTGATCCTGACCCGCGACTTCGCCCAGGCCGAGGCGGTCGACGAATTGCTGTGGTCGTTCGACGAGGACAGTTTCATCCCGCACCAGTTGGCCGGTGACGAGGATGACGCGACCACCGCGGTGCTGATCGTGCCGCTGGGCCTGGAAACTGCCGACCGCCCGCTGGTGCTGAACCTGCGCGACGCCTGCGCGCCCGGCAACTACCAGCGCGTGCTGGAGGTGGTGCCCGCCGACCCGTCCGCGCGCGAAGGTTCGCGCACGCGCTGGAAGGAATACCAGCGGCGAGGTTTCGAGGTACGCAAGTTCGACATGTAGGCCTCAAGCGCTGTGGGAGCGACTTCAGTCGCGATGCCTTTTCACGGGATTCGGGATTCGGGATTCGGGATTCGGAAAAGTCGAAAGCATCGCGACTGAAGTCGCTCCCACACAACGTGCCTCCCGCCGACCGATCCATCAGCCGGGCTCGATTTCCTCGAGGTCGATATTGGCGTAACAGATCAACGCCGCGGCCAGCTGCTCACCGGTCACCGGCTTGCGCAGGAAGCCGTCCATGCCCGCGGCGCGCGCCAGCGCCTCGTCCTCGCTGCCCGAGCGCGCGGTCACCGGCACGATCGGCAGGCGTCGACCGGCGCCCTCGCGCTGGCGGATCAGCCGGGCGATCTGGAAACCGTCCACGCCGGGCAGGTCCAGATCCAGCAATACCACGTCGAAGCGCGAATGCGGCAGTTCGGCCAGCGCCGCCAGGCCGTTGTCCACGTGGCAGACCTGGTGCCCCTGCTGCTCCAGCAATCCACGCAACACGGCGGCCACGATGGTGTCGTCTTCCACCAGCAGGATGCGGCGCGCGCGATTGCCCTCGACCGGCGTGACCGGCGCCGCTGGCGGCGGCTCGGGCAGCGGCAGGCGCACGCGGAAGGTGCTGCCGCCGGCCATGCGCGATTCCAGCTCGATGCTGCCGCCCATCATGTCGGCCAGTTCGCGGCAGATCGCCAGGCCCAGGCCGCTGCCCGCGCGCCGCTGCGGCCCCGCCTCCTGTTCGAAACGCTCGAACAGTCGCGCCTGACTGGCCTCGGGGATGCCCGGACCGGTATCGCTGACGCTGAAAAGCAGACCGTCGGCGCTGCGTTGCGCCCGCACCGTCACGCTGCCGCGCTGGGTGAACTTCAACGCGTTGTTGGCGAGGTTGAGCAGGATCTGCTTGACCCGCACCGCGTCGCCGACCACCCGTTCGGGCAGGTCGTCATCCACCTGCAGCACGAAGCGCAGACCCTTGGCCTGTGCCAGCCCCTGCTCCAGTTGCGCCACGTCGGTGACCAGCTGGCGCGGGTCGAACGGCGCCAGCTCCAGCTCCAGCCGGCCGGCCTCGATGCGGGCCAGGTCCAGCGCATCATTGAGCAGCTTCAGCAACATGCCGCCGGAGCGTTGCATGGCTTGCGCGTAGTCGTGCTGTTGCGCGTTGAGCGGCGTGCCCAGCAGCAGCTCCGCCATGCCCATCACGCCGGTCATCGGCGTGCGTATCTCGTGACTGAGCGTGGCCAGAAACTGCGTTTTGGCCGCGCTGGCCTGCTCGGCCAGTTCGCGCTGCTGCTCGATGAGCTGCAGGCGATAGCGCTGGGCCATGCGGTTGCGCCACCCGCGCAGACCCAGGCCGCCGACCAGCGCCAGCACCGCCACGTAGATCGCCCATGCCCACCAGCGCGCCCACGGTGGCGCCTGCACGTGGATGCGCAGCGGCGTGGCCAGGTGTCCCCACACGCCGCTCGGGCCGGCGGCCATCACCTCGAGCGTGTAATCGCCTGCAGGCAGGCCGGCAAAATCGCGCTCGCCGCGATGGTCCACGTCCACCCAGCTGGTGTCGAAGCCGGTCAATTTGAAGCGGTAGCGATTGGCCTCCGGATTGACGTAGGACGCCACGCGCACTTCCACGCGCAGATCGCGGTCGCGCCAGTGCAGCGGCACCACGGAACCATCGCGTGGCAGCGCGTGGATGGCACCATCACGCTGCACGTTGAGGCTGGCCAGGGTCACCTGCGGCGGCGAGCCGGCGGGCACCGACGCGGGGAAAAGCGCCGGCTGGAATGCCACCACGCCGCCGCTGTTGGCGGCAAACATCATGCCGTTGGATGCGATCGCCACGGCACCGCTGTTGAACTCCACATTCGACAAACCCTGTGCCGGACCAAACGATTTCAGTTGCCGGCTGTCCTTGCCCAGTTGCCACAAACCGGGATTGGCAAACATCCACAGATTCCCGGTCCGGTCGATGCGCAGGTCGGTCAGCACCGACGTGAACGGCTTCGCGCTGATGTCGACGCTATCGTCGCGCCGGGCCTTGCCGTCGGCGTAACGGTAATGGTCGATGCTGCTGCGCGTCACCAGCCAGAAGCCACCGGCATCGCGCGCAAACGTGAGGATTTCATGCCTGGGCACGCCGTCAACCAGCACCATCTGCTGCGACGCCGGATCCCAGCGCCGCAACCCGTCGGCGCTGGCGTACCACGGCCCATCGGCGTAGCAGCCGATCTGGTCGACGGCCACCGAATCCTCGGTAGGGTCCTCCATCGGTATTTTCGATATGGCGCGACTGTCGGCGTCGATGGCGAAGACGCCGCCGCCCCAGGCCGCCACGTAGATGCGGCCGTCGGTGGCGGCGCAAAGCATCACCGGCCGCATGATGCCGGCCTTGCGGATATCGATGGGCGACAGCTTGCCGTGATCGAACAGATGCAGTTCGCCCGGGCTGGCGATCCACAGGCGCCCGCGCAGATCCTCCGCCAGCCACACGATCTGCCCACGCACGCCGCGCACCACGTGCTGGACCTTGCCGGTGGTGGCGTCCAGCTTGTCGACCCAGCCGTTTTCGCCACCCACCCACAACTGGCCGTCGCGCGCCAGCAGGATCGCCGACGCGGCGATGTTGGACAGGCTGGTCGGATCGTCCGGCACATGGGTGAAACGGGCGAAGCCGTTCCAGTCCGGCGGCAGGTAGGCGACGCTCGATTGCTCGAAGGTGATCCACAGGCCGCCTTCGTGATCCAGCGCGGTCTGCCAGATCTTGCTGCCGGGCAGCCCGCCCGGCAACAGCGGCTGGCCGGCGATGGCCTGCAGCCTGCCGTCGCCCGTATCCAGCAGCAGGCCATCCATGGTGCCGATCCACAACCGCCCCTGCGCGTCGCGCGTGCTGCTGGGAATGCGCCGGGCGGCCAGCGCCTTGTTCGCCACGGGGCGCGCCACGCCGTCGCTGCCAATGACCAGCAACCCGCCGGTCATCGACACCCGAACCTCGCCGTGGCCGCCTTCGATGTGCCAGGCCATGCCGACGTCGCCCTCGAAGGACGGATCGATCGGCACCCGGCTGATAGTGCCGTCGCCACGACGCAGGAAGAGGCCGCGCCTGGCGCCTATCCACAACCGTCCATCCGCATCGGCCAGCAACGCGCGGGTCTCGCCGAACGATGCGGCGTGTTCGCCCGCCGCGTCCAGCGCAAGATGATCGAAACCGTTGCCGTCGGCACGCAGGCGATCCAGGCCGTGGTCGGTAGCCACCCACAGCGTGCCGTCGCTGGTTTCGGCGATGCTCCACACCTCGTTGCCGGAGAGGCTGTCCGGCTTCGCATCGCCATGCTGCCAATGGCGAAAGCGGTCACTGCGCTGATCGTAGGAAATCAGCCCGGTGGAAATGCCGCCGGCCCAGATGCGGTTTTCGCAATCCACGAACAAGGCGTAGGTGGTGTTGGCCGGCAGCGACTCGGGGTCGGCGTCCGAGTGCCGAAACGTCTTGAAGCTGACGCCGTCGAAGCGCACCAGCCCGGCCGACGAGCCGAACCACATGAATCCGTTGCGATCCTGCGCCACCGCATACACCGGCCCGCTGGGCAGGCCATCGGCCACGCCATAGCGACGGAATTGCGGCGTGGGCAGGGGGCCGACAACCGATGCACCGGCGACGGGCGCGGTAGTGGCGGACGCCGACGCGGCGTACGCCATGTTCACGGCAAGCACCAGCAAGGCGGCCGCACGCACTGCGTGTCGCAGGAACATTGCCAACATGGATGTCCTCCCCGGCGCCCATCATGCCAAAAGCGGCCACATGCGGCGAGCGCCGACGCGTCCGGCGTGCGGCCTGACACCGTGCCGCGGCCCCGGCGCTCCGTTACCGGGGCGCATGCACACTAGAATGCCGGCATGCCCCGACGCTTCCGACTTCTGCTCACCGCACTGGCCCTGGCGGCGCTGCTGTGGCTGCTGTTTGCCGCCGCCGAGCGCGCACTGGCGCTGGCGCAACGTTTCCTGGCCTTGCCCCCAGCGCTGCAATGGACGCTGGGCGGCGCGCTGGCGATCTTCGCCGCGGCCGGCCTGTCGGTGCTGTGGTGGCTGCTGCGGCCGCGACGCAAGCGCCGACCGGTGGCGGCGCCCGATCGCGGCAGCCTGGAGCAACGGATCGACCAATTGCACAGCCGCGGCGCCGACACCGACGCGCTGGGCAGCGAGCTGGCCGAACTCGACCGCCGCCGCGCCAGCGAGCGCGTCTACGTGGCGCTGTTCGGCGAAATCTCCACCGGAAAATCCAGCCTGATCCGCGCACTGGCGCCGCAGGCGATCGCCGCCAGCGACGTGCGCGGCGGCACCACGCGCGAGGTGCGCCACCACGACGGCCAGTTGCCCGACGGGCGCACCCTGGTGCTGGCCGATGTGCCCGGCAGCCGCGAAGCCGGCGGCGAGGTGCACGAAACCCTGGCCCGCGAGGAGGCACTGCGGGCGCATGCGGTGATCTACCTGTGCACCGGCGACCTCAACCGCCAGCAGGCTGAAGAACTACGCTGGCTGGCCGATTTCGGCAAGCCGCTGCTGCTGGTGCTGAACAAGGCCGACCAATGGGACGCGACCGAGCGCGAGCAGTTGCTGGCCCACCTGCGCCAGTTGTCGCGTGGCATCGCCAGCGCGGTGCTGGCGATCAGCGCCGGCGGCAGCGAGCGCTTCCAGCGCACGCTCGCCGATGGCCGCACCGAAACCGTCGAACGCCAGCGCCAACCGGCGATCGAACCGTTGCTGCGCGCCCTGGCCCGGCTCACCGCCCGCGGCGCCGAAGGCCTGGAAAGCCGGCGCGAGAACGCCGTGCTGGCGGGCCTGCATCAACGCACCGGCGCGCTGGAAACGCAAAGCCGCGCCGAGGAAGCCGAGCGCATCGTGCGCAAATACGCCCGCCGCGCCGTGGTGGGCGCGCTGGCCGCGGTGGCGCCGGGCAGCGACCTGGTGATCCAGGGTGTGCTCGCCACCGGCCTCACTCGCGCCCTGGCCCAGTTGCATGAGGTGCCGGTCAGCGATGTGCAGATCGAGGATTTCGTGCGCCAGGCCCGGCTCACCCTGCGCACCGGCAGTTCGATCGTGCTGGCCGTGGCCGGCAATGCGCTGAAGGCGTTTCCCGGCCTGGGCACGCTGGGCGGCGGCATTTTGCACGCCTTCGCCTACGCGCTGATTTTCGACGCGATGGGCCGCGCGCTGTCCGCCTCGCTGGCCGAACGCAACACCCTCGACCAGGACGATGCCGGCGCCCGCCTGAAAGCCCTGCTCACCGACGCCGACGGCCCACGCCTGCGTCAGCTGGCCGCGCTCACCCTCGACGCCGTGCGCGAGCGCAACGCACCACCACCCGCCAAGAACCTGTAGGAGCGACTTCAGTCGCGATGCTTCTGTTTTTTGACCCCCCAGAGCAGAAGCATCACGGCTGAAGCCGCTCCTACAGGGGGGACACACCGTTCGTCGATCTGCTACTGGCAGCTTCACTACCCGTCAGCCAGACTTCGGCCATCCATTTCCGCCTGCAGGACATCGCATGAAACTGCGCAGCACTACCGATCGATGGGGCGCGATCGCCAAGGCCTTCCACTGGACGATCGCGCTGGCGATCCTGGGCAACGGCGCGTTCGGCCTGCTGATGGATCTCTCCCATTCACCGATGCAGAAGATCAACTGGCTGGCGCTGCACAAATCCATCGGCCTCACCGTGCTGGCGCTGGCGTTGCTGCGCCTGTTGTGGCGGTGGTTCGATGGTCGGCCACCTGAGGAGCCGGCACCGCGCTGGCAACAATGGTCAGCGCGGGCGGTGCACGCTTTTTTGTACGCATTGATCGTGGCGATACCGCTCAGCGGCTGGTGGTTCAATTCGGTCACCGGCAAGCCGCTGCAATGGTTCAAGCAGTTCAACCTGCCCGCGCTGGTGCCGAAGGACGACACGCTGCGCCACTTCGCCCACGGTGTGCACGAGTACCTGTTCTGGTTTCTGCTGCTGGTGCTGGTGGCGCATGTGGGCGCCGCGTTGAAACACCATGTGTTCGACAACGACAATGTGTTGCGCAGGATGCTGCCGTTCGGTCGCCCGCGCCCGCTTCCGGATACCGAAGGAGACCGCCGATGAAACGCCCCGTCCTGTTATCTGTCGCCCTGCTGCTGGCGCTGGCCTTGCCCGGCCTTGCCGCCGCCACCGATTACACCGTGCAACCGGCCGCCAGCACGCTGGGTTTCAGCGGCAGCTTCCAGGGCGAAACGTTCAACGGCCATTTCGACACGTGGAACGCGGCCATACGCTACGACCCTGCCGACATGGCCCATGCCGCGTTCGACGTCACGGTGACCCTGGCCAGCGTGAAAACCGGCGACAGCGATCGCGACGGCGCCCTGCCCGGCAGCGATTTCTTCGACGTGGCGAAATTCCCCACCGCCCACTTCGTCACCACCGGTTTCCGCCGCAACGGCGCGCAGGTCATCGCCGACGGCAAGCTCACGCTGCGCGGCGTCACCAAGCCGGTAAGCCTCGACGTGACGTTCCAGCCGGCCGCCCAGGGCGCCACGCTGGATGTGGATGGCGTGGTGCATCGGCTCGACTTCGGCGTGGGCGGCGGCGAGTACGCCGACACGTCGGTGATCGGCGCCGACGTGAAGGTCACCGCGCATCTGCAACTGACCGCGAAATAACGGCGCGCGGCATTGGCTATCGACAGCTTGTGGCAGCGCCTGCGCGGACTCGTCCGGCCAACGCCGCGCGATCCTGAAACAGCGCCGCAAGCCCGCGCGTCCAGCGGGTCGTCGCGCGTGGCCGACAGCCTGCGCAGCCTGCTGGACGATTCCACCATTCCCGCCGCGGTGCGCAGCGAACTGGCGGCGGATTTCGCTCGCATCGAAAGCATGCTGGCGAAACTGGAGCGCGGCGAGTTGCACATCGCCGTGTTCGGCCGCGTGTCGGCGGGCAAGTCGGCGCTGGGCAATGCCTTGCTCGGTCACCAGGCGTTTCCCGTGGGCGTACTGCACGGCACCACCACCGAGGCCGGCCAGGCGCTGCTGGACGAGGCGCAACACGACGGCCTGGTGTTGATCGACACGCCGGGCATCAACGAACTCGATGGCGAAGCGCGCGAGCGGCTGGCTTTCGATGTGGCCGAGATCGCCGACCTGGTGGTGTTCGTCTGCGATGGCGACCTCACCCGGCAGGAACTGGACGCCCTGAAAACCCTGGCCGCCACCCAGCGCCCGCTGCTGCTGGCGTTGAACAAGGCCGATCGCTACGGCGCCGATGAACTGGCCGACCTGCTGGATCATCTGCGCCAGCGCGTGGCTAGCCTGGTACGCCCCGACGACGTGCTGGCCGCGGCCGCGTTACCCGCAGCGCAACGCGTGATCGACGTCGACGCGCAGGGCAAGGAAACCGTCCACCAACGCGCTCCTGCCCCGGACGTGGCGGCGTTGCGCGAGCGCCTGCTGGCGATCGCCGCGCATGAGGGCAAGACGCTGTCGGCCATCAACGCCGGCCTGTATGCGGGCCGGCTCACCGACCAGGTCAGCGCCCGCATCGCGCAGACGCGGCAACAGGTGGCCACCCGGCTGATCCGCCATTACTGCCTGGCCAAGGGCGTGGCGGTGGCGTTGAACCCGATTCCCGTGGCCGACCTGCTGGCCGCCGCGGGGCTGGATGCGGCGATGGTGGTGCAGCTGTCGCGCATCTATGGCCTGCCGCTGACGCGTGCCGAATCCGGCCGGCTGGTGGCGGTGATCTCGGCGCAGCTGGCCGCCTTGATGGGCGCCATCTGGGGCATGCAACTGGTGGCTTCCGCGCTCAAGGGCATGAGCGCCGGCTTGTCCGTACTGGTGACCGCCGCGGCGCAGGGCGCGCTGGGCTGGTATGCCACGGTACTGATCGGCCGCGCCGCCGAACGCTACCTGGTCGGCGGCAAATCCTGGGGCGACGCCGGCGCCAAGCGCGCCGTCGCCGACATCGTAGCCAGCCTGGATCGCGATTCGATCCTGCGCGAGGCGCGCGGGGAAATCCTGAAGCGGTTGAAGTCGCAACGGGGATAACACGCCACCTGTAGGAGCGGCTTCAGCCGCGACCACGCACCGCTGCACTTCCCGTCGCGGCTGAAGCCGCTCCTACAGAACCCCCAGCGCCTTGGCCAGGCGCTTCGCCGACACCGGTTCGGCCGTCTTCAGTTCCTGGGCGAACAGCGACACGCGCCACTCCTCGATCAGCCAGCGCAGTTCCGCCAGCGCCTGCGCATCGACGCCGGCGGCGCGATGTTGCAGGTAGGCGCGCCAGTACGGCATCACCTGCAGCATGCGTTGCTGATCCTTGGCCGGGTCCTGACGCAGCCGTTCGGCGCGCAGCCGCATGCCTTTCAGGTAGCGCGGGTAGTGGGCCAGCCGTTCCAGCGACAACTCGCGCAGGCATCCGGGCGTAAGCAGCGCATCGAATTGCTCGTGCAGGTCGTCGTAGCTGGCGCGGGCAAAGCCCATCAGCGGCGGCTGCAGCCAGGGCTTCAGATCGGCTTGTGCCTCGATGATCGGCTCGGCCAGTTTCAGCCGCTCCACCGCGGCGCCGAACAGTTCGCGCGACAACTGCGTGCGCAATTTTTCGAAATCGCCGGCGGTGCGCGCATCCAGTGCGTGGCGCGCCAGCAGGTCGGTGAAGCCGCCTTCCACCAGATCCTCGCGCAGGCTGTCGATGCTGCCCAGCGGCGTGTATTTCAGCGACAGCGGGTTGGCGATCGGCAAGCGGCGGCGCGCCTGCTTCGCCTCACTGGCCAGCGCGTTGCGCAGCAAGCGCACCACACCTTGTCGGTGTGCCGCGCGCGCCTCGTCGCTGCGCTCGAACACGCGCAGCGCCACGGTCTCGCCCAAGTCCACCAGGGCCGGGAACGCGGCCAGGCCACCTTCGGAGCGCACCTGCGCGGGGATCTCCTCGAAATCCCAGCTGGCCACGTCCTCACGGGTCAGCTCGATGTCGGTCTTGCGCGAGAACGCCTCGCGCGCCTGGCCTTCCCAACGACCACGCAGCTCGGCCAGGTCACGACCACTGGCCAGGGTCTTGCCGGGTTTTGCGGCATCGCCCTCGTGCAGGCGATAGCGCATCAGAAAATGCGCCGGCAACTCGACCGCGTCGAAAGCCGCTGCGTCGATGTCGACGCCGGTGGTGCGTTTCAGGAAACCGGCCAGCACCTTCGCCAGCAAGGCGTCGCGCGGCGCTTCGGCCTCGACGAAGGCGCGGGCGAAATCCGGCGCGGGCACGAAATTGCGGCGCAGGGTTTTCGGCAGGCCGCGGATCAGCTCGGCCACTTTTTCGCTGAGCAGGCCCGGCACCAGCCACTCGCACCGTGCGGCCGGCAGCGCGTTCAACATCGCCAGCGGCAGGTGCAGGGTGACGCCATCGGCCTCGTCGCCGGGCACGAAGCGGTATTCGAGTTTGTAGCGTTGCGGTCGCTCCTGCGCATCCTGCGCCCGCGACACTCGGCCATCCATGGCCAGCGGCGGGATGTCCAGCCACGCGGGAAACGCCTTCGCATCCAGCCCCGCGCCGCCGGCCATCACATCATCCAGCGACCAGCGCAGCGCCGCCTGCTCGGCGGGACGCGCCTTGCGGTACCACGCATCCAGCGCGCGGCTGCTGGCGATGTCCTCGGGCAGCTTGCCTTCGAAGAACGCCACCAGATCATCTTCATGGCGGATCAAGCCTTCGCGTCGCTGCTTTGCCTCAATGCCCAACGCCTCTTCCAGCACCCGTTGGTTGGCCCGCACGAAATCAGATTTGCTGTCGATGTCGCCACGCACCAGTGCCTCGCGCAGGAAGATCGCGTGGGCCAGCGCCGGGTCCTGCCGCTGGAACGTCACCGGCCGCTTCTCCACCAGTACCAGCCCGAACAGGCTCACCTGTTCGTACGCCACCACGCAGCCACGCTTTTTCGACCAGTGCGCCTCACGGCAAGTGGTGCGCAGCAGGTGCGCGGCCTGCTGCTCGATCCACAGCGGTTCCACCCGCGCATTGCTCATGCCCCATACGCGCCCGCCCACGTCCAGGATCTGCGCGCTGAAGATCCAGTTCGGCGGCGTCTTCGACAGCGCCGAGCCGGGGAAGACGTGGAACTTGCGCTCGCGGGTGCTCTGGTAGATGCCCTTCTCGTCCTTGCGACCGACCTGGGTGGGCAGGCCGGCGAGCAGCGAGCGGTGGATGGATTCAAAAAGACGCGCAGCGTCTTTTTCATCAGCAACCTGCTCTTCGCGTTCGCCTCCTCTCCCCTCTGGGGAGAGGATTGAGGAGAGGGGTCGGGGCTTGCGTGGCGCTTCATGGGGGACGTGCTTCTTCTTTCCACTATCTCGCGGAACCGGCCCCTTGCCCGACGGGGTCGCGGAGGAAAGGCGCCACCCCAATTCGGCCACCACCAGCAACAACTGCCGATGCAACTCACGCCATTCGCGCATGCGCATGAAGCTGAGGAAATGCCTTGAGCACCAGTCGCGCAGCTTCGACTGGGTCAGTTCCTCGTGGGCATCGTGATAGGCGCGCCACAGGTTCAGCACGCCGATGAAATCGGACTTGGGGTCGGCGAACAGCGCATGCGCGGTATCGGCCTGCTGGCGCGCGTCGGCGGGGCGTTCGCGCGGGTCCTGGATGCTGAGGAAGGAGACGATGGTCAGCAGTTCGCGCAGGCTGTGCAGCTTCTCGCCTTCCACCAGCATGCGCGCCAGTTGCACGTCGATCGGCAGCCGCGCCAGGGTGTGGCCGATGGCGGTGAGCTTGCGCCCGTCGTCGATCGCGGCGATCTCCGCCAGGCGACGATAGCCGTCGGCCACCACGCGGGGATCGGGGGCGTCGAGAAACGGGAACTGCTCCACGTCGCCCAGCTTCAGCGCCAGCATGCGCAGGATCACGTTGGCCAGCGACGAGCGCAGCAGTTCCGGATCGGTGAACGCGGCGCGGCCGGCGAAATCCACCTCGTCGTACAGCCGGTAGCAGATGCCGGGCCCCACGCGGCCACAGCGGCCCTTGCGCTGGTCGGCGGCGGCCTGCGAAACCGGCTCCACGTGCAGCCGTTCGAGCTGGCTGCGCTGGCTGTAGCGCTTCACCCGCGCCGTGCCGGTGTCGATCACGTAGCGGATGCGCGGCACGGTGAGCGAGGTTTCGGCCACGTTGGTGGCCAGCACCACGCGACGTTTGGTGCCGGGCCTGAACACGCGATCCTGGTCGCCGGCGGAAAGCCGCGCGTACAGCGGCATGATCTCCGTTTCGCGGTATTGCCGGCGCGACAGCAGCTGGTGCGCGTCGCGGATCTCGCGCTCGCCGGGCAGGAAAATCAGCACATCGCCGCGCGGGTCGTCGTGGCTGATTTCGTCCAGCACGGCAGCAATGTGTTCGGCGCTGCCTTGCTGGAACGAGGCTTTCTGTGGGAGCGGCTTCAGCCGCGATCCGGATTCCCTCGCGCCGTCCATCGCGACTGAAGTCGCTCCCACAGGTGGGCGGGCGCCATTCACCGGGCGCCAGCGCAGTTCCACCGGATACGCACGCCCTTCCACCGCCACCACCGGCGCACCGCCAAAGTGTTCGGCGAAGCGCGCCGTGTCGATGGTGGCCGAGGTGACGATGACCTTCAGCTGTGGCCGCTTCGCCGCCAACTGCTTCAGGTAGCCCAGCAGGAAGTCGATGTTGAGGCTGCGCTCGTGGGCTTCGTCGATGATCAGCGTGTCATACGCGCTCAGCCACGGGTCGCCCTGGGTTTCGGCCAGCAGGATGCCGTCGGTCATGAACTTGATCAGGCTGCGCTCGGACACCTGGTCGTTGAAGCGCACCTGGAAACCCACGATGTCGCCCACCGGTGTGCCCAGTTCCTCGGCCACGCGGCGCGCCACCGAGCGGGCGGCCAGCCGGCGTGGCTGGGTGCAGCCGATCATGCCGGCCTCGCCGCGGCCGGCGGCCAGGCACAGCTTGGGCAGCTGGGTGGTCTTGCCCGAGCCGGTCTCGCCGGCGATCACCACCACCTGGTGCTCGCGGATCAGCTTGACGATGTCGTCGGCGCGGGCGCTGATCGGCAGCGAGTCGTCCAGCCGGATCGCCGGCTTGGCGGCGACGCGCGTGCGGCGTTTTGCCGCCGACCGCTCGATATCCGCGCGCAATGCCGCCAGTTTGTTCTCATCGGGCCGGCGCGACAGCGTACGCCAGCGGCCCAGCAGGCGACCGAAGTCGCGGCTGGCCACCGTGTCCAGCTGCCCGCGCAGCTTGCGCAGGCCGGGATCGGCGGCGGATTCGGGAGTGGGCGGGTCGGAGGCATTCATCGAACCGCGCATGATAACTGCTGGCGACGGCCTGATAGTCGAAAGCTATCGGCGGCATACAAAGGTTTCATTTCACCAACGGCGGTCGCCCCGCTACTGTGGGTCCATCGCATCGATCACCAAGAAGGAGCGACACATGGCCATTTCCATCGGCATTGCCAAAAAGGATCGCGAAGCGGTCGCCAAGAACCTGTCCAAGCTGTTGGCCGACACGTATTCGCTGTACCTGAAGACCCACAGCTTCCACTGGAACGTCACCGGCCCGCAGTTCAACAGCCTGCATGCGATGTTCGAGACGCAGTACAACGAATTGTGGCTGGCCGCCGACGAAGTGGCCGAGCGCATCCGCACGCTGGACGTGTTCGCGCCGGGTTCCTACAGCCAGTTCGGCAAGCTCACCTCGATCAAGGAAGAGGCCGGCGTGCCGGAATGGAAGGACATGGTCGCCCAGTTGGTGGAAGGCCACGAGATCGCCGCCGCCACCGCCCGCGAGACGATCAAGGTCGCCGACAAGGCGGGCGACGAGGGCACCGCTGACATGGTCACCGGCCGCCTGAAGGAGCACGAGAAAACTGCCTGGATGCTGCGCTCGCTGCTGCGTTGAGTTTTCCGCGCTTCCACAACAAAAACCCGGCGTCATGCCGGGTTTTTGTTTTTCTAAAGCTGCCGCGTCACGCAGCAATCGGGCGTGTTCACCTTGATCGGCACCACCGCCGGCTTGGCCGCGCTGCCGGCGGTGGCCGGCACCGCATGCTGCTCGCTGGCAGGCGGCAACACATAGCGCTGGTTGAAGTAGGCCCAGCTTGGCCACAGCGCGTGCGCCAGCGCCAGCTTGTCCAGCGTCGGGTCGAGCGGCACCGGGGTGAGCGTTTCGGCGCCCACGTCGTAGTGGAATTGCTTCGCGCTCTGGTGCGGCTGCAGCACCACCAACTGGTCGTATTTCAGGTAACCGTAGTTGTCGCCGTACTGCATGATCGCCCGGTCCGGATAACGCCGGGTGAGGTCGGCGCCCAGCATCGGGTGCACGCTGCTGATGCCGATCAGCGACAGCAGCGTGGGCGCCAGGTCGATCTGGCTGACGATGTGCTCGTCGCGCTGCACCGGCACGCCCGCGCCCAGGATCAGCGCGGGAATGTGGAAATGCCGCACCGGCACCAGGCTGGCGCCAAACACGCGGGCGTCATGGTCGGCCACGATCAGGAACACGGTGTGGTCCCAGTACGGCGATTTCTTCGCCCGCTCGAAGAACTGCCCGATCGCCCAGTCCGCATAACGCACCGTGTTCTGCACGCTGGCCGCGGGCTCGGTGGCCTTGATGCGGCCGGCCGGATATTCCCACGGCGTGTGGTTGGACACGCTGAACGCCAGCGTGAAGTTGGGCTTGTCGCCGTCCTGCATCAAGCGGTGGTGCAGCTCGTTGAACATGTCCTCGTCGGATGCGCCCCACGACCCCGTGAAACCGGGCTTGACCTCGAACTTCGGCTGGTCGATCACCTCGTCGAAACCGTTGCCCAGGAAGAACGATTTCATGTTGTCGAAATGCGCCTCACCGCCGTAGATGAAGCGCGAGTGGTAGCCGTATTCGCCCAGCAAGCCGGCGATGGTGAAGAAGCCGCGCTGGCTGCGCGGCAGTTTCAGCACCGCCTCGGCCGGCGTGGGCAGGAAGCCGGTGTTGACCGCTTCCAGCCCGCGCACCGAGCGCGTGCCGGTGGCATAGGTGCGCGCCAGCAGCCAACCCTGTTTCGACAGCGCATCGAACTGCGGCGACAGCTGCTGCCCGCCAAGCGTGCCGATGAACTGCGCGCCCAGGCTCTCCTCCATGATGATCACCAGGTTCAGCGGCTTGGCCGGCTTCGCGCTGGCCTGCTGGCGGTGCATGCTGGGGTACTTGGGGTCGAGCATGGGGCCGGTGAAACCCGCCGCCTCGCGCACAATGTGCTGCATCTCGGGCTCGGGCATCTTGCCGTAGACGGCCGCGGCGGAGCGCTCGTTGCTCATGCCGCGGATCGCGTTGGCCACGTTGTAGAGGGAATTCAGCGGCAGCGTGTTGACCATGCTGTCGTCGCTGAAGGCCACCATCGACGCGTTGAGCGGGCGATGCTCCAGCGTGCCGCGCCCGGCCAGCAGCAATACGGCAAACGCCACCGCCGTCACCACCGGCCGCCAGGCCAGCTTCATGCGCGCATCGACCGGCTGCGTGCGCAGCCAGCGGAAGCCCCACCAGCCCAGCAGACCCAGCACGATCAGGCCAAAGAACAGCACGCCCTTGTAGCCGTGCCACAACATCGCCGACACCTCGTGCGGGCTGTTGAGGTATTCGATGTAGAGCCGGTTCGGGCGGGTGTCGTATTCCAGGATGAACTGCGGCGTGGACACTTCCAGCAGCACGAACAGCAGCCACCACACGCGGTACCACCACGCGGTGATGCGCGTGGGCCAGGCGAGATGACCCAGCCATGGCGACAGCAGGATGGGAAACGCGCAGATCATCGCCAGGAAACTGAGGTCGATGCGCCAGCCACCGAACAGGATCGGCCACAGCCCACCCGCCGGCTGCACCCGCGACCAAAGCCACACCGACAGACCCAGCCGACTGAGCGTCAGCAGAACCATGGTGGCCGCGAAGAAGCGCCAGGAAAGCCGTCGCATACGAAGTCTCCGGTGAAGCCGTGCAGTTTAGCGCAGCGCCATGAGTGCGCCGCGGGATGCGATCGTTGCGGCGCTGCCGCACAATGACCGTCCAGTCGAACAGGGATGCCGCGCATGCTTCAACTCAGCCAGGCCACGCCGATCGCCACCGGCAAGCACCGGCAGGTGTACCAGCACCCGGAACAGCCGGGGCAGTTGGTGAAGGTGGTCCGCACCGACCTGATCGAAAACGCCGCGGCGACAGCACGATGGCCGCGCACCGGCCCGTATCGCGGCTACGTGCGCGAGTTCAAGGAATACCTGGCCTCGCGCCACGCCGACCCGGGCCCGACTCCGCTGGCGGCGGTCATCGGCCTGGCCGACACCGACCTGGGCGTGGGCCTGGTGGTGGAAAAGATCCTCGGTGCCGATGGCGCGCTGGCGCCCACGCTGGCGACCTGGCTGGGCCGCGACGGCTTCACCGCCGCAATGCGCCAGGCGCTGGACGACCTGCTCGCCGCGCTGCTGCGGCACAACGTGATCGCCACCGACCTGCACGCCTTCAACATGGTTTACGGCAGCAACGACGGCACCGCGCCGCGGCTGATGATGATCGACGGCTTCGGCGAGAAAAACATCATCCCGCACCGCTCCATGAGCCGTCGCCACAACGCCACCGTCAATCGCCGGAAATTCGAGCGGCTGGTGCGCCGTTGCCAGGCCGGCGTGACCTGAGCGCCACCGGCGTTGCGTGAGGCGCCGCCGGCTCATTGCGACGCCATCGAACAACCCGGCTTCACCGCCGCCGCATCGAACAGCCACCAGGCATTGCGGTTGGCCACGCCCAGTCGCACCACCCGCGCCGGGTCCACGCAGGGGCCCAAGGCGTCGCTGTTGACCAGGATCCAGCGCCGCTGCGGCGCTTGCGCCTGCCATGCCAGCGCATCGTGCATCTGCTGCGCCGCGGGCCGCGAAAAGCCAAATTCCACCGGTGGCCGCCGTGCCTGCAGCAGCAGCTCCTCGCGCCACTGCACCAGCGCCAGCTCACCGTCGGGGCCGATCCGCTCATCCGCACTGCGCATCAGCGCACGCACGGACTGGTTGTCATTGAGCAGCGGGTACGTGCTGACCGGCCAGCCCACCCACGCCGCACCCAGCCCCACCAGCAACGCCAGCACGCCACGGCGGGGACGGAACCACGCCGCCGCCAGCACAAACAGCACGCCCACGCCGATCGCGCACCACCACAACGCGGCGCCACCATCGGGCAGTTCGTACCCGGCGGCGATACGCTGCGCGGCGCGCGGATGAGCTGACAGCGCCCAGGTACCGGCGGCCAGGAAAACCACGCCCATCAACACGCCCAGCGCGAACGCCGCCCGCGAAAACCAGCGCCTGGCCAGCAGCCCGTCCACGAACGGAGCCATCGCCAGCACCACCATCGGCAACGCCGGCAACAGGTAGATCTCGCGTTTGCCGGAGGGAATGCTGAAAAACAGCAAGGCCAGCAACCACCACGCCAGCGGCAGCAATACGCGTGCCTCACGGCCGCGCAGCGCATCGCGCCATGCCGGCAACAGCAGCGGGATCAGCAGGCAAACCGGAAACCAGTCGCGCGCCATCACCAGCAGGAAGAACCAGGCCGGCTCCGCATGGGCCCATGAATTGGCGTAGCGCTGGGCGGTCTGGCGAAACAGCAGATCCTGCACGTAGGCGATGTATTCGGGCGTGTTGAAACCGTAGGCCGCCACCAGCATCGGCACCAGCCACAGCGCGATCGGCAGCAGGAACGCCAGCGCACCCGCGGCCCAGCGCCAGCCATCACCGCGGGTTTGCGTCACCCCCGGCCAGTGCCGCAGCCGCGCAAACAGGTACGGCAGCAGCATCAGCAGTACCAGCACGCCGACGCCCTTGGTGATCACGCCCAGCCCCGCCGCGAAGCAGCCCAGCCAGTACGCCCGCCAATCCGGGCCGCGCAGGCAATGCACCAGCAGGCCGGCATTGCCGATGGTCACCCAGAACAGCAGCAGCGGGTCGATCTGCGCGTGCTTGATCACATCGACAAACTGGATCGCCGCCAGCAGCAGCACCGCCGCCAGCAAACCGATGCGCGCGTTCCACAGGCGCCGCCCGGTGCGGTAGACCACCAGCAGGCTGCCCAGCCCGGCCAGCAGCGAGGGCAGCAGGAAGGCGCCGCGCCAGCCGCCGGTAAGCCAGAAGGTGATCGCCTCGCACCACATCAACAGCGGCGGCTTGTCCGAATACAGCTCGATCCCGCGATGCGGGAACAGCCACTGCCCGGAACTGAGCATCTGGTGCGCGACCAGCGCGAAGCGTGGTTCATCCGGCGGCCACGGGTCGCGCAGGCCGATGCCCGCGGCCAGCACCACCAGCGCCACCGCCATGAACCACCAGAACATGCGCCGGGCACGCGTATCGTCGTCGATCGTTGTCATTCTTCAGTCCGTTGTCTGCGCCGGGACTCTAGCAAAAAGCCGGCGCGTACCTGAGGCGGGAAAGGAGCAGTGTGCAGCGTCGACGTTAGGATCGGCTTAGGCCGGCGCGGCAGGCTTTCCAATCCCGCCCGCACGCGCAACCATAGGCATCCTCCCCCCGAGACGTGCCCCATGAGTGTTTCCGACGACGACTACGATGCGGACGACGCGTTCGACGACATCGAGGATGCCTCCGTGGAAGCACTGGTGTGGCAGCTGCTGCAGCTGATCAACCCGGGCGACGAGGACACCGCGCTGCAGCAGTTCGACGATTACCGCGAGACGGTGGCGCCGATGGCCGAGGACAGCTACGAACCGGTCCACATGATGGCCCACGTGATCGACTGGCGCTCCGGCTTTCACATCGACGCCGGCGATTCGCGGGCGCTGGTGCAGGTGATCGACGAGTTGTGCGCCCGCTGGAACCTGTCCATCGACTGGAACGGCGACCCGGCCGATGACGACTTCTTCGAGGACATGGATGGCGCTTCGCTGCTGGGCACCGCCTACGACTGCCTGGCCGAATACGGCTACACGCTGTGGACGTGGGAAGCCGACAACGACAGCCACGCCGGCTGGATCACGCTGACCCGCGACGCGGAACCCATGCGCGAGCTGGCCACCGCGCTGGGCATCAACCTGCGCCTGGGCAGCGAAGTCAGCTGACCCGATCGGCGGCGCCGGAGGAAGGCGCGCGATCGATCGCCCGTCGCTGGTAAAGCCGCCGATCCGCCTCGCCCAGCCCGTCGAACAGCGACACGCCGTGCCCGAAACTGGCGGCACCAAAGGTGAATCCGATCGGCGCGGAGGCACGGTCCGCTTCGATCTCGCGCGCCACCCGCGCGGTCGCCTCGCCATCCGCGCCACGCAGCAGCAGCAGGAACTCGTCGCCACCAAGTCTCACCACCGGGTCGTCGCGCCGGGCATGGCTGAACAGGAATCTGGCCATGGCCACCAGCACCTCATCGCCGCGCTGATGGCCATACTGGTCGTTGATCTGCTTGAAGTGATCCAGGTCGATGGCGATGCAACCCCACGCCTCGGACGCGAGCGCGTCGGACAGGTTGTCCAGGTAGCGGCGGTTGAAGCATTTGGTGAGCGGATCGCGGATGGCCTCGTCCCACAGCCGCAACTCCTGCTGGTAGCGCTCGGTGATATCCAGCGCGTGTCCCAGCACATAGGGTTCGTCGCTCTGGTCGTCCAGCACGCTCTGGTATTGCCACACGCGCCGGCCGCCATCCTTGGCAATCAGTTCCAGCATGCCGGCGTGGCGATCCTTGGTCATCAACTGCAACAGGTAGGTGTGAAACGCGGCATGGCGTTCGGGTGGGATGAAATCGGTCAGCGATCGCCCCAGCAGCTCGCCCACCGAATAGCCCAGCGATGCCGCCGCGGCGGGGTTCACCGACAGCACCACGCCTTCGTGGTCGTGCGTGCAGATCAGGCCAAGGCTGAACTCGAACAGCTTGCGGAACCGCCGATCGCTGGCTTCCAGCGCCGCCACGACACGCCGGCGGATGGAAATGTCCTGGACCACGCCCACCAGCCGGGCGGGTGCCGGCTGCATTTGCGCGAAACCGATGGTGCGCACCCATATCTTTCGCCCCTTGGCGGTGAGCATGGGCAACTCCATGTCCCAGCTTGCATGCGGATCGATCATGGCCGCCTTTACGGCCAATTCGATCTTCGGCCTGGCTTCGGGCGTGTAATAGTTGAACGCCTCCGTCAAGGTCGGGTGATGACCGGGCGGCAGGTCATGCACGGCACAGGTTTCATCGGACCAGTTGACCTGCTTCGTGTCCAGATCGAGCGACCAGCGCCCCGCGCCCATCAACCGGTCGGTGCGGGCGAGCAGCGCCGCCATCGCTTTCGCCGCCTCCAGGCCCGAAACGGCGTCATCGCGCTGGCGTTGTCGCACGGCCTGGCGCTGCAGCGACAGCATGCGCAATTCCAGCGCCTCTACCGCGGCCGCGGCCAGAGCCGCCAGGACCCGGCGCTGTTCGTCATTCAACTTGCGTGGCGTGCGATCGAGAATGCACAGCGCACCGACGCGGACACCGTCGTGCAGCGTCAATGGCATCCCCGCATAAAAACGGATACCCGGATACCCGGTCACCAGCGGGTTCTCGGCCCAGCGCGCATCGCTGCCGGCATCGGTGACTTCCATCAGCTCGGGACCGAGGATGGCCTGCGCACAAAACGCCACGTCACGCGGCGTCTCGCGCAGGCCGGCGAAGCCGATGTTGGCCTTGAACCACTGGCGCTCGTTGTCGATCAGGGTGATCAGCGCGATCGGCGCGCCCGTCGCGATGGCGGTGCTGCGGGCCAGCGCATCGAACAGCGGATCGGCCTCGGTATCCAGTGCCGACAAGGCCGCAAGCCGCTCCGCGCGAGCGTCTTCAGCCGCAGGTTGGGGAGCGTCGGTCATGCACGGATCCTTGGAAACTGCCCACTTCACCATGCCACATCGTGGCCTCACGGAGCGTGACTGGTGCGTCAACCCGCGCCGGCACCTTTCGACACGATGACGTGGCCGCCCGGACAGACGGATCCACCCGGCCCGCCACGGAGACAGCCGAAAACGGACCGGAACCTCGGCCAATGGAATAATGGCGCTCCCCCGCAGCCGCTTCGACCATGCACGACACGCCTTTCTCCCAGCCCTGCCATGCGATCGCCTATGCGCGGTCGCCGTATACGCAACGCATCGACGCGCCCCACCAGTCCACCGTGGTGGCAGGCACGGCCACGGCGGCGGCGGCCGAGGCGTTGATCGAATTCGTGGAGGGTTTCCCGGCCGCCGCGTTCCGCGACCTGGCCGGGTTCGAGCGCATCTGGCTGGTGTTCGCCTTCCATCGCAGCGAGGGCTGGAAGGCCGAGGTGAAGCCGCCCCGCGGTGGCGGCAAGCGCAGCGTGCTGGCCACGCGTTCGCCGCATCGCCCCAACGCGATCGGGCTGTCCGCCGTCGAGCTGGTGGCGGTGGAGGAAACGCGGCTGCGCGTGCGCGGCATGGACCTGCTCGATGGCACGCCGATTCTCGACATCAAGCCCTACGTGCCCTACGCCGATGCCTTCCCCACCGCGCGCGCCGGCTGGATCGACGCCATCGATGCGGCGCAGGGCCGGCAATCCGCGCCCGGCCCGCGGCGCCCGCGCAAGGCGCCGCCGGAGGACGCTTCGTAGCAAGCGCCGTCCGCATTGCCGCGGGTTACGGCCGGTACGCGCTCATCGACGCGGGCCGCGCCGAGACGGCGGTACCCCAGCGCTTGTCCGGCTGCGCCTGCATGGTGAAGTGCAGCTCACCGCCCGCGACAATCTCCGCGTGACGCAGGAACGTGCGCGCCAGCGGTTTGCCGTTGAGCGTCACCGCACCCACGTAGGGATGGGCATCGTCCAGCGGCGTGGCGCTGACCGTGAAGGTGCGGCCGTTGCCGACATGCAGGCTGGCGCGCGCCACGAAGGGACGGCCAATCGCGTACTCGTCGCTGCCCGGCGTCACCGGATAGAAGCCCAGCGCGGTGAACACGTACCAGGCCGACATCTGGCCCAGGTCGTCATTGCCGCTGAGGCCATCGGGCCGCGCCGCGTACTGGCTGTCCATGATCTGCTTCAGCCGCGCCTGCGCCTTCCACGCGGCGCCGGCGTAATCGTAAAGATAGGCAATGTGATGGCTGGGCTCGTTGCCGTGCGCGTACCAGCCGATCAGGCCGGTGATGTCTTCCACGTGCTTGAAGTGCGCGGGGTCGACCTTGGCGTCGAACAGGGCATCGAGCTTGGCCACAAACTTCTCGTCGCCGCCCATCGCACCGATCAACCCCGCCACGTCCTGCGGCACGTACCACGAGTACTGCCAGGCGTTGCCCTCGGTGAAATCGCTGCCGTAGCCCGCCGCCGTGGGATCGAACGGCTCGCGGAATGTGCCGTCGGCGAGGCGGGCGCGCATGAAGCCAGTCCGCGGGTCCCACGCGTTCTTCCAGTTGCCGGCGCGCTTTTCGAAAGTGGCGGCGACGTCGGCCTTGCCCATGGCCTTGGCCATCTGCGCCAGCGACCAGTCGTCGTAGGCGTATTCCAGCGTTTTCGAGGCGCCCTCGGGTTCCTTGTCGATCGGTACGTAACCGAGCTTCATGTAATCGGCCAGGTCGCCGTAGGGGCCGTAGCTGGCGCTGGTCACCATCGCCTGCAGCGCTTTTTCCGCATCGAAACCGCGCACGCCCTTGATGTACGCATCGGCGATCACCGGCACCGCGTGGTAGCCGATCATGCACCACGTCTCCAGCCCCTGGTACGCCCACACCGGCAGGATGCCGAACGGGCTGGCCTCGCGCGCGGCGATCAGCGAGCGGATGAAATCCGTGCTGCGGGCGGGGTGCAGCAACACCATCAGCGGCTGCTGCGCGCGATACACGTCCCACAGCGACCAGGTGGAATAGAACTCGAAATCCTTCGCCCGATGCACCGCATGATCCGGCCCGCGGTAATCGCCGTTGACGTCCATGCTCAGCGTCGGCGACAGCATCGCGTGGTACAGCGCGGTGTAGAACTGCGTTCTTGCCGTCTTCGGCGCATCGATGTCGACCACCGCCAGCGCCTTGGCCCAGGCGGTTTTCGCCTCCGCGCGGCGGGCGTCGAAATCCCAGCCGACGCCATCCTGGTCCAGATTGGCGACCGCGTTGGCCTCGCTCACCGGCGAGATCGCCACCTTCACCTCCAGCGGCTTCTTCAACGCGCCGAAATCGAACACGCCGACCAGCGCGCGGCCGTTCTGCGCATCGTTGTCCACCGGCTGGTTGCCTGGCCCCTTGAACCCCTTGTAGACGACATCGGTTTCGCGATCGAGCAATCGGCGCGAAACCATCGGCTGCGAGAAGCGCATCGCGAAGCACAGCTCGCGCCCCGGCGCCCAGCCACGCGTGGTGCGGCAGCCGGTGACCGTGCCGTCGTCGTGCACGCGCAGGCTAGCCCACAACACCTTGCCCGTGTAGTCGTAGATGCTGGGCCGCAGGTCCAGCAGCACGTGCGCCGGCTTGCCCGCCGGGAAGGTGTAGCGATGCCAGCCGACCCGGCGCCCCGCAGTGAGCTCGGCGCGCACGCCGTAGTCGCTCAGCGTCACCGCGTAATAGCCAGCCTGCGCCACTTCGCTGTCATGCGAGAAGCGCGAGCGGTAGCCGCTGCCCGGCCTGGCCGGGTCGCCCGGCTCCAGCCGCATGTCACCGGCAATCGGCATCAGCAAAACGTCGCCCAGGTCCGAATGGCCGGAGCCGGAAAAATGCGTATGCGAAAAACCCATGATGCTGCTGTCGCCGTACTGGTAACCGGCCGCCCATTTGTACGCATGCTTGAAGTCCGGCATCGCCGTATCCGGGCTCAGCTGGATCATGCCGAACGGTACGGTGGCGCCGGGAAAGGTGTGGCCATCGCCACCCGTGCCGATGCGCGGATCGACCGCCGACCAGGCGTCCGTACCCACGCTCGCGGCATGCGCGGCGTACATACCGGACAGGCCGGGCAGCGTCAGCAGGGCGATGGCGATCCGACGCCCATGGCGGCGGATGAGAATTCTGGTTGACGACATGGCACTCTCACCGTGGGTTAGTGATCGTCGGCTTTCGACGCCCGGTTGCCGCCGGCTTTGTCGCTCGCCGTTCGGGAGCGTCGAACCTGCGGCCAGTGTCGGCCGAGTGTAATACGCCACGTCGAACGGTTCGGGACGACGGAAAAGCGTGCCTGAACCACAGCGTGGCGCGCCGGAAAGTCGTTGTGGCAACTCCCGGCGCACCCGCCTTCACTTCACTCAGAAGTGCGCACGCACACCCAGCATCACGCGACGCTCGAACTGCGTGGTGTTGGCCACCTGGTCGGGCCACACCAGGTAGTAGCGCTCATGCTCGTTGGTCAGGTTGGAGCCTTGCGCGTACACCTCGACGTTCGGCGTCACCTTGTAGCTGACCGAGGCGTCGACGTAGAACGTGGGCGCCTGGTACTCCTCCATGCCCTGGATGCCGCCGAAGTTCTGCGACACGGCGCGCTTGGAGCGGTAGTTGCCCGCCACCCGTGCCTCGAACCTGTCGTCCTGATACCAGACGACCAGGTTGGCCTGCTTCTTGGAGTTGTCCTGGAACGGGATCTCGTTGCCGGCCAGGTCGGTGCCCGTGTTGCTGGGCGAGAAGGTGAAGTTGGCACCGACACCGAAGTTCGACCAGATGCCAGGCAGGAACTTGAAGTCCTGCTTCAGGCCGAACTCGAAGCCGTGCAGCCAGTTGCCGCCGCCCTGCACCGGCCCGTTGATCGACACGCAGTGGTTGCGCACCGTGCCATCCTGGTCGGGCAAGGCGCAGTTCTGCACGCTGCCGTTGTTGATGAAGCTGTCCACGTCGATGTAGAACGCGGCCACGCTGACCATGGTCGACGGGCTCATGTAGTACTCGAGCGAGGCGTCGTAGTTCGACGAGCGCCACGGGTCGAGGTTCGGGTTGCCGGAGGAGTTCCCGCCCAGCACGCGGAACAGCGTGGAACCGGGCGTGGAGGTGTCGATGCCGTAGTTCAGGGTCAGGCCACCGCCCCACTGGTCGAGGTTCAACGGCATCATGTTTTTCGAGTACGCCAGGCGCAGCTTGAGTTCCGGCGTGAAATCGAACGCCAGGTTCAACGCCGGCAGGTAGTCGGTATACGTGCGCGAGCTGCGGATGGTGCCGTTGTCCGCGGCCAGCAGGCCGTACGGCGCGGCGTCGCCCACCGCATGCTGGGTGACGTCCAGCGTGGTGCGCACCATCCGCAGGCCCAGGTTGCCGCTGATCGGTACTTCGCCGTCGCTGTCGAAATCGGCTTGCAGGTAGGCGGTGCGTTCCTTCAGGCGCACGGCCCAGGTACCGCCCGGATCGACGTTGCGCTGCTCGCCCGGATACAGCGCTTCCTGGAACGCGAGCGGGTTGTCCATCGCCTTGGGATCGAGGTTGTAGATGCTCACGCCGCTGACGCCGGCCAGGCCGTTGTCGTGGCGCATGTTGTTGCCGATGATCCCGGGCAGCTGGCTGGGGTTCTGCGCGGAAATGACGCCGGCACGGTAGAAGCCCTGCGCGTTGCCCGCGGTGCAGGCGCCGTCGATGCCGCCGCCATTCAACACCACGTCGGCGGCCTTCCAGCGCACCAGGCAACCATTCGGGTCGCTGGCACCGTTACCGGCATAGACCGGTGCCACCATGTTGAAGTTGATGTTCGACGCCGAACGGATGCTGCTGCGTATGCCGAAGTCGAGCTTGAAGCCGGAGTCATTGAAGCGATAGTGACCGTCGGCGCGCAGGATGTTCATGTTGCTTTCGCGCTCATGGTTGCCTTCGCTGGACACCGTCTTCAACGCGTAGTTGTTCGGATCGGACAGGTAGGTCTGCAATGCCTGCGGCAGCGTGATCGCGAGATGGTCGCCACGCATGTCGACGGTGACCGGCACCACGTTGGGCGCGAAGCCGTTCGGGTTGAACACGCGGTTGCTGCCCGGATAGATGAAGGTACCCGGCGGCGCCGCATCAACCGGATCGTTGGGCCACGCCGTGCCATCGGCGTCGGCGAACTGCACGTAGCTCTGCATCAGCGTTTCATGCGCGCTGGCCGTGATGCCGCGGACGCTGCCGGTGAAATTGCCGCCGTTGTCGTAATCCAGCTGCAGGTTGAAGTTGCGGGAGATGGTGTTGGTGACGTCGTTCTCGGAATAGGTCTCCAGGTCGCCGAGCCACTTCTGGTACACCTGCGTGGTGTACAGCTGCTGGTTCCAGCCTTCGTCGCCGTTGTACGCGCCCTGGATCGTTTTGCCGGTATCGCGCGCAACCACGGGCACGAACGTGCCGCCCATCCAGCTGGCCGAGTTGAGCTGGTAGCCGGTCTGCCGGTTGAACTGCTTCTGGCGGGTGAAGAACGCGTCGCTGGTGAGGGTGAAACCCGCACCCAGGTCGGCTTGTGCCGACGCGTTGATGCCCAGCCGCTTGCGCTCGAGCTGGCGGTCGATGGCGGTGAAATTCTGGCTGCCATAGAACGCATCGCCGGCGTTGCCGTTGCCGTTGACGTCGACATTGCCGCCACCCAGCTGATGGATGGCCGAGGGAATCGGCGCGGTGTTGAAGCCGCCGAGGAAGCCGCTGCCGTCGGTCGCGCTGGCCGCATTCTCGCCGTAGAACTTGCCGCCGTACTGGTCCATGCCGTCGGTGGAGTTCTCCAGGGTGTCATCGGAATAGGCGGCCGAAAGCAGCACGCCCCATTTACCCTCGTCGTTGAAGCCGATCAGGCCGTTGGCCTCCGGGTTCCACTTGTCCACCTTGGAGCCATGCGAACCGTCCGCGGCACCGGCGACTGTCCAGCCCGATTCCAGATCCCACGGACGGCGCGTGCGCAGATTGATCGTGCCGGTGATGCCACTGCTCAGCAGGCTGGCGGTGGGCGACTTGATCACGTCGGCACCGGAAAACAGCTGCGAGGGAATGTCGGTGAAGTTGGGTTGCACCGACACGATCGAACCGGCGGTGAGGAACGATTCGCCGTTCAGCGTGGTGCCCACCTGCGGCAGGCCGCGCACGTTGACCGAGCTGCCTTCGCCGCCGGAACGGTTGATCTGCACGCCGGTGATGCGTTGCAGCGAGTCGGCGATCGTCACGTCGGGCAGCTTGCCGATGTCCACGGCGGAAATGCTGTCCTGGATCGAGGTGGCGTTGCGCTTCAATTCCACCGAGCGCTGCTCGGAGGCGCGGATGCCCGCGCTCACCACCACGGCCTGGAGTCGCGTGGCGCGGCGTTCGTCGCCGCTTTTGGCAGTGGTATCGCTGCTCTGATCCGGTGTGCTCTGATCCGGTGTGGATTGCTGCGCTGGCGTGGATGCTGCAACGCCATTGGCGGGCGCCGCCCACACCGCTGCCGAGCATCCAAGGGAAAGGCTGGCGGCAACCGCCACCACCAGGGGTTTCATCGGGAAATTGCGGTAATTGAAACGGGTCATTTCTCTCTCCTCCGCGGTTTGAGCCGCATCCTGTTGTCGGGCCTTGTTATTGTGGTAACGCTACCTAATCAAGTGCTGACTTCCCCATCGGCGCAGCGAAGGTCGCTCACGCCTTCACGCACCGCCGCCCGGTCGGGCGACGGCATGCATGGCTTATGGGCCGCTGGCTTGCGGCGCGTGTGGTGCCGGGATGGTGGGCTTTCGTGCTTGCAGTGGCACCGATTGCTCGTGCACGTTCCATCCGCGCACTTCCACCTTGGCCGCGCCATCCAGCGCGGGCGGGTCATCGCCGGTTATGCTGATCTCACGGGTCTCGCCGGGCGCGAGGTTGAGATAGTTGCCGCTGTAGTAAGCCGGCAGTACGCGCTGGCCGTGTGCATCGACCAGGGTCAACCTGGTGCTGAGCGCCGCTTGCGGCGACGGGTTGTGAACCGCCACACGGATGCCGCCCGCGTCGCGTTGCGCCCGGACGTCCAGTCCCACCTGGGGCAAATCGCCAAGCTTCCGCAGGTCGGCCGGCTCGTGCGCCACCCAGTAGAAATTGCGCGACACCAGCTTGCCGCCGGCGTCATGCAGTTGCAGTTGCACGAACACCAGGTCGTGCTCGCTCGACAAGCGGCCGATGTCGGCCGTCGCCATCGTCACCGGCGTGACCGCGACGGCCGGGGCATCCAGCGTGGCGGAGCCGGTGGCCAGCTCGCGATGCCCTTCCCCATCGGGCGCAAAGACGTGCGCGGACACGGTCAGGCCGTGCAGCGGCGCGGCGGTGTTGTTGACCACCACGATGCGGTGATCGGGCAGGTTCATCTGCACGTGCACCGGCTCGGACGCTTCCTTGACGCCGTAGTAGGACGCCTGGGTGTCGTAGTCGCTGCTGTAGATCTGCCAGGTGGTGCTGGGCCAGGCCGGGTGGCTCATCCACAACAGCCGGCCGCTGTTCTGCGTCCACAGGCCCGCGTTCAGGCCCTCGAAGATCGCCCGGTAGCTGACGTAGTTCATCATCTGCGCCTTGCGCTCGAAGTCCGCCAGGCTGGTGGCCTCGCCAAACTCGGTGCGCATGGCGGCCATGAAGCTGCCCACGTCGCCGTTACCGGATTGATGCCAGTCGTGATACGCCCAGCTGTCGCTGATCGGCCAGCGATCGGCCGCGGGCATCATCGCCTCGAACGACTCCAGCGTGGGAAACGACGGCGTGCCCACCTCGACCGCAAAGCCCTTGGCCAGCGTGGTGAAGTACGCCGCCGGCGGCTGGTAGCTGTACGGGCCGCTGTTCCACAGATTGATGCGATTGGAGCTGGGCATGTACAGCCGGGTGCCGTCGAGGTCCGCGATCAACTTGTCCAGCCGTTGATTCAGCAACGGCTGCGGCACACCCTCGTTGCGGCCAAACCACAGCGCGACGCTGGGGTGGTTGCGGTAGCGCTTGATGGTGTCGGCGGCGTTGCGCAGGAACAGCGCATCGTCCTGCGGCTCCAGGTTGTAGTCCTGGGTGGACTGCCAGAAATCGTTGAATACCAGCAGGCCGTACTTGTCGGCCAGCTCGTAGAACACCGGCTCGGTACTCTGCCCCACCCAGTTGCGCACCACGTTGATGTGGGCGTCGCGTTGCAGCTTGAAGTACGGCTCCAACCGTTCGCGCGAGATGCGCTTGAGGAAATCGTCGGTGCCCCAGCTGCCGCCTTTCACCGCGATGCGCACGCCGTTGACGCGGAGAATCAGGTACGGCGCCAGCCGCTTGTCGGTCAGCTCGGTCACCGCCGGCGAATGTTCCGCCGCCGGCAACAGGGAATAGGCCCACGCGTCCGGCGTCTCGCGGATGCCCTTGTGGGTGACGTCGACCAGGCGTTCGCCCGGAGCGCTCGTCATGTCCGGCGTCACCAGCACCCGACGCAAACTGCCTTGCCGGTCGAACAGCGAAAGCTCGTAGCTGATCTGGCGGATGCCGAACTGGAACTGCGATTGATCGGACGTCTTTCCGTCCGTCGCGAAACTGACCTTCATGTCGTACAGGTACGGCTCGCCGTAGCCGTTCGGCCACCACAGGTGCGGGTGCTGCACCCGCAGCGCCGGGAACTCGGCGGGGCGCAGTTTTACCGTCGTGCCGCCGGGCGCCACGGTCACCGCCTTGTCCACGCTGACGTCGCCAAAGGCGATCCGCAGTTGCCCCTGGATGGGTGTGGCGCCGGCATTTTCCAGCGGTACGTCGACGTCGATTTCCGCCTGGTGATGATCCGCATCCGGCAGGCGGGTAACGACGTGGGTATCGCCTATCCGCACCGGGCCGGCTGCGCTCAGCACCACTTTCTGCCACAGGCCGGTATCGCGATCGCGGATCGCCGGGATCCAGTCCCAACCTTCGTTGGCGATGAAGGTGGGGCCATCCAGCGCCTCCATGCCGCCGTTGGGGCCGGCGCCGGCGCTGATTGATTGTTCGTGCGCCACGCCGGGATTCGGCGGCGGCGACACACGCACCGCGATCGCATTGTCCTGACCGGGCTTCAGCAAGCCCGTGACATCGAACTGCCCGCGGATGAAGGCGCCCACGACCTGCCCCGCGCGCTGCCCGTTGACCCACACTTCGGCGGCGTAGTTGATGCCGTCGAACGTCAGCCGCAACGGCTGGCCGGCAAGCCCGGCTGGCAGGGCGAACGTGGTGCGATACCACCAGTCGTGCTGATGCAGCGACTCGGGGATGGCCATGTTGTTGAGGCCGTACGCCGGGTCGGGATAGACGCCGCGGTCGATCAGGGTAGTCAGCACGGTGCCCGGCACCGTCGCCTTCATCCATGGCTTGCCGGCCGCGTAACCCGGCAGCGAAATGGCGGTGCCTTTTGCGCCGTCGAGTTCCGTGGCGGAAGCGAGCTGCCAGCGTCCCAGCTCCCACTGCCGCGCGCCGTCGGGCTTCAGGGCCATGCGATCGCCCGGCGCTTTTTCGGAAGGCGCGGAAAACGGCGCGCGACTCACCGGCAAGGTCGCTGGCGGCTGCGGCTCCACCTGCCCGGCCATCTGTTTGACCTGCACCGGCCAGTATGGCGAGGCGTCGGCATACCGGGTCAGCTGCGGATCGGGCGGCCGCTTGGCCATGGCCGCCAGCTGGCGGCTGTCGAGAGCGCCATCCTGCACGGTGAAACCGGCCACCTTGCCACCGAAGTGGTCCGCATCGGGCCATGGCGCGACGGGCGCGATGACCATCTTCGCGGCAACCGCGACCCGCGGTGCCGTCGTGGACGCCACCCGTTTGCCGTCCAGGTACAACGAGAAACCGTCGGCGTTGGAGACGGCCGCGATGAAATGCCAGTGCCCCGCACTCAAGGCAGCCGGCGATGACACGGTCGACGCGTTTCCCCACCAGAATCCCAGCCGACCGTGATCGATCAGGAAGTAGCGCGCCGCCCCGGCGGGATCGCCGAAACCGGCCAGCAATACTTTTTCTTGCGACACCTGCGCCGGATACACCCAGGAATGGGCGCTCCAGTCGGCCTTCGCGTCGAGCACCGTGGCGTGATCGGGCATCGGCGCATCGAGCCCGACGCCACCTTGCAGGACCTGCGCATTCCAGGGGCCGTGGACGGCAGCGGAAACCACCGGCACGACCATCCACAAGACGGCGGCCATGACGATGGCGCGTGCAACGCGAAATGCGTTCCCGGTCTCTCTGTTCAGCATTCCAGATCCTCCCCGGATCCTCGGCGTGTTGACGAGCTGCGTGACGCATTCGGCTGACGCTTCCCCATCGACCTCACGCGTTCCGCGGAAGGGAACGCGATGGAAGCGGCTCCTACATTCGAGTCACGAATCGCGGGAGCTTGGTAACGTTACCCGCCCGATATAGTGAAGTCAACTCGCTGAAGCGCAGTGGTCGGGAAGTCGGAAATCAGGCGGTTCCGCCACGGCTGACGGCGAGGAAAATCAGCGGGGCACGCCGCCTTGACGATTCAGACGGCCAAATCCTTAACGGGCACTCCTGGAGAGCAGGACGCCAGTCCGTTTTGTCGGGATTCGGGCAAGAACGCCCTCTTCCGCCCCGCGGGCACCTTGCCCCCAAACGGGGAGGAAGCTGGCACGCGCGGAACCGTTGGGAATCCTGGCGAGCCGTCATCCCGCGGGCCGCTTCCAGCAACGAAGCGGGTCAGGCGGGAATCACGACCAGAGCCACATCGCGCGGCCTTGCCTCAGAGCGCGCCGGGCTGGCTGGCATAGAACTGCTGCAGGAATGCCTGTCGCGCCGCACCGTTGTCCGCGGCGCTGTGCGGATGCGCATCGATGGTCTGGCGCAGCAGTCCACCGGCGGATTCGGTCGCTGCGGGCCACTCCGGCAGGCCCTCGCCGTTCGGGTTGCCGTGCTTGATGAACTGCGCGAAGTAGCCTTGCAGCATGCGCGACGTCTCGCGGTCATCCGTCGTCCACGCATAGACGGGATTGCCGTCGAGGTTGCCCAGCGCGTACTCGATCTCGGCGCTGTGCACCGCACCGGCATCGGCGGTTTCGCCCGCCGCGGGATGCCGCTTGGCCGGTCGCGGCTGGTCGTAGTAATAGAAATACACCGGTGCATTGCCGGTGTGGCGGGCCAGTTCCATCCAGCGCCAGGTGCTGTGCGCGATGAACATGTCGCCCGCCAGCGCGGTGCCCGAGCGCTTGACTGCCTCCTCGTCATTGCCCGGATACAGCGCCAGCGCACGCGGTGCCTGCGCGCCGAACAGGCGCTCGAGCGCGGCGCGGTAGTTGGCGGGCGCGGGGGCCTTTCCATCGAGCAGGCCGACATACGAACCTTCCTGCGAATTGCTGCCCAGCAGCAGCGGCACGGCGGCCTGTGCGCCGCGCGCGAAGGTGGCCGCTGGCGACTCGGTGAGGAAATAGCCGTCCACATCGGGTGCGAACCGGGGCGTGGACTTGTCCGCCGTGGCCTGCAGCAAGGCATCGGCGGGCATGGCGCGCAACGCCGCCAGCGAATCGGCGCCCACCTGCGCCATGAACTTCTCGCCGCGCTGTTGCGCCACGGCCAGCGACAGCGGCGCCAGCGGTGCGACCAGCGCGCCACTCTCGCCGATGGCACCGGCGATCACCTCCCTGGACAAGGGCGAGGCCATCAACGCGCTCACCGACATGGAGCCGGCCGACTCGCCACCGATGGTGATCTTCGCGGGATCGCCGCCGAAGCGGGCGATGTTCTGCCGCACCCAGTGCAGCGCCGCGTTCTGATCCAGCAAGCCGTAGTTGCCGGCCGCGTGCTGCGGCGATTCGGCGGCGAGCGCAGGCAAGGCCAGGAAGCCGAACACGCCCAACCGGTAGTTCACCGTCACCGTGACGATGCCCTGCGCGGCCATGCTGGCACCGTCGTAGCGCGGCTCCGACGCATCGCCCGCCACGTAGCCGCCGCCGTAGAAATACACCAGCACCGGCAGCTTGTTCCCGGTCGCTTGCGCCGGCGCCCACACGTTGAGGTAAAGGCAATCCTCGCTGACGCCGTCGCTGCGAAACACCATGTCGCTGAAGATGGGACGCTGCATGCAGCGCGGCCCGAAGCGCTGCGCCTTGCGCACGCCCGACCACGGCGCCACCGGCTGCGGCGGCTTCCAGCGCAACGCGCCCACCGGCGGCGCGGCGTAGGGAATGCCGTGGAACTCGTGCAGGGCGACGTCGCCCTCGGTGCTGCTGTTGCCGGCAATAGTGCCCGCCGTCAACGACACGGTGGGTGCCGTCGCGCCGGCGGGGAGCGCCGTGCAGGCCAGCATCATCATCGCCACGGCAGCGGCGCCACGGTGCAGCGGGTGGCGCCATACGGGAGAGAGTTTCATCGGCGGGGATCCTGATGGAGAGTCCCGGCAGCGTAAAACATTCTGGTGTGGACGGTAGCGTTTTCCATGGAAATGCGCGGCGAACGCCACTACGGGAGGGACGTCAGCGCCGGTGTTTACGATCTTCATCGCGGCGTGAAAGGCATCGCGACTGAAGTCGCTCCCACAGGCCTACAGTTGCTCGGCGGCTTGCGACGACAGCCAGTCGAACACGCGCTGGCGCCAGGGCCGTTCACGCCATTGCGCCAGCGTCAGCTCGTGCGAACGCGCGATGTCCTGGTCGATCACCTCGGTCATGTGCGCGGCGAAGGCGTGGTCGTAGATGTTGATGTTGGATTCGTCGTTGAGCTGGAACGAGCGGTTGTCGAAATTGGCCGAGCCGCCGATGGTGAGGTAGCCGTCCACGATCATCAGCTTGTTGTGGAACAAGGCGGGCTGGTAACGGTAGATGCGCGCGCCGGCCTGCAGCATCGCGCCCCATTGCGCCTGCGAGGCGTTGCGCACGATCGTGCTGTCCACATGCGGGCCGGGCACCACCAGCCGCACGCGCACGCCACGCTTCAGCGCATCGCGCAGTGCGGTGAGGGTAAGTTCGTCGGGCACGAAATAGGCCGCCTCCAGATCGATGCGGCGGCGGGCACCGTTGATCGCCATCAGGTACATCAGCTGCATGTTCTCGCTGCCGCCCTCGGGCGAACTGGCGAACGCCTGCACCGCCAGGTCGCCCCGCGCCGGTGTTTCGGGGTAGTAGTCCGGACCCAGCAAGGCTTCACCGGTGGTGGCCAGCCAGTTGTCCCCGAAGATGGCCTGCATCTGCGCCGCGGCCGGCCCATCCACCCGGAACTGCATGTCGCGCCAGCGATCCGGTTGCAGGCCGTTGCCCTCCCACGCATCGGCGATGCCCACGCCGCCGTTGAACGCCACTTCGCCATCCACGATCAGCAGCTTGCGGTGGGTGCGGTTGTTGATGCGGTCGAGCGAGTACCAGTGCAGCGGATGGAAATACTCGAAGCGCACGCCACCGTCGCGCAGTGCATCGATGGCGTCCTGTTTCATGCGGGTGGAGCCAAGCCAGTCGGCCAGCACATGCACTTTCACGCCGGCCCGCGCGCGTTCGGTCAAGGCCGCGATGAACCGTTTCGAGACCTCGCCCGACCAGTAGATATAGGTTTCCATGTTGATGCTGTGGCGGGCACTACGGATCGCCGCCAGCATCGCGGGAAAGATTTCCTCGCCGTTCTGGAAATCCGCCACCGCGTTGCCCACGCTGACGCTTGGCCCCAGCAGCGTGCCGAGCTCGCGCCGGAACTGCGCGCTTTCCACCGCACTCACATGGCCCAACCGCTGCTCCAGCTGGTTTTCCTGCGGCCAGACGTTGAGCAGGATGATGCCGGTCAGCACCGCCCCCAGCGCGCCGATCAGCATCCAGAGAAGGTGTCGTCGCCACCGAACCGCCACGGCCATCGTGCCCTTCCCCGGTGTGTTCATCGCTGTAGACGGCGCGCCATTTCCTGCCCCTCCGCGACGACTGCCGCCGCTGAAGGTGTGGATCTAGCAGGAACCAACCAACTCGTGCGCAAAGGATTGCGCCGCCTCCATGGCTTCGTCCTCGCTGGCAAAGTGCTCCGCCGGCACCGTGCGCAGCGAGCCGTCGGGGAGCCTCACGGTGGCGCTGAACAACCCGTCGTCCTGCCTGTTCAAAATCGCCGCGAAGGATTTGCCGCTGTCCTCGAAGGTACGTTCCTGCTGGACCTGGCTCATGGGGTGACCTCGCAACTCGATGGTGAAGGCACATCAATGCCACAGGCCCGTGGCAGGCAACGTGAAGAAGAGGCCTGCAGATACAGCGGTTTTTGTTCACGCCGTTGCAGCCGATCCACGACTACCCGTTAACTCGGCGCCCGATACGGTGAACGCCCACCCGTCAACGGAGCGTGTCATGTCGAAAGGTGACAAATCCTCCTACACCGACAAGCAGAAGCGGCAGGCGTCGCACATCGAGAAGAGCGAGAAGAAGGAAGGCAAGTCGGAGAAGACCGCCGAGCGCATCGCCTGGGCGACGGTGAACAAGCAGGACGGCGGCGGCAAGAAATCCTGATCCGCAAATCCTGATCCGCCGCGCCGCCTTCGCCCCGATGGATCGGCGGCTCAGCGCTCGTGCTGCAACGCGTAGTCGATCGCCGCGCATACCGCCGCCACCTGCGCGGCGTTGCATTGTTCGGGCGTCGCGCGCGGGCTGTCGGGGTAGACCTCGGTGGTGGTCTTGTAAGGCGCATCGGTGATGCCGGCGCACAGGCCCAGCGCCTTCAACGCATAGGCGATCACACCCGGCCCCACCACGGGCGAGCCGATGATCTCGCCGCGGGCATCGGCCGGTGCGATGTGGGTCACCTTGGCCACGGCGTCGATGATGGCCTGCTGAAACGCCGGCTGCGGATGCTCGCTGTCATCCACCAGATAGAAGCCATCGGGGATTTCGCCGGGCACGTACGCCACGCCATCGCGGGCGGCCAGCGCGGGGCGGAATTCCGACTCGTCCGTGTCCGTGGTTTCGTGCAGGTCGACGTGCACCAGCACGCGATCGCGGAACGGCGCCACCAGGCGCATCAGCGCCGCCGACTCCTGCGCCGGGCTGTTGTCGCGAAACGAGCGGTTGGGATCGAGCGCCCGCATGTTCCATCGATGAATCCGCTCGTAGCCCCAGGGGCTGACGCACGGCACCACCATCAGGTTGGCCTTGCCCGCGTAATCCGCCGCGTGCCGGTCGGCGAATTGCAGCGCGCCGTGCACGCCACTGGTCTCGTAACCGTGCACGCCGCCGGTCACCAGCACGCAGGGCAACGCCTCGCGCCAGTCGCGGCTGCGGATGGCCAGCAGCGGGTAGCTGTCCGGCGGGTAATCCAGCTGGCCGTAGGGGATCACGTCGAAACGCGAACGCAGCGCGTCGACGGCATCGAGCACATCGTCCCGGTAGCTGCGCTGGACGCGCTGGCGCGACTGCCAGGTCGCCACTTCCGCCTCGCCCCACGGACGGCCGGGCGTGCCGATGGGATAGGTTGACTGGCTTGTCGTCATGCGCATGCTCCCGGCGTGGAAAGCCACGCACTGTAGCACCGGGTGCGGAACCGCCGGGTCAACGTGGCGGCGCGGCACCATGCTCTTCGCGTCGCCGGATGGGCTAGATTGTTCGACGGGAATCGCCGCGCGGCGCGGGTGATGGAACCGGCATGAACGAACAACTGCTTTTCAACGTAGTGGATCTGGCCGGCACGTTCGCCTTCGCGATCAGCGGCGCCACCGCGGCGCGACGCTGCCAGCTCGACCTGTTCGGCATCCTCGCCATCGCCTACATCACCGCCTGCGGTGGCGGCATTGCGCGCGACGTGATGATCGGCGCGATCCCGCCGGCCGGCCTGTCCGACTGGCGCTACCTGCTCACCGCGGTGATCGCCGCGCTGTTCACCATCGCCGCGTATCCGTGGGTGGAACGGCTGACCTACCCCGTGCGCCTGTTCGACGCGATGGGCCTGGGCCTGTTCGCGGTGTACGGCGCGCACAAGGCGCTGCTGTTCGGCCACAACGCGGAGGTGGCGGTGCTGCTGGGCATGGTCACCGCGATCGGTGGGGGCATGGCGCGCGACGTGCTGCTGACCCGCGTGTCGATCGTGTTGCAGAAGGAGATCTACGCACTGGCGGCGCTGGCCGGCGCCGCCATGACGGTCATCGGCGAGCGCCTGGGCTGGCCGCCGGTGTGGGCGACGTGGTTGCCGATCCTGTTCTGCTTTTCGCTGCGTTTCCTGTCCCTGCACCGCCACTGGAACCTGCCGCGGTTCGGGCGCGATCCGGACGCCTGACGATATCTCAGAGCTTGTCGGGGCCCTGGCGCAGCCAGCGGTCGATCATCGGCCTTTCGTAGCGCAGCGAGTCGTTGTCGCTGATGCCGGCGTGGTCCATGAAGGACATGTCGCGCAGAATGCGGCTGCCCTGGCGCAGCACCTTGCCGTCGGCGCCATACAGCGTGAAATCCAGATCGATCCGCGGCGGATAGCGGCTCTTGATGATGCGGATATTGCTCAAATTCGGCCCGTGCCAGGGCTCGTATTCGCCGGCCAGGTCCACGTCCGTCACCGTGATGTCCAGCCGCTGGCCCGGCGCCAGGATGCGCGACGCGCGCTGGGCGATGTAATCCTTGAGCGGGTTCAGGTAACCATTGGCATCGATCGGATGCGCGAACGCGCTGCGCTTCGTCTCGGTGAACAGCTTCGGGTCGGTGTAGTGGACGGTGACGTTGGTCGGTGGCGGCGGCGGTGGCGGCGCCGCACGCACGCTGGCGCAGGCAAGCGTCAGCACGGCAAGGGCACTGAGCAGTGGCGCGGGGAAAAATTTCATGGCGGTCTCCCGAATCGGGTCAACACAGCGTCCGGCGGGGAAAGCGCTGAGGCGCGGCCGGGCCCGGTCAGTATACGTCCGTTCCCCGCATGCCCGATGAATCCGCACCGTCGCCAAACACCTTGGACGCAGGCGCATCCTCCGCGGCCCGCCTGCTCGCCAGGGGACCGGCCCACCCACCAGGGGCAGGACCGGCCACTTGCCTCGGATGGCTACCGCTGCGTCTGGTCGCGGCATTCCAGCGGCAGCAGTTTGGCGGGGACATCACCCGCGCAGGACCAATGCAAGGCGCCCTCGGTCACGTAGGGCGTGAGTTGCAATACGTGACCCTGCAGCGGTGGCTTGGCGAACCCGACCGCCAATACGCCGTTCTCACCCAGAGTAATCGTCGCGGTGCTCTGGTTGCCCACGAACGGGGGCATGTTCATCTCTTCCATCGACGCGGGCCACTGCTGGTGGCTCGCGCCGTACCGTGCCACGGCATCGCGATACGGCGCACTGTCCGTCATCGCCGTGCGTGACGCCACACGGCCCGTATAGTCCCGGTAGGCGGGTAGCGCGATGGCGGCCAGGATGCCGATGTAGGCGACCACGAACACGCCGCCACCGATACCCAGCCCCGGCACACGCGGCATGAACAGGCAGATCAGCCAGGCGAATGGATTGCGCCGACCCAGCACGGGTTGGCGTCGGTCGGGCAGCGCGTGCAACCACGCATGGCGCTTGTTCAACCACGGATAGTCGCCAGCCAGTTCATGCAACGACATCCAGAAACCCGGTGAAGGCGCGGCGCTCGCGCTGTATTCGGCCAGATTCACCGAACGCCAGCGCCGCTTGCCCGCCGCCAGCGCGACCAGACCGTATTGCGCATCCTCCGGATGGTCACAAACGGCGAGGCCATGGCGATCGCAGGTGTACTCGCGCGCCCGCGAGTAGGCCGCGCCGATCAGTGGCAGGAACAGCGCGGGGGCCAGCACCGTCGACCAGGTCTGGTGGTTCTGGCGCAAGTGGCCCAGCTCGTGCCCGATGTAGAAATTCAGCGCGTCGGGCCGATCCTCCATGCTGTCGACCACGTCCGACAGCAACACCACGAAACTGCGGCCGAGGAATTTCGTCGCGAACGCATTCAACACGCCGTTGCCGTTGACCAGATAGGCCTCGGGCACCGACATCCCCAGTTTCGCCGCGCACTGCTGCAGGCGCGCATGCAGGTCCGGGAACTGGCGCGCGTTGATGGGAATGGCATTGCCCCGCAGATGCGCTATCAGGGCGGAATGGGCGACCAGCGCAAACAGCGCGAACGCCAGCAGATACAGCAGCGCGATACCAAAGGTGCCGAGTATCAGCACCAGCCAGATGACAACGGACAACACGAGCGCAATGACGCGCAACGTCGCCTCGTTCCTGTAGACGAGTTCGTTCACCTGATTTTCCCCTGTTTTGGCGCATCCCCGACGCGCCATCGAAGTCTACCTAACCCGCAGCAATAAGGGGGCATTGCCCGAAACCTTGCCACGGCCTGCACGCGGGGCGGACCACACTCGCCGTTGGTCCGGCTGCCCGGCGTTTCGATCCAGCTGCCGCCCGGACACCCGCGCCACCCACCCGGAGGATTCCACCATGCAAAAGTCCCTGTTCAAACTCGCACCGCTGGCCATCGCCGCCATGCTCGTCTTCTCCACCGCCGCCACGGCCAAGGACGTTTCCCTCAGCGGCGATTTCGCCGGTGAGCACGGCGCCGCCGGCCAGCCCTCGGGGCATGTGGCGGCCACCCTCGACACCACCACACACCAGCTCAAATACACCATCGACTACAGCGGCCTCAGCGGCCCCGTCACCATCGCGCACTTCCATGGGCCGGCCAAACCCGGCGTGGAAGCCGGCGTGATGAAACTCATCCCCGGCCCGTACAAGACCGGCATGAGCCATACGGTGACCATTGACGCCGCAACCCAGTCGGCCATGCTCGACGGCGCGACGTACGTGAACCTGCACACCAAGGCGCACCCGAAGGGCGAGGCGCGCGCGCAGATGAAGGTCGACGAATCAGCGGGGATGTAGCGCACCACGGCGGATCGACACGCCGCGAGCATCCCGTATGTGGCAACGGGGCGAGTCGCCTGCCGATTCGCCCCGCTTCACCGACCGCCGCGCGACTGATGGACCAGGATGCGGAAGTAGATCAGGTACAGCGCCGTCGCGCCCAGTGGCAACGCATACCAGGCGTACGACCTCCCGTCAGCGCCGTGCCAGTGCAGAAACAGCACGATCACCGCGCTCAACGCACACGTGCCGGGCAGCACAAACAACGACAGGTCCAGCAGCCTTGTCTGCGCCCGTCGAAAATTGCCGCCATTGACCAGGCCGCCGGCGGAAAAGGCGACCAGCATGAACAGGTAGAAGGCCAGCATCAGCTGCCCGAACGTACCCAGCAAAGTCCATCCGATCGACATCGCCACTCCCCTGACCCGGTACCCACGTCCGACTGGCGAGCCGGACCGTTCTTCATGCTTGCGCCGCCCGCCCGATCAGGCCGGCGCGGCACTTTCCGCCCGGTTGCGGCCGTGCTGCTTGGCGGTATACAGCGCCGCATCGGCACGATGGAACAGGCTTTCGGCCGTATCGGCCGGCGTGACGCTGGCCACGCCGCAACTGATGGTGATGGGCAGGTCATCGATCAACGGCGCGCGTGCCACGTGCGCGCACAGCGCATGGGCCTTGCGCAGGGCGTCGTCGAGCCCCGCCTCGGGCAGCACGATCACGAACTCCTCGCCACCCCAGCGACCCAGCGTGTCGCCATCGCGCAAGGCCTGCCGTGCGCGCAACGCCAGCGCCTTCAGGGCCCGATCGCCCACCGGATGACCGAAGCGGTCATTCACGTCCTTGAAGTGGTCGATGTCGATCATGATCAGCGCGAAGCCGCTGCCGTAGCGCTCGAAGCGGGCGAGTTCGTAGCCAACCACCTGCGAGATCCGTCGCCGGTTGGGCAATCGGGTCAGTTCGTCGGTGTGCGACAGCGTCGCCAGTTCGTCCATCGTCAACTGCGCCACCTGCAGGCGCTGCTGGTAGCTGGAGAAGAAATACAGCGCCGCCACCAGCACCGCCGAAACCATGTGCAACTGGATGGTGAAGTTGGCGGACCGCGGCGACGGCGACTGCAGCAGGTAAGGCAGGCTGATCACCAGGAACAGCGCCATGATCCCCAGCGAAATGCGCAGGCTGGACTTGTGCCCGGCCACGATGAAGGCGAACACATAGATCACCGGAATCCACAGATACAGCGGCTCCAGGTCAATGCGGCCGCCGTAGGAGGGGAAGTACAGCCGCAGCACCATGCAGGCCGCGCAGATGCCGGTGGCAAACAGCAGGCACATCATCTCGACCACCCGCTCGGGCAGCATCCGCCCGCTGACCGCCGCAAACATCAACGGGTGAAAGACGAGGTTCGCCACAAACACGTCGCGCAGCGCCGGTGAGGAGATGCCGCCCAACGCCATCAGCGTCCAGGCCAGCACCGTGCTGATCCAGGCCAGGCTGAAAATCGCCAGCATCACGACGCGCTTGCGCTCCCGGCCGGCGTAAGGTTCCGGCCGGCGCTCGCCGTTCGGGGGCGGCGCGGCAGCGTCGATATTCAGTGGCATCGGGATACGTTCGCACGGCATGCGGAAGGGCCATGCATCGTCGATCGCCGACAGTCGCGGGGGACTGACAAGTGCGGCGCGACTTCGGTCATCCTGGTGTCCCCCGTTGCCAAGTCGATGGCGACGCCGCCCGATGGCGACCACAGCCACGGGCGAAGCATGCCTTCCGGCCGCGAAAAAAAACAGCTTGCGCGCCGCGCATCCCTGCCTGGCGCGCGGCGGAACGGTGCAGCGTGGGCCTGCGCCACATCGACCGCGCAAGGCGGGAAATCAGGGCGCGCGCGGGTCCAGCGCGGTCGGCGTGGTGTTCACCAGCGGCACGAAATTGTCGTCCGGGGTCACCTCGCGCTTGCGGCGGGTGAAGCGGTACAGCGCGTAGGCGGCCAGTGCGCCGTCGAGTACCGCGAACCACACGAACAGCAGCTCCGGCCGCAGCAGATACATCAGCGCGCCGGCCAGCAGCGGCCCCACCGCCGAGCCGACGCCGTTGACCAGCAGCACGGTGCTGGAGGCCGACAGCAATTCGTCGCGGTGCAGGTAATCGACCAGGTGCGCCACGGCGATCGGATACAGGGTGAAACTCATGCCGCCAAAGACGAAGATCACCACCATCGCCACCGCCCCGCCGGCCGCCGGCAGCAACAGGTTGACCACCGCCGCCAGCGCCGCGACGACGCTGATCAGCGACAGCGCGAGGCGGCGGTCGATGCGGTCGGAAAAGCGCCCCAGCGGCCATTGCAGCACCACGCCGCCGGCAATCGCCGCGCTCATGTAAGTGCCGATGTCACCCGCCCCCAGCCCACGCGCAGCGGCGTACAACGGCAGCAAACCCCAGAACGCGCCGAGCACCAGTCCGGAAATGAATGCACTGACCAGCGCCGTGGGCGCCAGCCGGAACAGGCGCCTGACCTGCACCTTGGGCATCGAACGCAGCTGGGGTTGCGGCTGGGTGGTCAGCACCACCGGCAGGCTGGCGGCACAGAACAGGATGGCGACGACACAGAACAGCACGAAGCCCTCGCCCGGGATGCGCAAAAGCTGCTGCGCGGTGGCGCTGGCCGCCAGGTTCACCATCATGTAGACCGCGAACACCGAGCCGCGATGTGCCGGCTCGGCCACCGCGTTGAGCCAGCTTTCGATGATCGCGTACAAGCCGACCAGCAGCAGGCCCTGCAGCACGCGCAGCACCAGCCACACGCCGTAGACCGGATCGAGCGCCTGCACCAGCACCACCACCGCCACCAGCGATGTGCAGAACGCAAACGTGCGGATGTGGCCGATGCGATGCGTCAGCCGCGGGATGGTGTAGGTGCCAAGCAGGAACCCGGCGTAATAGGCCGACGTCAGCACGCCGATCATGGCCACGGAAAACCCCAGCGCGCGCCCCTCCAGCGCAATATGCGTGTGCAGCAGGCCGACTCCCATCAGCAGGAAGACGGTACTCAGCAGCAGCGGTGTCGCGGTGCGGATGGTGGACAGCATGAGGTAGGCAGGCGATGGGCAGTGCGCGCTGTACCGCCCATGGCAGGCTTTCGACGGCGACGCGGAAAAGGGGAGCAGAGGCAGCCGGATGATCCGGCCCACCCCTACCTTACAGGACAGGCCGCAACGGCCTGGGCGGCGTCGGCATACGGGTTTCGTCCGCACAGCTTAGGCCGCCGCGCGGCAACCGGGACTGAACTTTTGGCGGACGCCCCGGGCGCGCCGGAGCCTAGTTGCCCGCCGTGCTGCGGCCGAGCGTGGCGGCGCGATTCAGGGCCGATTCGGCCGCGCGCTCCTTGCCCAGCTGCTGATAGGCATGGGCCAACCCGGTGAAGAAGCGGGGCTCCTTGTCGTACAGGCGGATGGCCTGGCGGTAGTGCTGCGCGGCCGCCTCGTAATCCCCCTCCCTCGCCGCGCCCTCGGCCTGCACGAACGCGAAGTAGGGGTCCTTCGCCTGGATCTTCTCCAGCCGCCGTGCGTAGGTGGCGCGTTTCGCCTCCTCGCCGCCGTCCCGGTAAAGCGTCACCAGGTTGACCAGTGCGCTCGAGTTTTCCGGATCCAGTGCCAGCGCCTTCAGGTAGTCGCGTTCGGCGGTTGCGCGGTCGCCCTTGCGCAGGCTCAACACGCCCGCGTTGGCCCAGGCGCTGGGATAATGCGGGGCCAGTTGCAACGCCATCGCCATGTACGGATCGGCCACGGCGGGCGAGGCGCCCACCAGCAGCTCGGCGGCACGGTTGTTGTAGTACAGCGCCAGCAGGTGCTTGTCGGTAATCCGCTGGGGCGGGCTGCGCGCCACAAGCAGATCCCGCGCCACATCGATCGTGTAGTGCGACTGACCGATCAGGATTCCCGCGTTTACGTGGTTGAAGCCGTAGACGATGTCCCGCTCCGCGCGCCACGACACGACGTCGACAAGTTCCTGCCCATAGGCATCAAGGCCCGCTTCGCGCGCCAGCGCCACGGTCAGCAGGGTGAAGGTGAGGCAGTTGGCCTTGCGCGTGCGATACGCCTGTTCGACGGTATACGTGGCGTCGACCGCGTACTCCATGCCCAGGCCGGTCTTCTTGAACAGGAAACCCGCCAGCCGCTCCAGTCGTGATCGCCGCGAGCCGCCCCCGTCAATCACCTGCGCCTGCAACTGCGTGCGCAGCTCGGGCGGCAGCGCCATGACCTGTTCGGGGCGCGGCATGGGGGGCAACACCGGCGTTACCGGCGCAGTCGAGGCAACAGTCGAGGCAACAGCAAGCAACGCTGCGTACGCCAGAATGACCATGTCGAAACCTCCACGCCTGGGGAGGGGCGGGAATGGTTACTGGGGTCAGTCTAACCCTTTCGATGGCGTTGGCTAGTGCTGCCACGAACGGGCCGGCAGCCGCCGAAAACCGGGCCATCCAGCCCGCCGGACCAGCAGATCGACACGCCAGCGCAACATGACCTGGGCGGCAAAAAAGCAGGGGCGGCGCGCGACTTCCGGAAAAGCGCGCCCCGCCCCTGTCGGGATGTCACAGATGACCTGCCTGCAATCAGCCGGCGCTGGCCTGCGCGTTACTGGCGCTGCCGGCAAAATCCACCACCAGGGTGACACGGCGGTTGGAGGCGCCCGCATCGCGCGACTGGCCGCGATCCACCTGGCGGTTGCTGTCCTCGCCATAGCTCACCGCACGCAACTGGTCGGCTGACAGGCCGGTGCCTACCAGGTAGTCACGCACCGCCTTCGCGCGTTGCTCGCCCAGGCGATGGTTGTAGCTTTTGGAGCCAGCGGGGTCGGCAAAGCCTTCGACGGTGACGGTCGCGCCGGGATAATGACTACTGATGACCTTGGCGAAATCATCCAGCAAGGGTTTGTCCTGATCGCGCACGGTGGCGTCGTTGAACGCAAAGTGCGCCGCGGTATCGACCCGTACCCGGCCGCCCATCTGGACGATCTGGGCGTCGTATTTCGCGAACCGCTGCTGCATTTCCTGGGTCAGCGAATCCAGCTGTTGCTGTTGCTTCTGATCGTTGGCTCGCAACTCGGCGATTGCCGAATCGAAGTCCGCCTGTTTCACGTAGTGGGTGCAGCCACCCAGCGCCACGGCCGCAATAAACAGCGGAACGGACACCTTTCGCATCGTCGAGTTGATCATGGCTTCTCCTCGGGTAAGGAGCCGGTGACTTCAGACACAGACGCAGCCATCGGCTCGGGCGTCGTCCAACCTAGCATCGCCACGCCGCGGAAATATTTACATTGCCTGACTCGGGGAGCCGCGATCGGCAAATCCTGAACCGGGCCCGAAAATGCGCATTGGCCGTGCCGGACCGGCAAAAACACCGCTCCACCCGCCTTGTCCGAGATGCACGCCGGGCTGATGGCCCATCCAGCGCAGCCGCTGGAGACGTCTAGGCGGCCGGGGGAAGAAGCCCCGGCACGGCCACCTCGGCGGCGGCCGCGTATTTGATCACCATGAAGATCATCAACAGCATCGCCAGCAGAACCCCGATGGCACCGATACCGAGAAACGGCTCAAGCGCCGCTTCGGACGCCGCATTGCCATAGAGCAGCAGCAGACCGGCAAGCAGGACCACCGTGGCGGCCTGATGCAGCACGAACTGCGTCCGGGCAATGGCCCTGCGCGGCCGGTGCAGCCAAAGCCGGTGGATCAGCCCGTATACCAGCGACACCACGAAACCCACCAACAGGATGTGCGCGTGCGCCACGTACTCCGCATGATTCTTCGACGCGGCCATGTAGATGCCCACGCCCATGCCGACCACGGCATAACCCAGTGCCCACACCAGATACTTTCTGTCGAAACCCATGACGCTCCCCCAACCCCGGATGCACGCCGGCCAACACGGGCCGACCGCGGTCGTCCATCAGACTCGTCGCTTGCAAACGGCAGCGGGCAGGACGCCCGGCAAGTGTACGCACTTCAAAATGCGGCAGCGTTCATGGCGTTGGCGGCTTTCCGCTGCCGCTTCATGCCGGGACGAAGCCGGCCTGCTCGGTGTGCATCTCGATGCGGTTTCGGCCGCGGTGCTTGGCCTGGTACAGGGCCGCATCGGCCTTGGCCATCAGGGCCGGCAACACGTAGCCGTTGCCGTCGCTGGAGGCCAGCCCGAAGCTGGCCGATATGGCGCCTTCGACAATCTGTTCGTCGAACAGGGTGGTGGCGATGGCCGCGCGTATCCGCTCGACGATCGCCATCGCATCGCCCAGCGAGCACTCCGGCAGCACCAGCCCAAACTCCTCGCCGCCCAGCCGTCCAAACACGTCGATGGAGCGCAGATGGGTCTGGCACAGGGCCACGATCCGGATCAGCACGGCATCGCCCGCCGCGTGCCCGTAGGTGTCGTTGATGCGCTTGAAGTGATCCAGGTCGATGACCACCACGCAGACGTGGCGCGAGGATTTTTCCGCGTAGCGCAATGCCTGTTCGGCCTCCCACACGAAATGCTGGTGGTTGAGGATGCCGGTGAGGCTGTCGCGGCGCGCCAGCTTCTTGAAGCGCAGCTGCGAGCGCTTGAGCCGGATCAGCCAGAAGCCGATCGAGGCGAGCACGACCAGCAGCAAGGCCAGGTAGAGCCGGCTGGCCTCCATCGCCTTGCGGTCCAGCGCCTGCTGCAACTCCAGCAGGCTGTTCTGCTTGCCCAGCTCGGCCACCTGCAACTTGTGGATGGCCAGTTGCTGGTGAACGGCGTGGTAGGCCAGCGCGATGGCCTGGGTGTTGTTGACCGAGCGGAACTCCACGTCCTTGTAGTGCCGGTAATAGTCCAGTGCGGCGCGGTAATCGCCGGCCTTGTTCTCCACTTCGTAGAGCACCCGATAGACGTTTTCCGACAGCCCGTCGAAATCGCCCTTGGCATCCATCGCCAGCGCCGCCAACGCCCACCGTTTCGCCGACACCACATCGCCGCTGACCCAGTACGCGTAACCGAGCGTGCTGCGAAGCACATAGACATGCGCGCGGTAATTCTGCGCAATGACACCCGGCGTTATGCGCTTGAGCAAAGCCAGCGCCGCGCCGGCATCGCCCACGTCCGCCTGCCGCCGGGCAAGATCCAGCTGCACCGTATTGGCGTAGATCGGCTCGCCGGCCGCGACACAGGTGTCGATCGTCTTGCGGTAGACCGGATCGGTGGGCGGCAGGTCGCCCTTGGCGTTCAAGGCGCCGAACAGGTAGACATAGGGCCGGCAGAGCGATTCGCCCGGCGGCGTGAATTGCTCCATCTGCCGGGCATACTCGGCCGCGGGCTCCGGCTGCTCGGCCGAAGCCATCAGCTGGGACAGTTGCGACAGCACCACGTAAGTCGCGTGGCGGTCGTGCAGCCGCGGCAACACGGCCGACAACTGCTCGGCCAGCGCAAAAGCCTCGTCATAGCGGTGCTGGATCGCCAGCATGTTGAGCAACATGCCGTTGGCCAGACTTTGCTGATCCAGGCCACCGTGGGCAACGACCTCGCGAAGCAACGGCTCGGCCTTCGCATACTGGCCCTCGAACAGCGCCTCCCACGCATCCAGCAGGCGCAGTTGTCCTTGCTGGTCGGACGACAGCATCGCCTGGCGGCGGTGGAGCTGGTCCAGCATCTGCAGAAAGCGCGGGTGATCCTTCGCGCGTATCGCCTTGGCCTGCGCCAGCAAGGTTGCCGGATCCACCGCCGGCGCATCGGCCAGGCTCGCGGTGCCGCAAAGAAGCAGAGCGATGGCCAGGCCGAACACGCCCAGGCGTCGCCGCCACGCGATGGCTGGTGGATTACGCGCCATGGGGCGTCTGGTGTGTGGCGGAATCCCCGCGCCGTGCCCGCGGACCGCCCACCGGAAACGTCGCACCGGCCACGACCATCCGACGTCTCCTTGCGCTGGTCCGATTCGATGACCTCATGCGGCCCCTGCCCCGATGCATCCCCGCACCCCGGGTTGTGTCGCCCATCTTACCCAGCCGTCGCCATAAAGCGCAGCACGCCGCATCGCCGTGGGGCCGGCGGCGGCGGGAACTGGCCTGACACCGTGTTTTGTTTCATGCTCAGCCGTTCGGGCGGCCGCCGGTGCGGAGCGGGAATCGTCGCTACACCCTGACCCGCGATCAGCGCTCCCGTCCTTGCTCACCCGACCATCCACCGACTACCCAAGGGGACATCCCATGCGTCATCTCATGACCGTCGGCCTGTGCGCGCTGGCCACCGCCTTCGCCGCCGCGGCGCCAGCGAACGCCGCCGACCGGGCGATCCGGCTCACCGTCGATGCCGGCAAGCCCGGCGCTACCATCGATCGCCACCTTTTCGGCCAGTTCGCCGAACAGCTCGGCCATGGCATCTACGGCGGCATCTGGGTGGGCAAGGACTCCGCCATCCCCAACACGCGCGGCATCCGCAATGACGTCGTGGCCGCGCTGAAGGCGATCAAGGTGCCGAACGTGCGCTGGCCCGGCGGCTGCTATGCGGACAGCTACCACTGGCGTGACGGCATCGGCCCCGAGCGCACCACGCGCGTCAATACGGCCTGGGGCAACGTGGTCGACTCCAACGCGTTCGGCACAGACGAGTTCATGGACTTCGCCCAGCAGGTCGGCGCCGAGGCTTATATCTCGCTCAACGTCGGCTCCGGCAGCGTGGCCGAGGCGCAGGACTGGATGGAGTACATGACCGCCGACCAGCCCACCACGCTGGCCAAGCTGCGCGCCGCCAACGGCCACCCCGCGCCCTACCGCGTCGCCATGATGGGCATCGGCAATGAGAGCTGGGACTGCGGCGGCCTGATGACGCCGGACGAGTACACCGCCGAGCTGCGCCGCTACGCCCGCTTCGTGGGCAGCTACAACGCGAAGGAGCCGTCGCTGAAAATCGCCGTCGGCCCCGGCACCGACGACACCGCCTGGACCGAAGCGGTGATGAAAACCTGGAAGGAACGCCACGGCTGGTCGTTCGACATCCAAGGCCTGTCGCTGCATTCCTACACGATCTACGACGGCTGGCCGCCGCACATGCCGTCCACGAATTTCGACGAATCGGCCTATGCGCACGTGATCAAGGAAACCCTGAAAATGGGCCCGCTGATCGACAAGCAATCGGCCGTGATGGACAAGTACGATCCGCAGAAAAAGATCGCGCTGGTGGTCGACGAATGGGGCGCATGGCTGGCGCCGACGCCGGGCACCAACCCCGCCTTCCTGATGCAGCAGAACAGCCAGCGCGACGCCATCCTGGCGGCCCTCAACATCAACATCTTCGCCCGCCACGCCGACCGCGTGCGCATGGCCAACATCGCCCAGATGATCAACGTGCTGCAGGCGATGATCCTCACCGACGGCCCGAAGATGGTGCTGACGCCCACCTACGACGTGTTCAAGATGTATGTGCCGTTCCAGGACGCCACCTTCATCCCCGTCAGCTATGACGCCGGCTCCTACGTGCACGGCGACACCACGTTGCCGCGCCTCGACGCCATCGCCGCCAGGGGTAAGGACGGCAAGCTCTGGTTGTCGCTGACCAACCTCGACCCGAACCATCCGCTGGACGTCGACGCCGCCGCGCTTGGCTTCAAGGCGACATCGGCAAACGGCCAGACCCTCAGCGCGCCGAAGGTCGACAGCGTCAACACCTTCGATCATCCGCGCACCGTGTCGCCCAAACCGATCAGCGGCACGCTGAAGAACGGCGCCATCGTGCTGACCCTGCCGCCCGCGTCGGTGACCGTGGTGTCGCTGCAGCCGTGACCGTGCGGGGCCGCTCCATCGCGGAGCGGCCCCGTTCGGATGCATCATGCGGTCTTTACGGCCGGTGTCGGCCATTACCTATCGTGCAAACTCACAGGAAGGGACAGCAATGAAAAGACGGGATTTCTTGCGGACGGGCCTGGTACTCGGCACCGGCGCCGCCACCTCCACGCTGGCATTCGGAAAAGGCCTGGCCGCCGCATCGGCCGCCGAGGCCACGGCGGCCTCATCGGCACGGCCACGAATCAAGCCGGTCCATTACAGCTTCCCCAAGGACTTCCGCTGGGGCTGCGCCACGGCGGCCTACCAGATCGAGGGTGCCGTCGACGAGGACGGGCGCGGCAAGACCAACTGGGACATCTTTTCCCACACGCCCGGCAAGGTGGCCAACAACGACAATGGCGACGTGGCCTGCGACAGCTACCACCGCTACCCCGAAGACATCGCGCTGCTGAAAAATCTGGGCGTGCGCAGCTACCGCCTGTCGATCGCCTGGTCGCGCATCTTCCCCGACGGGCGCGGCAAGCCCAACCAGAAGGGCGTGGATCACTACAACAAGGTGATCGACGCGCTGCTGGCCGCGGGCATCGAGCCCCACGTCACCATGTTCCACTGGGATCTTCCCGCCGCCCTGCCCGGCGGCTGGCAGAACCGCGACACCGCCTACGCGCTGGCCGATTATTCGGGCTTCGTCGCCAGCCAGTTATCCGACCGCGTCCATCACTTCATGACGGTGAACGAGCTGCGCTGCTTCACCGACCAGGGCTACGGCTCGGGCATCAAGGCGCCGGGGTTGAAACTGCCGCCGGCCGAAGTCAACCAGGTGCGCCATCACGGCGTCCTGGGCCACGGTCTGGCCGTCCAGGCGATCCGCGCACACAGCAAGCCCGGCACGCAGGTGGGGCTGGCGGACAACACCGTCTTCTTCCTGCCCGCATTCGACACGCCCGAGCACGTCGCCGCCGCGAAAAAGGCCACGCGCGAGAACAACGCGATGTTCATGACGGCAATCATGGAAGGCCGCTACATCGACGAATACCTGAAACAGGAAGGCGACGCCGCACCGAAGGTAGAGCCCGGCGACATGGCCATCATCAGCAGCCCGCTCGATTTCGTGGGGCTCAATATCTACGCGCCCGAATGGGTGCGCGCCGACGACGGCCCCACCGGCTACAAATACATTCCGCACCTTCCCTCGTCGCCGCGCATGGCCTCGCCGTGGCTCGTCGTGGGCCCCGAAGTCGCCTACTGGGGCGTGCGGCTGACCAGCGAACTGTGGAACCCCAAGGCGATCTACATCACCGAAAACGGCGCCTCCGCCGACGACCCGGTCACCGACGGCCACATCGACGACGCCGACCGCATCATGTACCTGCGCAACTACGTCGGCCAGTTCCAGCACGCCGTCGCCGAAGGCTATCCGCTGAAGGGCTATTTCCTGTGGAGCCTGCTGGACAACTTCGAATGGGCGGACGGCTACGGCAAGCGCTTCGGCCTGCACTACGTCGATTTCGCCACGCAAAAGCGCACCCCGAAACTCAGCGCCGCCTGGTACAAGGAAGTGATCCGGCAGAACCGGGTGGTGTGACAAAGTCCGGGCGATAACGCATCGCCTCGAAGGCAACGGCGCTTGCTGTTGCCTGTTCCTGACACGCGGAGTCGACATGGACGTCGATTTCGTCAACGTGGGCGACGGCACGGCATGGGTGCGCAGTCGTCTTTGTAAAACACGTGATGTCAGGGGCGCCAACGTGCCGGGGATGGGCCTCGAGGCTAGACCCCGTGGCCCTCGTCCGGCCATTTCCCAACCGCCTCGGCCCCCGCCTGCCGCGCAAGTTCCTTGATTCTGAGCGCGCGCAACTGTTCAGACTTTTTGAGTCCTTCGCGTGCTTCCTTGATCACTTCGTGGGCCAGGTTCTGGCTGGTGTGATGCCGTTTCGCATCGATGGCGGCGTCCAGCCGTTGCTGGGCTGACCGGATCCCTTTATCGACCCGGTAAAGAGGAGCATGCGGGTTGGTGGCCAGCGGTGGGTCGTAGCTTTTCGTCATGGTTTTTCGATATGTGAGACGCGAGCCCGACACATCGACGCGAAGCAAAACGCCCTCATCGTTTCGGGCTCTCGGCGGTGAACGGAGAACAGCACGGCTTGGTGACGGGCTGGAATTCCATCAGTTCCACCCGGGTGCCGTCCGGGTCGTAGAGGTTCGCCTGCCACTTGCCGTCCTTGCCCATTTGCGGGCCGTCGTGGCGCGGGCTCAGGCGGTTTTGATCGATCAGTGTCGTCACCGCCGCCTCCATGTTTGGCACGCCCAGCGAGAGGTGGTCGAGCACGCCCAGTTGATGGGCATCGACATGGTCAAGTGGGGTCGTCGATCCCGGCCCCACCATCATGTACTCGAGCCAGTCCGTGCCATCGGGCACCTGCTGGGAGATCCAGTCGACGGCGCCTTCCTTCATCGCGCCGTGCCAGTAAGGGCGAAAGCCCAGGATGTCGCGGTAGAAGGCATCTTCCTTTGCGCGGTCGTGGACCAGGTAACCGACATGGATGATGCGCCCGCTGATCGCACCGGCCACGGCGGTGGTGTCGCTGGTGGCGGGCTGCACGAACTGCACTTCGTTGCCTTCCGGGTCGTGCACCGAAAACCACGCGCCCTCTTCGCCACGGTGCAGCGCACTCGCACCGGTCACGCCACGCGCCAGCAGATAGGCGCGCAGGCCTGACACGTCGACGGTGTTGTACGCCACGTGCGCCAGCATGCTCTTGCCGTGATGCGCCGGTGCGGGCAGTACCTCGACGAATTGCCGCAGGCTGAAGTAATAGCGCACGCCCGCGGCCGTCTCCGGGTCTGCGCCCTTTTTGGCGCCCAGGATCACGGTGTAGAAATGCTCGCTGGCCGCGCGGTCGGTCGAATAGACGGCCAGATGCGACACGCCCGTAATCGCCGGGCGCACATCCTTCGCCAAGGCTGGGCTTGTCGCTGCGCCCAGCAGCATCACTCCTGCCATCACCACCGCGCCGAACGCGAATTTTCTGTCCGTCATGTCGCTTCCCCGATAATGGTCTTGATCACAGCGATTGCAGATAGTCGCGGCACGCCGCCAGCGATTTCATGATCGGCTGGATGTGCGGCGGCTCCTGTTCGACGAACGCATGCACCACGCCGGCCTGGCGTGCGGCGGCGAAGATCGGCGGCCAGTCGATCACGTCGCCGGCGCCGATCACCCCGCTGGCGAAATCGCTGCCATAGGTGCCGGGCGCAGGTCGCGCCTTGAGGCCCTTGATGTGCAGCAGGCGGATCCGGTCGGCATGCTTCTTCAGCAGCGCGATCGGATCGACGCCACCGGCGACCGCCCAGGCGACATCCAGCTCCAGCTTCACCAGCGCCGGGTCGGTGTGCTTCAGGATCACGTCGTAGCCGCGCTGGCCGTCGTAGTCGGCGAATTCGATCGGATGATTGTGATAGCCGAGCTTCAGCCCCGCCGCCTTCGCCAGCGCGCCGACCCGGTTGAGCTCGGCCGCGTTCTTCTTCCAGGCGTCGAGCGTCATGGCATCGCGGATCGCCGGAATCCAGTCGCCCTCTTTGAGCGGTTTGTCCGGCCGCGGGGATGACGCCACGATCCACTGGACGCCCATCGCCTGCGCCTCGGCGATGCGGGCGGCGGCATCGGCGAACAAGTCGCCCATCGAGAAATGCGCGCTTACCGGCTTCAACCCGGCCTGCACGATCGCCTCGCGAAACGCCTTCGGCGTGCGTCCGTGCAGGCCGGCCGTTTCGATTTCGCGATAGCCCAGCTTCGCAAGCTGCGCCAAGGTGCCCTCGAAATCCTGATCCAGCTCGGCCTTTACCGACCACAGCTGCACGCCCAGCGGCCACGGATAGCCGCGCCCGGCCGCCCACGCAAAGCGCGGCAACACACTTGCCACCGCACCGGCGCCCACTACACCCAATACGCCCAGCATCTCGCGCCTCGTCATCGTCATGCCGTTCTCTCCCTTGGCGCCGGCCGTCGTTGCGACGGCCGTGCGCGAAAACCATCGCCTCCGGCAGCGCAAGCCCTGCCGACGGCGTCAGATGTGGCGCCAACATGCGCCGTGTCGCTCGTGCCCCTCCGCGTAGGTATAACGCATCGCGGCCGGCCTTCCCATACTGACCACGCATCTCCAGCGGCAAGCGTGGGAAGACCCTCGTCTGGTTGTATCTCTCGGTGTGGAGAAGCCCCCGATCAAAAAATGCCTGCGGCGGGCCGAGTGTGCGACAGATGGCGGTGATGTCTGGAGGGCAGCATCTGAGATAACAAAACCGACGCAATATGGATGGCTAAACGAATATGGCAGTTCGAAAAGAATGCACAAAATCGCTGTCGATTGATGGATCACAACCGCACACGCGCGATTTTTTACGTAAGATCAAAGCGACCATCGACCATGAAGGAGAGATCGCGTGAAGCAAGTGGAAAGCATGACGAAAGTGCGCCGTTCCAGCCGTAACGCCTGCCTGACCCTGGGCCTGGCGCTTGCCTTCGCCCTCGCCGCCCCGGCCCAGGCGCAGAACGACAAGATGACCCCGATCCCCACCCCTGCGCAGGCCAACGCCATCGAGCTGGGAACCGGTGCGCTGCCGAATGCCACGGCGAGCGAGTCGTGGCACAGCCAGTACGGCAGCACCTTCGCGCGCAACGTCACCGTCGCCACGCTCACGCCTTACCTGCCCGATGCGGGCAAGGCCACTGGTGCAGCGGTCATCGTCGCACCGGGTGGCGGCTTCAGGACGCTGTCGATGGAAAACGAGGGCTCGGACGTGGCCAAGGCGCTTGCCGCCCAGGGCGTTGCCGCCTTCGTGCTGAAGTACCGGCTCAAGCAGACGCCCAAGGACATGGCCGGGTTCGAGGAGTCGATGAAGAAGATGTTCTCGTCGACCGCGAAGCGACCGGAGCCGAAGGCAAGCGATGTCATCTCCGATCTCGCCCCGCAGCTCGCCGACTCGCGCGCCGCCTTCGAGCTGGTTCGCAAGAACGCCGCCAAATGGCACGTCAACCCCAACCAGGTCGGCATGGTCGGCTTCTCCGCCGGCGCCATGCTGACGCTGGCCACCGAACTGAACGTCGAGAGCGCCAAGCCCGCCTTCATCGGCCTCATCTACGGCCCGCTCGCCGCGGTGAAAGTACCGGCCGATGCGCCGCCCATGTTCGTGGCGCTGGCCGCCGACGATCCGTTCTTCGGCAATGCCGGCTTCGGCCTCATCCAGAGCTGGCGCGACGCCAAGCGCCCGGTGGAATTCCACCTGTATGAGCAAGGCGGCCACGGCTTCGGCATGTACCAGAAAACAACCACCAGCACCGGCTGGTTCGGCGACTTCTCCCGCTGGCTGACGATGCACGGCTGGATCAAGCCGGCGCACTGAATCTCGTACCGGCGTGCAATCGCGCAATAACGCGCCACACCACGGCGGCGGGCACCACCCGCCGCCGAACTTTTGTCCGGTGAAGCGTGCGAGTCACGTCGACTTGCTGCTCCACCGCGGTTCTTGGCTTGGCAGATGACCGGCCCGACATGAACATGCCAGCTGCAGACCCCGGCCATCCGTTCCGGTCCACCATGCGCAGCCGCGTGGCTGCATGGCTGGCGGTGGCATTGCTGGCTGGCTGCGCCTCCCAGCAAACGCAACCGCCGCGCAGCCCGGCACAGGTGCGCGCGCAGATAGTGCGGCTGATGCCGGCCGGCGTGACCGATCGCGAGGGCTGGGCCACCGACATCCAGGTGGCCTTCGCCGCACAAGGCATCCAACCGGAGGTGGCCAACCTGTGTGCGGTGCTGGCGGTGACCGAACAGGAATCGGGTTTCAAGGTCGACCCCGTCGTACCGGGGCTGGCGAAGATCGCGCGGCAGGAGATTGACCGCCGTGCCGCGGCGAAACACGTGCCCGGTTTCCTGGTGGACGCGGCGCTGTGGTTGAAGTCGCCCGATGGCCGGCGCTACAGCGAACGGCTGGCGGCGGCGCGCACCGAGAAGCAATTGAGCGGGATCTTTCAGGATTTCATCGGCATGGTTCCGCTGGGCAAGCGCCTGTTCGGCGACTTCAATCCGGTGTACACGGGCGGGCCAATGCAGGTGAGCATCGCGTTCGCCGAGGCGCATGCGCACGATTATCCGTATCCGCTGCAGCGCTCGATCCGTGACGAGGTGTTCAGCCGGCGCGGTGGCATGTACTTCGGCATCGCGCACCTGCTCGGCTATCCGGTGGATTACCCGCGGCCGCTGTACCGCTTCGCCGATTTCAACGCCGGCTGGTACGCCAGCCGCAACGCCGCGTTCCAGCACGCGGTGAGCGTCGCTTCCGGCATCCCGCTGGCGCTGGACGGCGACCTGCTGCCGCCGGATGCCGGCTTTGGCGATCGCCCCGGCGCCACCGAGCTGGCCGTGCGCAGCGTGTCCGCGCAATTGGACATGAGCGACAGGGCCATCCATCGCGCCCTGGAACAGGGCGAGAGTCACGACTTTGCAGACAGCAAACTCTACGCCCGCCTGTATGCGCTGGCCGAGGCCATCGAACGCAAACCGCTGCCCCGCGCGCAGCTACCGGGCATCACACTGAAGAGTCCAAAGATCACCCGCAAGCTCACCACCGCATGGTTTGCCGGGCGCGTGGACCAGCGCTGGCAGCGTTGCATGGCACGGGCGAAATAGCGGGCGCGACGCGTCACGCGTCCGCACCGTGGACTGCCGGCTTGTATGACGCATGGCAGTTGTGGCGCCCGTGATGACCGTAACAGCATCGGCGCAACTGCCGGATGGTGGAGGGCAGCTCGAAAGTCAGCCACCTCCGGATCCCCGTTTCTTTCGCAAAACAGGGAAAAACCATGTGGCTTGTATCACCTGTCGTGAATGCGCTGATGGCGGTCCTGTTGCTGGCGGGCGTGCCCTTCCTGGGTTATCTCGTCTGGCAGAAATGGCGACATCGGCGGCGCCTCGCCGATATCGCAGGCCGCGCAGGCCTGCGGGGATCGAGCGTCCACTATCTGCTGATCAGTGCGGCAATAGCGCTGGTGGTGACATGCGTGCTGCTGCTGTGGTCACCGCCGGTGGCGCCGTTCCTGCGGGAAGGATCGCCGCAACGGGTCTTTGCCGGGCTGGGGCTGGGCGTGCAGGCGATCGTGATGGCGCTGCTTTACGGCGTGGTGCAGACCGGTTTCGTCGAGGAGCTGGTATTCCGCGGCCTGATCGCCGGGAGCCTGGCGCGACGGATGCCGCTGGCGTGGGCGGATCTGTTGCAGGCGCTGATCTTCCTGCTGCCCCATCTGCTGATCCTGCAGACGATGCCGCAGATGTGGGTACTGCTGCCGCTGGTCTTTCTGCTGGCGTTGGCGATGGGCTGGGTACGCATCAAGTCGGGCTCCATCCTGGGGCCATGGCTGGTGCATGCCACCTTGAACGTCACGATGTGCCTGATGGTGGCTGCGCGCACGGCGGCCTGAGCTTCGGCAACAGGGTGTTTGCTGGTGCCGTTGATCTCCCCTCCCTTGCGAGGCGGCGCGTCGTCGATTTCTGCCCGGATCCGGGAGCCACCATCTCACCCACTTCAGGCGGCGGCCTGCTTGACGACATCGACATCACGGCAAAGAGACCAGCGCATGAAGCCTCCATCGCTCCCTTCGACGGCAAGGTCAGCCAACGCGACACAACGCAGATTGATCGGGGGCATCGTCATCGTGGCGTTGCTGACCGTGGCCCTGATGATCGCCGTCCTGGCCATCGGTGGCCGTCCCGATCCGGCGCCGCTGCGCGCCGCCTCCACCCTGCTCGACGGCACGTGGCGATTCCACACCGACGACGATCCGCGCTGGGCGGCCGCCGACATCGACGACAGCGGCTGGCAGACGATGGACCTGACCGCCCCACCCGGCCAGCACGATGGCGACGTGGGCCTGCCCGACTACGTGGGCGGATGGAGCGCGCACGGCCATCCGGGTTATCACGGCTACGCCTGGTATCGACGCACGGTAAAGGTGCCAGGCACCAGCGCGTCATGGGACATCCTGGGACCGACCCTGGTCGACGACGGCTATGCGCTGTACTGGAACGGCCGGCTGCTGGGCGGCTCGGGTCGGCTCGGCCCCGACGCGCGCCTGGTCGGCACGCGGCCGCTGCGGTTCGCGCTGCCCGCCGACGCGGCAGGCACCACCGGCGTGCTCGCCATCCGCATCTACATGCTGGCGCGCCCCAGTCCCAACGCGGAGGCCGGCGGCATGCACACCGCGCCCATCCTGGCGCCACGGCCCACCAGCGACGCGCTGCACCGCGCGCAGTGGCAGCGGACCATCGCCGGATACATCGTCGATGTGGTCGAACCGGCCGCCATGCTGGCGGTCATCGCCCTGGCGCTCGTGTTCGGCTCACACAGCAACCGCAAGGGTTTCCTGGTGTTTGCCTGCATCGCGCTTGCGCTGACGGCAGCCCGGCGGCTCAACAACGCGATCGTGTCATGGACCGACCTGCAGGATCTGCGCACCTACACATGGCTGGCCTCGGTGATGTGGGTACCGACGATGACCGCCTGGCTGCTGGCCTGGAACCGCTGGCGCCTGCCCGCATGGCGAAGCATCGATGCACTCGCCGTCGTACTGGGCATCGCCGGCATCGTCGGCGCGCTGGCCCACCTGCCGACCTGGACGAACATCAGCCGGCTGGGTTCGCTCGCGCTGTTCGTCGTCATCGTCGCGCGCATCGTCTGCGGTGGCCCGCCGCGCACCTTGGCACTCATCACCTTGGCCACGGTGCTGGCCGCCCTGTTCGGCGGCGAGCTGCTCGACCCGATCGGCGTGCCGGGCATCTGGTTTCCCTTCAACATCGGCGTGTCGCGCACGCAATACATCTACGCGATCAGCATTCCGCTGCTGGCTGTCCTGATCGTGCGGACGTTGCTGCCGAGGGACGGGCAGCGATGACGGAGGATTGGTGCAGCGATGGCTCGGCACGGGGTTGAAACCGGGTCGACTCCTGCTGCTCCCGGTGCTGCCGGTGCCGGTCGGCTCAAGAACGCAGCAACCTCCCAACCCAAGGCCACGCAAAGGCCAGCAGCATCAGAGCAACAAGCACGCCACCCACCCACTTGGCTTGCACCAACTCGCGCCTGCGTTCGCGGGCGATCAGGGCCATGTCCTGGTCCAGTTGTGCCATGTCCTGCGATAGTCGTTCCGGGTCCGCCAGCGAGGCCTCGACGGCGTCGGGCTCCTGCATCCGGGCCGTGATGGCTTCCATCCGCTGCAAGGCCTCGTTGTACTGGTCGGACATCAACGGGTTCCAGTCGTGGTCGTGGCCGGTCGCCTGCTTCCACAGCAGCCGAGCCAGCGCATAAACCACTTTCGGCGGCTCTTTCGACTTCGGCAGACCCACCTCCACCACACCACGGGCAAGCGCACCAAGGCGAAACGTCGCAAACAGCCGATCGGTCCAGTGGATGGCGGTGGCCACGCGCGCGAACTGCTTGACGCGAAACATCAGCCGAAAGCTCTCGACACCGTTGCGGTGGGTGACCGCATGGAGGAAGACGCCGGAAACATCGCGCCAGGCAATCCGGCCATTCAGCGGCGTGGCGAAACCGGCCGAAGTCAGTTCGAGCGCGGGACGACCGATACCGGGCAAGGTACGCGCCAGGATCAGGCCACCGCTCACGAGAAAGACCGCGCCGACGAGGACAGGAATCCAGTCCTGCCATAACGTCGTGACCCCCATATGCCAGACCCCTGCCCCGGCGGCGGCCAGCAACAAGCCAACTGGCACCACCCAGACCGAACGGGGAACCCGCAGCGAATCGCCGGGCCCCCAGGCCCGTCCGGTGAGCTCGTCGAGACGACGCTGACCATCGGCGCGCTCGCGCTCCTCCCGCCGCCGCTCGCGGCGACGGTCGCTGAAATACGCCAGCGCTATCACGCCGATACCAACGATCAACACAACCAAGGATGCAGGATTGCTGCGCAACCCAGCCAGCCCTGCCCCGATGGCGATCACGCCGAAAACCACCAGAAAAAGATTGACGAGCTGAGGCATGTCCGACCCACCTTCCATTGGCAAGACGGCGATTGTGACGAGCCTGCTGGCCTCACTGCAATGCCGGGCCCGAAAAATTTGTGCGGACATGAAAGGCACTCATTCAAGCGTGCCCGCATTCGGCCAAACTCTGGCCCAACACGCCGCAAAAATTACCCGCAACGTTGCGACAAAGCCTATCCACGCGCCGCAGCACATCGCTGTCATGATCATGAATCCGCACTCGCCCATGCTGTATCGGGACGTACATGAGTGTCGAAGGGCTCGATCCAATTTGGAATTTGTCCAGTCAGAACCGTCCCAAAAGATGCCCCAGACGAGCAATGGGAACAGTACCAATCCGAAAAGGATGAGCACGGCCAGGCACGCCAGGATCGCGCCCTCTCTGGTCGTCCTGCGCTTCAATCTGATGGGAGTCGCCAACCCAAACAGGGCAAGCATGAGCGGGGCCCCACGATCATCCAATGCCAGTAGAAATAGGTTCGTGCGGGATAGGCAGAACATGCCATCAGTTTTCTGATGAGGGGCACCGAACCGAAATCGACGATCGTGGGAAAATGGTTGAGCGGGAAAAAGGCCAGCAGAAATGAGAGCGCCGCGTACGTGGCCATGACCGCGTATGTCCATTTCCACGGAGAGTCGTAGCTCGCCAGTTTCATCTTTGACATCCCAGTACGAAGACAAAGCCATTTGCAGAAGCGGCGGCTAACCAGGCGGCGCCCCTTCCGCTTCCCCGATCGGGTTCAACCTTCAGCGATCGGACGAATGACGCGGCATGGATTCCCGGCCGCGACGACGCCAGCGGGGACGTCGCGCGTAACCACGGCACCCGCGCCGATAATGCTGTTGTCGCCGATCGTGACGCCGGGCGTGATCGTGACCGAGCCGCCTATCCACACGTTGTTGCCGATGGTGACCGGCTTGGGGAGCTCCCAGCCGTCGAGACGGCGCGCGATGTCTTCCGCATGATTGGGGGTGTAGATACCGCAGCGCGGCCCGATCAGGCAGTCCGCTCCGATGGTTACCGCACCGCCGCCGATGACCATGAAATCGGCATTGATAAACGTGCGGTCGCCTATGAGCAGGCGCGCGCCATAGTCGATCCGGATCGGCGGACGAAAATCGATCCCCGCGCCCGCGCCGGGAACGAGCCCGTGGAAAAGGCGCATCGCCTCCTCCGCATCGTCGTAGTAGATGCGATTGATCACCGCACACGTCGCGTTCGCCTCGCGCGTCAGCGCCTGCAGGGCGGGCGATGCGCGATAACGCATCCAGTCGCCCGCCACCATGCGCCGCAGATCCTCATCCGTCTCGAGTAGCGCGGCCATCCTGTCGTCAATGAACTGCGCCTGGTGCGTCACGGTGACCTCTCCTGCCTGTCTTCAACACTCAATCCAAACCGCGACATGTTGGGAAGCAATGATATCGAACTCATTTACCCGCCCCGAAGCCGTACAAAATACGCCTCGAAAGCAGGCCCGAGCTCCGTGGCCAGGGCCACGGCAATGAACCCGGCATCTTTTCTCTAAAGCGATCAGGCCCGGCGCCGACGATCGACGAATTCCCAGACCTTCGAGATCACCACCGAACCCTCGCCGACGGCCGAAGCCACGCGCTTTACCGATCCGCTGCGCACGTCGCCCACCGCAAAGATGCCAGGCAGCGAGGCGGCGTAGGGCGAGTCGGCGCCGGCCGCCTCACCGGTGAGCACGAAGCCCTTGTCGTCCAGCTTGACCAGGTCCGCCAGCCACTCGGTATTGGGGGCGGCGCCAACCATGATGAAGAGCGCCCGGGTCGGTACCGTTTCTTCGCGCCCGTGCGCGGTGTGGCGGATCGTCACCGCATCCAGATGATCGCTGCCGTGCAGCGCGCTGACTTCGGCACCGTATTCGATCGTGATCGTCGGCTCCGCTTCGAGCCGGCTCGACAGGTAGCTCGACATCGATGCCGCCAATGATCGACCGCGCACCAGCAAGCGAACCCGGCTCGCGGTGCGGCTGAGAAACATCGCCGCCTGGCCGGCCGAATTGCCGCCGCCGATGATGATCGCCTCCGTGCCCTTGCTGTAACGCGCCTCGATGTCGGTCGCGGCGTAATAAATGCCCGCGCCCTCGAACTCGGCCAGCCGCTCGATCGGCAGGCGGCGATATTGCACGCCGGTCGCCACCACGACCGCCCTGGCGCGAATCCGCCTGCCGTTGTCGAAGGTGGCGCAAAAGCTGCCGTCATCCAGCACCTCCAGTTGCGCGACGCGACGCGGCATGGCGAAACGCGTGCCGAACTTCATCGCCTGGATTTCGCCACGCCACACCAGGTCGGCACCGGAAATGCCGGTAGGGAAACCCATGTAGTTTTCGATACGGCTCGACGTGCCTGCCTGCCCACCAATGGCGATGTCTTCCGTCACCAACGCGCAGAGTCCCTCCGCACCGGCATAGACGCCGGCCGCCACACCCGCCGGCCCGCCGCCGACGATCAACACATCGAAATCCTCGTCATCGACCAGATCCAGGTTGAGCCCGAGCAGACGCGCGACCTTGTCCGGCGTTGGATCGATGACAATCGCATCCCGCCCAAAAATGACGGCGGGACGATCCGGCGCCAGCGAACACGTGGCGGCCACGGCGTTCGCCTCGGCGCTGCCAAGCTCAAACGAGCTGTAGGGAATACGGTTGCGGGTGGCGAATTCGGCGATGCAACGGACATCGCGGTCGAGCTCCTCGCCGATCAGCACCAGCGTACTGTGGCGTTGCTCGATCTGACCGCGACGGCGCGCGGAGAAAACGCGGATGATGATGTCCGACATCTCGGGGATCTGTGACATCAACGTCAGCATCGTGGCACGTGGCACCTCGATCACGGACGTATCGCACACGGCGCGCATCGGCATGGAGAAGCTGCCGCCGTTGAGGAACGAAATCTCCCCCATGAACTGGGTCGGCCCCAGCGTTGATGGCACATGACGCTCATCGGTGTAGGCGTTGACGAGCTCGATTTCGCCATCAACGACATAGATGAAGCGATCGGCCAGTTGGCCCGGGCGCGCGAGGTAGCTGCCGGCCGCGTAGACCGCCTGCGTACCCGCCTCACGCAACGCGGCAACGTGCGCGGGCGCCAGCGGGGTACGCTGCATGACGCGCAAATCGTCGCCGATCGATTCCATAAGACCCCGCCTCTGCGATGCGTTCCAGCACGTCGCCTACCGAATGGACGGCTCCCGGGGAAAACACATGCGAACGATCATAACGCTGCCGACGGGGCGAAACTGGCAACCTGGTGTTGGACCTGGCTTGCGGAAGGAGGCGACCACGACCGTGCGCTGTCTCTCCGGCTTCAGCGCACGCTGAATCCTGGTCGGCCGCTCAACCACGGCTCACGGATTGCCGGGTGCAGACCGCCAAGCGCCGAGGTGGGTCGGCTGCGGTTTGACCGAAGCCCACGAATTACAAGTCAGCGGCGAAGCGTTCAAACGGTTGCAGGTGAACCTGACCCGCTTTTAGCTTGCCGAGAACGTGAAGGGCATTTCCGACAACCGCCTTCTGCACTAACCTCGTGCGCAGGGGGCGGGCAATGGCTTTTTGGTGGGTGAATCACAAACAGACGCGCGACCACGAGGTTCGTGGCGGCTACCTGTGGTCGCCCTACCGGAACACCAACGGCGCGTTCAACCAGACCTACGAGAACATGAAGCTCGTGCGGCCTGGCGACATGGTGTTCTCGTACGCCAACGGCCGCATCGGTGCTATCGGCCGGGTCACCGTCGCCGCTTCGCCGAGTCCCAAGCCCATCGAATTTGGCAATGTCGGCGACTACTGGGCCCATGAAGGCTGGCTGGTCGAAGTCGACTTCAAGGGCACTAAACGGCCACTCCAGCCGAAGGAAAACCTTCAGCTCATCGGCCCGATGCTACCGCAGCGTAATTCGCCTATCCAAAAGAACGGCAATGGCAACCAGGGTTGCTATCTGGCCGGCATCTCCGATGCCCTGGGTCATGTGTTGATGGCACTGCTTGGCGCACAGCAGGCCCACGAATTGGACCAACCGCCCGCCTACGTCATCGATCCGCAGCCAAACGCACAAGCCCTGGATGATATCCACCGCATCGAGATCGATGCGTCGGTTCCCGAGACCCACCGCCTGCAACTGGCCAAGGCCCGCATCGGCCAGGGCTTCTTTCGCAAGCAAGTCATCCTGCTCGATGGCGCCTGCCGCGTCACTGGCGTTACCGATACCCGGCTGCTTATCGCCAGCCATATCAAACCGTGGCGCGAAGCCAACAACGCGGAACGCCTCAGCGGCCACAACGGCCTGCTGCTCTCGCCGCATGTCGACGCCCTGTTCGATGAACAATTCATCACCTTCGAGAATGACGGGCGAATGCGGGTGCATCCATCACTGTCGGGTGACGTGCTTGAGCGGTGGTCCATCGATCCAGAGAAAAAAGTTGAGCGGTTCCGCCCGGAACAAACATCGTTCCTCGCACACCACCGGAAACTTTTCGGCCAAAGGTCGAAAGACGCTTGACCGCCGACGAGGCACGTTCTTTCAAGACACCTGCGCGTGTTCTTCCCGCAAACATCAAGTTATCTTTGGGATGCCAGGGAAAGCTCAGGGGGAGATATGGCGAAGCGCAAGCAAAGCGGCATTGAGGCTGTGGCCGCCATGCCATGGCCGATGGGCATCGTGCTCGGCCTGCTCGGTTACGTGGCTTTCCGCTACGGCATAGGCTGGTATCTCAGCACTACCGGAAACCCGTATCTATCGGGGCTGGGAAATCTGGCCTCCGCAGGAACCTACGCGCCACTGGGCTGGATGGTGCTCGTCGGCTGCTGGGTGGCAGCTATCGGCTCATTCATCGGACGCGCACGGCGCCGGAAGCTCTTCGATAAGCAGACCGGCATCGACAGCCTGCGCCAGATGAGCTGGCGCCAATTCGAACAGTTGACGGGCGAAGCTTTTCGCCGCCAAGGCTATTCCGTCGAAGAAAACGGCTTGGGCGGTGCTGACGGCGGCGTCGACCTGTTCCTGCGCAAAGCGGGTCAGATCACGCTGGTCCAATGCAAACAATGGAAGAGCCGGCAAGTCGGCGTCAAAGAAGTGCGCGCAATGTACGGCCTGCTTGTGCACCACCAGGCCGTCGCCGTAAAGATCGTCGCCCTCGGCGACTACACCAGCGACGCCCGGCGCTTCGCTCATGGAAAACCCATCGAACTCATCCACGGTGACGAACTAATCGCCACGGTACGCACACTGCAGGCGGCCACGGCGCCCGTCACCCGCCCGATGGATAAGCCGCTTGCGCTCGCGGGAAGCATGTTCGCCGGCCTTCTGCTTATCGCAGCCCTCTCTCCCTCCACCAATCGCCAGCCGTCTGTAAACGTATCCGCAGCCATCAATGCTCAACGCGTGCCTCAACCGAAAGCGGTACATCGTCAGGCCGCGCCGCAGCGTTCGAACGCGGTCATGTACTTGAGCGACGCACAAAACGACGCACAACTGCGTGAGTGGAAAAAGAGGAACGCGGAATCGATGAAGATTTTGCAGAAGACGACGAAGGAGCTGCCGCGACGCTGACGCCGAGGGGCCCACCATTTTTCGGAAACACCGCCGCCAAGGCGGCAAAAAAACAAGCCAAAGCAAAAGCTTTCGTCCTCCTTCGGAGGGCGAGTCACTTTTCTCTGCGTGGCCAGAGAAAAGTAACCAAAAGAGAGGCCACCCCGCTTTCGCGCTTTCCGGGCATGAATGCCCGCAAAGTCCGCGTGCGGGCGGCGGGGTTTGTCGACAGTCCATCCATGGACTGACGCCAAACTGACCGGCATCCTGCCGGTCACCCTGCGGGCTGATCCGCCACCCGCCCGCCGCTGCACAGGGGAATGAAGATCAAGAGCAGCGCGCTCCCGCGCGCCAGAGCAGAGCGTCACGACCCCCGCGGCTTGGAGATGCAGCAACAGCTGCATCTGCTGCTGCTGCGTTTGCGTTTGCGTTTGCGTTTGCGTTTGCCGTTGCCGTTGATCTTCACTCCCTTGTGAGGCGGTGAGTCGCGGACGACAAGGCCGCGCAGCGGGAGCCGACATGGATGTCGGCTCCTTTTCGTCAGGGCACGACGCCCTGTCGAAAAGCCCGGCCGCGACTCACGGACTTGCCGGGCAACGCCCGGCAAGCGCCGAGGAGGGTGGCCTTCTCTTTGGTGACTTTCTCTTGGCCACCCAAGAGAAAGTTACTCGCGCGCCAAAGGCGCACGAAAGCTCTTGCTTCAACGGGCCACCGGCTAACGACAGCACATTCAAACGTTTGTAAATGAACCTGAGGTGGCCCGGCTTTTTCGGACACGTTAATTAAGCACTCATCGACTCGTCATCGACAACCGCAGGTATGCGATAACCGAGTGCTTGATGCAGCCGTTTGCGATTGTAGAAGCCTTCGATGTAGCTGACGATGGCGACCCTCGCGGCATCGCGTGTCGCGAAGGCCTCACCGTGAACGAGTTCGTTCTTCAGCGAGGAGAAGAAGCTTTCCGCACAGGCATTGTCGTAGCAGTCGCCGTGACGGCTCATGCTTGGCAGCAGGCCATCGGCGGCCATCAGACGACGGTAGTTACGTGAGCTGTAGAGCACGCCACGGTCCGTGTGGTGAATCAATCCTGCCGCTGGTTGGCGATGCGTGATCGCCATGCGCAACGCCGCCGACACCAGCGGCTCGTCATTGCGATCAGACATGGCCCAGCCAACGACCATTCGCGAGTGCAGATCGATCAACACGGCGAGGTAAAGCCAACCTTGCCGCGTGCTGATAAAGGTCACATCACCGACCCAGCATTGGTTGGGCTGCTCAGCCTGAAACTTCCGACGAAGCAGGTCCGGCGCCGTGTTCTTGTGGCGTCGCGCGTAGTGGGTCACCTTGAAACGACGGCGGCGACGAGCCTCGATGCCGTTCTCGCGCCTCACTCGCGCAACACGGTTGCGACCACAGGCGATGCCCTCGGCGACCAACGCCTTCCAGACCTTTCTCGTGCCATACGCTTCGCGCGACGCGTTGTGAATGCGTCGCACATGTGCTGTCAGGGTGAGGTCCTCGCGCTGGCGGGCGCTCGGTTCACGACCGCGCCACGCGTAGTAGCCGCTGCGGCTGACCGACAACACACGGCACATGCCGGTGAGCGAGAACTGGTCGGCGTGAGAGCGCATGAAGTCGTACTTCATGGCAGTTCCTTGGCGAAGTACGCCGCCGCTTTTTTTAAAATGTCGCGCTCCTCCGTCATGCGCGCCAGTTCGCGCTTGAGGCGCACAATCTCCGAATCTTGGTCCGCGTGCTTGCGGCCGGAGCCAGGAAAGGAGAGCTCGCCGGATCGGACCTGCTCGGCCTTCCATTTGTAAAGTTGGTTCCGTCGAATACCCAGGTCGATGGCTACCTCCGATGCGGGACGTTCGCCCGCATCAAGCAACCTGACCGCTTCGCGCTTGAACTCCGCGGTGAACCGTTGGCGCTTGACCATGTGACACCTCCCAGGGGATTGTCCCCGTTCAAAGGTGTCCGTCAAACCCGGGCCATCTCAACCTGACCCTTTTTTGACCCCTTTTTTGCGGAAATTGCCCCTGCCACCTTTTCGTCACTTGTCCTTGAACCCTATATCCACGCTGGTGTCTCCCTTGACCTCCCCAAGGGAGTCGAGAGCAGCTCTCTGCACTTCGCCCATTGCGGCGACCTTAATTGCCAGCATACGGCAGGCAATCTCTTGCTTCGCACGTTGAAGCCTGTAGACGAGTATATTTTGAAGAGAGATCCAAACGCCCGCAATGACGATCAGCGCAGCTCCCACGATAACGTAGAGCCTCTGGCTTTCCGTACTCAATGTAAACAACCGAAAACCATTCGATAACAAAGGGATAAAAATCATAAGCGCTCCGAGCACCGATAGGTAGCCCGGGTAATTCCCTTTCTCGTAAGTTTCCGCAAAAGGCTTCGTTAGACTATCCACGACTTTTGCCACGCTTTCGATGGTCTCGTCGCTCAATGAGGGCGCAGCATCTTTACCTTCCCTATCAAGATCCAAAAAACCCTTCATTTTGAACTCCTAGAAGTTAATGGTTCGCAAGGCGGCGCCAGAAAAGGGGGCGTCATTGATGAGAGTCATAGGAAAGAGCTTTGGGTGAAACACCAAACTCCCTCCAAAACATCTTATGTATCCTGAAATGGCACCCAACACCTATATCAACATGTGAGAAATTTTTCCCGTCGCGGTAGACCCAGGCAAAAGGACTCGTGGCATTTTGCTTTAGGCCAATAACCCCCACATGATAGAGAACTGATAGAGCAACGCGTGTGAAAGCTTCGGACTTAATTTTCTTATTAGGACTAAGAAAATCAATAGCTAGCCTTCCAAGCTCATCTTCAGCACCCTCCGCTGCAGCGCCTAGTATCGAGGAATCTATCGTCTCCTGCTTAATATCAGACTCAATAAAACTCTCAGGTAATCCACGAATTACACCCACCGCATACTTAAGACTTGGAAATAACTGCGTCCATTCATCTAGTACCGAGCGGAACCTCTTTTGGGAGTATTTTTCCTCGGCATTATGAAGTGTCGCCCAAGTAATCCGCGACTTGCCCTCGGCGCAGCTTAGGCACTCATTGACAAATGAGATGACGTCTCTGGGTCTTAGGAAAGTTCTCTCTAAAATGTATGGTAACGCGCGCTCATTCCCTCTGTCTTTTGGAAAAATATCGGAGAGCATCACCTTGCGTCCTGTATATTTTCGCTTAAAGACTTCATTTACTCTCACTTCAATGAGCGCCTCAAGATCCTTTTCCCGCCACTTGATGTGCGCATAGTAGGCTTCGTATTTTTCCTCTTGAAATCCGCCATCTCGAGTTTCGTTGTAGACCTTTTCCAACAAATCTTGACGAAGAACCGCTATGATTTTTACATTTCTTATTTTTCGAAATACTTTAATTTCTTCAATTAGGGATCTTATGAGCGAGAACTTCGCTCCTGCGGCAACCCATGGCTCGTCCAGATTATCAATGGTTATATAATAGGGTTTCTGAGGATCGTCAAAAACCTCATCAGCCAAGAATGCAACGAGCTTAGCAAGCTCTTTCATCTGAATTCTATTGACTACTGACGAACCTCGAGTATATATCTCACTCTTTTCTTCCTCGGAAAGCTTAGCTCCACCCTCGGCCGACAATTTAGCCATGTAGCTCGCCGACACAGAAGCCTTCAGCTCCGTTTCGATCTTTTCTGTAACCTCTTTGACTCTGACTTCAGTGTCCTGCCAAAACTTATCGCCCCATTCTTGCAAATATCGCAGAGCGCGAGCTTTGACCGGATCTCTCTTAAACTTCTCAAAAAACCCATCAAACCAGTTCCTGACAGCGCCTTCATTCGACCAATCATAACGAGCCTTTAGAAGCTCGGTTATGAGAACGTGACGCCACAACATCCGATAAAAAATATCAAGATCAACCCCTGAGTCACGAAAGAACTTTAATACAGTGGAGTTCTCCACGTATTTGAAAGATAGATCTGATGGGTTAACTTCAACAACGTTGCGAGCGATCTGCTCAAGTCGGATCAAAGTAGCGCTTTTACCTGCACCTGTTCTTCCGACAATAAGCGACGCAGGACTGGCGACATCAAGCACCTGCTCAATGCACCCATTCTCCACGAAGCAAGAAGCTAGTAGGTCTCGATCCGTCTCCGCGTCGGGGGCGCCGATATTGCAATTTCGCCAGATGACAAGATCCGAATCTTGTTGGATTTCCATCTCTACCCCCAATACATTCTTCAAACAAAAGGACGGCATCGCTGCCGCCCTTTGAATTAACACAATACGAGAAAATTGCTCAACCGCACTTCGAATACCCACAATTCAAACAAGTCTGGCACCCATCCATCAGCACCAGCGCCTGCGTATTGCACTTCGCGCACATCGTGGCGCCCGGCGGGAAGCCGGAGGATTCGGTGTCGGCGGAGGCTATCGCGGCTGAAGCCGCTCCCACAGGAGCCGCGCTTACGTCAGCCTTTTTTTTTGCTCCGGCCTGCTCGTAAGCCGCGCGCTTTTCGGCGATCAGCTTGCGCGTCGCCTCATCCATCTCCGGATCATGGATCAGCCCGATGTTCTTCATGTGCTGCTCGATCACCGCGCCGATCTCGGCCACGATGCTGGGCATGTAGACGCCACCAGCCTTGAAGTAGCCGCCACGAGGGTCGAACACCGCCTTCATTTCCTCGGCGATGAACGTCACGTCGCCGCCTTTGCGGAACACGGCGGACAAGATGCGGGTGAGCGCCACGATCCACTGGAAGTGGTCCATGTTTTTCGAGTTGATGAAGATCTCGAAGGGGCGGCGCTGTTCGTGCGGGGTGCCGGCGTTGAGGATGATGTCGTTGATGGTGACGTACAGCGCGTGCTCGAACAGCGGCGACTTGATCTTGAAGGTGGAGCCGACCAGGGATTCCGGGCGCTGGACGCTTTCGTGCATCTGGATCACTTCAGCGGTCGGCGCGGCCTTGGGCGCGGCAGGGGCCACGGGCGCGGCGACGGCCTTGTCTTCGGGTTTGACGACGTTGTAGCCGGTGATCTTCTTGTTGATCTTGATTGCCATGGTTTCGCTTCTTTGAATGGGTGGCGTGCCGCCGGCGTGGCGCCGGATCGCTGCACTGGTATTCGTTTCCGCGCTACGCGGAGAAGTGCCCGGCCCGACGCGAGGCCGGACCGGGCGGTGCGGCTATTTCCCTCGACCGGCGACTTTTCTGGCGGCGGTCTTGCGTGCCGTCGTGGCGCTCGGTTTGCTGCTGGCAGTGGACCTCTTGGCCGTCTTGGCGACGGCCTTCTTGCTGGCGGACTTTGCCGCCTTCGCGGGCGCGGCCTTTTTGGCCGTCTGTTTGTTGCTGACTTTCGCGGTGTTGTCGATGGGTGGTTTGCCGGCCACCTTCCTGGCAACGGCAGCTTTCTTCGCCGCCGGTTTCTTGCTGGTGGTTTTCACGATGTACGGCGGCACGACCTTGCCCGCGGTTTTCGTTGCCGGTTTCGCGGCCGCCTTTTTCGCGGTCGCGCGCCTGGCTGCTGCCGCTTTCGGTGCCGCTTTTGCGGCGGCCTTCGGCGATACGGCCTTCTTCGCGGCGCCCTTCTTCACCGGCGCCTTGCGTTTCGGCGCGGCGTAAGCCCTGGCGTCCAGCGGCGCGGCACCCATCGATTCGATCGTGGGCAGCACGGGCAACACCAATGGCCCGGTGCGCTCGTCGGCGCTGAATGCGTCGCCTTTGTTGGCCGGTGTATCGATATGGGTTGGCATGCCGTGCTCCGTCGATGAGGGTGCGACGCCGACGCGCGCCCGGCTGGGCGCGCGTGCCTTAGAACTTGCCGTAATAGCCTTCCTTCAGGGCGTCGAACAGGTTGGCGGCCGAATGCATTTCGCCGTCGTATTCCACCTGCTCGTTGCCCTTCAGTTCCATCACGCTACCGTCTTCCAGTTCGAAGCGGTAGAGCGTGTTTTCGAGGTCGGACTCCTTCACCAGCACGCCCTGGAACGCGGCCGGGTTGAAGCGGAAGGTGGTGCATCCCTTCAGGCCCTGCTTGTAGGCGTAGAAGTAGATGTCCTTGAAGTCTTCGTAGGGGTAATCGGTGGGGACGTTGGCGGTCTTGGAGATGGACGAGTCGATCCATTTCTGCGACGCGGCCTGGATGTCCACGTGCTCTTTCGGGCTGATGTCGTCGGCGGCCACGAAGTACGCGGGCAGCTTGTTTTCCGCCTCTTCGGTGAACGGCTTGGCATCGGCGTTGATCAGCGCGCGATAGGCCAGCAGCTCGTAGCTGAGCACTTCCACGCGCTCCTTCGACTTCTTGCCCTCGCGGATCACGTTGCGCGAATAGCTGTGCGCGAAGCTGGGCTCGATGCCGTTGCTGGCGTTGTTGGCCAGCGACAGCGAGATGGTGCCGGTGGGCGCGATCGAGCTGTGGTGGGTGAAGCGCGCGCCGGTTTCGGCCAGCGCATTCACCAACTCGGGCGCCACGGTGGCGATGCGCTGCATGTAGCGGCTGTACTTCGCATGCAGCACGCGACCGGGGATGGCGTCGCCTACTTTGTAGCCGTCGGCGACCATTTCCGGGCGCTTGCGCAGCATGTCGCCGGTGACGGTGAACTCCTGCGCCAGCACGGGTGCCGGGCCTTTTTCCTTGGCCAGCTCCAGCGCCACTTCCCAGCCGGCCACGGCCAGCTCGCGCGAGACCTCTTCGGTGAACGCCACCGCGTCGGCGGTGCCGTAGCGGTGCTTGAGCATGGTCAGCGTGCTGCCCAGGCCCAGGAAACCCATGCCGTGGCGGCGCTTGCCCATGATCTCGTTGCGCTGCTGCTCCAGCGGCAGGCCGTTGATCTCCACCACGTTGTCGAGCATGCGGGTGAACACCTTCACCACGTCGCGGTACTCGTCCCAGTCGAAGCGGGCCTTGGGGCCGAACGGATCGCGCACGAAGGTGGTGAGGTTGATTGAGCCCAGCAGGCACGAGCCGTACGGCGGCAAGGGTTGTTCGCCGCAAGGATTCGTAGCGCGGATGTGCTCGCACCACCAGTTGTTGTTCATCTCGTTGACCTTGTCGATCAGGATGAAACCCGGCTCGGCATAGTCGTAGGTGGACACCATGATCATGTCCCACAGGTGCCGCGCGCGGATGGTGCCGTAGATCTTGCAGGCGACCAGGCCGTCTTCGCGGTCCACGTAGTTTTCGTGGATGGGCCATTCGCGCCACACCACCTTGGTGGGGTCGGCGAGGTCGATCTCGTCCTTTTCCTTGACGTGCACGGGGAACACCAGCGGCCAGTCCTGGTCGTGCTCCACCGCCTGCATGAAGCCGTCGGTGATCAGCAGGCTGAGGTTGAACTGGCGCAGGCGGCCATCCTCGCGCTTGGCGCGGATGAACTCCTTGGCGTCCGGATGGCTGATGTCGAACGTGCCCATCTGCGCGCCGCGGCGACCGCCGGCGGAGGACACGGTGAAGCACATCTTGTCGTAGATATCCATGAACGACAGCGGGCCGCTGGTGTACGCGCCGGCGCCGGAGACGTACGCGCCGCGCGGGCGCAGGGTGGAGAATTCATAGCCGATGCCGCAGCCGGCCTTCAGCGTGAGGCCGGCCTGGTGCACCTTCTCCAGGATGTCGTCCATCGAGTCGCGGATGGTGCCCGACACCGTGCAGTTGATGGTGGAGGTGGCCGGCTTGTGCGCCAGCGCACCCGCGTTGGAGGTGATGCGGCCGGCGGGGATTGCCCCGCGGCGCAGCGCCCACAGGAAGCGCTCGTACCAGTGCTCGCGCAGCTCGGGCGTGGTTTCCACGTCCGACAAGGCGCGCGCCACGCGCTGCCAGGTGCCGTCGACGTCGGCGTCGACGGGCTCGCCCGATTTGTTCTTCAGGCGGTATTTCTTGTCCCAGATATCCTGCGATGCGGGCTGCAGCGGGATCTCCACGGCGTCACGACTCACGGCTGTACCTGCGGCTGGTGCACGGACTGTGCTCATTGGATTTCCTGACCTCCCGGTACCTTGCGGCCCCGTTGGTGTTGATGCGGTGTTTTTGGATGATCGACACGGCCGAAAGTGGCGTTTCGGCACGGTTTTCCGCGGTGTTTGATGGCTGCTGGCAGCGGCCTTGCCCTCCCCCGAGGATAGCGCAACCGGCACCAGCACTTGTTTGGTTACCGTAAGGCAGACACAAGATGTTGTGGTTGCGAACGGAGAAGGAAGTTAACCCCGCCAACCGCCGATGTAAAGTGGCTGAGCAGCATGGGTGCAAGAAAGTGCGACGCCGGAACCGTGCGGCGCACCCGCAGTCGAAACTGCGCCGATCACGCCAAGGAGAACCCGATGTCCCGCCACCTTTTTCGTGCCCGTCACTGGCTGGCAACCCTGCTGATCGCCCTGGCCAGCGCGGCCTTGCCGGTACCCGGGCATGCCGCGCTGCCGGCGGCGGTCGATGGCCAGCCGATGCCGTCGCTGGCGCCGATGCTGCAGCGGGTGACGCCGGCGGTGGTGAACATTTCCACCCGTACCCGGGTGCAGGTGCGCGATGCGTATTTCGACGATCCGATGGTGCGCCAGTTCTTCGGCCTGCCCGCCTCGCCGCGCGAGCGGGTGGAACAGAGCCTGGGCTCGGGCGTGATCGTGGATGCGGCCAAGGGCTACGTGCTGACCAACAACCATGTGGTGGGCGGTGCCGACGACATCAGCGTGACCCTGCAGGACGGGCGCACGATGAAGGGCAAGCTGATCGGCACCGATCCGGACACCGACGTGGCGGTGGTGCAGATTCCCGCGGTGAAGTTGCAGGCGCTGCCGCTGGCCGATTCGTCGCAGCTGCGGGTGGGCGATTACGTGGTGGCGGTGGGCGACCCGTTCGGGTTGGGGCAGACGGTGACCTCGGGCATCGTCTCCGCGCTGGGGCGTTCGGGCCTGGGCCAGGATGGGTCAGGCATGGGCGGCTACCAGAACTTCATCCAGACCGATGCCTCGATCAACCCGGGCAATTCCGGCGGTGCGCTGGTGAACCTGCGCGGTGAACTGGTGGGCATCAACACGATGATTTTCTCGCCCTCGGGCGGCAATGTGGGCATCGGTTTTGCCATCCCCAGCAACCTCACCAGTTCGGTGATGAGCCAGTTGCTGGCGCACGGCAAGGTGGAGCGCGGCAGCCTGGGGCTGCAGACGCAGGCGATCACGCCGCGCATCGCGCAATCGCTGGGCTTGAAGGACACCAAGGGCGTGGTGATAACCGGCGTCACCGCGGACGGCGCCGCCGAACGCGCGGGGCTGCAGCCGGGCGATGTGCTGACCGCGCTGAACGGCGAACCGCTGCGCAGCGTGCAGCAGTTGCGCAACGCCGAAGGGTTGCTGCCGCTGGGCAGCAGCGTGCGGCTGGGCCTGCTGCGCGACGGCCAGCAGCGCGAGGTGAGCGCCACGCTGAGCCCGGAAAAACTGGCCACGCTGGATGGCGGCCAGCTCGACCCGCGCCTGGTCGGCGTACGCTTCAGCGAATTGAGCCAGCGCCAGCGCGACCAGGGTATCCATGGCGTGGCGATCAGCGCGGTGCAGCCGGGCAGCCGCGCGGCGCGGGCCGGGCTGGCATCCGGCGACATGCTGATCGGCATCGGCAACCAGCGCATCGTCAGCCTGCGCATGCTGCGCGGACTGGCCGGCGTGCACCTGCGGCAACTGGTACTGGTGGTGGCCGATGCCGACGGCAGCCATTACGTGCTGATCCAGTAAGCGCCGGCTGTTCAGCTTTCCGCGGGAGCGCCTGCGGAAAGGGGTTGGCGGTGCCATGGAGGCCATCGGGATCGTGCCAGCCGCGGGAAAAACTTGATGTTTCCCCGGCGGACCGCTGAAATGCCGGGTCTGCTTCACCAATTTCGCGATGGTGAAGCGACATACTCGCGCTTTCTCGTCCACCCACGCCGGGGCTCTCCATCGTCATGTCTGTCCGTCTTGCCTGTTTGTTGTCCGTCGCCCTGATCGGCGCCAGCGTCGCCAGCCCGTCCTTCGCCAAGAAAAGCCACGCCCACAAGGCCAGCACCAGCAAGAGCGCCGGCCCCACCCTGATCTGGCGCGGCGACGTGGCCACGGCGCAGGGCGTGGTCAGCGAAGTGGCCGCCGCCTGGAAAAAGGCCGGCCACGGCAATATCGAGCTGCAGCCGTTCAACACCGCTTCGGGCATCGACGCGGTGGCCAGCGGCACGGCCGACCTGGCCGGCAGCGCCCGCGGCAGCGACGGCAGCGCGCAGAACGCCAACCTGGTGTTCACCCCGGTGGCGTGGGACGGGCTGGTGGTGATTACCCAGGCCTCCAACCCGGTGAACAACCTCAGCCTGAAACAGGTGCACGACATCTACTACGGCAGGATCCACAACTGGAGCGAGGTGGGCGGCCGCAATGCGCCGATCGACGTGTACGCCGTGGCCAGCCCCGGCGACGGCGTGGAATACAGCCTGCGCAGCCTGCTGTTCGGCCGCGGCAACCAGCCGGTGGCGGCGCCGCGCCTGTACGTCAACACGCACAAGCTGGAAGAAGGTGTGGCGCTGAACCCGAACGGGCTGGGCGCCGCCACGCTGTCGGACATCCAGGGCAACCGCAAGCTGAAGGCGCTGTCGATCGACGGCGTGCCGGCCACCGTGGCCAACGTCGCCGACGGCAGCTACGTGCTGTTCACCCCGCTCTACCTGGTGACCAACCCGCGCAGCCCCAAAGCCGCGCAGGTGCAGGCGTTCGTCGATTTCATGCATACCGACCCGGCCAAGGAAGCGCTGCGCAAGCACGCCGTGCTGCCGTTCGAGGATGGCAGCGCGCTGACCACGCTGGACAGTTCGCGGCGCGACAAGATCCTGGCCGCCGTGGGTGCGCGCCGCCGCACCCCGGTGGCCGCGCCGGGTGCCACCTATGCCGCGGGCGCGGCGATCGCCCCCACCTCGCCCAAGACGCTGGCCGCCAGGACGGCGATGGAGGAGCGCAAGGCCCCGACCCCGCCGCCCGTGGCGCCGGCGCCGAGCAAGCTCTACACCGTGAGCAAGGGCGACACGCTGTCGGTGATCGCCAAGAAGCACGACCTCACCGTGGCGCAACTGCGCGACTGGAACCACCTGAAGAACGACAACCTGAAGATCGGCCAGGTGCTCCACCTCGGCAATAAATAGACGGCTGAACGCAGGTGCATATCCTGGCGCTCACGCTGGACCTGGATGACACCTTGTGGCCGGTGCTGCCGGCGCTGCAACGCGCCGACGAGGCGGTCGACGCGTGGTTGCGCCAGCATCACCCGGACGTGGCGCTGAAGTGGCCGATCGACGCGATGCGCGCGCTGCGCCTGCAGGTGGCAGCCGAGCGCACCGACCTGGCGCACGACTTCACCACCCAGCGCCAGCTCACCCTGCAGCAGGCCTTCGACGCCTGCGGCGTGATCGAGGCGCCGGTCGACGCGCTGTGGGAAATCTACTTCGCCGCCCGCAACGCGGTGGAGCTGTACGCCGACAGCCTGCCCGCGCTGCAACGCATCGCCGCCCGCGTGCCACTGGCCAGCCTCACCAACGGCAATGCCGACCTGCACCGCGTGGGCATCCATACCCATTTCGCCCACCACGTCTGCGCCCGCGGCACCGGCTTCGCCAAACCCGACCCGCGCATTTTTCAGGCCGCTGCCGATTGCCTTGGCGTGGCACCGGCCAACATCCTGCACGTGGGTGACGACCCGGCGATGGACGTGGCCGGCGCCCGCGATGCCGGCCTGCGCACGGCCTGGATCAACCGCCACGGCGAACCCTGGCCCGAGGCATTGGGCGCAAGGCCTGACCTCGACCTGCCCGACATGGCCGCGCTGGCCGACTGGCTTGACGCGCAAGCTTGAGCAAGCCCGGCGCAATGCGCGCAAAATGGGCGATTCACCGCGCGCGTGGGCACGCGCCGGCATCACCGAAACACGAGGAGACCGCATGTCCGCCCTGATCGAACGCCAGCCCGGCGACCGTCGCAGCATTGCCATCGAAACCACCGACGCGGCCCATCTGGCCGCCACCCGGCGCCGGCTGGACGCGAGCCAGCGCCGCTGGCTGGCCGAGACCGGTTTCGATGCCGCGCCGGGCAGTTTCGCCCTGCTGGCGGATGCGTCCGGCAAGCTGGTGCGGGTGCTGGCCGGCGTCGATCCGCGCGACAGCCTGGCTGCGCTGGCCGCCCTGCCCTGCACGCTGCCCGAGGCCACCTATCACCTGGCCACCGAAGGCGTGCTGGCCGACCCCGCGCAGGCCGCGCTGGGCTGGGCGCTGGGCGCGTACCAGTTCAGCCGCTACCGCCAACCGCGCCGTGCGCCTGCGAAGCTGGCAGTGGCGGCGGACGTGCTGAAGCAATTGGCGCCGCTGGTCGACGCCACCTGCCTGGTACGCGACCTGGTCAATACGCCTACCGAGGATATGGGCCCACAACAGCTGGCCGACGCCGTGCGCCGGCTGGGCAAGACGCATCGCGCGAAGCTGCGCGAATGGGTGGGCGACGAACTGCTGGCCGCCAACTTCCCCACCATCCACGCGGTGGGCCGCGCCAGCCACCGTGCGCCACGGCTGGTCGAGCTCACCTGGGGCAAGGCCAGCGACCCGAAGCTGGTGATCGTGGGCAAGGGTGTCTGTTTCGACACCGGCGGGCTGGATCTGAAATCGGCCGACGGCATGCGCTGGATGAAAAAGGACATGGGCGGCGCGGCGCATGCGATCGCGCTGGCCGCTCTGGTGATGCAGGCGAAACTGCCGGTGCGGCTGACCTTGCTGATCCCCGCCGTGGAAAACGCGGTGGCAGGCAATGCGATGCGTCCCGGCGAGGTCATCACCACGCGCGCCGGCCACACCGTCGAGGTGGACAACACCGACGCCGAAGGCCGGCTGATACTGTGCGACGCGCTGGCCTACGGCGCCGAGCAGAAGCCCGCGCTGATGATCGATTTCGCCACCCTGACCGGCGCCGCGCGCGTGGCGCTGGGGCCGGACCTGCCGGCACTGTTCGGCAATCGCGATGCATCGGCGGACGACGTGGTCGCCGCCGGCCACGCCGTGGCCGATCCGTTGTGGCGGCTGCCGCTGTGGCGGCCGTACCGCAAGCTGCTGGATTCGCACCTGGCCGACTTCGCCAACGCCGGGCCGTCGCGCCATGCGGGCGCGATCACCGCGGCGCTGTACCTGGAGCGCTTCGTGCCCGACGACATCGACTGGCTGCACCTGGACACCTACGCCTGGAACGACGCCGACCGCCCCGGCCGCCCGCGCGGCGGCGAGGCGATGGGGCTGCGGGCGGTGTTCGCCGTGTTGCAGCAGCGCTTCGGCTGAACCCACCCGGCTGTTGTAGGAGCGACTTCAGTCGCGATGCTCTTTGTCGAAAGCTGAAAAGCATCGCGGCTGAAGCCGCTCCTACAGGATTTGCGGCTCGGCGGACAAAAAAAGGCAGCGCAAGCGCTGCCTTTTTCTTTGGCGATGCCTACGCGCTCAGTGCACAGGCGCGCTTGAGGCGGACGCGGGCAACGAGGTGCTGGCCACGGTGTTCAGGCTGAACTTGCCGCCGTAGGGCAGGACTTCGGCGGCGAGTTTCGGGTCGGCCTTGATCAGGCCGACCGCGTCGAACAACACGTGCGCGCTTTCGTCCAGCTGCACGTCCTTCGCTTCCTTCGCCTCCTTCTCCTGCTTCAGCTCGCTCTTCAGGCTGCGCTCGTTCGGATTGAGGCCGTCGTCCAGCCGGCTGCTGACGTCGTCTTCTTCATCGAGCAGGTTGGTGGTGCCGTCGATGGCCTTGTGCCGCGCGCGGAAGCTGGCCTGGATGGCGTCCTGCTGCTTGCGCTCGGCCTCGCGCGTGGCCAGGTTCAGCGAGATCGACTTCTTGCCTCGCATGATCTTGTACTGGGCCAGTTCGTCCAGCATCAGCTGCCAGCCCGGCGACTTCACCACGCGCGCATCGTGCATCTGCTCAAGCTTCGGCAGGTACGCCTTCATGTCGGCGATCGGCTGGTACTGCGCCGGCGGGATGTGCGTCCACTCCAGCGCGTTGTCGTAGGTGGATTCGCCGAAGTCTTTCTCGTCGCCATTCTTCGGGAACGCGATGTCCGGGGTGACACCCTTCAGCTGGGTGGAGCCGCCGTTGATGCGGAAGAACTCGGCGATGGTCATCTTCAGCTCGCCGTATTGCGGCTTGTCGCTCTCGCTGCGGCTGAAGCGGTCCAGGTCGACCAGGTTCTGCACCGTGCCCTTGCCGAAGGTGGGCTCACCGATGATCAGGCCGCGGCCGTAATCCTGGATCGCGGCGGCGAAGATCTCCGAGGCAGAAGCGGTGCCGCGGTTGACCAGCACCGCCAGCGGGCCGCTCCAGGCCATGCCCGGGTCGTCGTCGCCCTGCGCTTCGGCATGACCCTTGGCGTCGCGCACCTGCACCACCGGGCCGGTGTCGATGAACAGGCCGGTCATGGCATTGGCCTCGGCCAGCGAGCCGCCGCCGTTGTTGCGCAGATCCATCACCACGCCCTGCACGCCGGCCGTCTTGAGCTCGCCCAGCAGCTTGGCCACGTCGCGGGTGGCGCTCTTGAAGTTCTTGTCGCCCTCGCTGCGCGCGCCGAAATCGGAATAGAAGGTGGGCAGCTCGATCACGCCGATCTTGCGGGTGACGTCGCCATCCTTGATCTCCACGATCTTCTTCTTGGCCGCCTGCTCCTCGATGCTGACCTTCTTGCGCACCAGGGTGACGAACACGTGCTTGCCATCGAGGCCGGTGTCCGCCGGCAGGATCTCCAGCCGCACGGTGGTGTCCTTCTTGCCGCGGATCTGGTTGACCACGTCGTCCAGGCGCCAGCCGATCACGTCGGTGACCGGGCCTTCGGCGCCCTGGCCGATGCCCACGATGCGGTCGCCCACGTGGATCTTGCCGGATTTCATCGCGGGCGCACCCGGCACCAGCTCGCGGATCTGGGTGTAGTCGTCGCGCGCCTGCAGCACCGCGCCGATGCCTTCCAGCGACAGCTTCATCGCGATGTCGAAGTTCTCCGCCGCGCGCGGCCCCAGATAATCGGTGTGCGGGTCGGTGGTTTCCGCGTAGGCGGTCATGAAGGTCTGGAACGCATCTTCGCTGTCCAGCTGCTTTACCCGCTCGATGTAGCCGGTGTAGCGCTTGGTCAGCGTCTTGCGGATTTCGTCATCGGGCTTGCCGGCCAGCTTCAGGCGCAACCAGTCGTTCATGGTGCGCTTGCGCCACAGGTCGTCCAGTTCGGCCTTGTCTTTCGCCCAGGTGGCGTCCTTGCGATCGAAGGTGTAGCTCTCGTCGGCGTTGAAGTCGAAACCCTTGGCCAGCAGGCCGCGCGCAAAGGTCATGCGATCGACGGCGCGGTGCAGGTAAAGATTGAAGATGGTGAACGGCGCGGACAGGTCCTGGTTCCAGATCGCGTCGTCGAGCTTGGTTTCCAGCGGCGCGAACGTGGCCATGTCGGCCTGGGTGAAGAACACCTTTTCGCCGTCCAGCATCTTCAGGTAGGCCTTGAAGATGCGGGCCGACATCGCGTCGTCCAAAGGCTGCGCGTCGTAATGGAAGCGCGTCAGGAAGCGCGCCGACAACTGCGCCGCCTCGGCCTCGGTGGTGCTGGGCACCAGCGGCCATACCGAAGCCTTGCGATTTTTCTGCCCGGCGCCGAGATCGGCGGCGGACTGCGCGCAAACGCAGGTGGTGGTGATGGCGAGCAGCAGGGCCAGCAGGGGGCGAAATTTCATGGATTCTCTCAGGCGTGCTCGGTGACGCCGGCTGCATGGGCCTGCAGGTCGGCGTGATAGGACGACCGCACCAGCGGGCCGGAGGCGACGTGATGGAAACCCATCGCCTCACCGGCTTCGCGCAACGCGTCGAATTCCTCGGGAGTCCAGTACCGCACCACCGGGTGATGGTGCGGCGTGGGCTGCAGGTACTGGCCAATGGTGATCATCTCGACGTCATGGGCGCGTAGATCACGTAATGTCTCGATCACCTGATCGTACGTTTCGCCCAGGCCCAGCATGATGCCGGACTTGGTCGGTACGTCGGGGTGCTGCGCCTTGAAGCGCTTGAGCAGGTCCAGCGACCACTGGTAATCGGCGCCCGGACGCACTTCGCGATACAGGTGCGGCACGGTTTCCAGGTTGTGGTTGAACACGTCCGGCGGAAAATCCTTCAGCACTTCCAGCGCCCGCTCCATGCGGCCCTTGCCGCGGAAATCGGGGGTGAGGATCTCGATCTTGATGTTGGGGCTGGCGTGGCGTGTGGCGCGGATGCACGAGGCGAAATGGCTGGCGCCGCCATCGCGCAGGTCGTCGCGGTCGACCGAGGTGATCACCACGTATTTCAGCCGCATGTCGGCGATGGTCTGCGCCAGCCGCGCCGGCTCCATGGTGTCCGGCGGCTGCGGCCGGCCATGCGCCACGTCGCAGAACGAGCAGCGCCGGGTGCACACCTCACCCAGGATCATGAAGGTGGCGGTGCCCTTGCTGAAGCATTCGTGGATGTTCGGGCAGGACGCTTCCTCGCACACGGTGACCAGCGCGTTCTCGCGCAGGCGCGCCTTCAACTGCTGCACCGCGTTGCCCTGCGGCAGCCGCACGCGGATCCAGGATGGCTTGCGCAGCGTCGGCACGGCGGTATCGAAACCGGCGCGGTTCAGCGCGATCTTGTCGCTGCCCAGTTGCTTCTCGGGCGCGCCGGCGACAACGCTGATCGGGATGGTCTTGGAGGGGGAAAGGTTGCTCATGAAAACGCCTGGATCGATCAAGCCTGGGCCGCTGCGCGGGCGGGGAGTTCGGGTAGCACGGGGGCGGTCGGTACGGCGGAGAAACCGAACTGGCGGCAGAATTCGCCGATCAGCACATCCTCGACGTCTGCCAGCCGTGTGGGGCCGGCCAAGTCTAGCATTTGCGTGACCGCCAAACCCTTGTAACCGCAAGGATTGATGCGCTGGAACGGCTCCAGATCCATGGCCACGTTGAAGGCCAGCCCGTGGAAGCTGCAACCGCGCCTCACGCGCAGGCCCAGCGCCGCGATCTTGGCCTCGCCCACATAGACGCCCGGCGCGCCGTCGCGGCGCACGGCGTCGATCTGCCAATGCGCCAGCGTGTCGATCATGGCTTGCTCGATCCGATGCACCAGCTCGCGCACGCTGACGCCCACGCGGCGCAGGTCGATCAGGGGATAGGCCACGATCTGGCCGGGGCCGTGATACGTCACCTGGCCACCGCGATCCACCGGCACCACCGGGATGTCGCCGGGCGCCAGCACGTGCTCCATCTTGCCCGCCTGGCCCAGGGTGAATACCGGATCGTGCTCCAGCAACCACAATTCGTCGGCGGTATCGGCCACCCGGTTGTCGGTGAACGCACCCATCGCCTTCCACGTCACCGCGTAGGGCTGGCGGCCGAGGCGGCGAATGGCGAGGGGCCGGGATTGGGGATTCGGGATGGGGGATTCGGGGGTCACGGTGAACTTGTTGCCTTGCATTTTTCCTGGGCGAAGGAAGCGCAGCCCGCTTCCATCATGGGGACGGGAGCGGCTTTTCCGAATCCCGATTCCCGAATCCCAAATCCCGGCTACAACGTATACCGGATATCCGGACACTCGCGCAGCGCTACATGCGCTGCGTCGTATTGCTCGCGGTTCTCGCAGCGGAAGCTGACCGTGACCGAGACGAAATTGCCGCCGCCGGAATGCCGGTGGCGCACGCTTTCGTGCAGCACTTTCAGCCCCGCCTGCTCCAGCAGTTGCGGCACCCGGGCGGGCAGGTCGGCGCTGGCGCTGCCCACGGCGGTGATCTCGAACTCACCGGGGAACTGGAATCCCTTGCCTTCCTGCTTGGCCTTGGTGAAGTCGATCGGTTGCATTATTTCGCGTCCGCGGCCTGTTCGGTCTTGTCCTTGCTGCCGTGGAACCACAACAGGATGGTGTCCCACAGGCGCGAGAAGAAGCCGCCCTTGGGCGCATCGGCCAGCGCCACCAACGGCACGTTCTGCACCGGCTGGCCGGCCAGGGTGACACGCAGGGTGCCCACCTGCTGGCCCTTCTTGAACGGCGCGATCAGGGTGGCGGGAATATCCATGGTGGCCTTGAGCTTGTCGTAATCACCGCGCTTGACCGTCACCCGCACGTCCTCGGCGGCGCCCAGCGGCAGCTGGTTGCTTTCACCCTTCCACAACCGCGGTGTCACCAGTGCCTTGCCGGCCTCGTACAGCTTGTGCGTTTCGTAGAAGCGGAAACCGTAGTTGAGCAACGCCATCGCCGAATCGGCGCGCGCCTTCTCGCTGCTGGCGCCCATCACGATGGCGATCATCCGCGACTCGCCCTGCTTGGCCGATGCGGCCAGGCAGTAGCCGGCGGCCGCGGTGTGACCGGTCTTGATGCCGTCCACACTGGGGTCGCGCCACAGCAAGGTGTTGCGGTTGTGCTGCTTGATGCCGTTCCACTCGAACTCCTTCACCGCGGAGATCGCATAGTCCTCGGGGAAGTCGTGGATCAGCGCGCGCGACAGGATCGCCACGTCATGCGCGGTGGTGTAGTGGTTCTCGATCGGATAACCCGACGCGTTGCGGAAGTTCGAGTTCACCATGCCCAGCTGCTTGGCGTAGGCGTTCATCAGCGCCGCAAACGAGGACTCGGAACCGGCCGTGTGCTCGGCCAGCGCGATCGCCGCGTCGTTGCCGGACTGGATGATCATGCCGTACAGCAGGTCTTTCAGCGGCACCTGGCTGTTGAGCTTGAGGAAGCTGGTGGAGCCGTCGGTGCCGGCGCCGCCGCCGCGCCAGGCGTTCTCGCTGATGGTGACCGGGTCGCTCATGTGGACCTTGCCGTTGGCGACCTCGGCCGAGACCACGTAGTCGGTCATGATTTTGGTGATCGACGCGGGCTCCACGCGCAGGTCCGGCTCCTTGCTGGCCAGGATCTGCCCCGTGGCGTAATCCATCAGCACCCAGCTCTTGCCGTCGACGTCCGGCGGCGGCGGCACCGGCGCGTCGGGCACCACCGGGCGCGGCACGGGCGACGGGCGCGGTGGCGTCTGGGCGAGCGCAACGCCGAACAACAGGCTGGCGGCGGCAAACGGGATCAGGGTGCGGCGAAGAAAATTCATCGTGTGATTCAGTCCGGTCTTGAGGTCGGCGGCGCGATCGCCGGCGTCGGTGAAAAGGTGCTGCAAATTTGCTCAGTCTACCGCGACCTGCGGTCGTGGCAGGCCCATGCCCTCGATCCGGGCGCTGACCGCATCGGCGCGATCGACATCCACCAGCGGCCCGACCCGCACGCGGCGCACGCGCTGCCCGTTGACGTCGACATCGCTGACTTGCACCGCGCCCACGTTGGCCTCGCGCAAACGCTGCGCCAGGCGATTGGCGTTGTCGGTATTGGCGAACGCGCCCACTTGCAGATACAGCCCGGGGTGCCGGCGTGTGACCACGGGCGGCGGCGGCAGTTCCTGACCCGGCTGTCGCGGATCGATACCGCGCACCTCGACCAGGCCGGTGCCCTTGGGCCAGATGCCGATCCGCACCGCCGCGGCGTAGGACAGGTCGATCAGCCGGTTGGCGTGGAACGGGCCGCGGTCGTTGACCCGCACGATCACGCTCTTGCCGTTTTCCAGATTGGTCACCCGCGCGTAGCTGGGCAGCGGCAGCGTGGGGCTGGCGGCGCTGAACGCGTACATGTCGTAGGTTTCCAGGCTGGAGGTCTTGTAGCCGTGGAACTTGTTGCCATAGAACGAGGCGATGCCGCGCTCGTCGTAGCCGCGTGCCGTGGGCAGTACCTTGTAGCTGCGTCCGAGCACGGTATAGGGCGACTTGTTGCCATATAGCGAACGCGGCTCGACCTTCGGCACCGGCTCGATCAGCTTGCCGATGTCGGGAATCGGGCCGTCCGGAATGCTGTCGCTGCGATCCCGGTAGCGGCTGCTCTGCGGCCGGCTGAGGTCGTCATGAAAGCGGTCGCCGGACGACGACGACGCGCCCGCACGGGAGCTTGCCTGTTGCTGGGTGGCATGGCTGCCGCGCGAGGGTTTCGTCTTGTGCCCGCCGCAGCCGGCCAGCAGCGACAACGCGGCCAGCGCCAGCGACGCGTGCCACCACTTCATCGCGCGCTATCCACCTGGCCGACGCCGGCGGCGATCGCCTGCGCCAGCTGGTGCACCGACATCGCATACAGCGGGCTGCGGTTGTAGCGGGTGATGACGTAGAAATTCTGGAACGTGAACCAGTATTCGGGGCCGTTGACGCCATCGAACGTCTGCAAGGTGGTCATCTGCGCGGGCGGCAGCGACTGCAGCGGCGCGTAGCCCCAGGCTTCCAGTTGTTCCAGCGGCCATTGCGGGCGGCTGTCCTTGATGGTGATCGGCCGTGCGCTGGCATCGGGCTGCGCGCGCGCCGCCACCGGCTCGCCGCTGACCCAGCCGTGGCCGGCGAAGTAATTGGCCACGCTGGCGAAGATGTCCGGCAGCGAACCCTGCAGGTCGATGCGACCATCGTGGTCAGCGTCCACCGCGAAGTCGCGGATGCTGGTGGGCATGAACTGGCCCCAGCCCTGCGCACCGGCGTACGAGCCGGTGAGCGTGTCGAGCGGGCCGGCCAGGTGATTGGCCGGCATTTCCAGCAGCTCCTTCAACTGCTCGCGAAAGAACTTCGCCCGCGGCGGGTAATACAGGCCCAGCGTGACCAGCGCATCGAGCACCTTGTAGCTGCCGGTATTGCGGCCGTAGCTGGTTTCCACACCCACGATCGCCACGATGTACGAAGGGTCCACGCCGTATTGCGTGCCGATGCGCTGCAACAGGTCGCGGTGTTCGCGGTAGAACGCGATGCCGTCGTTGATGCGCTTGTCGGTGACGAAGATGGGGCGGTAATCGCGCCACGGCTTGGCTTCGGCCGGGCGGCTGATCGCATCGAGAATGCTCTGCTGCCGCTTGGCGCCGTCGAGCAGCGCGTTCAAGGTGGCGGCATCCTTGCCGGTATCGCGCACCACCTCCTGCACCAGCGCCGCCTGGCCCGGATGCGTCTGCGCCGATACCGGCGCGACACACAACAGCAAGGGCACGATGAGGGCGGCCAGGAAACCGGCAGGGCGCGAGGCGCGGATAACAGTCATGGAAGCTTCGCTTGCGAAATGACGGAGGTCGCTCGAAAGCCTAACACGCACGCCGCGGCAACTTGGGGCAGCCTTGGGCGCGTGGCATGACCGCGTTCATGCATGCCGCTTGCGGTTGGCGTGGATCGACATCAACACGCCGAACGCCACCAGCAACGACACCGCCGACGTGCCGCCGTAACTGATCAGCGGCAACGGCACGCCGACCACCGGCAGCATGCCCGCGATCATGCCGCCGTTGACGAACACGTAGACGAAGAAGCTCATGCCGATGGCGCCGGCCAGCAGTCGCGAATAGGTCTCGCGCGCCTCCATCGCGATCCACAGGCAACGGCCGATGATGAAGGCGTAAAGCGTGATCAGCGCGATGACGCCGACCAGGCCGAACTCCTCGGAAAACACCGCGAAGATGAAATCGGTGGTGTGCTCGGGCAGGAAATCCAGCCGCGACTGCGTACTGTGCTGCCAGCCCTTGCCGAAGATGCCGCCCGAGCCCACCGCGATCTGCGACTGGATGATGTGCCAGCCATTGCCCAGCGGGTCGGATTCCGGATTGAGCAAGGTCAGCACGCGGTCGCGCTGGTACTGGTGCAGGAAATGCCACGCCACCGGAATCATGCCGCCCACCGCCGCCAGCAGCACGCCGATGCGCCACCACGCCATGCCGGAGAGGAACAACGCGAACGTGCCGGCAGCGGTCACTAGCAGCGCCGTGCCCAGGTCCGGCTGCTCCGCGATCAATCCGGCGGGAATCGCGATCAGCAGGCCAACCATGGCGATGTCGCCCCAACCCGGCGGCAACCGCCGCGGGTGCAGGTACCAGGCCACCATCATCGGCATCGTCAGCTTCAACAGTTCGGACGGCTGAAAGCGCATCACGCCCAGGTCCAGCCAGCGGATCGAACCACGACCCTCGCCCAGCACCGCCACCACCACCAGCAATGCGGTGCTGCCGGCGTACAGCCATGGCGTCCAGCTGCGCAGCACTTGCGGCGGGATGCGCGAAATCAGCAGCAACAACGCACCACCCAGCACGAAGCGTCCGGCCTGCCCGCCCACCAGTGCCAGGTTGCCGTCGCCCGCGCTGTAGAGCGTCACCAGGCCGATAAAGGCCAGCAGCAGCAAGCCCGTGGCCAGCGGCAGGTCTATGCGCGGGCGGGTCATGATCCGGCGCAGGAACCGCCGCCCGCGCACGTACAGCACCTCGATCATGGCGTGTCTCCCTGCGGCAGCGGCGCGACGGGAGTTTCCTCATCGTCGGTCGGCGTGGTGGCGGGCAGTGGCGTGCGAGCGGTAGCCGCCGTGGGTGCAGGCAGGCGCGTCGCCCCCGCCAGCACGCTGCCCTGCTCGGCCAGCCATACGTCGAGGATCTTGCGCACGATCGGACCGGATGCGGAGGCGCCCCACGCGCCCGATTCCAGCAGCACCGCCACCGCGATCTGCGGGTTGTCAGCCGGCGCATAGGCAACGAACCACGCGCGATGGCGACTGGCGAGGTAGGCGGTATTGCGGTTGGTGTCGTAGGCACTGGTGGTACGCGAGAAACGCTCGGCGGTGCCACTCTTGCCGGCCATCAGGTACGGAAAGCCCGCCGACAGCGCACGGCCGGTGCCCTTGGCGCCGTAGATCACCATCTGCATGCCCTGGTTCACCGCGTCCCAGTCGGCGGGGTTGGCGATCACCGAGGGCCCGGAGGGTGGGTTGGGCAGCGGCTTGCGGGGCGCATCCATGCCTTGCTGGGTGGCCATCACCAGGCGCGGTTCGTACGGTATGCCATGGCCGGCGAAGGTGGCGATGGCGTGCGCCAGCTGCAGCGGTGTCACCGCCCAATAACCCTGCCCGATGCCGGCGATCACCGTTTCACCGGGATACCAGGGCTCCCTGGAATGCGCCGCCTTCCATGCGCGCGAAGGCAGCACGCCGGACGCCTCGCCGATCAGGTCGATCCCGGTGGGGCGGCCAAAACTGAACTTGGCCATGTAGTTGCTGAGCCGGTCGATGCCCATGTCCAGCGCCAGCTTGTAGAAGTAGGTGTTGACCGATTGCTCGATCGCCTGCATCAGGTTGACCCGCCCGCTGCCACCGCGCACGTCATCGCGATAACCGCGCGACTGACCGGGGATGTAGAACACGCCGTTGGAGAAAACGGTGTCCTGCGGTTTGCGAAAGCCGGTTTCCAGGCCGGCCAACCCCACCAGCGGTTTCACCGTCGAGCCGGGCGGATAGACGCCACGCAGTGCGCGGTTGTACAGCGGCTTGTCGGGGTTGTGGGTCAACGCGCTGTAGTCGACCTGGCTGATGCCGTTGACGAACAGGTTCGGGTCAAACGTGGGGACGCTGACCATGGCCAGCACCTGGCCGTTGCGCGGGTCGATCGCCACTGCCGCCCCGGGACGCCCCTCGAACGCCGCCTCGGCCGCCCGCTGCAACCGGGAATCGATGCTGAGGTAGAGATTGCTGCCCGGCGTGGGCGCATGGGTTTCCAGCACGCGCTGGGTGCGGCCGTCGGCATTGACCTCGACCAGCTCGTACCCGGGCTGGCCGTGGAGCGTGTTTTCGTAAGACCGCTCGACCCCGCTACGGCCGACGTGGCTGGTGCCCTTGTAGCGCACCGGGTCGAGGCGATCGACATCGTCGGCGTCGATGCGCCCCACATAACCCACGACGTGCGCAAAGGCCTCGCCCAGCGGGTAGCGCCGGGTCAGGTAAGGCACCACGTCGACGCCGGGAAACCGCCAGCGATTGACCGCGAAGCGATCGATTTCGTCTTCGGTGAGGTGCATTTTCAGTGGCACGCTCTCGAAGCGGCGGTTCTGCTTGAGCTGCTTGGCGAACGCGTCCAGGTCATCGTGGTCCAGCGGAACCACCCGGCCCAGTTGTGCCAGCAACGCGGGCATGTCCTTGACCTGCTCCGGCACCACCTCAAGCCGGAACGCCGGCACGTTGTCGGCCAGCAGCACGCCGTTGCGATCGTAGATGAGGCCGCGCGCGGGCGGGATCGCGCGCGGCTTGACCCGGTTGTTCTGCGAGCGGGTGACAAACTCGTCGTGGCGCACCACCTGCAGATAGGCGAAGCGGGCCATCAGCAGGCCCAGGCTCACCACGATCAGGGCGAAACCGACCAGGGCCCGGCGCCGGAACAACGCACCCTCACCGCGGGCGTCCTTGATCGACCGACGCTTCATGTCACGGAATCGCGCTTCATTGGATCCGCCAGCGCGCGCGCAGGTCGTCGAGCAGCAGGAACAGGAAAGGCCACAGCGCCGCGCCTACGAACGGCGCGATCCACCAGCTGGCCGGTGGCAACGACGCGCCGCCCAGAAAGCGCACCAGCAGCAGCAGCACGCGGTCGTTCAACAACAGCACCAACACCGCAAGCGATTGCTGCCACATCGGGAAAAAGCGCAGCCGCGAACGGAAGCGCAGGGCGATGAACACCAGCGCGCACAGCCGCAGGGCCTGTTCGCCCAAGACCACGCCGTTGACCACGTCGGCGCCCAGACCCACCGCAAACGCCAGGCCCAGCGTGACCCGATCCTCGGATTCCAGCGACCAGTACAACAGGACCAGGGCCGGCCAGTACGGCTTGAACGGCGCCAACGGGCCGGGCAACGGCACCAGCATCAGCAGCAGCGCAACCACCAGCGTGGCGGTGAACCACCAGCGCATCAGACTCTGGCGATTCATCGCGATACTCCCGGTGCGGCTGGCGGAGTCGCTGGTGCGTCGGCCGCGTTCGCCGGGGCGAGCTCGCTTGGCGGCCCCATCGGTTTGGCCGGCGCTGGCGGACCATCCGGCTCAGCCTGGTCATGCAGCAGCAGGACGTCTTCGCTGCGACCGATATCGGCCGCCGGCTGCACCTGGGCAACCAGGAACATGCCGGTGGCGGCAGGCGCCACCTCGGTGACCCGTCCTACCGGAAACCCGGGCGGGAAGCGCCCGCCAAGTCCGGACGTCAGCAATTGATCGCCCCGCTGCACGTCGGCCGCCAGCGGGATCGTGGGCAGCACGAGTTGATCGCCCCCGCGCGAGCCGTAGGCCACCGTGCGCAAACCCGTACGTTCGACCACCACAGGAATGGCGTGGGCGGGGTCGGTCACCAGCATCACCACCGAGGTGGTGGGCAAACTCTCGATCACCTGCCCCATCACGCCGTGCGCGTCGATCACCGGTTGCCCTGGCTTCACGCCGTCGCGTGCGCCCACGTTGAGCATCAGCCGATGACTGTAGGCGCCCAGGTCCACGCCGATGACACGCGCCAGTTGCACGTTGAGTTCAAGGCTGTGCCGGGTGTCGAGCAATTCCTTCAGATGCTGGTTCTGCTGCGCCACCGCGGCCATGCGATTCAACTTGGCGTTGGCCAGCAGCAGGTCCTCTCGCAGGCGCTGGTTCTGCTCGGTCAGGTGCTGGCGATCGCCGAACGCCACGCTGAGCGTTCGCATGCCGGCAACCGGCAGCCCCGCCAGTCGATAGACCGGCTCGACCACCGCCGCCGCCGCATCACGCACGCGCCACATCCAGCCATTGCGCTGGTCGAGCACCATCAGCACCACGGCCAGTGCCAGGTAGAAAATCAGTCGCAGCGTGCCGGCAGCATTGCCGGCGAACAGCGGCGAGGATTCGTCGCGCGCATGCGCCATGGCGGCCCTTGGTCCCCCGGATGCCGTGAATTATTCGGGAGCGAAGAAATCGCTGCCGTGCTGGTCGATCAGCTCCAGCGCCTTGCCGCCGCCACGCGCCACGCAGGTCAGCGGGTCGTCGGCCACCTGCACGTGCAGGCCGGTCTCTTCCGAAATCAGGCGATCGAGATCACGCAACAGCGCGCCACCGCCGGTCAGCACGATGCCGCGCTCGGCCACGTCGGAGCAGAGCTCCGGCGGGGTCTGCTCCAGCGCCGACTTCACCGCCGCCACGATGCCGGCCAGCGGCTCGTGCAGCGCTTCGAGGATCTCGTTGGAGTTGACCGTGAACATCCGCGGCACGCCCTCGGCCAGGTTGCGGCCGGAGATCTCGATCTCGCGCACTTCACTCTGCGGGAACGCACAGCCGATCTGCAGCTTGATCTTCTCGGCCGTTGATTCGCCGATCAGGGTGCCGTGGTTGCGCCGCACGTAGTTGATGATCGCCTCGTCGAAGCGATCGCCACCCACGCGCACCGACTGCGAGTAGACGATGCCGTTGAGGGAGATCACCGCCACCTCGGACGTGCCACCGCCAATATCCAGCACCATCGCGCCGCGCGCCTCGTGTACCGGGATACCGGCGCCGATCGCCGCCGCCATCGGTTCCTCGATCAGGAACACGTCGCGGGCGCCGGCGCCTTCGGCCGATTCCTTGATGGCGCGACGCTCGACCTGGGTGGAACCGCAGGGCACGCACACCAGCACGCGCGGGCTGGGCCGCAGCAGGCGCGACTTGTGCACCTGCTTGATGAAATGCTGCAGCATCGCCTCGGTCATGGTGAAGTCGGCGATCACGCCGTCCTTCATCGGACGCACCGTGGCGATGTTGCCCGGCGTGCGGCCGAGCATGCGCTTGGCGTCGCTGCCCACCGCGGCAATCGTGCGCGGACCGCCGGGACCGCGGTCCTGGCGGATCGCCACCACCGATGGCTCGTTCAGCACGATGCCCTGGCTGCGCACATAGATCAGCGTGTTCGCCGTGCCGAGATCGATGGAGATGTCGTTGGAAAAGATCCCGCGAAACTTCTTGAACATGGGTCCGCCGTGCGCCGATATTGAGCAAAAATCAAGCTCGCCAGTCTAGTCAGCGTTACCCGTCCACGCAAGGACAATAACGTTAAGAAAGCCTTGTACAACACGATGATAAGTACGTTTTCTGTATCGGCGGACGAACTTTGCACGAAGGAACCAAGTCGCGAATTGCGCGTATTCGCGGTAGCATTTGAACCTTTGGCCTGGGCCGTCCATCGGCCCTATCCTGCTGCCCTGCGCGGCATCCCACAATCGGGGACCCTTCACCCACCATGCCTGCCGTCATCTGCGGATCGCTGGCCTACGACACCATCATGGTGTTCCAGGACCAGTTCAAGAATCACATCCTGCCCGAGCAGGTACACATCCTCAACGTGTCGTTCCTAGTGCCGGCCATGCGGCGTGAGTTCGGCGGCTGTGCTGGCAATATCGCGTACAACCTGAAGCTGCTGGGCGGCGATCCACTGCCGGTCGCCACGGTGGGTCAGGATTTCGCGCCCTACCGCAAGCATCTGGAACAGTGCGGGATTCGCCTGAGCAGCGTGCGCGAGTTCGACGACCAGTTCACTCCGCAGTGCTTCATCACCACGGATCTGGACAACAACCAGATCACCGCCTTCCACCCCGGCGCGATGTCCAGCGCGCACGAAAACCACGTCCGCGACATCCCGCAGATCGACTTCGCCATCGTGGCGCCGGATGGCCGCGAGGCCATGCTGCAGCATGTGGATGAGTTCGCCGCCCGCGGCGTGCCCTTCATCTTCGACCCGGGCCAGGCCATGCCGTTGTTCAATGGCGACGAGTTCCGCGCGATGATCGGGAAGTCGACCTACGTCATCGTCAACGACTACGAGTCCCAGTTGCTGCAGGCCCGTACGGGCTGGAGCGCTGAGGAGATCGCCTCGCATGTGAGCGCCTACATCGTGACCCAGGGGCCGCGGGGCTCGGTCATCCACGCAGGCACCGAAACCCACCAGATCCCGCCGGCACGCGAGCGCGCGGTGGTGGACCCGACCGGTTGCGGCGATGCTTATCGCGCCGGCCTGATCTTCGGCATCATGCGCGGCAAGGACTGGCCCACCGTGGGGCGCATGGCCTCGCTGATGGGCGCGCTGAAGGTTGAACACCCCGGCACGCAGAACCAGCATTTCAGCTACGGCGAGTTCGCCGCGGAATTCCTCAGCCAGTTCGGTTACGCGCTGGACTGATCGCCGCATCGCATCCTGATGCCACCTGCCGCGACTACCTCGCATGACCTGCGGGGATTCGCGCGCAGGTTTCAGTGCGTGGGCGCGTGCTTGCCCGCTGGCAGCGTCAGTCGGTCGATATACGCAAGCGCGACCGCAGACACCACGAAAGTCAGGTGCAGCAGGATCTGCCACATGATCGTTTCGCCATCCATGCTGCGCGCCTTGATGAACGTGGCCAGCAGGTGGATCGAGGAGATGCCGATGATCGCCATTGCCAGCTTCACTTTCAGCACGGTGGCATTGACGTGTGACAGCCATTCCGGCTGATCCGGATGCCCCTCCAGGCGCAGGCGCGAGACGAACGTCTCGTAACCGCCCACGATCACCATCACCAGCAGATTGGAAATCATCACCACGTCGATCAGGCCGAGCACGGTCAGCATGATGGTCGCCTCGGCACTGTCGCCTCCCCCGGCGGCATCGATGCCACCGTGGAACAAGGTGGTTTCCACCAGGTGCCAAAGCTCCCGCAGGAATTGCACGACATAAATGCCCTGGGCAACGATCAGCCCCAGGTACAAAGGCAGTTGCAGCCAACGCGAGGAAAAGATCAGGTACGACAGGGGACCCAGGCGGCTTTGGTTGAAAGTCGTCATTCGTGTTCGCTATGGGGAAAGGCGCTCGATTCTACCGATCCAAGCGGAACTATCGTCACCGAAATAAGCAGGCGCGACAATTTGTCCGGTGCGTTCCCCGAGATACGTGATCGGTCAAAGATCGCTCGGTCGGACGGCTCATTCGTCGGGGTCGAAAACCCGCGCATTCGCCAACAGGTCGTTAGCTGACTGGCACGTTCACCCATACGACCACGGGCCGACCACATCGCACGCGTTCCAGCAGGACGCCGTGGCGATGGTCACCGCATCGATCAATGCATAGGTCACCCATCAGTTCGACGGAAGCCGTCCTCAACAGCGCTGTCCAGTGCCCGGACGGTGCGCTTCGTCAGCCGGATAAAAAGAAGCCGTGCAAAAGAAAAACCCCCACCGTTTCCGGTGAGGGTTGATCAGGATAAAGCCCCTGGCGGTGACCTACTCTTGCATGGGCGAGCCACACTACCATCGGCG
>NZ_LMGW01000005.1:0-16473 GCF_001427835.1 Rhodanobacter sp. Root627
CTGCCCGAGGGCGTGGAAATGGTGATGCCGGGCGACAACGTGAAGATGGTGGTGAGCCTGATCCACCCGATCGCGATGGACGAAGGCCTGCGTTTCGCCATCCGCGAAGGCGGCCGCACCGTCGGCGCCGGCGTGGTGGCCAAGGTCATCAAGTAATATCGCGGGATTCGGGATTTGGGATTCGGGATTTGGAAGGGCAGGATGCACGCCGTTCCGCTTTTACGAATCCCGAATCCCGAATCCCGATTCCCGTTTATACGCCAGTAGCTCAATTGGCAGAGCAGCGGTCTCCAAAACCGCAGGTTGGGGGTTCAAGTCCCTCCTGGCGTGCCACTTTCCAAGGAGCAATGACGGGTGGCGGATGGCGATACCGGCCGCAAGGTCCGGTATGCCGATGACACACGGCAACTGCGCATGAATACCAAGGCAGAACAGCCCAAGGGCACGAACGCCGCCGATATCGGCAAGCTGGTACTGGCGGGGCTGGTGCTGGCCGCCGGTATCTTCGCCTATTCCTGGTTCAACAACGACGCCAACGTTTCCGGCACGGTTCGCCTGCTGGGCGTATTTGCTGCGCTGGCGATCGCGCTGGCCATTGCAGCCTTTACCGCGCCCGGCCGGCGCGTGCGGCACTTCATCAGCGAATCCCAGTTCGAAATGCGCAAGGTCGTGTGGCCGACGCGCGACGAGACGCTGAAGACGACCGGCATCATTATCGTGGTGGTGATCATCCTGTCGCTGCTGTTGGGTTTGATCGACCTGATTCTGAAGTCAGTCATCCTTGACTGGCTGCTCAAGTTGGGTTCCTGAGGTGGCAAGCATGAGCAAGCGCTGGTACGTGGTACACGCCTATTCCGGTTTCGAGAACCAGGTGAAACGTTCGCTGGACGAGCGCATCCAGCGCGCGGGCATGGAAGAGAAGTTCGGCGAAGTGCTGGTGCCGACCGAGGAAGTGATCGAAATGCGCGGCGGCCAGAAACGGCGCAGCGAGCGCAAGTTCTTTCCCGGTTACGTGCTGGTGCAGATCGAGGCCAACACCGAAGGCAAGGTGCCGCGCATCGATGACGAATGCTGGCATCTGATCAAGGAAACACCGAAGGTGATGGGCTTCATCGGCGGTACCGCCGACCGCCCGTTGCCGATCCGCGACAGTGAGGCCGAGGCGATCCTCAGCCGGGTGCGCGAAGGTGTCGAGAAGCCGCGGCCGAAGGTGCTGTTCGAGCCGGGCGAGATGGTGCGTGTCACCGAGGGCCCGTTCAACGACTTCAACGGCGTGGTCGAGGAAGTCAATTACGAGAAGAGCCGGTTGCGCGTCGCGGTGCTGATCTTTGGCCGCTCCACGCCCGTGGAACTGGAATTCGGCCAGGTCGAAAAGGCCTGAGCCGGGGATTGGTTGGCTCAGGGCGAATCCGCTCGGCACCTTCGCCCTCTCCCCGTTAGCGGGGAGAGTTGGAGAGGGGAGATTCCAGCTAACCGGAACTTCCAGCCGCTTTTGCTTCACCTCGACGCCTCACTGGCACGGGGCTTGCTCACAAACAGGTAAATCTCTAAACTACGCGGTTCACGCTGGGTCTTTTCGACTCGGCGTGCGCGCGTTTCGGGATCCGCAAGAGGCGGATCTTCCTTCCATCCAAGGAGCGGTGAACAGCGAGGAGCCGCAAGGCGCCTGCACTCGCGAGGAAATCCCATGGCAAAGAAAGTTATTGGTTACATCAAGTTGCAGGTCAAGGCCGGCCAGGCCAACCCGTCGCCGCCGGTGGGCCCCGCCCTCGGTCAGCGCGGTCTGAACATCATGGAATTCTGCAAGGCGTTCAATGCCGCCACGCAGAAACTGGAGCCGGGTCTGCCGATTCCGACCATCATCACGGCTTATTCCGACCGCAGCTTCACCTTCATCACCAAGACCCCGCCCGCCACGATCCTTCTGAAGAAGGCCACCGGCGTCGCCAAGGGTTCGCAGAAGCCGAACACCGACAAGGTCGGCAAGGTCACCCGCAAACAGCTGGAAGACATTGCCAAGCAGAAGGAGCCGGATCTGACGGCTGCCGATCTCGACGCCGCGGTGCGCACCATTGCCGGTAGCGCCCGCAGCATGGGCCTTGTGGTGGAGGGTTAAGACATGGCAAAGCTCACGAAGCGTATGAAGTCGGCTCAGGCCGCGGTGCAGCCGGGCAAGTTCTACGGCCTGGAAGAAGCCCTGAAGATCGTCAAGGACAACGCCAAGGCGAAGTTCGCCGAGTCGGTCGACGTGGCCGTGCGTCTGGGCATCGACGCGAAGAAGTCGGACCAGGGCGTACGTGGTTCCTCGCTGCTGCCGCATGGCACCGGCAAGACCGTCAAGGTCGCCGTGTTCTGCCCGCCGGGCGAGAAGGCCGAGGCCGCCAAGGCCGCCGGTGCCGACGCTGTCGGCATGGATGACCTGGCCGAGCGCATGCAGGCGGGTGACCTCGACTTCGGTCGCGTGATCGCCACGCCGGACGCGATGCGCGTGGTCGGCAAGCTGGGTCAGCTGCTGGGCCCGCGTGGCCTGATGCCGAACCCGAAGGATGGCTCGGTCACCGCCGACGTCGCCACGGCCGTCACCAATGCCAAGGCCGGCCAGGTGAAGTTCCGCAACGACAAGGGCGGCATCATTCACGCCACCATCGGCAAGGCGAGTTTCGAGGCGTCGCAGCTGGCGGACAACCTCAATGCGCTGATCGGTGACCTGCTGAAGGCCAAGCCGGCGACGGCGAAGGGTCAGTTCCTGCAGAAGGTTGCGCTGTCCAGCACGATGGGTGTCGGTGTCGCCGTGGATACCTCCACGCTGACGCTCGGCGCCAAGTAAGTATCAAGCCCCGTACCGGTCATTCCGGTGCGGGCACGTTTTTGAGGGCAGTTTCGGCCACTGGCCGATGCCGCCGTCAAAGACCGCAGGCGCGCTCAGCGCGCGGTGACGACGGGCAGGACGCTCGCATCTGGCAGGGAATCGCCGTCACCGCCAGCGGGATCGCTTAATCGGGTTCGAGAGGATCCGGCCTGCGCAGATGGTGCTGCCCTTCTGGAATGTTCGATTTGTTCTGGAAAGGCCATCACCCGGGACGTGTGTCCCCGGCGTCAAGGATGGCGTCGCCCAGGACCGCAAGCGGCAGGAGCCGCAAGCGGAGTTCATTTGGAGGAGTGCAATGGCTCTCAATCTGTCACAGAAGAAAGAAGTAGTCGCCGAACTGGCAGGTGTTGCCGCAACGGCTCACTCCCTGGTCGCTGCCGAGTATGCGGGCACCACGGTCGAACAGATGACCGCGATGCGCAAGCAGGCCCGCGAATCCGGTGTGTACTTGCGGGTTGTCAAGAACACGCTGGCGTCGCGCGCCGTGGCCGGTACCGAATTCGAGGTCGTCAAGGACGCCCTGGTCGGTCCGCTGCTGTACGCATTCTCGACGGAAGAGCCCGGTGCTGCCGGGCGTCTGATCAAGGAATTTGCCAAGGGCAACGACAAGCTGAAGGCGAAGGTCGTCTCGGTGGAAGGCAAGCTGCTGCCGGCTGAGCACGTTGACGTGCTGGCCGCGCTGCCGACCCGCGAACAGGCGTTGGCCATGCTGGCCCGCGTGCTGGCCGAACCGGCCACGATGTTTGCGCGCGTGGTCAAGGCCGTTGCCGATCAGCAGGGTGGTGGCGAAGTCGCCGCCGAAGCCCCGGCTGAAGCCGAGCCCGCCTGAGTTCATCGACTTACATACTGAATCGAATCACATCCAGAGGTAAATGAAATGTCCCTGTCCAACGAAGAAATCGTTGAAGCCGTAGCCGCCAAGTCGCTGATGGAAGTGATGGACCTGGTGAAGGCCATCGAAGAGAAGTTTGGCGTGACCGCCGCCGCCCCGGTTGCCGTGGCTGGCCCGGCTGCTGCTGGTCCGGTTGCTGAAGCGCAGACCGAGTTCGACGTCGTGCTGAAGACCGCCGGCGCCAAGAAGGTTGACGTGATCAAGGCTGTCCGCGCGATCACCGGCCTGGGCCTGAAGGAAGCCAAGGACCTCACCGAGGCCGGCGGCGTGCTGAAGGAAGGCGTGTCGAAGGAAGACGCCGAGAAGTTCAAGAAGGATCTGGAAGCTGCCGGCGCCACGGTCGAACTGAAGTAATTGGCGCCCTTGCGCGTCGTCAGTTTGATCTAGTTTCAGGCAAGCCTGGGGGCGAAAGCTCCCGGGCTTTGCCTGCTTTATGCGGGAATGGGGAATGGAGAATGGAGAATCGTTGAGCGACGCCAGCTGTTTGCTCTGACGATTCCCCATTCTCGATTCCCGAGTCCCCAGTTTTTTCATTCAGCCGGTGTGTGCACCACCGGCGTCACAGCGAACCGAGGCGGTATTCACCATGGCCTACTCGTATACCGAGAAGAAGCGCATCCGCAAGGATTTTGGCAAACGTCCACCCGTACTGGGCGTGCCCAACCTGCTGACCATCCAGACCGATTCCTATCGGGAATTCCTGCAGGAGCATGTCGCGCCCAAGCAGCGCGACGAGAAAGGCCTGCACGCGGCGTTGAAATCGGTGTTCCCGATTTCCAGCTATTCCGGCAATGCCGCATTGGAGTATGTCGACTATCGCCTGGGCGAGCCGGCGTTCGACGAGCGTGAGTGCCGCAACCGTGGCATGACGTTCGGCGCGCCGCTGCGCACCACCGTGCGCCTGGTCATCTACGACAAGGACAGCCCGGCCTCGAAGAAGGTGGTGAAGTACATCAAGGAGCAGGAGGTCTACATGGGCGAGATTCCGCTCATGACCGACACCGGCACCTTCATCATCAACGGCACCGAGCGCGTGATCGTCTCGCAGCTGCACCGTTCGCCGGGCGTGTTCTTCGACCACGACCGCGGCAAGACGCACAGCTCGGGCAAGCTGCTGTTCTCGGCGCGCGTGATTCCCTACCGCGGCTCGTGGCTGGACTTCGAGTTCGACCCGAAGGACGCGCTGTTCACCCGTATCGACCGTCGCCGCAAACTGCCGGTGACGGTGCTGCTGCGCGCGCTCGGCTACAGCAACGAGGAGATGCTGAGCATCTTCTTCGAGCACAACGTGTTCCACCTGGGCAAGAAGGGTGGCATCACGCTGGAGCTGGTGGCCGAGCGTCTGCGCGGCGAAACGCTGAGCTTCGACCTGGCCATCGGCGGCAAGGTGCTGGTGGAAGCGGGCAAGCGCATCACCGCGCGCCACGTGCGCCAGCTGGCGGCCGAGGACATCACCGCGCTGGAAGTGCCGGACGATTACCCGATCGGCCGCATCCTGGCCACCGACATCGTCGACGCGCAGACCGGTGAGCTGCTGGCCTCGGCCAACGACGAGATCACCGCCGAGCATCTGGAAGCCTTCCGCAAGGCGGGCATCGAGACGCTGCCCACGCTGTACGTCAACGATCTCGATCGCGGCGCCTACATCTCGCACACCCTGCGCATCGACAACACCAAGACGCCGCTGGAGGCGCTGGTGGAGATCTACCGCATGATGCGTCCGGGCGAGCCGCCGACCAAGGACGCGGCGCAGAACCTGTTCTTCAACCTGTTCTTCACCTTCGATCGCTACGACCTGTCGGCCGTGGGCCGGATGAAGTTCAACCGTCGCGTGGGCCGCCAGGACATCCTGGGCCCGGGCGTGCTGTATGACCACAAGTTCTTCAGCGAGCGCAAGGAAGAGGCTTCCCAGGTGCTGGTCAAGGAGCAGGGCGAGAAGTCCGACATCCTCGACGTGCTGAAGGTGCTGATCGACATCAAGAACGGTCATGGCACCGTCGATGACATCGATCACCTGGGCAACCGCCGCGTGCGTTCGGTCGGCGAAATGGCCGAGAACACCTTCCGCATCGGCCTGGTCCGCGTGGAGCGCGCGGTGCGCGAGCGCCTGTCGCTGGCCGAGGCCGATGGCCTGACTCCGCAGGACCTGATCAACGCCAAGCCGGTTGCGGCGGCGGTGAAGGAGTTCTTCGGTTCCTCGCAGCTATCCCAGTTCATGGACCAGAACAACCCGCTGTCGGAAGTGACGCACAAGCGTCGCGTTTCCGCGCTCGGGCCGGGCGGCCTGACCCGCGAACGCGCCGGCTTCGAAGTGCGCGACGTGCATCCGACCCACTACGGCCGCGTCTGCACCATCGAAACGCCGGAAGGCCCGAACATCGGCCTGATCAACTCGCTGGCCGTGTACGCCCGCACCAACCAGTACGGCTTCCTCGAGACGCCGTACCGCAAGGTGGCGGACGGCAAGGTCACCGACACCGTCGATTACCTGTCGGCGATCGAGGAAGGCGACCACGTGATCGCGCAGGCGAACTCGCCGCTGGACAAGCACGGCGCCTTCGTCGAGGACTTCGTGTCCTGCCGTTTCCGTGGCGAGTCCGAGCTGCGTCCGGCGTCCGAGATCAACTACATGGACGTCTCGCCGATGCAGACCGTGTCGGTCGCCGCAGCGCTGGTGCCGTTCCTGGAGCACGATGACGCGAACCGCGCGCTGATGGGTGCGAACATGCAGCGTCAGGCCGTGCCGACCTTGCGTTCGCAGACCCCGCTGGTGGGTACCGGCATCGAGCGCGCCGTGGCGCGCGACTCCGGCGTCATTGTTTCCGCCAAGCGCGGCGGCGTGATCGACCAGGTCGATGCGGCCCGCATCGTGGTGCGCGTCAATGAGGAAGAGGTCGGTGACAACGACGCCGGCGTCGATATCTACACGCTGACCAAGTACACCCGCTCCAACCAGAACACCAACCTCAACCAGCGCCCGCTGGTGAACGTGGGTGACGTGGTGGCGAAGGGCGACACGCTGGCCGACGGTTCGTCGACCGACCTGGGCGAGCTCGCGCTCGGCCAGAACATGCTGATCGCCTTCATGCCGTGGAACGGCTACAACTTCGAAGACTCGATCCTGCTCTCCGAGCGCGTCGTGCAGGAAGACCGCTACACCTCGATCCACATCGAGGAGCTGTCGTGCATTGCGCGTGACACCAAGCTGGGCGCCGAGGAAATCACCGCCGACATCCCCAACGTGGGCGAGCAGGCGCTGGCGCGCCTGGACGAGAGCGGCATCGTGTACATCGGTGCGGAAGTGAAAGCCGGCGACATCATGGTCGGCAAGGTCACGCCCAAGGGCGAGAGCCAGCTGACGCCGGAAGAGAAGCTGCTGCGCGCGATTTTCGGCGAGAAGGCGTCCGACGTTAAGGACAGCTCGCTGCGCGTGCCGCCAGGCATGGACGGCACCGTCATCGACGTGCAGGTCTTCACCCGCGACGGTATCGAGAAGGACAAGCGCGCCAAGCAGATCGAGGAAATGGAAGTGAAGCGGATCCGCAAGGATTTCGACGATCAGTTCCGCATCCTCGAAGGCGCGATCTACAACCGCATGCGCACCCAGCTGGTCGGCCAGTCCGCGATGAGCGGCCCCGGTGGCCTGAAGCGTGGCGCCGAGATCACCGACGCCTACCTGGACGGCCTGAAGAAGGACGACTGGTTCAAGATCAACGTCAAGGACGAGAGCATCACCGAGTTCCTGGAGCGCGCGGCCGATCAGGTCAAGCGTCACAAGGAGGAGTTCGACAAGCGCTTCAAGGAGAAGCAGGCGAAGATCACCCAGGGCGACGACCTGGCCCCGGGCGTGCTGAAGATGGTCAAGGTGTTCCTGGCCGTGAAGCGTCGCATCCAGCCGGGCGACAAGATGGCCGGCCGCCACGGCAACAAGGGCGTGGTGTCGAACGTGGTGCCGGTCGAGGACATGCCGTACATGGCCAACGGCGAGGCGGTCGATATCTGCCTGAACCCGCTGGGCGTGCCTTCGCGCATGAACATCGGCCAGATTCTGGAAGTGCATCTGGGCTGGGCCGCCAAGGGCCTGGGCAAGAAGATCCAGAAGATGATCGAAACGCAGGAGAAGGTGACCAAGATCCGCGAGTTCCTGGACCAGGTGTACAACCACCACGCCGCAGGTGCCGTGCAGCACGTCGACCTGAAGTCGCTGACCGATGACGAGATCCGCGCGCTGGCGAACAACCTGCAGGAAGGCGTGCCGATGGCGACGCCGGTGTTCGACGGTGCCGAGGAAACCGAGATCAAGGCGATGCTGAAGCTGGCGGATCTGCCCGAGTCGGGCCAGACCACGCTGTACGACGGCCGCACCGGCGAGGCGTTCGATCGCCCGGTCACCGTGGGCTACATGCATTACCTGAAGCTCAACCACCTGGTCGACGACAAGATGCATGCGCGTTCCACCGGCCCGTACTCGCTGGTGACCCAGCAGCCGCTGGGCGGCAAGGCGCAGTTCGGCGGTCAGCGCTTCGGCGAAATGGAAGTCTGGGCGCTGGAAGCTTACGGCGCGGCCTACACCCTGCAGGAAATGCTGACGGTGAAGTCCGATGACGTGCAGGGCCGCAACCAGATGTACAAGAACATCGTCGACGGCAACCACGAGATGTCCGCGGGCATGCCGGAATCCTTCAACGTGCTGGTGAAGGAAATCCGCTCGCTCTGCATCGACATCGATCTGGAAGAGATCAAGTGATGTGCGGGATTCGGGAGTCGGGATTCGGGATTTGCACAAGCAAACCCGGCTTCCGATCCCGGATCCGGCAAGCCTGACCTCGTTCGAACCGCGGACCTCGACCCAAGAATTTGCTCCGACCGGAGATTCAAATGAAAGACCTGCTCAATCTGTTCAATCAGCAGCGCGTGATGCCGGACTTCGATGCGATCAAGATCGCATTGGCGTCGCCTGAGCTGATCCGCTCGTGGTCGTACGGCGAAGTGAAGAAGCCGGAAACCATCAACTACCGCACCTTCAAGCCCGAGCGCGACGGCCTGTTCTGCGCTGCCATCTTCGGGCCGGTGAAGGACTACGAGTGCCTGTGCGGCAAGTACAAGCGCATGAAGCATCGCGGCGTGGTCTGCGAGAAGTGCGGCACCGAAGTGACGCTGGCCAAGGTGCGCCGCGAGCGCATGGGCCATATCGAGCTGGCCAGCCCCACCGCGCACATCTGGTTCCTGAAGTCGCTGCCGTCGCGCATCGGCCTGATGCTGGACATGACCCTGCGCGACATCGAGCGCATCCTGTACTTCGAAGCCTTCGTGGTGATCGATCCGGGCATGACCGCGCTGGAGCGCGGCCAGCTGCTCAGCGAAGACCAGTACCTGGAAGCCACCGAAGAGCACGGTGACGAGTTCGATGCCCGCATGGGCGCCGAGGCCGTCTACCAGTTGCTGAAGTCGCTGGACCTGCCGGCCGAAGTGATCCGCCTGAAGGAAGAGATCGGCTCGACCGGCTCGGAGACCAAGCTGAAGCGCCTCACCAAGCGCGTCAAGCTGATCGAGGCGTTCCTGGAATCGGGCAACAAGCCCGAGTGGATGGTGCTGACCGTGCTGCCCGTGCTGCCGCCGGACCTGCGTCCGCTGGTACCGCTGGACGGTGGCCGCTTCGCCACCTCCGATCTGAACGACCTGTACCGCCGCGTCATCAATCGCAACAACCGCCTGAAGCGTCTGCTCGAGCTCAATGCGCCGGACATCATCGTGCGCAACGAGAAGCGCATGCTGCAGGAATCGGTCGACGCGCTGCTGGACAACGGCCGCCGCGGCCGTGCCATCACCGGCACCAACAAGCGAGCGCTGAAGTCGCTGGCCGACATGATCAAGGGCAAGCAGGGCCGCTTCCGCCAGAACCTGCTCGGCAAGCGCGTGGATTACTCCGGCCGTTCGGTGATCGTGGTCGGCCCGACCCTGCGCCTGCACCAGTGCGGTCTGCCCAAGAAGATGGCACTGGAGCTGTTCAAGCCGTTCATCTTTGCCAAGCTGCAGGCGCGTGGCGAAGCCACCACCATCAAGGCGGCGAAGAAGCTGGTCGAGCGCGAAGAGCCGATGGTGTGGGACATCCTCGAGGACGTGATCCGCGAGCATCCTGTGCTGCTGAACCGCGCGCCGACCCTGCATCGTCTGGGCATCCAGGCGTTCGAGCCGAAGTTGATCGAAGGCAAGGCCATCCAGCTGCACCCGCTGGTCTGCACCGCGTTCAACGCCGACTTCGACGGCGACCAGATGGCCGTGCATGTGCCGCTGTCGATCGAGGCGCAGCTGGAAGCGCGCGCGCTGATGATGTCGTCCAACAACATCCTCAGCCCCGCCAATGGCGAGCCGATCATCGTGCCGACCCAGGACGTGGTGCTGGGCCTGTACTACATGACCCGCGAGCTGATCAACGTCAAGGGCACCGGCATGGTGTTCTCCGGCGTCAGCGAAGTGCGCCGCGCCTACGACAACCGCGCGGTGGAACTGCACGCCAAGGTGAAGGTGCGCCTGCACCTGGTGCACATCGCCGAGGACGGCGCGCGCACGCATGAAACCGCGCTGGTCGACACCACCGTGGGCCGCGCGCTGCTGGCCGAAATCCTGCCCGAAGGCCTGCCGTTTGCGCTGGCCAACACCGAGCTGACCAAGAAGAACATCTCGCGCCTGATCAACTCCAGCTACCGTCTGCTGGGTCTGAAAGAGACCGTGGTGTTCGCCGACAAGCTGATGTACACCGGCTACCGCTTCGCCACGCGCGCGGGCATCTCCATCGGCATCGACGACATGCTGATTCCGGACGAGAAGAAGCCGATCCTGGAAGACGCCGAGAAGGAAGTGGTCGAGATCCAGCAGCAGTACCAGTCCGGTCTGGTCACGGCTGGCGAGCGCTACAACAAGGTGGTCGACATCTGGTCGCGTACCAGCGAACTGGTGGCCAAGGCCATGATCGACGGCATCGGTACCGAAAAGGTGACCGACGCCGAAGGCAAGACGGTCAACCAGAAGTCGATGAACTCGCTGTACATCATGGCCGACTCCGGCGCCCGTGGTTCCGTGGCGCAGATTCGCCAGCTGGCCGGCATGCGTGGCCTGATGGCGCGTCCGGACGGCTCCATCATCGAGACCCCGATCAAGGCCAACTTCCGCGAAGGCCTGAACGTGCTGCAGTACTTCAACTCGACCCACGGTGCCCGAAAGGGTCTGGCCGATACCGCGTTGAAGACGGCGAACTCCGGTTACCTGACCCGCCGACTGGTCGACGTGGCGCAGGACGTGGTGATCACCATGGACAACTGCGGCACCGAAGACGGCATCATCATGCAGCCGATCGTCGAAGGCGGCGACGTGGTCGAGCCGTTGCGCGAGCGCGTGCTGGGCCGTGTCGTGGTCGGCGACGTCTATGCGCCCGGCGATGACGACGAGCCGATCGTGCTCTCCGACACGCTGCTGGACGAAGCGCTGGTCGAGAAGCTGGACAAGGCTGGCGTGCAGTTGCTCAAGGTGCGTTCGCCGATTACCTGCGAAGCGGCCCACGGTGTGTGCAAGCTCTGCTACGGCCGCGATCTGGCCCGTGGCCACCTGGTCAACATGGGCGAGGCCGTGGGCGTGGTTGCCGCGCAGTCGATCGGCGAGCCCGGTACCCAGCTGACCATGCGTACGTTCCACATCGGCGGCGCGGCTTCGCGTGCGGCGGCGGTGGACAACGTGACGGTGAAGACCACCGGCTCGCTGAAGTACAACAACCTGAAGTCGGTGCAGCACAAGTCGGGCCATCTGGTGGCGGTGTCGCGTTCGGGCGAATTGAGCGTGATCGACGCCAGCGGCCGTGAGCGCGAGCGCTACAAGGTGCCGTACGGCGCCACCATCGCGGTGAAGGACGGTGCGGCGGTGAAGCCGGGCCAGACCGTGGCCAACTGGGATCCGCACACCCACCCGATCGTCACCGAGGTGGCCGGCGTGGTGCGCTTCATCGACTTCCTCGATGGCGTCACCGTGCAGAGCCAGACCGACGAACTGACCGGTCTGGAGTCGGCGGTGGTCACCGATCCGAAGCGTCGTGGCGCGCAGGCGAAGGACCTGCGCCCGATCGTGCGCCTGGAAGACGCCAAGGGCCGCGAACTGAAGCTGCCGGGCACCGACATCGCCGCGCAGTACTTCCTGCCGGCCGGTGCGATCGTGTCGATCCAGAACGGTGCCGAAGTGGGCGTGGGCGACGTGGTTGCCCGTATCCCGCAGGAAACGTCGAAGACCCGCGACATCACCGGTGGTCTGCCGCGCGTGGCCGATCTGTTCGAGGCACGCAAGCCGAAGGAGCCGGCGATCCTGGCCGAGCGGTCGGGCATCATCAGCTTCGGCAAGGACACCAAGGGCAAGCAGCGCCTGATCATCAAGGATGTCGACGGCAACGAGCACGAGGAGCTGATTCCGAAGTGGCGCCAGGTCATCGTGTTCGAGGGCGAGCATGTGGAGAAGGGCGAAACCGTCGTCGACGGCGAGCCGAGCCCGCATGACATCCTGCGCCTGCTGGGCGTGGAGCCGCTGGCCTCGTACCTGGTCAAGGAAATCCAGGACGTGTATCGCCTGCAGGGCGTGAAGATCAACGACAAGCACATCGAGGCGATCATTCGCCAGATGCTGCGCAAGGTCGAGATCGTCGAGCCGGGCGAAAGCCATTACCTGCGCGGCGAGCAGATCGAGCGCGTGCGCATCAACGGCGAAAACGACCGCGCGGTGGCCAAGGGCGAGCGTCCGGCCGAGTATCAGTCGATCCTCCTGGGCATCACCAAGGCATCGCTGGCCACCGAGTCGTTCATCTCGGCGGCCTCGTTCCAGGAAACCACCCGCGTCCTTACCGAAGCGGCGGTTCGTGGCACGCGCGATACCTTGCGTGGCCTGAAGGAAAATGTTATTGTCGGCCGTCTTATTCCGGCAGGTACGGGTCTGGCCTACCACGCAGGGCGTCGCCGCCAGGGTGGTCTGACCGATCTGGAGCTGGATACCCTTTCCGGTTCCACACCTCCGACGTCATTTGTCGAAGCGCCGGTCAGCAGTGAAGGTGGTGCCGAGTAAGCCTCGACAGGTTTTACTCGCCGACATACGAAATGAGGTGCATGGATGCACCTCGTGTTCGGGTCACGGATGGCAGAGCGTCAACTTGCCCAGGCAAGCTCGCTCATGTTAAATTCCCGCTTCTTGGCAGACCGAGCTTATTCGGGCTGCCTTTATGTTTTCAGGAACAGCTTCGCATGACGACAGTCAATCAATTGGTGCGCAAAAACCGCAGCCCCAAGACCTACAAGAGCGGGTCGCCGGCCCTGCAGAGCAGCCCGCAGCGTCGCGGCGTCTGCACGCGCGTTTACACGACCACCCCGAAAAAGCCGAACTCGGCGTTGCGCAAGGTTGCCAAGGTGCGCCTCACCAACGGTTTCGAGGTGATCAGCTATATCGGTGGTGAAGGCCACAACCTGCAGGAGCACTCGGTGGTGCTGATCCGCGGCGGTCGCGTCAAGGATCTCCCCGGTGTGCGTTACCACACGGTGCGCGGCAGCCTGGACTGCGCCGGTGTCACCAAGCGCCGTCAATCGCGCTCGAAGTACGGCGCCAAGCGCCCGAAGAAATAATGTCGCGCGGCCCTCGCTGGCCGCTTTACAGGCGGGCAGGAATGTCCGCGAAAATAACGGACAACAAACATGTCGCGTAAAGGTTCACATCCCGCCCGTCTGATCCTGCCGGATCCCAAGCATGGCAGCCAGCTGATCGCCCGTTTCATCAACATGGTGATGAAGAGCGGCAAGAAGTCGGTCGCCGAAAGCATTGTCTACGGCGCGCTGCAGCACATTGGCGAAAAGAATGCCGAGCCGGTGGCTCTGGTCGAGAAGGCGCTGAACAACATCGCTCCGGCGGTCGAAGTGAAGTCCCGTCGCGTCGGTGGTGCCACCTACCAGGTGCCCGTTGAAGTGCGTCCGGGCCGCCGCATGGCGCTGGCCATGCGCTGGGTGATCGACTCCGCCCGCAAGCGCGGCGAGACCTCGATGCCGCGCAAGCTGGCTGCCGAGCTGCTGGAGGCTTCCGAAAGCCGCGGCGGCGCCGCCAAGAAGCGCGAAGAGACGCACCGCATGGCGGAAGCCAACAAGGCGTTCTCGCACTACCGCTGGTAAGTGGTTTGCGCCGTCATCGATGACGGCGACGACCGACCCACCACAGATGGTGGGCCTTGATGATTCAGCCGTCGCCACGACGGCGAAGATGGTCCGGCATCATTGCCGGACCGTCGGTTATCCAAAAGCCGCATCGTCACGATGGGGCAAGCCAGCCGGCATCCAGGCCGGATATTCATAAGCGCAACGGCCCGGATGGCTGTCACAAACCAGGGCAGGCAGCCCGACACAGGTAAATATCAATGGCACGCACCACTCCCCTCGAACGCTACCGCAACTTCGGCATCATGGCTCACATCGATGCCGGCAAGACCACGACCACGGAGCGCATCCTGTTTTACACGGGCGTCAGTCACAAGATTGGCGAAGTGCACGATGGCGCGGCCACGATGGACTGGATGGAGCAGGAGCAGGAGCGCGGCATCACCATCACGTCGGCGGCAACGACGGCGTTCTGGAAGGGCATGGACGGCTCGCTGCCCCAGCATCGCTTCAACATCATCGACACCCCGGGACACGTTGACTTCACCATCGAAGTGGAGCGCTCGCTGCGCGTGCTCGATGGCGCCGTGTTCGTGCTGTGCGCGGTCGGTGGCGTGCAGCCGCAGTCCGAGACGGTCTGGCGGCAGGCCAACAAGTACAAAGTGCCGCGTCTGGCGTTCGTCAACAAGATGGATCGCACCGGTGCCAATTTCGACAAGGTCGTCGGCCAGCTGAAGGCGCGCCTCGGTGCGCACGCCGTGCCGATGCAGGTGCCCATTGGTGCCGAAGACGGCTTCGAGGGCGTGGTCGATCTGCTCAAGATGAAGGCCGTGATCTGGGACATGGAAACCCAGGGCATGAAGTTCGAATACCGGGATATCCCGGCCGAACTGGCCGACAAGGCTGCCGAAGCGCACGCCTTCATGGTGGAGTCGGCTGCCGAAGCCACCGAAGAGCTGATGAACAAATACCTGGAAGGCGGCGACCTCAGCGAGAGCGAGATCATCGCTGGCCTGCGTCAGCGTACGTTGGCCAACGAAATCATCCCGGTCTACTGCGGTACGGCGTTCAAGAACAAGGGCGTCCAGGCGATGCTCGACGCGGTGGTGCAGCTGCTGCCGTCGCCCGCCGATCGTCCGCCGGTTGCCGGTATCGACGAGGACGAGAACGAGGCCTCGCGCCCGGCTGATGACGCCGCGCCGTTCTCCGCGCTCGCGTTCAAGATCATGACCGACCCGTTCGTCGGTTCGCTGACGTTCTTCCGCGTCTATTCGGGCACGCTGAACTCCGGCGACGCCGTCTACAACCCGGTCAAGAGCAAGAAGGAGCGCGTGGGCCGCATCCTGCAGATGCACGCCAACGAGCGTCATGAACTGAAGGAAGTGCGCGCCGGTGACATCGCCGCCGCGGTCGGCCTGAAGGATGTGACCACGGGCGACACGCTGTGCGCGCAGGACCAGATCATCACGCTGGAGCGCATGTCGTTCCCCGAGCCGGTGATCTCGATGGCGGTGGAGCCGAAGACCAAGTCCGACCAGGAAAAGATGGGTATCGCGCTGGGTCGCCTGGCAGCTGAAGATCCGTCGTTCCGCGTGCGTACCGACGAGGAATCCGGCCAGACGATCATCTCCGGCATGGGCGAGTTGCACCTGGACATCCTGGTCGACCGCATGCGCCGCGAGTTCAACGTCGAGGCCAACGTCGGCAAGCCGCAGGTGGCGTATCGCGAGACGATCCGTTCCAGCGACGTCAAGTCCGATTACAAGCACGCCAAGCAGTCGGGCGGCAAGGGCCAGTACGGCCATGTCGTCATCGAGATGTCGCCGATCAGTGCCGAGGACCGTGCGGACGAGAAGCTCGCCGCCACGATCAAGGACGACTTCCTGTTCATCAACGACATCACCGGTGGCGTGATTCCGAAGGAATTCATTCCTTCGGTCGAGAAGGGCTTGCGCGAAACCATCACCAGCGGCCCGCTCGCCGGCTTCCCGGTGGTCAATGTCAAGGTGAAGCTGGTCTTCGGTTCGTACCATGACGTCGACTCGTCGGAAATGGCGTTCAAGCTGGCGGCATCGATGGCGTTCAAGCAGGGCTTCGCCAAGGCCAGTCCGGTGCTGCTGGAGCCGATCATGAAGGTCGAGATCGTGACGCCCGAGGACTACATGGGCGACGTGATGGGCGACATCAGCAAGCGTCGCGGCATGCTCACCGGCCAGGAAGACACGCCGTCGGGCAAGACCATCAACGCCGAGGTTCCGCTGGGCGAGATGTTCGGTTATGCCACCACGATCCGGTCGCTGACCCAGGGACGCGCCACGTTCACGATGGAATTCGACCATTACGCCGAAGCGCCGAGCAACGTCGCCGAGCAGGTCATGCACAAGGCCTGATCAGGGCGGTTCCGCTCTGCAGATAATTTTTCCGAATAACAGTTCTTTCGAGGTTTGAGTCATGGCAAAGGGTAAATTCGAACGCACCAAGCCGCACGTCAACGTCGGCACGATTGGTCACGTGGATCACGGCAAGACGACGCTGACGGCCGCACTGAC
>NZ_LMGW01000006.1:0-1069 GCF_001427835.1 Rhodanobacter sp. Root627
CCGCTGGCGAAGGTCCTTTCATCGTCGATGACCAGGTCGCCATCGGCGATGCGCGAGGCCATCTTCACCGCGAAATCCGGCTCGCCACCGATGCTCTGCCGGATGCTGCGCATCGACAGCCACACCAGCAGGATCACCAGCAAGGCCACCAGGCCCGCCTTGGCCAGGTTCATCATCAACGAGTGCTGGAACTGCGCATCGATATCGTCGAAATAGGCGCCGGCCGAGAAATTGAGGTCCCACGGCTTGAACAACTGGCTGTAGGTGATTTTGTCCTTGCCGCTGCCGTCCGGCATGATCTGGGTATAGCGGATCAGGGTGTGCCCGTTCTTCAGGTTGCCTTCCACCATCAGGCGATAGTGCGGCTTGCCCTTGGCATCGGTTTCCTTGGCAATGCTCTGGCCGACCAGCTTTTTCTTCAGCGGATGCATGCGCATGGTCAGGCCGGTATCGAAGGCAAAAATGTAGCCGGTGCCTTCGTCCCACTGCATGTCCTCGATCTGCCGCAATGCCAGACGCTTGGCTTCGGCAGCGCTGAACTCGCCGGCGGCTGCCCGCTTGTCGTAAGCCGTAGCCACCGAGATGGCCGATTCGATCTCGCTGCGCAAGGTGCGCTCCAGGCCTTCCATCTGCCGCGTACGGCTCTCGAAGGCATTCATCACGGTAAGGCCAACCAGCCCCGCGATCACCACGACAACCACCAGAGCCACCCGTGCATTGAGGCTCATGCGATTGAACGACCAACGTTTCAACGAAAACATGTTGTAAATCCAAAGATGATGAAAAAAAGTCAGGTGCGGCGAGCGACAACGCTCGGCAACGCGCACATCAAAATTCTGTCCACTCGCCGGCCATGGCCGGCCGCATCACATCAGGGCGGGCCGCCACCTGGCGTCGCGGTGGTACCGCGGTTTCCGCCACACGCTTGGGCGGAGCTGCCTCAGGTGTCGTCCGCTCGGTTTTGTCCACCCGGAAGAACGTCATCTGCTGGCGCAATTCGTTGGCCTGCTCCTGCATCGCGCGGGCGGCGGCGGAGGCTTCCTCCACCAGGGCCGCGTTCTGCTGGGTG